>NZ_CP156795.1:1255989-1883984 GCF_039862785.1 Acinetobacter sp. ANC 7912
CTAATTAGAGCAAGCCTAGTTTTGGAAGCATATTATCTGCTCCTACCATATAATGATGTTGCGCCAGACTTAATATCTCCAAATCTTCCTCACTATTCCCATACGCATAAATCACTTCATAATCTGCAAGATTAACTACTTCTAAGATTTTGAGCTTCTTTTGCATACAGCTACAGTCCGGTGTCAGATATTTACCTGTTAGTTTCCTATTCTTGATTTCGACTTTGGAACAGATCAACTCAACATTTAAAGCCTGAGCAATCATTTCAAGATATAGGTCAATAGTTGCAGAAACTAGGATGATTTTATGTCCAAGTTGCTGATGTTGTTGTAATTGCTTGAGTAAAGAAGGTTCGAGCTCTTTTAATAATTTATCCGTATAGTGTTGGGCTAAAGGCTGAATCATCTTAAGTTCACAACCTTTAAACATTGCGCAATACAGCTTGGGGCGCATCTTATGGGCAGGGTAAACCTTAAGATAATACGCCATGATCCAAGGTAAAACTTTTAGGCCACGTTTAATGATATGCCGTTTTTTCAGAACATCAAAAATAAACCCTGTAAAGCTGTCATGCGGATACAAGGTTCCATCAAAGTCGAACAGGGCTAGAGCTTGAGATTTTTGATTTTGCGCATGCATGTCTGATAACGGCCATCTACACGGCTAGCAAACCAGTTGGTATTGTAATCACGGCTCAGTTTTGGACCCGTAATCACTACCTCAGGCATAATGGCATACATGGCTTTCTTGCCTGTCTGTTCTTCGTAAAGCTTTACCACTCCACGATAGGTCATGGTGTCTTCAAAGTCTTTTTCTTTCTCTTTTTTCAGGTCAGAACGAATCTGACGTTCAGTGATAATAAAATTATGTTTGGCAAAAACTTTAATCAGTTCACGCTCAGACTGGCTTTTTTGAGAACGTACACTGCCATCTTTGCTGTACAGCAATAAGTCACCATCTAGATCCAACGCTGTTTCGGTCAGGTCATTCAACATACTTTGGAATGCAGCATTACGGCTAGAATAACGACCAGAGTTATAGTCAGCAAAGCGGTATAGCGGCTTATCATAGTCTGCCGGATACATCATCAGACGGTGAATACCATAGTAAAGACCGCCGTACTGGCTATATAGGTCAGTACGCAGGTCGGCAATGCTACCGCCTTGGCGTTTATGCTCTTTGGCATAACTGATATGAACCTGCATAGAACCCAGTGTGGTAATTGGGTTCATTTTTTCACCAATATTCTGGCCGAACAGTTTCGCTGCACCAGTGAGTGCACTGACATGATATTTTTGCGCCATAAAATCAAAAATTTCACGATAGAGTTCATCTAATTCGCGTTCAGTTTTGACCTTGCGCATCTGGCTGAGGTAGTTATTTTCTGGTGTTGGATAGTTCTTCAGGACATCCTCAAAATATCCAGCGACTGTTCCACCAATATTTTCGCCCAGTTTCTCGGTAAATTTTTCTTCCAGACGTCCCTGAACTTCTTTGACGGCTTTATCACCCAAACCGGGTACCGCAGGATCGGCATGGAAATTGGATTCCTGATCGACCACTGCCACAATGGTACAGACATTTTCTTTGGTCTGTGGAATACCCAGCTGTTCAGTGATGTCATAGATGTCTTTGGCCCATGAATCGCGGTTACTGACACGTGCAGGAATGGCTTTACGGATCTGATCAGCATCCATGGTTGGCTCATCTGAGGACCACCAGGAACCATTACCACATCCAGCTAAAGTAAGGGAAAGGGCAAGGATAGACCAAGACTTAACAGCAAAAATTGGCTTGAGGGGTTTGTTCATATTGTCTAAATCAGATTCCACAGATGAGCGATCAAGGCAGATGCAGTATACTATGCCAATCAACAAAGTGATGAATTTATATGTATATTGGTCCGTATCAACTGTCAAATAATTTGATCGTCGCTCCTATGGCAGGCGTGACTGACCGTCCATTCCGTACCCTGTGCAAATATTTTGGTGCAGGTCATGCCGTCAGTGAAATGATGACCTCGGACAAGACCTTGCGCATGAGCAAGAAAAGTCTGTATCGTGCCAATTTTGATGGCGAGATTGCCCCGATTTCGGCGCAGATTGCCGGTTCAGATCCACAAGATCTGGCAGAAGCAGCACGTTATCAGGTCGCCAATGGCGCGCAAATTGTTGATATTAATATGGGTTGTCCCGCGAAAAAGGTCTGCAATAAACTGGCCGGTTCAGCACTGTTAAAAGATGAAGACCTAGTTGCACGGATTCTGGATGCTGTAGTTGCAGCAGTTGATGTACCAGTAACTTTAAAAACACGTCTGGGTTATCTGAATGGTCAGGAAAATATCATGCGCGTGGCGAAACGGGCGGAAGAAGCCGGTATTGTAGCGCTGGCACTGCATGGCCGTACCCGTGAAGATATGTACCTGAATACGGCACGCTATTCTCTGATTAAAGATGTCAAAGCGATGTTGAATATTCCTGTGATTGCGAACGGAGATATTGATAATCCAGAGAAGGCAAAATATGTACTAGATTACACTGGTGCGGACGCAGTAATGATTGGTCGTGCGGCGCAAGGCCGTCCCTGGATTTTTCGTGAAATCGCACATTATTTAAAGACTGGAGAAAAGCTGGCGGCACCAAGCATTGCTGAAGTTAAAGATGTATTGCTAGGACATCTGGCAGAGCTATATGAATTCTACGGTGAATATTCCGGTTGCCGGATCTCACGTAAACATATCGCTTGGTATACCAAAGGCCTGCGTTCCAGTAATGAATTTCGCCAGAATATGTATAAGGTGGAAAATACTGCTGATCAGTACAAGGTGGTGGAAGACTATTTCAATAGCCTGTTAGATCATGGTCAGATCATGAGTGATGTACAGGTTGAGCAGGTGAATTTGCTGGAAACCACCTGATTTTATCCTTTCGTTAGGCTTTTAATTTTTAAGGTACGGTTGTATAAACCGTACCTTTTTTATATTCCGTCATTGAATACCACACGATAGTTACAAGAACAGCTTACCTGTACATAGCTGTTGAGTAAATTCACCTAAAGTGGACAGGACTTGGACAGAGTTAACCTGAACTTTCCCTATGATGAAAAGATCTATAACAGGATGAAATTTCAATCTTGTTTAAAAAATTTAGGGAGAATCAGAATGACAATCAATCGACCAGTTTCAAACATTAACCCGGCAATGCCAAGCGATTCGATTGAAGAAAGCAACGCAGTCAAGCATGAAGAAGTGTTAAAAATGGATCCTTCGATCGCAGAGGGAGCTGATCCTAATTTAGCTTCTACAGAAAGCTCAAGACCACTTGATCCAGATGAAAAAGAAGCGGAAAAAGGCGATCAGGCTTTGGCAACAGGTGCGGGAAGTGTTGGCGGTGCCGCAGTCGGTGCGACACTCGGTATGGTCGGTGGCCCAGGCGGTTCATTGGTCGGTGGCATCATTGGTGGAGTACTGGGTGGTATTGCTGGCAAAGATATTTCAACGTCGGATCATCCAGATCGGACTACTAATGAAACATCAGGCTTGTTGGATGAGCATGATAATTACTGGCGCGAACAGCATCAGCAACGTCCATATTACAGTGAAAGCCGTAATGCCTATGCTGATCTGGACTATGATCGTGATTATCGTGGCGCATATCGACTGGGTTATGAAAATCGTGCCCATTACAACGGTAAAGTGGCTTTTGATCAAGTTGAACCAGATCTAAAAACCAAATGGGAACAGTTTAAAGGTGAATCCCGCCTGAACTGGGAACAGGCTAAACATGCGGTCAAGGATGCTTGGGATCGAACCACTAAATAAGCTTAATCCTCTATTAGAACCTCTCTTTTTAGAGAGGTTTTTTATGCTTACAGAAAATGGAAAACTATGAATTATAGTTATAGAAAACGTACCTTTTTTATGTTTTGACATGTAAGGCAGACAGGCTGTTACATGAATGGTTTACAAATACATAGCGTAGTACTCCTTCACTGAAAGCGGACAGGACTTGGACAGTATTAACCTGAACTTTCCCTATGATGAAAAGCAATATTCAAGATGAAACTTCAATCTTGTCTCAACAGGATCAAGGGAGAAACAGAATGACAACGAGTAATCAGCCAGGTTCAGGTATCAATCCAACAAATCAACCTGACCTGAATCAAGAAAATCGGGAAGCCTTTAAAAATGACCAGACCTTAAAAAACAGCCCACCGACTTCGGGGAGTGCACGTGAAGATTTAAATCTGCCGAATAAAGAAAGCCACCGGGTGCCGGATATGAATGAAGCCGGAGATCATCCGGTTGCAACCAGTGCCGGAACTTTAGGTGGTGCAGCAGCAGGGGCCGCGATTGGATCAGTCGGCGGTCCTGCTGGTGCAGTCGTTGGTGGACTAGTCGGTGGGGTAATAGGTGGTCTTGCTGGTAATGAAATGGCAGAAGCATCTGAGCCGACCATTGATACGCCGGAAGGTGTGGCGCTGTCAGGCTCAGAAAAATTACAAGATAATGACGACGATTACTGGCGTGAACGCTATACCCAAACCCCATATTATAATGAGACTCGTAGTATCCATGGTGATCTAGATTATGATCGTGACTATCGTGGCGCTTATCGATTGGGTTATGAGAACCGCGCGAACTACAATAATGTAGATTTTGATCAGGCTGAACCCGACCTGCATACCAAATGGGAACAAGCCAAAGGTGAATCCCGCTTGACTTGGGAACATGCCAAACAGGCAGTCAAGGATGCTTGGAATCGTACAACTGACTCATCAGAAGGCGCAGCCCTGTCCGGATCAGAACGATTACGGGATAATGATGATAACTATTGGCGTGAACGCTACACCCAGACTCCATATTATAATGAGACTCGTAGTATTCATGGTGATCTGGACTATGATCGCGACTATCGTGGTGCTTATCGATTGGGTTATGAGAACCGTGCGAACTACAACAATGTAGATTTTGACCAGGCAGAGCCAGACTTGCGAACTAAATGGGAGCAGGCTAAAGGTGAATCCCGTTTGAACTGGGAACAGGCGAAACAGGCAGTGAAGGATGCCTGGAATCGTGCAACCCATTAATTTAGGCGCATAAGAAAAAACCTCTCGCAATGAGAGGTTTTTTATTTGCATACAATATTAAGGTTGCTGTTTCATTTCAAGGATGAGCTGATTGATCAAATCAGAGGCTTCCATTTCACGGATCTGTGCCGAATTAGAGCCTGCCCAGAAGGCGCCGTAGCCATGATCACCATGTTTGACTGCAGCAGCATGCAGCTGCTTGGCCAGATCATAGGTATAGGGGTAACCTGGTACATCCAGGCGATCGGGCGTATCAATGTCGCGATGCCAATGGTTAATGATGCCACGTGCTGGACGGCCAGAAATACTCGCAGTTACTTGAGTCAGTGGTTTGGATAAAAGCGCTTTGCGATAGGCGTCATTGGCATTTGAGGTTTTGCACTGAACAAAGGCGGTACCAAGTTGCACGGCTTCAGCACCGAAGTCCAGCATCTGGCGGGCCTGATAGCCATCCATAATGCCACCTGCAGCAACGATCGGCAGGGAGCAATACTGCTTGATCAGCTTGATTAGGTTGGAAGTTTTCACAGAAGCATCAAATTTGGTATTGAAAATGCCGCGATGTCCGCCGGCTTCAATACCTTGTGCAATCACAATATCAATGCCTGCAGCTTCAATGGCACGCGCTTCGGCCAGATTGGTGGCTGAAACCATGGTAAGAATTCCAGCTTCTTTAAGTGCCTGTACCTGATGTGGCAGCGGAATACCGAAATGAAAGCTCACCGCTTTAGGTTTGGTTTCCAGTACAAGGTTCAAATAATGATCATTGTCCCTAAAACTTGGGTAAATACATTTCAGGGTTTTCGGTGCTTCGGCCCCGTATTCAGCAAACTTGTCCTTAAATTGGGCAATCCAGGCTTCCGCCAGTTTCTCATCCAGCGGTTCAGACTTATGGCAGAAAAAGTTGACCTGAAATGGTTGGTCCGTCAGTTTCTGAGTTTGCAGAATCTGTTCACGCGCCGATTCTACACTGCTAGCTCCCAATCCCAATGAACCCAAGGCGCATTGGTTGGAAACTTCGGCAGCGAGTTCTGGTGTAGAAACCCCGGCCATTGGTGCTAATAAAATCGGATGTTTGATGCCTAATTTTTCCAATAAAGACATGACGTTGCTCCTTGTGATTCTTTTACTTTGCCTTCGCCTTGAAAATTAAGCAATTCATATTGGTTATTTTGTTTTGAAATAATTGAAGATCGTTACAATTAGATTACATTTAAGGCGACATCGTTTGACGCTAAAAGGATCTCTGAACCAAGTGACAGCATCTGATCAATTTTTAATAAGATTTTGCTTAAAACATTCCAACTCATGTCTGATCGTATCCGTGAAAAGCTGCAGATTTTAGATGATGCTGCCAAATATGACGTATCCTGTTCTTCAAGTGGCAGCAATCGTAAAAATAAAGACAAAGGACTTGGCAATACCGGAAACGGCATCTGTCATAGCTATACCGAAGACGGGCGTTGTGTTTCCTTGTTGAAAATTCTGTTTTCCAATGTCTGTATTTATGACTGTGCCTATTGTGTATCGCGCCGTTCCAATGATGTTAAACGTGCAGCTTTTACCGTGCAGGAAGTGGTTGATCTGACTATGAACTTCTATCGCCGCAATTATATTGAAGGTCTGTTTCTCAGTTCCGGAATTTTTAAATCGGCGGATTACACCATGGAGCGTATGCTACAGGTGGTGAAAAAACTGCGGCTGGAAGAAAATTTTAATGGCTATATCCATCTCAAAACCATCCCCGGAGCTTCACAGGAAAGTATTACCGAAGCAGGACTATATGTAGACCGGATGAGCATCAATCTGGAAATGCCGACCGAAGCAGGGTTAAGGAAATTTGCACCGGAAAAAAGCCATGCCGAAGTGCAGAAAGATCTGGGCATTGTCCGAGATCGTCTGATCCAGATCAAAGATGAATCGAAAATCATTAAGTCGGTACCAAAGTTTGTACCAGCAGGGCAGACCACACAGATGGTGGTCGGCGCACATCAGGAAACCGACAAAGACATTATTTTGATGGCGGATCGGCATTACAAGGAATTTAAACTGAAACGTGTTTATTTCTCTGGCTATATTCCCATTAATGAGCAAGAAAAAGCCCTACCGGCAGTCGGTTCAGCACCGCCATTATTACGGGAAAACCGGCTGTATCAGTCCGACTGGCTGATGCGGTTTTATGGCTTTGCCGCGGATGAAATTGTGGATGATCAGCATCCGAATTTGGAACTGGATATTGATCCAAAACTGAGTTGGGCATTACGCCATCCGGAAGCATTTCCAGTCGATATCAACCGCGCAGATTACAAAATGATTCTGCGTGTGCCGGGGATTGGGGTGCGATCAGCGAAAAAAATAGTACAGGCTCGCCGTTTCGGCCAGATTCATATTGATCAGCTGAAACGGATAGGTGTGGCCTATAACCGTGCCCAGCATTTTATCCGCTGTGCCGATACGCCAAAATTTAAAAAGGAACAGCAATCGTATCAAATCCGTCAGCAGATTCTGCTTTCCGGTAATTCCAAATATCAATAGCAGTTATCACCACAACTGGGATTTGGCTTCTGATGGCACGTTACTGTTTTGATGGCAGCATGACGGGCTTACTGAGCTGTATTTTTCGTGCGTTTGCCTTTAAGGAATATGAGGTTAGCGTTACTGCCAATCCGCATGCACAAAATGGCCTGTTTGATGAGTTTATTCACGTGGCATCCAATGAGGAATATGGCCAGCGGGTCTGGCAAGGGCTGAAGCAGAAAATCTTATCTGCCAGTTTAAGAGCCTTTTATTTTGCTTTCCTGTCCGAGCAGGAACAGGCTTTCCAGAATTTATTTGATTTTGCCGTATATGTATTTCAAAACCAGCATCCGGTCGATCAGGACTATGGTCATGCTGCGGTGATTGGTATGTCACAATGGGCGAAACAGGTCGGTCGCGAAAAGCATCGCATGGAAGCTTTTGTGCGCTTTAAAAAATGTAAGGATGGTCTGTTTTTGAGTCTGGTGAAACCGGATTTTAATGTACTGCCGATCATCACCCGGCATTTTAAGGAGCGTTATCAGGATCAGGCATGGTTGATCTATGACGAGCCGCGTCAATATGGCATTTATTATGATCTAGAGCAGGTGCATCAGGTGGAAATGAATGCCGAAGCCATTGATCCGCAGGCAAGGATTGGACACAGTCAGGACTTTAGCATCGAGCTGGATGATGAAGAAGTATTGTATGACCAATTGTTGAAGGATTATTTTCAAAGTGTAAATATTCAAGCGCGCCTGAACATGAAATTGCATATTCAGTATGTGCCGAAACGCTACTGGCGTTATATGAATGAGAAAGTACTTTGAAACACATTTTGCCATTATTTCAGGCATAATCAGAACGTTTTGTTTTTTGCTTGAGTGATGCATTGATGAAGGTATGGCTGGGTACTTTGGCTCTTGGTTTGATGTTGGTGGCATGTTCAGAGGAAGCACAGAAAGCTGAGGTTGATCCAAAGCAATATCAGGTACAATCTGCTCAGGAATTACAGCAGCGTTTTGAAGCGCTCAACCAGAAACTGGCAACGGATTTTGCTCAGTTTAAAAAAGTAGAAAGTATTGCCTTTGCCCATCAGTTTCCACTGGATGTGAATAATCTACAAACCCTGAACCAGCATTTAGTGGCCAGTACCGCATTAAAGCCCACAAAAATTGCCTACTGTGACATGATGAATGGCTATTTTGCCGAAATGTATCGTCTGGGGCATCACAATCTAAATCTGCTTAATACTGTGAAATTGCCAAACGCAGAAAAAGAAAACCTGAAAGCTGATTTCTCCAGTGCTGACCAATTCTACACCTTTATTCTGGATCGCTATACCAGCTACCGCCAGGTACAGCAGGTCATGAATTATGGCTGTAACCTGAAGGCTGCTCTATAAAAAACGAAACAAGCATAAAAAGTCTATTTTATGAAGAACTTTTTATCTTGGATAAGTCGAATGAATGAAAAAGCCTGCAACTGGGCAGGCTTTTTATTAGTAAATATTCAACTCAGAATAAGTGATTGCTGAATTAATTTTCCGCTTTTTCACGGACATTTGCGGCACCCTCTTCAACTGAACCAGCCACGGCTGCAGTCGCATCTTTGGCAGCTTCTTTAGCGTTTGCAGCTGCTTCTTTGGCATTGTCCGCGGCATTATCGGCAGCGACTGCGGTTTCGTCTGCAGCATGATTGGTGGCATCTGAAATGTCATGACCTGCCTGTTCAGCTGCATTTTCTAAATGTTCACCGGTGGTCGCACCTGTCTCAGGCTGTTTTTCCTTGCTACAGCCAACCAAAGCAACTGTGGCCGTCAAACCTAAAGCAATAAGAAGTTTATTCATTGTGTTTTTCCTTTTGTTGTCATAGATCATTGAATAACAAGATAGTATCGGAATCACGTGCTTCAGAATGCTAAAAAATGTGGCTTTCGTGTAAAAGTTGTCAACCATTTGGAAAACGCTGAAAACAAAAAAGCCTGCATAAAGCAGGCTTTTTAGAGCTGAAAAATTACAGACCGGCAGATACGCGCAGTGCTTCAACTTTATCTGTTTTTTCCCAAGTAAAGGCCGTATCAGAACCTTGACGGCCAAAGTGACCATAAGCCGCAGTTTGCTTATACATTGGCTGTAACAGATTCAACATACGGGTAATGCCGTATGGACGCAGGTCAAAGTGTTCACGAACCAATTGAATGATCAGTTCATCAGAAACTTTACCAGTATTGAAAGTGTTGATTGAAATCGAAGTTGGCTCTGCAACACCAATTGCATAAGACACCTGGATTTCACATTTATCAGCCAAGCCAGCAGCAACGATGTTTTTCGCAACATAACGGCCAGCATACGCAGCTGAACGGTCCACTTTTGAAGGATCTTTACCAGAGAAAGCGCCACCACCGTGACGTGCCATACCACCGTAAGTATCGACAATGATTTTACGGCCAGTCAGACCACAGTCACCTACAGGACCACCGATCACAAACATACCGGTTGGGTTGATGTGGAATTTGGTATCTGCATGGAACATTTCAGCAGGAATGATTTTCTTCACGATCTCTTCAATCACAGCTTCTTTCAAATCAGCTTGTGTAATTTCAGGATCGTGCTGGGTAGAAAGTACTACGGCATCCAGACGTACCGGCATGCCATTTTCATACGCGAATGTCACTTGGCTTTTTGCATCAGGGCGTAACCAAGGCAGGGTACCATTACGACGTAACTCAGCCTGTTTTTCCATCAAGCGGTGTGCATAAGAAATTGGTGCAGGCATTAACACGTCAGTTTCACGGCTGGCATAACCGAACATCAGACCCTGGTCACCGGCACCTTGATCTTCAGGTTTTTGACGGTCAACACCCTGAGCGATTTCAGGAGACTGTTTACCGATCATGTTGATTACGGCACAGGTTGAACCGTCAAAGCCAAGATCAGAATGGTGATAACCGATGCCATTTACGGTTTTACGTACAATCGCTTCGAAGTCAACATTTGCAGTTGTTGTGATTTCACCGGCAAGTACAACAGCACCCGTTTTTACAAGCGTTTCACAAGCAACCCGCGCATATGGGTCTTCTTTTAAGATTGCATCCAAGATAGCATCACTGATTTGGTCAGCCATTTTATCTGGATGGCCTTCGCTTACAGATTCCGAGGTAAATACAGCGTACTCGCGCATAGTCCTATCACAGTTAATTTTAAAGACCCGATATGTTACATCGTGTTGCGCCAGAGGACTAGGTTTGAACGGTAAAATTGGCTGAAATTGTTTCAATTTAATTCGTTTTTATTTGAATAACAGTATTTGAAAAATTGATATATAAAGGATGAATACGTGTTTGGGCTATTTTTTGCCTTTCATAAATCTAACCTGAGTTCGATGAAATCCACTTAACCTTTTAGCATATTTTGGAAAGTTGGCTTATTGGGGTTCAAACAATAAGCCACTACAGCAGCCATGATATTCACCATGAAGTTATTTACCGAACGATGACGTGAATGTTCAAGTTGATGTAAATTTTTTAATTGATCATTCACTGTTTCGATCAATCCTCTTCTGCAAAGTAATTGTTTTTCTTCTTCAGTTTGGATGGGTTTATTTTTCATATTCCGACGTGATGGGGTCAATATTTTCAGTCCTCTTGCTGCTAAAGCTTCGGCTTTTGCTTTGCTCAAATAGCCTTTGTCTCCGAGTAGGATCCCTTTTAATTCTTGAGTTAAAGATTCTAATATAGCAACATCATGAACATTTCCCGATGTCAGCTTGAGATTAATAATTTCACCTAAATTATTGATAACGAGATGTAATTTAAAACCATAAAACCAACCCGTACTACTTTTTCCACGACCGGCCAAGCCTTTAAATACACGATGCCTTTTAATCCGAAGATTATGGCAAACTACCAATTTAGTGGAGTCAATGATACTGATTCCCGTATCTTTTCCTTTCACCTGATGGAAGAAACAACTCAGAGCTTGCAAACAACGGGGCATGATTTCAATAAATCGGTTGTAGCTAAGCAGTTTAGGAAAAGCAGATTTCCAGAATGGAACGATCATTTGGCAATAAAAATATTTGAAGAATCTCAAACCGGATTGATGAAATAAAATGACAATGGTCATTGCTTCAGACAAGCTTAAAGCTGACTTTTTCAACCTGGTTTTTTGATTAGAAATTAAAGCTTTCTCTAAAGATTCATTAAATTTTTTGCAGAAATCATCCAAAATACAAAATAATTCGGTAATATGATCCATTGAGAAGCCTTGTTTTATAACATTTTGTCTTGAGAACCAATATGTTACAAAAACAGGGCTTTTTTTCTACTCTTTTTTATATCGAACTCAGGTTAAATCTAGTTTGGTTGATCTGAGAAGGTGTATATCAATCATAGTTTTCGCGCATCTAATTTAAGCTACTTTTGCTTGATTGATTCATCAAATTTTAAAGTTATGGCTCATATCAAGTGTAAGAAAGTCTGTATTTCCACCAAGAACATTTTTTAAAAACTTTAGATCCAGAAAAGTGAAAATGCAGTTGAGCTTTAAAACTGTTTAGTCCGATTAGTGATATGAAATAATAATTGAATCAGTCAAGGTGATAAGCAGGTAGTTGTAGAGCGAATTTATTTACAAATAATTTGAATATTTTAAAACCAGAATCAGTATTTAACTATATGTAAAATAGAGTTTTTATACTAATAAAAGGGCAGAGATCAGTTACTTTATAGGCTTATACTGTAGATTAAATGTACGATAACGAATCCAAACCACAATAAAGTGATAAATATTGTAGGCTGCACTTTACCCCTCGTCGTTTTTTTAAGACAATATGCAGCAGTTTTGAAAGTCTTTTTCATCAATTTCTATTTCTGAATTATTTGGACTCTGATTTATGACAACCCCGCTTAATGAACGTCGTGTTGCAAACGCAATTCGTGTATTGGCAATGGATGCTGTGCAAAAAGCAAACTCAGGACATCCAGGTGCTCCGATGGGGATGGCAGACATCGCTGATGTGGTTTGGCGTGAATTTTTAAGCCACAATCCAACTAACCCGAATTGGGCAAACCGCGACCGCTTTGTATTGTCTAACGGTCACGGCTCAATGCTGCAATATGCACTTCTTCATTTAACGGGCTATGATCTTTCAATCGAAGATTTGAAATCATTCCGTCAATTACATTCTAAAACGCCTGGTCACCCAGAATTGGGCTATGCACCAGGTGTTGAAACCACCACTGGTCCTTTAGGCCAAGGGATCGCAAACGCGGTTGGTTTTGCCCTGGCTGAAAAAACGCTTGCTGCTCAATTCAATAAAGATGACATTAAAGTTGTTGACCACTACACGTATTGCTTCCTAGGCGATGGCTGTCTGATGGAAGGTATTTCTCACGAAGCATGTTCATTGGCCGGTACTTTGGGTCTGGGTAAACTGGTTGTTTACTATGATGACAATGGTATTTCTATTGATGGTGAAGTAGAAGGCTGGTTCTCTGACGATACAGAGCAACGCTTCAAGTCTTACGGCTGGCAAGTGATTAAAGTTGACGGTCACGATAGCGATGCTATCCGTCAGGCAACTATTGAAGCAAAAGCTGAAACTGCTAAACCAACCCTGATCATCTGTAAAACCATTATCGGTTTAGGTTCTCCGAACAAACAAGGTAAAGAGGACTGCCACGGTGCGCCATTGGGTAATGACGAAATCGTATTAACTCGTGAAGCACTGGGCTGGACTGAAGGTCCATTTGAAATTCCTGCTGACGTTTATGCAGCTTGGGATGCAAAAGAAAAAGGTAAAGCAGCTGAAGCAGCTTGGAACGAAACTTTTGCAGCATATGCAGCGAAATATCCAACTGAAGCAGCTGAACTGAAACGCCGTCTGTCTGGTGAACTTCCAGCTGATTTCGTTGCTAAAGCAGACGCTTACATTGCTGAAGTAAATGCCAAAGCTGAAACAGTGGCAACCCGTAAAGCAAGCCAGGCTGCGATTCAGGCATTTGCTCCTGAACTTCCAGAAATCTTAGGTGGTTCTGCTGACCTTGCAGGTTCTAACCTGACTTTATGGAAAGGGGCAAAAGGCGTAGAATCTGATCCTGCGGGTAACTACGTACACTACGGCGTACGTGAGTTCGGTATGACTGCGATCGCCAACGGTGTTGCATTACACGGCGGTTTCATTCCTTACGTCGCAACATTCCTGATGTTTATGGAATATGCGCGTAATGCAGTCCGTATGTCAGCACTGATGAAACAACGCGTGATTCATGTTTACACTCACGACTCTATTGGCTTGGGTGAAGATGGTCCAACTCACCAGCCAGTTGAACAAATCGCATCTTTACGTGGTACACCAAACCTGAATACATGGCGTCCATGTGACACTGTTGAAGCTGCAGTGTCTTGGAAATCTGCGCTGCTGCGTAGCGAAGGCCCAACTGCGTTGATCTTCTCTCGTCAAAACCTGCCTTTCCAAACCCGTACTCAAGCACAAATTGAGAACATTGCCAAAGGTGGTTATGTATTGGCTGAAGAAAAAGGCGAACTGAAAGCGATCATCATCGCCACTGGTTCTGAAGTTGAACTGGCAATGGCAGCTCACGCACAGCTTGAAGGTGTACGTGTGGTTTCTATGCCATGTGCTGAAGAATTCATGAAACAGGATGCTACTTACCGTGAAGCGGTTCTTCCATCAAACATCCGTGCACGTGTTGCTGTTGAAGCTGCGCATGTAGATTACTGGTGGAAATTTGTCGGTCTAGACGGTCGTGTGATCGGTATGACCACTTATGGTGAATCAGCGCCTGCTAAAGACCTGTTTAAACACTTCGGTATTACAACTGAGGCAGTTGTCGCAGCAGTGAAAGAAATTACTGCTTAATCACTCGATTAAACAGCTTTTCGAGGACGCCCCAGTTTTGGGGCGTCTTTTGTTTTGTCTTTTCAGCTATTCCATGCATCAACAGCTGAAAAGTTCTCCCCATGGTTGATTGCAAAAAAGTGAGATGAACATGAGTTTATATGAGCAAATTAACGATGAAATTACTTTAATGGATGCAGGTGAACAGAAGTGGATTGGTCAGGACCTGCCACTGGAAGCCATGATGGCAGTAGAGCTGTTACTGCAAGAAATGGCGGAAGAAAAGATCATCAAGATCCGTCGTAAGAATCATGAAAAACATTCTGGTTTAAAACAGGTTGACCGCATCTTGGTAGAAAAGCTCTAAGCTGAAAACTCAAATAGCCCCAATCGGGGCTTTTTTGTTTTTGTCAGATATCTTTTCAGTAAATTTGGAAATCTAAGAACTTACTTTTGCATTAAAAATAGCCTAAGCTGATTTAATCACTTTTAATAAAAGCATCTATAACAATGATACAAGAACAAATTCAGGTTGTTCCTTTGGAAAAGATTAGTCAGCAGGAATGGCTACCACTCTGACAAGATTATCAAACTTTTTACCAGACTAAACTCTCGGATCAATTAAATCAGAATACCTGGCAAAAGCTAAGCAGTCTCGAGCTTGAGCATATCTATGGCTTTGCTATCATCCTCGATCAGCAAGTGGTGGGCATTGTGCATGTGATTGAACATGACAGTTGCTGGATGTTGACGCCGTATGCCTATTTACAGGATTTATATATCCATGCTGATTTTCGTGGGCGAGGCGTAGCAAGGGCTTTGATTGAACAGGTATATCAACATGCAAAACAGCGTGGTTGTGATCGGATTTATTGGTTGACGCATGAGACCAATACAACAGCCCAGCAATTATATGATCGGGTGGCAAAGAAAACCGGATTTATTCAATACAAGATGACCTGATATCGGCAGAGTCATTCTGCTTACAATTTTACCGTTCCATGCATGCAACAAATCGTTCTATCTTTAGCGATGTAAATAATTCCAATTCAGCTAGATTAGAACCTATTCAAAACAGAGGGTTATGACATGAAATTAATAACTTTGGCTGTGGGCCTGACTTTGGCTACTGTAGCAACATTCTCCATGGCAAAACCAGTGGCTTATACCATTGATCCGGGACACACTGCGACCGTATTTAGCTGGAGTCACTTTGGCTTTTCTACGCCTTATGCCAACTTTAGCGATATTCAGGGCACCATTAATGTCGATAATGAAAAACCTGCCAATTCATCTGTGAATGTCACAATTCCAGTATCCAGTATCAATACTAATGTCAAAGCACTGGATGAGCATATTCAAAGCGCAGAATTTTTTGATGTTGCGAAATATCCAAATATCACCTTTAAAAGTACCAAGGTTCAAGCTTTAGGCAAAAACAAATATAAAATTACTGGTGATCTCACAGTGAAAGGCGTGACTAAGCCAGTGGTGCTGGATGCAGTGTTAAATAAACAGGGCGTACACCCAATGACTAAGCTGCAAACGGTTGGTTTTAATGCAACGACTTCATTTGACCGTTCTGCATTTGGTGTAGGGGCATATGTACCAAATGTCGGTGATAAGATTACTGTGAATATCACGACTGAAGCTTCTGTGCCGGCTCCGAAAAAGAACTAAACCAATAAAAAAGCACCCGATTGGGTAATGCCAGTCAGTTAAGCAAATATTAGAAAAATGTAGTAAAAATGAGTGTATGTAAATACGCTCATTTTTTTATGTCTTTATCTGAACATTTAGAATCCACTCTTGAACATGCTCTCCCATCACTTAGCCATTTTTGTGAACTTATTGACTTAAATTGGATTGAAACATCTCTGCATCAAACAGGTAAGGCATCGATCAGAAGGAGAAAATTACCTGCTGAGCACGTGGTTTGGCTTGTTCTTGGGCTTGCCTTGTTTCGCAATCAACCCATCAGCTATGTGGTAGAACAATTAAAACTCGTGTTTGGTACAACAACCTGAGTTCGATATAAAAAAAGAGTAGAAAAAAAGCCCTGTTTTTGTAACATATTGGTTCTCAAGACAAAATGTTATAAAACAAGGCTTCTCAATGGATCATATTACCGAATTATTTTGTATTTTGGATGATTTCTGCAAAAAATTTAATGAATCTTTAGAGAAAGCTTTAATTTCTAATCAAAAAACCAGGTTGAAAAAGTCAGCTTTAAGCTTGTCTGAAGCAATGACCATTGTCATTTTATTTCATCAATCCGGTTTGAGATTCTTCAAATATTTTTATTGCCAAATGATCGTTCCATTCTGGAAATCTGCTTTTCCTAAACTGCTTAGCTACAACCGATTTATTGAAATCATGCCCCGTTGTTTGCAAGCTCTGAGTTGTTTCTTCCATCAGGTGAAAGGAAAAGATACGGGAATCAGTATCATTGACTCCACTAAATTGGTAGTTTGCCATAATCTTCGGATTAAAAGGCATCGTGTATTTAAAGGCTTGGCCGGTCGTGGAAAAAGTAGTACGGGTTGGTTTTATGGTTTTAAATTACATCTCGTTATCAATAATTTAGGTGAAATTATTAATCTCAAGCTGACATCGGGAAATGTTCATGATGTTGCTATATTAGAATCTTTAACTCAAGAATTAAAAGGGATCCTACTCGGAGACAAAGGCTATTTGAGCAAAGCAAAAGCCGAAGCTTTAGCAGCAAGAGGACTGAAAATATTGACCCCATCACGTCGGAATATGAAAAATAAACCCATCCAAACTGAAGAAGAAAAACAATTACTTTGCAGAAGAGGATTGATCGAAACAGTGAATGATCAATTAAAAAATTTACATCAACTTGAACATTCACGTCATCGTTCGGTAAATAACTTCATGGTGAATATCATGGCTGCTGTAGTGGCTTATTGTTTGAACCCCAATAAGCCAACTTTCCAAAATATGCTAAAAGGTTAAGTGGATTTCATCGAACTCAGGTTACAACAGATTATTGTGTTCCTAGTGCAGCTGTCCAAGCTCGACAACGTTTAGGTCGAGAACCTTTAGCCGCCTTATTCTCCTTAATCAGCCAAGCATGGTTTGATGAATCACAACAACAATATTCAACCTTTCAAGGTCTTAGTGTATGTGCTGTTGACGGGGTGGTTTGGTCTATGCCACTGACCAAGGAGAATTTTAATCATTTTGGCTCATCTAAAGGTAAAACTGCTGTAGCACCTTACCCACAAGTTAGAGCCACGTGTCTAGTGAATACCAATACTCATGAAATCATAGATGCCCAAATAGGCAGTATGGATCAAGGTGAACTCACATTAGCAAATCAATTATCTCCTCCAGCACAAAGTATTACTTTGTTTGATCGAGCTTATTTCTCTGCTGATTTTTTAATAGGCTGGCAAACACGTGGAGAATCAAGCCATTGGCTTATGCGAGCTAAAGATAATTTACGTTATGACATAATTAAACGGAATTCCCCACATGATTTTCATATCAGGATGCCAATATCAGCAAGAGCCAAAAAACTTAATCCAGCATTAGGAGATTACTGGGAAGCACGTTTAATTGAAGTTGAGCAGGCAGGAAAAATCAGACGTTACATTACTTCATTATTAGATTCAAAGACATACCCACTTATAGCCTTGGCAAAGTTATATGCTCAGCGTTGGGAAATTGAAATGTGTTACCGAGAAATTAAAAGCAATTTACAGGAAGGTAAGCACTTAAGGAGCAAACAGCCAGACTTAATTTATCAAGAATTATGGGGTGTCTTGATTGCTTATAATGTTCTAAGAAGACAAATGAAATATATGGCTCAACGTGCCAAAGTAAGCCCGTTGAGGATCAGTTTTCATATTGCATCTATTGCCCTTCTTAATTTACTCAGATTCGACTCTTTGGCTTCTGCAGGTAATCTACCCAAACATCTGGAAAGTTTAATGGAGAAATCTAATCGGTATGTTATACCTGAGAGAAGAGTGAGGAGTTATCCAAGGGTTGTAAAAGGAAAACCTCAAAAATACCCAAGAAAAAGCCAGTCAATCTCTTAACTGACTGGCATTAACCCGATTGGGTGCTTTTTATCATTGAATCAAATCAAAAAATTAGCTGCTTTGCAGATTATCCATAAATTGCTGAACAATTTGCCCCGATGTAGACTCTAAAACTGAAGCAAATTTCTGGCTTTCAGCACGTAATGCAGGAATATTGATCCCGGCTTTACGCAGCTCACAGGTATGCCCAATCAGCCATTTTTCAAGACTATCTGCTGCGACTTCAGGATGGAATTGCAGGGCCAAAATATTTTCACCGACACGGAAAGCCTGATTCGGATACAGGGCAGAGCTTGCTAATAGTTCCGCCTGAACTGGGAGGTCAAAAGTATCGCCATGCCAATGCAGTACTTCAGTATTTTCCAAAACAACGAGTGGATTATTTTTGACTTGGGTTAAAGTTAGTTTAGACCAGCCGATTTCTTTGACATGACCCGCATAAACTTTCGCACCCAAAGCATGTGCAATCAGTTGTGCGCCTAGACAGATGCCTAAAGTCGGTAAATTCTGTTCTAAGCGTACTTTTAGTAAGTCTATTTCTTGTTGTAAAAAAGGGTAGTCCTCAGTTTCATAGACTCCGATAGGACCGCCTAAAATGACGGTTAAACCTTTGTGTTCATAGGCCTTGGTCAGGTCATCCACACCGACTTCAAAATAGCGTACCCGCAAGCCGAGCTGATAAAAAACATCTTCCCAAGCCCCAAGGTCTTCAAAGGCGAGATGTTGGATTGCATAGACGGTGTCAGGAAACTCATCAAAATTAAGCATGGTCGTGTCAAATTAAGGAAATGATTTAATTTAGCGCGAATCTAATGCCTTGAAAAGTTTTATATAAATCAGTGTGCTACTGCACCAAAATAGCACTTGTTTGCAATTGATTAAATTCTGTAAAGATACTCTGCTATTGTTGATCGACATTTAGGTATAGATTGAAATGATCATCTTATGCAATGCGCATAGAACTCCATTCCTTATAACAACTCCATCATGAGGAGCCTCACTATGCAACGTCTTAGCCTGTATATTGATCGAAAAAGAATCAGTCCCTATGCCATGTCAGCTTTTGTGGCCCTCAGAGAAAAGCGAGTTGAGTTTCAGGAAGTTAAAATCGACCTGGATAAGGGGGAGAACAAGTCAGATACCTATTTGCGCGTGTGTAAAAGCGGGAAAATTCCTTGTTTAACCGTGGATAATGGGTCGATTTTTGAATCAATGGCGATCACTGAATTCCTGGATGAGCTGTTTCCTGCGCCAGAGTATCCTGTTATTTACCCAAAAGATATTTATGCCCGTGCCAGATGTCGTGCCGCGCAGTTGCTAGTTAAATCGGATTTTGGCTTGATTCGTGAAAATATGCCATCAACCGGGATTTTTCAGCCACCACCACAGCAATTTATTCCAGACCGTAATACCCAGGCAGAGGTCGATCGACTGGTTCGTGTCGCAGAGTCTTTGATTGGTGATGTATGGATTGGTTCCCAGTGGAGTATTGCTGATTTTGATCTGGGTTTTATGTTGCATCGCTTGATCAGTTATCAGGTGCCAATTCCAGAAAAACTATATAGTTATGCGATGCGTAACTTTGAGCGGGAATCGGTGCATGTGTGGTTTAAATTAAGGGAATTGGAACGTGGTACCTGGGATCCGTCACCTTTTGATGTACCTTAAATTTGAAAATGATTTTATCCTGAAGAAATATTCAAATTTACCTGTTCGCTAGACAATAAATAACTCCTGATTTGCACTAATCAGGCGTTATTTATTGGAGATATTTTATTTTAAGCATTATTTTAATAACTTTAATAAGGCATCTGCTGTTGCTGCAGAAGAAGCCGGATTTTGACCGGTAATTAATAAACCATCCTGCTGAACATGCACATGCCAGTCTTTAGCTTTAGAGTAATTTCCACCATTTTCCTTAAGCGTATCTTCTACCAAGAAAGGCACAATATTGGTCAGCCCGACAGTGGTTTCTTCACTGTTGCTAAAGCCAGTGACATTTTTTCCAGCAACAACCGGTTTGCCTTTAGCATCTTGAACATTTTTTAATACGCCTGGCGCATGACAGACCAGTGCAACCGGTTTGTGGGATTGTAAAGTTTGTTGAATTAAACGGATCGAGTTTTCATCATTCGCTAAATCCCATAAGGGCCCATGACCACCTGGATAGAACACTGCATCAAAGTCCTCAATATTTACTTCACTTAAGGGCACAGTTTTCGCCAATGCTCGCATGGCTTGCTCATCTGCCTCAAAACGCCGGGTAGCTTCAGTCTGTGCATCTTGAGTGCCACTTTTTGGATCGAGCGGTGGTTGACCACCTTTGGGTGAGGCAAGTATGACTTCGGCACCGGCATCAATAAAACGATAATAAGGTGCAGCCAGTTCTTCCAGCCAGAAACCAGTTTTTTCACCAGTTTCTCCCAGTTGATCATGTGAAGTTAGAACAATTAGAATTTTCATAGGAATACCTGAAATGATGTCGTTTTTTTGAATAGGAAAATATAAAGCCGGTTGAAATAAAAGCTTGATTTAAATGGGGTGTCTTAGATCGGCGTTTCTTAACACTATTCTAATCGGCAGCTATTTATCACTTTTCTTTTTCTTGCCGCCACCATCCTGTTTATTGACGGTTGACCAGGCAATACGTTCAGCATCTTCTTGAGAACGTCCTTGATCTATTTCACTGTCTTCAATATGTTTTGCTTGGCGTTTCTGTTTATCGGTATAAGCCGATTTATCACCTCTAGGCATGACCTAATCCTCAATCCGAATAGTTGTGAAAATGACTATAGCAAGGACTGAATTTATACAGGGTAAGTAACTGTCAGGATTTGTTGGGAAATGTTTTAGTGTTTAAATATTTTTAATTGTGGGTAGGACTCACTATTAATTTCATATAAGACTTCAAATAAAAGATAACGACCTATATAGACATAGACCGTTATCTTTTACTCATTTTAACCATTAATAATGCTGCCACCGTTCACATGAATGACCTGACCAGAAATATAGCTGGCTTCATCACTAGCTAAAAATAAATAGGCAGGGGCCACTTCGCTCGGTTGCCCCATACGGCCCATCGGCGTGTCCTTGCCAAACTCTTTGAGGGTTTCTGCATCAAAACTACTTGGAATAAGTGGTGTCCAGATTGGACCTGGAGCAACGCCATTGACTCGAATTCCGGTCTTCTGTTTGAGCAGGCTGGTGGAGAGGCTGCGGGTAAAAGAAGTAATCGCACCTTTGGTACTGGAATAATCAATCAGCTCATCATGACCATGATAGCTGGTAATACTCGTGGTATTAATAATGCTGTAGCCAGCCTGCATATGTGGCAGCACGGCCTGTGTTAAATGGAACATACTCAGGATATTGACATTAAATGTCTTATTCAGTTGTTCGGGAGAAATATCGGTAATGCTTATTTGTGGGTACTGAACGCCCGCATTATTTACCAAAATGTTAATGGTTTTAAATTCCTGAATGGTCTGTTTAACCAGATCCTGAATTTCAGAGGGTTGTTGCAAGTTACATTTTATAAGTAGGCAGCGCTGTCCCTCTGCTTCGACCAGCTTTTTAGTGTCCTGCGCATCTTGGTCTTCATCCAGATAGCAAATTGCGATATCGGCACCTTCACGGGCAAACAGGACAGAAACGGAGCGTCCAATACCACTGTCTCCGCCAGTAATTAATGCCACTTTTCCTTTTAATTTTTCGCTGCCTTTATAGTTTGGTTTGATGATTTCCGGTTCAGGATCCATGCGTGTTTGTACGCCAGGTTGATGTTCTTGAGTTTCAGTAGAATTTGGGGTTTCAGGATAATGATTCATATTTTTTCAGTTCCATTGTTTGAGGTTATAGGCAGAAAAAATATATTAGGAAGATTTTGGAGAAATAGGCTGAGAGCTGACATTTCATAACAAACGCTATGAAAGGTCTTACAAATTTGTTAAATCTTTAATAAAAGACATAAAAGCAAATGACGTTTGCTACATTTATTGAACTAATCAAGTATTAGACTAAAGAATGAATCAGAGCGTAAATTTAAAAAAATATATTTATAAATGAAAAATATATTATTTATTAAATATTTATAAGATTATTATATCTAATATTTTATTTACGTATATGAAATATCTATAAATTCAATATGTTGGCCTAAAATTTTACAGTGTGATTTGAATCGCTTTTATTTTTTATTTTGTGATTCAATTGCTTGAAATATAAATTTAAAAATTGTTTAATAAATTCAATAATAAATGTATTTCCAGGGGTTTCCTATGCAGGTTCAAGTCATCTCAAAAGCAGGCGGTAGCAATAAACTTATTAAAGAATATATAGAAGCAATCCAACTAAAAGAAGAGTCTGTGGTTTTAATTGATGTAAAGATAGAAGATATTGAAAAAATTGAATATTTAGATAATAAAGCTATCATTACTTTAAAAAATGGCGAACAAATTGTAATTGATAACTTTAATATCGAAGAAAGCTCACTTGTTTTTAGAAATGAGAACTCAGAATTATTTTTATTTGATTTTGAAACGATTTCTTATAATCCGATAGATAAAATAGAGCCATTATTATATGGTCATTCAGAAAGCTCATTTATTAGTGTTTGGCCGATTGTTGGTACAGTAGGTGTTAGTGGGTTGATGGCAGCAGCTATTGGGGGGAGTTCATCGAGTTCTTCAGAAACTAATTCCGTAGAAGATAACACTGAAGGTGGAAACACTGATTCAGGCAATACTGAAGGCAGCAACACTGACTCACCATCAGAACAAGTACCACCAGCAGCGCCAACGGCGTACTACGACAACGTTGGTGATGAACAAGGCAACTTCCCAGTAGACAAGCCAACAGATGACAGTACCCCAGGTATTGTGATTGGTGAGCTTCAAGAAGGTGAAACTGCAGAATTACTTGTTGATGGTGAAGTGGTTGAAGCCGAGTACGATGCAGAAACAGGTACCTTGACACCGAAAGCGCCACTGGAAAATGGTGAACACGACATTCAATACGTGATCGTGGATGCGGAAGGCAACAAGGGTAAACCAAGTGATGCGATCCAATTGGTGATCGATGCCGCTCCGGCAGCGCCAACGGCGTACTACGACAACGTTGGTGATGAACAAGGCAACTTCCCAGTAGACAAGCCAACAGATGACAGTACCCCAGGTATTGTGATTGGTGAGCTTCAAGAAGGTGAAACTGCAGAATTACTTGTTGATGGTGAAGTGGTTGAAGCCGAGTACGATGCAGAAACAGGTACCTTGACACCGAAAGCGCCACTGGAAAATGGTGAACACGACATTCAATACGTGATCGTGGATGCGGAAGGCAACAAGGGTAAACCAAGTGATGCGATCCAATTGGTGATCGATGCCGCTCCGGCAGCGCCAACGGCGTACTACGACAACGTTGGTGATGAACAAGGCAACTTCCCAGTAGACAAGCCAACAGATGACAGTACCCCAGGTATTGTGATTGGTGAGCTTCAAGAAGGTGAAACTGCAGAATTACTTGTTGATGGTGAAGTGGTTGAAGCCGAGTACGATGCAGAAACAGGTACCTTGACACCGAAAGCGCCACTGGAAAATGGTGAACACGACATTCAATACGTGATCGTGGATGCGGAAGGCAACAAGGGTAAACCAAGTGATGCGATCCAATTGGTGATCGATGCCGCTCCGGCAGCGCCAACGGCGTACTACGACAACGTTGGTGATGAACAAGGCAACTTCCCAGTAGACAAGCCAACAGATGACAGTACCCCAGGTATTGTGATTGGTGAGCTTCAAGAAGGTGAAACTGCAGAATTACTTGTTGATGGTGAAGTGGTTGAAGCCGAGTACGATGCAGAAACAGGTACCTTGACACCGAAAGCGCCACTGGAAAATGGTGAACACGACATTCAATACGTGATCGTGGATGCGGAAGGCAACAAGGGTAAACCAAGTGATGCGATCCAATTGGTGATCGATGCCGCTCCGGCAGCGCCAACGGCGTACTACGACAACGTTGGTGATGAACAAGGCAACTTCCCAGTAGACAAGCCAACAGATGACAGTACCCCAGGTATTGTGATTGGTGAGCTTCAAGAAGGTGAAACTGCAGAATTACTTGTTGATGGTGAAGTGGTTGAAGCCGAGTACGATGCAGAAACAGGTACCTTGACACCGAAAGCGCCACTGGAAAATGGTGAACACGACATTCAATACGTGATCGTGGATGCGGAAGGCAACAAGGGTAAACCAAGTGATGCGATCCAATTGGTGATCGATGCCGCTCCGGCAGCGCCAACGGCGTACTACGACAACGTTGGTGATGAACAAGGCAACTTCCCAGTAGACAAGCCAACAGATGACAGTACCCCAGGTATTGTGATTGGTGAGCTTCAAGAAGGTGAAACTGCAGAATTACTTGTTGATGGTGAAGTGGTTGAAGCCGAGTACGATGCAGAAACAGGTACCTTGACACCGAAAGCGCCACTGGAAAATGGTGAACACGACATTCAATACGTGATCGTGGATGCGGAAGGCAACAAGGGTAAACCAAGTGATGCGATCCAATTGGTGATCGATGCCGCTCCGGCAGCGCCAACGGCGTACTACGACAACGTTGGTGATGAACAAGGCAACTTCCCAGTAGACAAGCCAACAGATGACAGTACCCCAGGTATTGTGATTGGTGAGCTTCAAGAAGGTGAAACTGCAGAATTACTTGTTGATGGTGAAGTGGTTGAAGCCGAGTACGATGCAGAAACAGGTACCTTGACACCGAAAGCGCCACTGGAAAATGGTGAACACGACATTCAATACGTGATCGTGGATGCGGAAGGCAACAAGGGTAAACCAAGTGATGCGATCCAATTGGTGATCGATGCCGCTCCGGCAGCGCCAACGGCGTACTACGACAACGTTGGTGATGAACAAGGCAACTTCCCAGTAGACAAGCCAACAGATGACAGTACCCCAGGTATTGTGATTGGTGAGCTTCAAGAAGGTGAAACTGCAGAATTACTTGTTGATGGTGAAGTGGTTGAAGCCGAGTACGATGCAGAAACAGGTACCTTGACACCGAAAGCGCCACTGGAAAATGGTGAACACGACATTCAATACGTGATCGTGGATGCGGAAGGCAACAAGGGTAAACCAAGTGATGCGATCCAATTGGTGATCGATGCCGCTCCGGCAGCGCCAACGGCGTACTACGACAACGTTGGTGATGAACAAGGCAACTTCCCAGTAGACAAGCCAACAGATGACAGTACCCCAGGTATTGTGATTGGTGAGCTTCAAGAAGGTGAAACTGCAGAATTACTTGTTGATGGTGAAGTGGTTGAAGCCGAGTACGATGCAGAAACAGGTACCTTGACACCGAAAGCGCCACTGGAAAATGGTGAACACGACATTCAATACGTGATCGTGGATGCGGAAGGCAACAAGGGTAAACCAAGTGATGCGATCCAATTGGTGATCGATGCCGCTCCGGCAGCGCCAACGGCGTACTACGACAACGTTGGTGATGAACAAGGCAACTTCCCAGTAGACAAGCCAACAGATGACAGTACCCCAGGTATTGTGATTGGTGAGCTTCAAGAAGGTGAAACTGCAGAATTACTTGTTGATGGTGAAGTGGTTGAAGCCGAGTACGATGCAGAAACAGGTACCTTGACACCGAAAGCGCCACTGGAAAATGGTGAACACGACATTCAATACGTGATCGTGGATGCGGAAGGCAACAAGGGTAAACCAAGTGATGCGATCCAATTGGTGATCGATGCCGCTCCGGCAGCGCCAACGGCGTACTACGACAACGTTGGTGATGAACAAGGCAACTTCCCAGTAGACAAGCCAACAGATGACAGTACCCCAGGTATTGTGATTGGTGAGCTTCAAGAAGGTGAAACTGCAGAATTACTTGTTGATGGTGAAGTGGTTGAAGCCGAGTACGATGCAGAAACAGGTACCTTGACACCGAAAGCGCCACTGGAAAATGGTGAACACGACATTCAATACGTGATCGTGGATGCGGAAGGCAACAAGGGTAAACCAAGTGATGCGATCCAATTGGTGATCGATGCCGCTCCGGCAGCGCCAACGGCGTACTACGACAACGTTGGTGATGAACAAGGCAACTTCCCAGTAGACAAGCCAACAGATGACAGTACCCCAGGTATTGTGATTGGTGAGCTTCAAGAAGGTGAAACTGCAGAATTACTTGTTGATGGTGAAGTGGTTGAAGCCGAGTACGATGCAGAAACAGGTACCTTGACACCGAAAGCGCCACTGGAAAATGGTGAACACGACATTCAATACGTGATCGTGGATGCGGAAGGCAACAAGGGTAAACCAAGTGATGCGATCCAATTGGTGATCGATGCCGCTCCGGCAGCGCCAACGGCGTACTACGACAACGTTGGTGATGAACAAGGCAACTTCCCAGTAGACAAGCCAACAGATGACAGTACCCCAGGTATTGTGATTGGTGAGCTTCAAGAAGGTGAAACTGCAGAATTACTTGTTGATGGTGAAGTGGTTGAAGCCGAGTACGATGCAGAAACAGGTACCTTGACACCGAAAGCGCCACTGGAAAATGGTGAACACGACATTCAATACGTGATCGTGGATGCGGAAGGCAACAAGGGTAAACCAAGTGATGCGATCCAATTGGTGATCGATGCCGCTCCGGCAGCGCCAACGGCGTACTACGACAACGTTGGTGATGAACAAGGCAACTTCCCAGTAGACAAGCCAACAGATGACAGTACCCCAGGTATTGTGATTGGTGAGCTTCAAGAAGGTGAAACTGCAGAATTACTTGTTGATGGTGAAGTGGTTGAAGCCGAGTACGATGCAGAAACAGGTACCTTGACACCGAAAGCGCCACTGGAAAATGGTGAACACGACATTCAATACGTGATCGTGGATGCGGAAGGCAACAAGGGTAAACCAAGTGATGCGATCCAATTGGTGATCGATGCCGCTCCGGCAGCGCCAACGGCGTACTACGACAACGTTGGTGATGAACAAGGCAACTTCCCAGTAGACAAGCCAACAGATGACAGTACCCCAGGTATTGTGATTGGTGAGCTTCAAGAAGGTGAAACTGCAGAATTACTTGTTGATGGTGAAGTGGTTGAAGCCGAGTACGATGCAGAAACAGGTACCTTGACACCGAAAGCGCCACTGGAAAATGGTGAACACGACATTCAATACGTGATCGTGGATGCGGAAGGCAACAAGGGTAAACCAAGTGATGCGATCCAATTGGTGATCGATGCCGCTCCGGCAGCGCCAACGGCGTACTACGACAACGTTGGTGATGAACAAGGCAACTTCCCAGTAGACAAGCCAACAGATGACAGTACCCCAGGTATTGTGATTGGTGAGCTTCAAGAAGGTGAAACTGCAGAATTACTTGTTGATGGTGAAGTGGTTGAAGCCGAGTACGATGCAGAAACAGGTACCTTGACACCGAAAGCGCCACTGGAAAATGGTGAACACGACATTCAATACGTGATCGTGGATGCGGAAGGCAACAAGGGTAAACCAAGTGATGCGATCCAATTGGTGATCGATGCCGCTCCGGCAGCGCCAACGGCGTACTACGACAACGTTGGTGATGAACAAGGCAACTTCCCAGTAGACAAGCCAACAGATGACAGTACCCCAGGTATTGTGATTGGTGAGCTTCAAGAAGGTGAAACTGCAGAATTACTTGTTGATGGTGAAGTGGTTGAAGCCGAGTACGATGCAGAAACAGGTACCTTGACACCGAAAGCGCCACTGGAAAATGGTGAACACGACATTCAATACGTGATCGTGGATGCGGAAGGCAACAAGGGTAAACCAAGTGATGCGATCCAATTGGTGATCGATGCCGCTCCGGCAGCGCCAACGGCGTACTACGACAACGTTGGTGATGAACAAGGCAACTTCCCAGTAGACAAGCCAACAGATGACAGTACCCCAGGTATTGTGATTGGTGAGCTTCAAGAAGGTGAAACTGCAGAATTACTTGTTGATGGTGAAGTGGTTGAAGCCGAGTACGATGCAGAAACAGGTACCTTGACACCGAAAGCGCCACTGGAAAATGGTGAACACGACATTCAATACGTGATCGTGGATGCGGAAGGCAACAAGGGTAAACCAAGTGATGCGATCCAATTGGTGATTGCTGTACCACCAACGCTCATTCACTCAGAAGTTAATGCAGATGGACACATCATCCTGAGCTTTGATGCTGAGCTCAATCACACACAAGGCCCTGACGCCGAGCAATTTACAGTTCGTGTAAATGGAGAGGACGTTGCGGTGACGGGTGTTGAGATTCAAGGAACTCAAGTTACGCTCAGCACTGAACCACGTATCTT
Source organism: Acinetobacter sp. ANC 7912 (assembly GCF_039862785.1). Taxonomy (NCBI): domain Bacteria; kingdom Pseudomonadati; phylum Pseudomonadota; class Gammaproteobacteria; order Moraxellales; family Moraxellaceae; genus Acinetobacter; species Acinetobacter thermotolerans. The sequence continues at coordinate 1,284,908 of NZ_CP156795.1, forward strand.
TGCTGCGGATCAAAACGTTGAAGTTGCGTATCGTGATCATGGTGCTGCAGATGATGCCAATACCTTACAATCTGCCGATCAACAGGGTGTGAATGGCACAGATGTTGCTGATTTTACACAAGTCATTGCGCCAGAAAATAATGCCTCTGTACAAAGCAAACCAATGTTATTGGCGGCACTCGATCACGTTGATGAAAATGGTATTCGTATAGAAGAAGCCAGTGCGATTGATGATGGTAGCCTCACCAATGATTCACAGCCGACATTTATGGGGCGTGGTACGCCAAATGATCACATTTTCTTAACGATTAAAGATGCAGATGGCAACATCATTGCAAGCTTTGAAACCATCGTTGCTGAAAATGGGATTTGGGAACTCGACTTGCACGTAGTCAAAGATGTCGAAGGCAAAGCAATTGAGTTGCCTGAAACAGCATTGCATGTTGAACTCTCATCTGCCTTAGATCCAGACGTGCAAACTGTCTTGAATTTCACGGTAGATGTCACGCTTGCTACACCTGAAATTGTGCCACCAACAGATACGCATGTGGATGGAGATGGCATTACCTCAGAGAACGTCTTCCATGTCACAAATATCGATGCAGATGCGACTTGGTATTATTCGACCAATGGCGGTAAGACATGGCACTTAGGTGTAAAAGATTCATTTACCTTAAGTGAAGGTGATTATCCTGAAAATAGTATTCAGGTCAAAGTCGTTGATGAAGCGGGTAATCAGCAGATTGTCGCTGAGCCAAAAGAATGGCACATTGATTTAACACCACCTGCTGCGCCAGTCATTGAAATTGATGGTCAAGCAGTGACGGATCAAGCGGTACAAACCGAATCAGGTCTGATTGAAATCAAAGATATCCCTGAACATCATACGCTTCAGTATCACTTAGGCGATGATCAATGGGAGACCTTGCAACCAAATGAAGCGGGTCAATATTTCATTCAATTACCAACTGCAAAAGCAGCCGATCTGATCGTTTATCCAGCAGATGGCCAATCACCGATTGAATTCAAACTGATTGATCAAGCGGGTAATGAAGTTGTCGTAAGCTTGCCACCAGTTGAAATTGTGGATTGGACTGCGGAACCTGTCATCATTAAAGCATTGGAATATGCACAAGGAGATGACTTTGTTGCTGTTCCTGTGGGCAAATATGTTTCAGCAACTGAGTTCAAAATTTCAGGTACTGCTGAAGCCTTCTCTGAAGTGAATTTGTATTTCAACGGTCAATCGATTGGTGATAAGCAAATCACGGGCGAAGATGGTGTTTGGGAGTTTGTCTTTGACAGTACGGATCCTACATTTGCATCCTTCTTAGTGGATGGTCGTTTGGATGGTCAGCATAGTCTTACCGTTCAAAGTAAAGACAAAGGCAATAATGTTGCCGAATCAGCACCTGTTGGTTTGAACATTGATACATTTACACCAGCACCGGTGATTCATGCCATCAATAATGCCAAAGAGACTGAAAAAGACTTCATCAAATCAGCGGAGTTTGTGAGCGGCATTACCGTGAAAGGCGAAGCTGAAGCAGGAAGTACCGTCACTGTCGAATGGTATCAACCCGTTTCATCGAAAGGTGGACTCTTTGACCCAGTGATCGTTGCGGGATTCATGTCTCCACAACAGCTGGTTGTCACAGCGGATTCCAAAGGGATCTTTGAGATCTTGGATCAAAACAATATTGTCATTGGTACAGCGAGCATCAGTGCATCAAGTGAAGTTGCACAGATTGATTTGAACCGCGAACTGGCACAAGGTGAAACGCTACAAGTGGTGTTTAAAAACGCCAAGGGTAATGAACAAAACCGCTTGTCATTGAGCGATGACACCAAGCTCACAGCAACAACAGAGGCTGATGAGTTAGGTAATTGGAGTGTGACGTTTGATCCATTACCAAGCAGTCAAGTGCCATTGCTGCCAATTGATGTGAACTTCACAGCAAGTGCCAAAGATAAGCTGAACAACCAAAGTGAACCAAGTGTTCATGAGGCACAGCTGCAAAAGACTGAATCTGCAACTATTTTCACCATTGCTGGCGATAACGTCATGAATAAAGGTGAATGGGCGGACATTATTGAAGCACAGTCATTTGTTGTACAAGGTGCACGTAGTAATACGACCTCTAGTGTTGATCTTGCTTATATTCGTGTGATTCAGGTCGATGCCCAAGGCAATCCAATCGGTAGTCATCTCGAATTTAGCCCTGCGATCACAGTAAAGTCTGTGAAAAAAGTAGATGGCTCTGATACCAATTGGGAAGTTGATGTTAAAGATTTGTTGGGGCAAATGTCAGCGGATGGTTTATACCGTTTTGAACTGTATGACAATTTAGCTGCATCTACACCTCAGGCGACTTTAACCGTCACGTTTGACCGTACCCCAACGGATGCACCTGAATTCACTACACTGATTGATAGTATCGATGCCAATGGTTTTACCTTAGATAAGCCAGAAGAAATTAAATTGGCAGGTAAGACTTCTATTGTGACGAATGATACCTTGCCAATGTTTGAAGGAACTGTTCATGAGGCAGGTGACCAGATTCAAATCGCATTGTATAACGCAGTCGATCACACCCCTGTTTATGCTGAAGTAAAAGTAAAATCCGATGCCAATGGTCATTGGAGCTACACTTTCCCTGAAGCATTGCCACAAGGTGAGTACACCGTTGTTATTCATGAGATTGACAGTTCAGGTAACGTATCAGAGGCCAATCGCTTAGATGTGACCATTGATACCGTTGCGCCTGAGGTGATTGTCGATCATGTAGCAGGTGATGATGTGGATAGCATTCACTTATCACAAAGTGATCTCAATGATGGCTTTGAGGTGACAGGTCGTGTTGAAGAAAATACCGGCAAGATCACCTTGCAGATCGAAGGTACAGAGATCACAGTTGATGCGGTGATCAGCGCAACACCGGGTGCCGATGGTTGGTATACATGGACAGCACATTTTGCGCCTGAAGATGTAACAGCATTGCAAGACCAAGCAACCTATCCGTTGGTGGTGAACGCAACAGATGCTGCAGGTAACTTAACTACCACATCTGTGGATATTACGACACAATTGGGTGATGTGATCACACTCAAAGAAGCAGATTATGCAGGTGAAGCGATTGTTCAACATACGCATCTTGCAGCTGCTGATGTGGAATTGGCATTACCCGCACAAAGCTTCAATGTCAAAGGCCAGCCAGTGACCTGGTCACTCGAAGCCAAAGATCATTTGGTGGCCAAAGATGCATCTGGTGCGCTTGTACTTGAAGTGAAAGCGAATGCACAAGGTTTGTACGATGTTGTATTGGCGCAAGGTGTCGATCATCAGGCCAACAATGATTTGTACAGTTTGGTGATTCCTGTGGTAATGGGCGATCAAAGCAAACACTTTACAATTGTGATTCAAGATGGTCAGCCAACTGTAAATGAAGTGATTGTCGATGCCTTAACGCAGGTCGGCGATGCAGTAGAAGGACATCTAGTTGATTCCTTCGGTATTGATGGCGGTTATCTCAGCAGTGTAAGCATTGCCGGTAATGTTTATCAGTACGATGCCACAACGAATACCGTGAAACAGTTGGGTCAATCTGATCAAGTGTATACCTATCACTATGTACCAGATCAACATGTCCTGACGGTTTCAACCATTCATGGTAATCAGGTGACCGTCAACCTTGAAACAGGTGTATACCGTGTTGAATCACTCGGCATCAGTCAGCCTGCACCAGCACAGCAAGATCCAGTGGCGCACTTGGGCGATACCGGTGGTTTACTCGGTGCTGCCAATGTCAGCTTATTGGGCTTAATTGACCTGAGTAATTCACAGGCCTTCACTGTCAGCGATGCCAACAACGACATCACCAAAGTGGAGATCTTGTCAGGTGCATTGGTCAATCTAGATCTTGGCTTGATGTACAGCTACTCGAAAGAGATGGCAGCAGAGTTTGGCTTTAAAATCAGCCGTATTCCAGCAGTGTTGCTCACACCAGCCAAGATCACCATTACTGCAAAAGATGGTGGTGTGATGGATCTACAAAAACTCAATGAGTTCTTGGGTACCGTGAGTCCTGTGTCTGGTTTAGGTCAGGTACTCGATGTCAAAGTGTTGCCAACACAAACCATTCGTGTCACAGACAGCCGTGGTCAGACGCATTATGACAATACGCTTGACCTAGCCGAAGTCGGTGTGGTGGATGGCCTTGGTGCGTTACTGAATTTGGGTGAGAAAGGCTTGCTGAAAGAAGGTACAGCCAATAAAGATACGATCGAAGGGGGTGACAACGACGAACGTCTTTATGGTTATGCCGGTGATGACACCTTATATGGTTATGCAGGCAGTGACATTCTGCGAGGTGGTCTAGGCAATGACACCCTATATGGTGGTCATGGCAAAGATATCCTCATCGGTGGTAAAGGCAATGATACCTTGGTGGGCGATCAACCTCCGAGCAAAGATGAAGCATTGATTCGTTTCAGTGATGTCTTCAAATGGGAGCGTGGCGATCAAGCCTTAGCAGGTGAAGAGATTCCAGTCGATGTGATTGAGGATTTCTATGCAGCAGCTGTCAGCCAAGGTGGTGATGTCCTTGACCTTGCGAACTTGCTCGTGGGTGAAGGCCGAATTGGCTATAGCGTGGGTAATTTGACCAACTATCTACATTTTGAAGCCGTATTGAATGCTGATGGTGATGTGGAAGCGACTCGTATCCTGATCAGCAGTGATGGCGCTTATGCAGGTGGTTATGCCAATGGTCATGCAGATAAGACCGATCAAATCATCGTATTAGAAGGTATCGATCTACTACATGGCAAAAACAGTGCAGGTCAATGGACAACGCTCAGTGATGTGGAAATTATCGAACAATTACTGGTCAATGGTAATTTGGCGGTCGATTCTGCAGAATTTACTGAAGCACAATTGAACCACAAGCCAGACTTAAGCATTTCTGCAGACGTTACAGATTATGACGGTGACCATGTGCAAACAGGTGAGAGCCTGGTCGATGTAGGCAACATTGTAGGCCAACAAGCGACAGACCATAACACTGCACCTGTGACACAAGTAGGTGTGAACAGTCTCTTGGGCTTGATTAACTTGGATGCATTGGGCTTATTGAACTTAAGTGATCAATATTTAACGGCTTATGATGCAGACAATAACTTGTCACGTGTGGAAGTGAAGTATCAGCCAATTGTGGATGTCAGTGTGACCCCAATGGTACTCGAAGCATCGAATGCGATTGCAGCGTCGTTGGGTATGCGCCTTGAAAGCGTGTATAGCGATGGTGTACTTGGTTTAATTGCGCCAAGTTCAACCCTTGTGATTACGGCAATCAATGGCGGAACACTTGATAACTATGCGGTAAACGAAGTGTTAAGCACCGTATATCTGACAGCACAAAAAGGGAACTTACTCACCGGTGATGTCTTAAGCTTGAGTGTGATCAATAGCTTGAGTATTACAGCAGTCGATGCTGCAGGTGCCAGTGTGAGCAGCAATGTGGCACAGTTGCTTGGATTAAATGCGTTGAATGGTGAATCCTTCAATGCCATGCATGAACAGGTGATTGTCGGCACAGATGGACATGATGTTGCACTTACAGGAACTGAACACAGTGATCGTTTCTATGGTCTAAATGGCAATGACACCATTGTTGTTGGACAAGGCAATGACTTTGTACGTGGTGGTTTAGGTGCAGATACGGTTCAGCTTGAAGCGTTAGATGCAAATACCCAGCTGCAAGCGAGTGATGTCGATGTTTGGTTAGACTTTAACTTGGCAGAAGGTGATCGTATTGATGTGTCTGACTTGTTGATTGGTTACGATGAAGAAAACGGCAGTCAAAAAGCAGACTTCGTGCGTGTCGATTACGATGCGGATAATCAATTGGCAATCGTTTCAATTGACCGTGACGGCGCTGCAGCTGCAGTCGATGGGCAAGTCGGTCATGAAATGACAGCGGCCTTGATTCTAGCCAATCAGAAACAGCCGATTGACTTAGATGACTTGTTGCAAAACATCATCTTCTAAGTAGATCTCTCAGTATTGATTTAAGCAAACACTTGAAAAACCAGTAACTGCGGTTGCTGGTTTTTCTCTATTTAGCTTTAGAAATCCCTTTAAGAAAAGTATGTGATAAAGATCGGAGAATTTTTGAATATGTACAAATTGTTATTTATCATTGTTTGTTCTGTTTTGTCTGTTTCATCGTTTGCAGGGGGGACTGCACAAGTTACATCTCAATATTTATTAGAGGAACTACAAGGCCGCTATGCTTTAGATTGTTCAAAAAATAAAGCTCATGATTTATCCTATGTTATTGGAGATAAAAGTATTTTTCGCTTAATTTCTGCCAAACGGAAACATGCTTTATTAAAGTCTATTGAGAAAAGCAGCACAAAATCTTTTGAGGGCTATCAATATTTGAAAACCGCCAAATATCAAGGTTTTACTGTTGATTTTTATCAAAAGGATAAGCAAAACTGGGCACGAGTTAAAAATACCAGCATCGTAAATTTTTACGGCCCTAAAACCAGTAAATTGCTGATGCAATGTAAAACGAATATCCAAGCATAATTTTGTTAAAAATTAACCAATAAAAGACCAGTAAAGCTGGTCTTTTTTATGCAACATAAAAATATCCCGAAGAAAAAGACATGAAAACTTTATGAATAATAATGCTTAGGTTAAGATGAGCCATCCTTTTAATTGAAGTCTTTTGAACAGCTATGCAACCATTTGTTCTATATAACTCAGAGCAACGCAAAAAAGTAGAATTCGTGCCGCGTAAGGAAGGTCATATTGACATGTACGTCTGTGGTATGACGGTCTATGACTACTGTCATATCGGACATGCGCGTGTTATGGTTGCATTTGACTATATTATCCGTTTCCTGCGCAGTCAGGGCTGGAAAGTCAAGTATGTCCGTAATATTACTGACATTGATGATAAAATTATTAAACGTGCCAATGAAAACGGCGAAAGCATTACAGCACTGACTGACCGTTTTATTCAAGCCATGAATGAAGATGCGGAAAGTCTGGGATGTTTACATCCTGATGAAGCGCCACGTGCGACTGAATATATCCAGCAAATGCAGAATATGATTGGCACTTTGGTGGATAATGGGACGGCATATCCTGCATCAAATGGTGATGTCTATTTTCAAGTTGAAAAATTTGCCCAATATGGTCGCCTATCTGGTCGTAAACTGGAAGATATGCAGGCCGGTGCATCTGAACGTATCGATGTTGAAGTCGAGAAAAAGCATCCATTCGACTTCGTATTATGGAAACATGCCAAAGAAAATGAACCGTTCTGGGCTTCACCTTGGGGCAACGGTCGTCCAGGTTGGCACATCGAATGTTCTGCCATGTCGACCTGCTGTCTGGGTAATCATTTTGATATTCATGGTGGCGGTTCTGACCTGACTTTCCCGCACCATGAAAATGAAATTGCACAATCAGAAGCTTCAACAGGTGAACAGTATGTGAATTACTGGATGCATGTCGGCTTCATTAATGTCGATGGCGAGAAAATGTCGAAGTCTCTCGGCAACTTCTTCACTATTCGTGATGTTATGGAGAAATTCCATCCTGAAGTCATCCGTTATTTCATCGTATCTTCACACTACCGTAGCCCGGTCAACTTCTCTGATATTGCACTCAAAGAAGCAAAAACTGCATTGTCACGTTTCTATCATTCATTTAAAGCTTATCAAGCTGTTTATGGTGACAAACTGGTTGATACTTTAGATGAAGCCTTGGTTGAACGTTTCAATGCTGCCATGCGCGATGACTTCAATACTGCAGAAGCAATTGCTGTTCTTTTTGAAGTCAACAAAGAACTCAATCGGGCGGTAAAAGAAGAAAATGCTGAACAGGCTGTGATTTATTATTCAACTTTACGTTATCTGACTAATATTCTGGGGCTGGTGCAACACCCTGTAGATGATTTCCTGAAATCTGATATTGGCCAGGAAGCTTTAGGCCTGACTGAAGAACAGATCGAAGATTTGATCCAGCAACGTAAAGATGCCAAGAAAGAGAAAAACTTTGCCCGTGCTGATGAAATCCGTCAGTCTTTGCTGGATCAAGGCATTGTGCTGGAAGATACCCGTCAAGGCACCGTATGGCGTCGTGCTGATTAATTCAGCAGTTGCTCATCTAGAGAGTTGACACTGACAGGAAACTCTCTATAATGCTCCCCATAACGCGGGAATAGCTCAGTTGGTAGAGCACAACCTTGCCAAGGTTGGGGTCGCGAGTTCGAGTCTCGTTTCCCGCTCCAAGATTTAAAAAACCTTAATCAAATAATGATTAAGGTTTTTTTTTGTCTTAAATTAATTTGTTTTTAACTATACCTTAATCCTAATCACGAATTGTTATCTTTAAATAATTATGGAGACGAGTTAACTAAAAAGTGGTGAAATTTTGGTAAAAGCATCACATTTAAAAACATGCTATTTGCATGCTTATGCTAAAATTGCGAAAATTATTTCTTTGAAATGAGAATTTTCTCTAAGCTTAGAGCAGGTAAGCAGACATTGAATCAAGAAAATAAAGCGAATCCCGTCGATTTCCAGAAAGCAGCATTAGAAACACTGCGTATTGAAGAACACGCGTTACAAGTTTTAGCCACTCAGATAGATGAACGTTTTAGCCAAGCCTGTGAAATTATTTTGCAGTGTAAAGGTCGCCTGGTGGTGACCGGTATGGGGAAATCTGGGCATATTGGTCGTAAAATGGCTGCGACTTTTGCCTCAACGGGTACACCGTCTTTCTTTATGCATCCAGGTGAAGCTGGGCATGGTGATCTGGGGATGCTAGTCGCTGGTGATGTGCTCATCGCGATTTCCAATTCAGGTAAAAGCGATGAAATCATGATGTTGATGCCATTGATCAAGTATCTGGGCGTGCCGTTAATCACCATTAGTGGTGATGCTAGCGGACCAATGCCACAAAATGCGGATGTCGCTTTGACTTTAGGTAATATTCAGGAAGCTTGTCCATTGGGTTTAGCGCCGACTTCATCGACAACTGCAACACTTGCGCTAGGTGATGCGTTGGCAGTCGCTTTGCTTGAAGCACGTGGATTTACTTCTGATGATTTTGCCCGTTCACATCCTGCTGGTGCATTGGGTAAACGTTTGCTTTTGCATGTCAAACATTTGATGCATAAAGGTAAAGAATTGCCAAAAGTATTACCTGATACACCGATGAACAAAGTGCTTTATGAAATTACTGATAAGCGTCTAGGTTTAACTACGGTTGTTGATGAAAATGATGTACTACTCGGTATTTTTACCGATGGTGACTTACGTCGTTTGCTCGATAAACAACAAGGCTTTGATGTGAATCTGCCAGTGCGTGAAGTGATGATTCCTAATCCGCAGACGATTTCTAAAGAAGAACGTGCAGTTGTAGCCTTAGAGCGTATGAATGAGCGCAAGATTAACCAATTTGTCGTTGTAGATGATGCCAATAAATTGATTGGTGTAATTAGTATGCATGACCTAATTCAGGCCGGGGTAAATTAAGAAAATGGCATCTTATGTGTTATTAGAACAAGCACGTCATATGAAAGCATTGGTGCTTGATGTGGATGGTATTCTGAGTGATGGTTTTATCACCTTGACTAATAGCGGAGATGAAATCAAAAACTTTGATATCCGTGATGGTCTGGGCATGAAACTGGTGCAACAGGCCGGATTAAAAGTCATCATCATTACTGGTCGTAAAAGCAATATCGTTGAAAAACGTATGTCTGACCTCGGTGTTGATCTGGTGTATCAGGGACGTGAAGATAAAGGCGTCGCATTGCGTGAAGCCTGTGCACAATTAGATCTGGATCCGGAAGACTGTTTGTATATGGGCGATGACTGGCCTGATCTGTCTGCTTTTGCGATTGCAGGTATGAAAGTCACTGTACCAAATGGTCATGTGGAAGTACGTCGTCGTGCCGATCTGGTAACCCAAGCAATGGGTGGCCGTGGAGCTGTTCGTGAAATCTGTGACATGCTGCTGATGTCCAAAGGTGTTTACGAAGAATTACTTGAAAAGTTTATTCGTGCGCCATATTAATTACTTAAAGGTTTTGGGTTAAAACACCGCTTATGGATACTAAAGTTTTATATGTAACCGCGATTACTCTCGCAGCGATAAGTGGTGGTTATTACTATTACAGCGGAAGTGGCAAGAAACTTGAAGTGGATGCTGGTAGTAGCATGAAATCAACCGCTGAAAATGTAAATTTGACTCAAACCAATGAACAAGGCCAACTGACTGTCCGTGCCAAAGTAGACCGACTTGAGCAGGATATGCAGAAGCAGACATCAAAACTCGAGAATTTGAATGCTTCGATGTATAAAGATGGCAAAGTGGATGCCACCTTTACTGCCCATCTTGCCAATGGCTATGAAGACAATACTAGAGTGGTACTTTCACAAGGTGTGAAAGCAACTAAAATGCTTCAAAATGGCCAACTTCAACTTGTGACTAATGAGCTAACGGGTTTTCCTAAAACGCGGGAAATAGAAACAGACAAAACTGTACAGGTAAGCTCGCCACAGGCCGAGTTTATCAGTCAGGGATTGAAGGCTAATCTTAATGACGGCCAATACGAATTTTTTAATATTCGAGGAAAGTATGAACCCAATTCTTAAACCGCAAATGATGACTACTTTCCTGAAACGAACTGCACTTGCTGGTCTGCTAGGTGTGTGCTCAGTCTCTGCTTTTGCACTGCCTTCAGACCGTCAGCAACCGATTACCTTGGTTGCAGACCGTGCGACCTTTAATGAACGTACCGGTGTAACGACCTATACAGGTAATGTGATCATTGAACAGGGCACCATGAAGCTACAGGCCAATTCCATTGTTGCAAACTTGAATAGCAAGAAGGAAATTAGTTCTATTACAGCCAATGGTAGTCCTGCACGATTCCAGCAAAAGGTTGATGCGAATAAAGGCCTTGCCAAAGGTCATGCAAATAAAATTGTCTACAACGCTGACTCCGGGATTATCACACTAACTGGTAATGCTTTCCTAGAACAGGATGGTGCCAGCATCCGAGGTAATACACTACGCTATAGCATGAACAAAGGTGACATTGAAGCTGTTGGTACACCGAACAAGACTGGTTCATCTTCTGGTCGTGTTCAGATCGTGATTCCGCCTTCGAGTTCAAAATCTTTCCCGGGAGCACGTGATTAATGACACAGCCACAGCAAGTGCAAACCCTTACGATCAAGCATCTGGCAAAAAACTACAGTAAACGTTGGGTAGTCAAGGACGTGTCCTTTAGTATGCAAAGTGGACAGATTGTTGGTCTACTTGGTCCTAATGGTGCGGGTAAAACCACTAGTTTCTATATGGTCGTTGGCTTGGTACGGATGGACAAAGGTGAAATCCATTTAGATGACTTGGATCTGTCTGATTTAGCCATGCATGAACGTGCCCGCAAAGGGATAGGTTATCTACCTCAGGAAGCCTCGATTTTCCGTAAGTTAACGATTGCAGAAAATATCATGGCAATTCTGGAAACCCGTAAGGATTTGACCAAAGCGCAGCGTCAGCAGCGTCTGGCTGAATTATTAGCAGACTTTAAGATTACCCATATCAAAGATTCTCTCGGAATGAGTGTGTCTGGTGGTGAACGTCGACGTGCTGAAATTGCGCGTGCACTGGCAGCTGATCCAAAATTTATGTTACTGGATGAGCCTTTTGCCGGGGTCGACCCAATTTCAGTAGGAGATATCAAGGATATTATTATGACCTTGAAAGATCGCGGGATTGGTGTATTGATTACCGACCATAATGTGCGTGAAACATTGGCAATCTGTGAACATGCTTATATTGTAAGTGAAGGCGCAGTGATCGCAGAAGGCACGGCACAAGAAATCCTGAGTAATGAAACGGTTAGAAAAGTCTATTTGGGTGATGATTTTACCGTATAAGTAGGATTTTTCTGGTATGAATCCCACACTTTCGGCCCGAATGTCGTAGTGTGGGATTTTTTCGTCTAATACATTTTAAAATCATTCACCTTTAAAATGTTTTAATATATTGTTAGTCAAAAATACGACATCCTCATCATGCGATTGCAAGCAAAAAAATTTAAAAAAAATCGGGGAAACTTACAGGGTAAAAAAAGGGCATTTCTTGCATTACTTTTGCCTTTGCAAATTTCACCGGTTTATGCGGCTGATTCTCAAAACGTTTATTTTGATGGATTTAAACAGGGCGTAAGCAAGCTGTTTACACCGACTCCTGAAAAGTCTGCTCATACGGTTGATATTAGCGAATTAAGTAATTTTCAGCTGGATACGTCTCGTGTCCAGGAATTACCCTCAATAGGCAGGCCATCTTCGATGACACCGCAGCCTTATGCCCTCGTTGCGGGAATACCCCGACGCATGAATCTGAAAGAAGCTGTACTTACCGCAGTACAGCGCCGACCAGAAATTGCGCAGAGTATTTCGTCACTGTCTTCGCAAGCGGCGAATATTGATGTTGCGAAAGCAGGATATTATCCCCAAATTTCTGGTGGGATGAGTACAGCTGACTTAACCAAGGGTGAACGTGGTCGGCAACTGCTTTCTTTAAATGCGACTCAGCTGCTTTATGATTTTGGTAAGGTGAAATCCAGTGTCACTACCGAAGAGGCCAAGCTAGCTGAAGAACAGGCACGGGTACTGGTCAGTCTGGATCAGGTTGCACTGGAAGTTGCCGATGCGATTGTGAATATTAAGCGTTATCAGGAAATCACCAAGATTGCCGAGCAGCAAAAGCAGGGAATTGCTCGCATTGCCGAGATTGCCAATCTGCGTGCCAAAGCCGGTATCAGCAGTCAGGCCGACCCAATTCAGGCCCAATCTAACCTGGAAGCGGCCGAGAATAACCTGATCGTGCAACAGACCCAGCTACGTCAGTATCAACAGAAACTACGGACCTTACTTGGTTTTGATGTTTCAAATATTGAGTGGGAAATTCCAGATAGTATCGTGCAACAGGCAGGGCTGTATGAGGAGCCGGAATTTACCAAGATTCCTTCCTTGATGCTGGCTTATGCAGGGGTGGAAGTGGCCAAATCCCAAAAAGAACAGGCCAAACTGAGTGCTTATCCAACCATTAATCTGAAAGGTAGTCTTAGCCAGGCAGTGAATGGTCGAAATCCGAATAATAATGAAGATGATGGTCTGTATAATTCTGTGATGATTGAAGCGACCAGTAATTTCTATCAGGGTGGTTCGATTAAATCCCAGACCCGTGCGGCCAGTTATGCTGAAGAAGCTGCGCGTGCACAGGTGAGTACCGCCTATCTGGATGTGGTCGATCAGGTACGTCTGATTCGGGAACAGATTGAAAATAAACAGCGACAGATGAATATTCTGGCACAGCGCCGTGCAACCACGGTTCGGACCAAAGAGCTGTATCAAGAACAATATAAATTGGGCACTCGAACCGTGGTGGACTTATTAAACGCAGAACAGGCGATTCACAGTGCAGCACAGGAAATCGAAACTGCGCGCTACGATATTTATTCCGCCATTGTTCAGTACATTCAGGTTACTGGTCGTACCCGTGATCTGTATGACCTTAACCGTATTTCTATTCAGGGGTTTGAAGTACAGCCATGAGTAATACTATAAATTATCAGCCGTGGCTTCAGGCGGTGCTGAATATTGCCAAGCATTATCGTATCGAGCCATCTGAAGAAAGGATCCGGTTACAACTAGAATGGAACCAGCATCAAAATGTCGATGAACTGCTTAAGGTGGTAGCACGTCAGATTGGTCTGAATGTACGTAAAAACAAGTTTGATGCCAGCTTACTCAGTCCATGGAAACTACCGGTTCTGATCGAATTCGATAGCGGTGAAGTCGGGGTTATCGAGCGGATCGACAGTGAAGGCAATGCCAGCGTACAGATGAGTGGCGATCAGGGATTGTCACAGGTCTTTACTTTAGAACGCCTACAGGAAGGCGCAAAAAATCTGTATGTGCTGCGTCCTGAATCTTCGGTACCGGATGCGCGTGTCGATGAATATATCAAGCCATTCGAGAAAAACTGGTTCTGGTCGATTGTACTGAAAGACTGGAAACGTTATATCGATGTGATGTTCGCTTCATTGATTGCCAATATTCTGGCACTGGCAACTATCGTGTTCTCGATGAACGTATATGACCGGGTGATTCCATCACAATCCATTCCAACACTGTGGGTATTGGCGAGTGGTGTCTTACTGGCTGCAATCTTTGAGTTTACCTTGCGCGTATCACGGATTTACCTGTCCGATATTATTGGTAAACGCGCGGATTTGCGTATTTCAGATCGGGTGTTTGGTCATGCACTGCGGATTAAAAATAAAGAGCGTTCCAAGTCGACAGGTAGTTTTATTTCTCAGATTCGTGAGCTGGAAGGTGTGCGTGAACTGGTGACCTCAACCACGGTGACAGCAATTGCTGATCTGCCATTCTTTTTCCTGTTCCTGGGCATTTTTTGGCTGATTGGTGGCAAGCTGTTCTGGGTAATGCTCTTGGTCGTGCCATTAATGATCTTGCCGGGCATTTTGGCACAGAAAAAACTGGCGCAACTGGCGCAGATGGGGATGCGTGAATCTTCCATTCGTAATGCCTTGCTGGTTGAAGCAGTGCAGGGCATTGAAGATATCAAACTGCTACGTGCGGAATCACGTTTCCAGAACCAGTGGAATCATATGAATGAAGTGTCTGCCGATGTCAGCATGCAGCAACGCAAAATTGTGGGCTTGATGACGGCTTGGACGCAGAAAATTCAGGGTCTGACTTTTGCCATTGTGGTATTGGTGGGGTGTTTTGCCGTTATGGATGGTGAGATGACCACCGGTGCACTGGTGGCATGTTCGATCCTGTCATCCCGTATGTTGGCACCAATCTCGCAAATCACAGGTGTTTTGGGGCGTTTCCAGCAGGCCAAAGTAGCCAAACAAGGTCTGGATGAGCTGATGAAAAAGCCAGTCGATCAGCCGGATTATTCGCATCTTATTCACCGCCCATTTATTGAAGGTCATTATGACCTGAGTGGTGTGGTATTCAAATATGGTGAAGATGATCCAAAACCAACATTGGTGATTCCAAAACTGGAAATCAAACCGGGCGAAAAAATTGCCATTTTGGGCCGTAACGGTGCTGGTAAATCAACGTTGTTGCAACTGCTATCAGGTATGCAAACACCAGTCCAAGGCAAGGTCAAACTGGATGGGATCGACCTGAACCTGATTGATCCGGCAGATGTACGTCGTGATATGGGCCTACTCAATCAGGGTTCACAACTGTTCTATGGCACCATTCGTGAAAACCTGACTTTGGGTGCGCCTCTGGCAACCGACCAGCAGATTCTGGAAGCACTACAACTGACTGGTGCACTTGGCTTTGTGCAGGAGAAAAAAGAAGGTCTGGATCATGTCATTCTAGAGGGTGGTGTTGGCTTCTCTGGAGGTCAACGTCAGGCCTTGTTGTTGGCCCGTTTGTTGATCCGTCAGCCACGTATCCTGTTACTGGATGAACCCACTGCAGCGATTGATGATGTGACTGAAAAATTGTTAATCGACAATCTGAAGAATTACCTGATTGGCCGGACCATGGTGGTGGCAACACACCGTCGTGCAGTACTGGAACTGGTAGACCGTATCATTGTGGTGAATGATGGCAAGATTGTGATGGATGGCCCGCGTGACCAGATTCTGAATCAGTCTCAAGGTGGAGTAAAACGTGCAGCGGGAGCAAACGCATGAGTGAACAACAGGAATTAAAACGTTCAACCAAAGTCAGCTTCCAGGAACCACCACTGCCAAAATCGAGTCTGGTGATCTGGATTATCGGGATTGGTTTGCTGATTCTGCTGGCCTGGGCATGGCTGTTCAAGCTGGAAGAAGTTTCTACGGGGACCGGTAAAGTGATCCCATCATCCAAAGAACAGGTGATTCAGTCGCTGGAAGGCGGGATTCTGACCAAGCTGAATGTCAAAGAGGGTAAGATTGTCGAGCAAGGTGAAATTTTGGCTCAGCTAGATCCAACCCGCTTTGAATCCAATGTCGGTGAATCCGAATCGCTGCTCATTTCATCCCGTGCAACAGCAGCGCGTTTACGTGCAGAAGTCACCGGTGCGCCGTTGTCGTTCCCACCAGAAGTGCTAAAAGAGCCGAAACTGGTGGCTGAAGAAACTGCACTGTACAAATCACGTCGTGCCAATCTGGAAGAATCATTGTCGGGTCTGAAACATGCACTGGTATTGGTGCAACAGGAACTGGCGATGACTGAGCCGCTGGTGGCAAAGGGGGCAGCCAGTGAAGTGGAAGTACTGCGTCTGAAACGTGAAGCCAATGACCTGCAAAATCAGATGAACGATGTACGAAATCAATATTACGTCAAAGCCCGTGAAGAACTGGCCAAAGCCAATACCGATGTTGAAACCCAGCAACAAGTGGTGCGTGGTAAATCTGACACTCTGAAACGGACTATTTTCAAATCACCTGTACGTGGCGTAGTCAAAGAAATTGACGTAATGACCTTAGGTGGCGTAATTCCACAAAATGGCAAGCTGATGACCATTGTGCCGCTGGATGAAAAATTGCTGGTAGAAGCACGTATTTCACCACGTGACATCGCTTTTATCCGTCCGGATCAGGAAGCTTTAGTGAAAATCACTGCCTATGACTATTCGATTTATGGTGGTCTGAAAGGTAAGGTGACCGTAATTTCACCTGATACTCTACGCGATGAGGTAAAACAGGATCAGTTCTATTACCGCGTCTATATCCGTACCGATAGTGACAAGTTGACCAATAAAACCGGTCAGGAGTTCAATATCACCCCTGGTATGGTGGCAACGGTGGATATCCGTACCGGTGAAAAAACCGTGCTGGATTACCTGATTAAGCCATTCAATAAGGCTAAGGAAGCGTTGCGCGAACGTTAATCCGAATCATCATTGTTTAAAATTAAGCCTCTATGAATAGAGGCTTTTTTTATTTCTGGAAGTAAACACGTTATACTGCGCCGGTGTGATGTTAGTGTTTGAATCCCATGCCGTTTACCATTTCCAGTTTGGTTAGCTTTGAAGAAGAGATCAAGAAAAGCCGCTTTCAGGCTTTTGCCACGCCGGTTGAATCCGAGCAGGATGTCAGAGATTTTCTGGAAGCCTATCATGATCCAAGCACGACGCATCAATGCTGGGCCTGGAAAATTGGACACAATGTCCGTTTTAATGATGATGGTGAACCTTCAGGTACGGCGGGCCGACCGATTCTGGCCACGATTGAAGGCAATGAGCTGACCAATGTGCTAGTATTAGTCAATCGATGGTTTGGTGGCGTCAAATTGGGAACTGGTGGCTTGGTGCGGGCTTATGGTGGCTGTGCAGGTCAGTGTCTGCTGCTGGCAGAAAAAATTGAGCTGATTGAAAAGAGAAAAGTCATATTCCGCTGTAATTTCAGTGAATGGGCGATTTTCCAGTACGAACTGAACCAGCAACAGATTGATTATCAGGAAGACTATACGACTGACGGCGTTGAAGTGACAGCACAAATGCAGAAACATCAGATCAAACCGTTTGCGCTGAAAATTCAGGATGTCACCCGTGGCCGTGAAGCCCTAAAAATCATGGATGAACCGCAAGATGACTGAACAGGACCCATTACTGAAATACCGAGAGCAGCATAAGCACCGGCTGAATTATATGCCATGGCTGTACTGGTCATTAAAGCCGAAAAACCGACTCTGGGCAGAACAGTGGCAACGCGAATATCAGGATTATCTGCGCGAAATGGAAACGGTGGAAATTGGTGAAAACTGCTTTATTTCACCACTGGCACATATTTTTGCCGAGCCTGGCCGTAAGATTGTGATTGGTAATAATACCTTTGTTGCTGCGGATTGTACCTTGCATGGACCACTGGAAATCGGCAATGAAGTTGCGATTAACCATCACTGTATCCTGGATGGTGGAAGAGTCGGCATCAAGCTGCATGATCAGGTGCGGATCGCTGCTTATTGTCATCTGTATGCTTTTGATCATGGTATGGAACTGGAACAGCCGATTTACAAGCAGCCAGTACGGTCTAAAGGGATTGAGATTGGCCGGGATGTCTGGCTGGGTGCGCATGTCGGTATCAAAGACGGAGTAAAAATTGCCGATCAAGCTGTGGTTGGGATGAATAGCATGGTCACTAAAGATGTAGGTGAACGTATGATTGTGGCAGGTAATCCGGTCCGATTTATCCGTTATCGAGAATAAATGATCTTAACAGGGATAGTGAGGTTGGTGTCAAAAATGAAAATTCACTCCAAGTATATCACATAAAAATTAACATAATTCAAATCCATAGCTACAGAATTCGCTGCACATTTGTCAAATGCTATGCTAACTTAAAAATATCTAAGAATTTTTATTATAAAAGAGAGGCTGAACATGAAACGTGTCATTGCCTGCATTGATTCTTCTCCGTGCATTAATGCGATTGCGGAAGCGGCTGCATGGATTGCCAAGCAGACCCATCGAGAACTGGTGTTATTACAGGTGCTGGACTATTACCCAGCTAGTTACCATTTGGGGGAAATTAGCGGGGTCATCGGTTTTGAAAGCAATGCCATGTTGCTGAAAGAATTGGCTGAGCTGGAACAAAAACAGAGTGAATTAGCACTGGATTATAGTAATAATCTGTTACGACATATTTCCGATCAAATTAAAGAAAAGCACGGACTGAATACTATTCATATTCAGGAGAAAGGGGATTTTCTGGAGCAGAGTTTCCAGATTTTGCGACCAGAGGACATTGTCGTGATTGGTCGTCTGGGTGAACGTTCAGCCGAAAAGAACAAGCCGATGGGCACCAATGTCGAAAACTTTATCCGTGGGGCTAATTGTACAGTGATGACAGTGGGTGAAAACTTTAAGCCACCAACACGCTTTATCTTCGCCTATGAATATTCACCGACCTGTATCAAGATGATGAAACGCATTGCTGAAAGTGATTTGCTGCGTTTACTGCAATGTCATCTGCTCTATGTCGGTGATCATGCGGAAATCCTCAATGAACCGCTGCAATACCTAAAACAGGCCGGCCTGGATGTGGTGCCTGAGTACCGTTATGGCGATGTTGCAGAAAATATCCTGTCTTACCAGCAGGAACAAGGCATTCAACTGATTGTGCTCGGAGCATTCAGTCATAGCAAGATTCACCAGTTCTTCCTCGGCAGTATTGCCACAACGATTTTCCGGAATTCCAAAGTGCCATTACTGGTGGCCAAGTAGATAAGAGCTAAGCACAAAGAAAATTTTGAAATTAAAGAGGTTGTGACCAGGCATACGAGTATTGAAAAAATGCAGCTAAAAGAAAAAAATTAAAGCTCGTTACAATTCTGTTTTAAAAATAATCAGAGTTATCCTCATATATTGTGGATAACTCTGTGGCTAGATTATGCAAGTTGTTGTTATATATAATTAATACTGTTTTGAGTGTTTTTTACACACTGAATATTACTTGACAATTGCCAGTGCAAAACCGTCGTGTCCCTTGCTGCCCACTGTCTGTAAAGCGGTACTAGATAATAAACGCGGGTGGTTCTGCATTAGTTCAAACATGCTACGAATACCTTCAATACTTGGCTTTTTATTTTCAGGATCAATGATTGCGCCCGCACGAATCACATTATCCAAGAAAATCACCGTACCTGAATGAGACAGGTTTAAGCATAATTCCAAATACTCTGGATAACTCTGTTTATCCGCATCAATAAAGATAAAATCGAAAGGTTCAATATCTTCTGGCAGCGCACGCAGAATATCGGCAGCACGGCCACATTTCAGTTCTACAGTCTGTTTTAAGTTAGCACGGTCGATATTTTCCTGGCCCATGGCTGCATGGGTATCACGACCTTCGATGGTCAGGATATAACCGTCTTCTGGCAGGGCACGTGCCAGCCACATGGTGCTATAAGCGGCAAAGGTCCCCAGCTCAAGCACACGCTTGCAGCCATTCATCTGGATCAGCATCTGTAACAACATGCCCTGGTTCGGCGCGACAGCCAGATGGTCAGGGAAGCCATGTGCAGCGGTATTGTCGAGGGTTTGTTTCAGGATGGGATCATCAGGAATTAAATGTGAATCTATATAATTGTCGAGATCAGTCCACATTTGTTGCATAACTTGGGCACCTATATTGCGATGCAGGCATTTTAAACCTTTCGCAGTAGAGCGCAATTTATTGTTCTATATTTGCTTTAAAAATAGGCAATACATAACCTTTCTTGTGATATGTATTGCCTTTGTCATGGCTTAGTAATTACACATGGAAGAGCGGTAGCTTAAGTCCGGGCCCCAGGTACGATAGCCCTGAGTATCAATATGAATCTGGCCGGAAGCGTATAAACCAAGCCCCATATTCAGACTACGACCATGCTGGATCCAGAACTGGCATAGCTTGAACTTGGTATTTTCAATGAAGGCATAGTCCTCAGGTTGTGGGAACTCTGGTCCGATCCGGAAATCAATTGCCGAGTTATACAGGTGACGTGATGAGTTGGCACCACCAGCACATTTGTTCAGTGGCAGATCCCGATACACGGAAGTCACTTCAAAATCGGTCAGGACATTGGCGGCAACCAGATATTTAAAAATACGCAGGGTTGGTAGCTGATTGGCCCACAATTCACGGCTTGGCACCATGTATTGTGGTCCACCACAGCGTGACCAATCACGTGCGGTACGCATCAATTCAAAGTTCGGAATAATGTTGCCGACACCATTACGATTCAGGAAATTCTCATATTCACGCACACGGGACAGGTTGTCAGAAACCGTCGTCCAGTTGGTATAGGCATAAGGCGTGCTTTTAGGACGGGCAGGACGTTTGAGTTCGACCTGTTCCTGCGGAATATAAATACGTTTTCCGGGTTCTGTAGATGGTTTTTTTGTCGTAGTGGTACAACCCACTATGACAGCAGGGATCATGATGAGACCCATTAATCCCTTGAAGAAATGCTTCATTATCAGAAATCAGGTATTTTTAAAAATAGCGCTATTTTAGTCCACTTTTGCGGAGAAAATCAGGATAAATTGCAATGAAATGTGTGCATGAGGTATAAAAAAAGACCAGTCTAGACTAGTCTTTTTCGCAGTTCTAAGAAAATTACTTTTCAAGATATTGCAATTTGTCTGGCTTACCGTTCCATTCTTCACGGTCTGCAGGCTGTTCACCAATCTGGGTGATGTTCGGCCATTTTTGAGACAGTTCAGCATTTAGCTCGATAAAGACTTCTTGACCCTCAGGTAACTCATCTTCCGAGAAAATTGCATTTGCAGGACATTCTGGCTCACATAACGCACAGTCAATACATTCGTCCGGGTTAATTACAAGGAAGTTTGGACCTTCATAGAAACAGTCTACTGGGCAAACTTCAACACAGTCTTGGTATTTACATTTAATACAATTTTCAGTGACAACAAA
Organism: Acinetobacter sp. ANC 7912; assembly: GCF_039862785.1. Lineage (NCBI taxonomy): Bacteria > Pseudomonadati > Pseudomonadota > Gammaproteobacteria > Moraxellales > Moraxellaceae > Acinetobacter > Acinetobacter thermotolerans. The sequence continues at coordinate 1,306,414 of NZ_CP156795.1, forward strand.
GGTCATGGCGACAGCTACCTAAAAATATGGTTCTAATAACTAATGCGTATTTTAGGCAAAAACGCAGTCAACTAACAATTGCTTTTATTGATATTTGTTATATATAGGGCTGTTATTTTTACAAAAAAACGGCTGAATGCTTTAAAACCGGAGTTTCCAGCATAGATAGAAAAAACCGTCTCATATGAAATGAGACGGTTTATCATTTAGCCCGGCAATTTCAGCAGGTCTTTGAGAGCATAAAGCTGCTGTAGGGCTTCACGTGGACTGAGACTATCCACATCAATCTCTTCCAACATGTCGAGTATCGGTGAAGGTTTTTCAACTTCAACAATACGTTCCACCACGGTTTCCACAACCTGTTCAACCGCAAAAAGATCAGGTTGTGGGCTTTGTGGTTTGGCATGCTGCTGTTTTTCTAGTATGCGCAACCGATTTTGTGCTTCCTTGATCACGCTAGCGGGAATGCCGGCCAGTTTTGCTACCTGCAAACCATGACTCTGACTCGCTGGGCCTTGCTGGACTTTATGTAGTAGGATTAGGTTGCCGTTTACTTCACGTGCGGTGACATGGTAGTTATCGATGCCCGGTTCTTTGGCCAGTTCAGTCAGTTCAAAATAATGGGTTGCGAACAGACATAGACATTGAATACGGCGAGTTAAGTCCAGTACGCAGGCCCAAGCTAAGGACAAACCATCATAGGTACTGGTACCACGTCCGACCTCATCCATCAGCACCAGTGATTGGCTTGTGGCATGATGTAGAATCTGAGAGGTCTCGGTCATTTCCACCATAAAAGTGGATTTCCCGGTAGAGAGATCATCTGCTGAACCAATCCGGGTAAAGATGCGGTCAATTGGGCCTATGGTCATGGATTGTGCCGGTACATAACTGCCACAATATGCCAGCAGGGCAATCAGGGCTGTCTGGCGCATAAAGGTAGATTTACCACCCATGTTTGGACCGGTAATAATTGCCATACGGTGTTGATAATCCAGCTGGGTATCATTCGGGGTAAAGGCGGATTTGCTCAGTGCTTCTACCACGGGATGACGACCCGCCTTGATTTGTAGGCCAATTTCTGGACTGTATTTTGGACGTGACCAGTTACGTAGTCGAGCCTGATGGGCAAAGTTACACAGCAGGTCAATTTGGGCAATGGCACTGCTCATCATCTGTAGATTAGCGATGTCCTGACGCAGTTCGTCCAGCAGCATTTCGAACAGCATTTTTTCCCGCGCTAGCGCACGTGATTCACTGGAAAGCACTTTGTCCTCAAAGGCTTTCAGTTCCGGAGTGATATAACGCTCGGCATTTTTCAGGGTTTGGCGGCGGATATAATGATCCGGTGCCTGATCGGCCTGGGCACGGGTCAGCTCAATGTAGTAACCACTAACACGGTTGTAACCAATTTTCAGGGTTGGAATGCCGGTGGATTCACGTTCCTGGATTTCCAGATTAATCAGGAACTGACCGGCATGGTCACGGATTTTACGCAGTTCATCGAGTTCGGCATCGAATCCTTCAGCGATGACATTGCCATCACGCAGCAGCACGGGTGGATTTTCTACAATGGCCGCCATCAGGCGTTCATGCAGACCATGAAAATCACCGAGTTCTTCATTCAGCTGGGCTAGTAATTTAGACTGCTGCTGGTTGACCATCGGTTTCAGGGCATGGCGCAGGAATGGAATTTGAGCACAGGCCTGACGCAGTTGCACCAGATCACGTGGGCGCGCACTGCCGAGAGCAATACGGCTCAGCACCCGTTCAATATCACTGATTTCTTTTAAGACCAGACGTACGGGTGCTTCGTGGTAACCTTCTAGCAAGGTTTGAATCGCATCCAGGCGTTCATCCAGAATGGCTGTATCGCGTAGCGGTTGCATCAGGGTGCGGCTCAGCAGACGTCCCCCCATGGCAGTCTGGCAATCATTGATTAGCTGGAACAGGGAGGTACCATGTTCAAATAGAGGTTCGATCAGTTCCAGATTGCGACGAGTGACTGGATCCAAGGCAATAAAGTCTGAACTTTGTTCCAGCTTAATAGTACGGATATGAGGCAGCGCAGTTTTCTGGGTTTCCTTAGCATAATGAATCAGGGCAGCAGCTGCGGCTTTGGCCAGTGGTAGATGATCAATTCCAAAACCTGCCAGTGTGCTGACAGCAAACTGGTCACACAACGTTTTCTGGGCATTGTTCAGGTTAAAGTCGACATTGGGACGACGGCTGATTGGCACATCCAGCAGGCGTTTCAGATGTTCAACCAGTTCCTGATCCTGCAAGTTTTCATCCACCACGATTTCACTTGGCATCAGGCGAGCCAGTTCAATCGCCAGCTGGTTCAGGTCGTAATCGATCTGCTGTACCTTGAAAATACCTGCACTAAGATCTAGCAGGGCAATACCGATGCTATTTTGCTGCAGACAAACTGCAACCAGATTGGAGGTTTGATGGGCACCGAGTAAAGCATCATCGGTCAGTGTGCCTGGCGTAATGATACGTACCACACCGCGCTCAACTGGGCCTTTGCCGGTGACTTCACCGATCTGCTCGCAGATTACGACGGTTTCACCTTTTTTGACCAGACGGGCCAGATAGCCTTCTGCAGCATGGTATGGCACACCCGCCATCGGAATCGGTTGACCATTGGCTTTACCACGGTGCGTCAGGGTAATGCCGAGAATTTTGGCGGCTTTATGTGCATCTTCAAAGAACAGTTCATAGAAGTCACCCATGCGGTAAAACAGCAGCGAATGCGGGTGCTGCAGTTTGACTGCCATGTATTGCTGCATCATGGGAGTAAGGGTTGAAAGATCAGCCATGAGTTCTGAACTGGTCATTAAGAAGAAATCCTTTAGAAATAATAGACATACTGAGTATTCATTCAATACTGCTGATCTGCAGCTCATGTATCATGTGGCTGTACAGTATTTTTTGACAGTAATGCAAAATCGTTGTTGTGCTAAGTCTAGCAAAATTAATTTTTAGAAAGAAATGGATTCGTTGACTTCGTTCCAATCAGCCGAAAGTTTGGCTGTTTTCACGACGCTAAATGCAAGATTTATATAACCTGAAAATAAAAAACCGAAGCCTAGGCTCCGGTTTTTTATTTTATAGATTTACTTTGGTTGATATAGCCCGAGTTCAGTTAAATGCAAGCGTAGAATCCGACGTAGCTCCAGCACTGCTTCAGGGGTTTCCTGAATCGAGTGGCCACCTTTAATGATCTCTTCCGAAAGTGCGCCGTCAAGATGGGCACTGCGATATGGCACGACGTCATCCGTCATGACATCCTTGTCTTTAGTGCCTGTAGTATTGCCCATAATGGAATGGAACTTTAAGCCTTTGTAAGGAACGACATCACGGGTGATGGCATTAAATTTCGAGTTTCGTGACAGGTCACTTGGCCCGTTCTGGATCATGTCATGACCAATCTCTTTGACGAAATCATCCAGACCAATTTCACCTTGCAGAGTATCGGCGAAGGCACCCAGGAAAGCACCCGGTAGCTTGATAATCTTACGTGCTGCCAAGGTAAACCAGCGATCCGCATAATCGGTGCCGCGGTGTGGGGCCGCCAGGAAAATGGCACGGCTAAAGTTGGGTACCGGTTTCAGTTGCAAACGGGCTTTAAATAACGGATTACTCCGGAAACGTTCGATCCGGCGGTTATTCAGCAATTCTTCGGTACGGGGTACCAGATTGGCATCACTGACCAGTAAACGGGCAATCACACCGCCCATACTGTGACCGATCAGCACGGCATCTTTTTTCGCTGGATCCTGTTGATTGACCTTTTGGAAGCCTTGCTGGATCAGGGCATTGATCTGGTAGCGGCTTTCCAGAATTGGCATATTGGTAGAATAGAACACCTGCCAGACCTGGAAATTCTCACGCAGTACCGGATCGCCCATAATGTCATTGGTCAGGCGGATCCAGGCTTCCGGACTACTAGCCAGACCGTGAACCAGTACAATCACTTTTTTCTTCGGATTATAGGGTTCTAGCATATACAGATGCGGCATGGTCAGGTTGTCATCGCGGTCAATTAGTATCAGATAAGCCGAGCGTCCCAGATTGTTTTGAGCCAGCCAGAGACCATAAGGTGCCGAGAAGTTGGCAGCCAGTGAATACTGCTTGCCAGCGACTGTCACCTTATCATGCTTATACGGGTCATACAGTTTGAGCTGGAATTCTGGGCCATTGATAATTTGCTCAACGCTAGTTGCCGATTTTGGAATTGCTGTAATAGTAGTCGCTAAATAACGTGCTGAGTGAATATTCGGATTGCGGCCTTCCTGATATTTAAAGTTTAGTGGATCGACAATATATTTTTTATTGGGGGTAATGCGTTTTTCTTCCGGTAACACCACCACGAATTCAGAACCAAAACCGTCACGACGGGTAATCGAACGCAGGCCGGAAAAGTTCATGTTATAGGTCGACATCAGCTGCTCGAAAGGCTGGTCCTTGATTTCCGGATAGTTTTCGAAATCTACTGTATAAATACTATTCCCGACCTGAATCTTGCGGCTGGCTTCCTTGGCTTTATGACGCTCGGAATAAACATGAATCAGATGGGCAATGGCCAGGTTATAGAAGTCACGAATCTGAACCTGACGGTTGTCAAAGATCCGGTCTTGCGGGGCACGTTGAGTCTTGAACAGGTAGGCATAGCTGTAACGGATACTTTGATCCAGCATCGCCAGCTGCTGATCTTGGCATTTTTCCTGATTCTGCTTATGCAGCAGCTTCTTTTCTTCAGACTGGGTTTTTGCCAGTAAACCACCATTTTTACATTCTGAAGATTTCCCTAGTTGTAATGATTTGGCTAGATACAGTTCACTGGCAGTGGAGAGTAACTGTTCATCCAGAATTTCGGGAATCTGTTTTAGTTCATTGACACAATTTTGTGGCTGTTCAGTACAGATTCTGGCTTCGCGTCCAGTCATGGACAGCACATTCAGGCTGGCTTCACTGAGCTTGTCCCGGGTCAAAATACTGTCACGCTCATTGCTGATGGTGACATTAATGGCCTGTTCTTTTACGCTGACCACCTGACAGCCGGTTAGGACCGTGGTGAACATGAGTGAACAGAGGAGCAATGCTTTATTCATTTTATAGTGCATATAGATTCTGGAAGCTCAGTCTAAGTGTATAGTAATGTTTTGTATTTTACTTATTTTTTCAAAAAAATAGACTGCCGCAGCAGTCTATTTTGTAACTCTGATTCGAGTAATATTTACATTAATTTTTTGGTGTCATCACTTGCCATACATTCCAGCGACCTTGTTTCTCGATTTCCTGAATCAGGCGATCAGCAACTTCAGCTTCTTGCGGGTATTTCACTTTATAGTTTTTCAGAACCTGAACCGCATTCTTTTTATTTTCCATGGCAATGTAGTTATTTGCCGCAGATAGATACGCTTCCTGAACACCGGCTTTCATGGCTTTTTCCAGGTAAGGAATGGCCTCACGATGACCACCACCTTCAGAAAGGCCGAAACCGAACCAGAAGTTAGCTTCTGCATCATCTTGGTTGATTTTCAGGATACGTTGCGCATAAGTCAGAGATTTGGTGGTGTAGACCGAACCTAAGTCCAGGTTACGCGCCATCACGCTGGCTTTAAATGCACGGATCAGCACGTCAAAAGACGCATTGCTATTGGCAGCTAAAGTATCCAGCTGTTGAGTCACGCGTTTCAGCTTAATTTCAAAACCTTTGCGTTCTTGACGTTCAGTAAAACGAGGTGGATAGTGGCGTGCCTTACCTTCAACCAGTTGCAGGAAGTCATCAATATCCGTGATATCGATTTCATCCTGACCTGCCAGTGTTGCATAGCGCATCGAACGTGTATTGCTGTTCACCGTTGGAATGATCAGCTTGTTCACTTCCAGCGTAATTTTTTTCGACGGATCTTCACTACTATTCACCACCATTTTTGTCACTGGCGCCGCTGTTGCTTTTTGCAGGTGAATTTCAAATGGAGGTGGTTCGTTATAGTTAAATGGGTTTAATGCATAAAAAGGTGGAGTCAGTTCCGGTTCAGCAAAGACCATTGCATTTTGTGGTGCAGCGGGTTTGTGGGATGGAGTGGAACACGCCGTCAATGCAATCGCTAAGCAGGCAAGCGCCAATGGCTTAAATGTCATGGTATACATCCATTTATGTTATTTTGAAAAGCTGGTAAAACGCATGTTCGTCAGTCTAAGAAAACTAAAACGAACATGCAAGTGACAGCATGTTATTCTTGAGAATTAAGCTTTAGATTGTGAGGTTTGGGCTTCACACTCACGGCGGGCATCTTCAAGAATTTTCAGTTCTTCTTTACTGAATGGTTTCTCATTCAGTTGATTCTTGTTGAAAGTCGGGTCTAGCAGTGACAGACGGTTGCAGAGCATATTCATGCGCTTTTCATTCTGCTGAATACGATCCAGCAGTACACGCATACCGTCTAAAATCGGATCAGACTGGTCTTCAGTTGCCGCATAAGGCTGGAAGCCAATGCTTTGCGCATAGTCACGGCGGCGTGCTTCAGCTTCATCCTTCGGTTCATCTTTACGGATAAAGCGCGCCGGGTTACCCACTGCAGTGGTATTTTCTGGTACGGCTTTGGTCACTACAGCATTGGAACCAATCTTGGCATTCTTACCGACGGTAAATGGCCCAAGAATCTTGGCACCCGCACCGACCACAACCCCATCTTCCAGGGTCGGGTGACGTTTACCTTTATTCCAGGTGGTACCACCCAAAGTAACGCCGTGATACAGGGTCACATCATCACCAATTTCCGCGGTTTCACCAATCACCACACCCATGCCATGGTCAATGAAGAAGCGTTTGCCAATTTTGGCACCTGGATGGATTTCAATCCCGGTCAGGAAACGGCTAACAGAGGACAGTGCACGTGCCGTACCTTTACAATCTTTGTTCCACAGTTCATGAGCAACACGGTGCATAATCAGCGCGTGAATGCCTGGATAGGTAGTCAAGACTTCCAGGGTATTGCGTGCAGCAGGATCGCGCGCGAAGACAGCCTGTATATCCTCTTTGAGCTGTTTGAACATTAGATTTGATCCTCGTCCTGTTGGGTAGTATGTGAAGATTTCTTCCAGGTGCCGTTATTCAGGGCTTGAACACGGCTGAAAATACCACGCAATAAGTGATATTCCATACGATCTAATTGTATACGTCCGAATAGGCGACGCAAGCGTAAAGGCAGCAATCGTGGATTTTTTGGATCCATAAATTCAATTTCTGCCAGCATTTTTTCCAGATGCGGATAAAACTGTTCCATCTGATCATGAGTGACCAGCGGCTCATCCCATTCCATTTCAATGCCATCCACCACTTGCATGGTGGCTTTCGGATCACGGGGATGTTCAACCTGATCCAGTGCTGCCATACGCAGTTCATAACAGATGACCTGAATCGCCTGAGCAACGTTTAACACGCCGTAGTCGCTATTGACTGGAATGGTCAGGTGATAGTTGGCCATGGCCAGTTCTTCATTGGTAAGGCCACGGTCTTCACGACCAAATAAAATGGCAATTTCCTGTTTTTCTTGAACGACTGCAGAAAGCGCTTTTTCAGCTGCTGGGCGCGCATCCAGTAAAGGCCATGGAATGGTACGGCTACGTGCACTGGTACCAAAGACAATCTGGCAGTCCTTGATTGCATCTTCCAGTGTATCGACAATTTCAATTTTTTCAATTAGATCCGTTGCACCTGCTGCCAGTGCGTCAATATCCGGATGCGGATAGGTTTTTGGTGCTACCAAAACCAGTTTGGATAGTCCCATGGTTTTCATGGCACGGAGTGCACTGCCGATATTGGCTGGGAGGGTGGTATTCACCATGACAATACGCACATGGGAGAGATGTGCTGAAACAGCAGCATTGTCAATTAGACTCATGATAATTCCAGTTTGAATATTTTAAATTGAGAGATTAGGAATACTGGGCCTGAGACTCAGCTTCATAGAGTGCCAGTGCATCGTCCATGCTCATGTCAGCGGGCGGTGGTGGTACTTCAACAGGTTTGGCTTCTTCATACGATACGGCACGGGCAGCTTTAGATTTCACCTGATATTCGATATGCAGGGCAGTCTTGCCGAAATAGTCGCGCAATTTGGCGAGTAGCTCATCCAGCGGCGCAACTTTCCAGCTTAATCCTAAATGCAGTTCGGCAGTAGCATAGCCATAATCCAGGTACAAAATCACTGGAATATGCGTGCTCATATCCACATTGGTATAGGGCAACAAGATTTGCTGCAGGTCTTTAGAAAGCGTCTTGCTATAATGCTCGGCATCTAGGGTGATCTTGATGCTGTTGGCACGTTTTTGACGGATTTCATTCAGGCTAAAGGCTTTGGTCAGACGACCAAGTGGGCGGTCAAAACCTTCACGCTCATAAATTTCACCTTCAATCACCACAACTTTTTCAACCTGAATGATGTCTTTGAAGCGCTGGAAGCGTTCGTGGTTGCTGGAAATCTCGATACGTGCAGTACCATCATCCAGTGTCACCATCATCCGGTTCGGGAAGTTGGCCACATCCACAACCAAGCCGGCAAAAACAGTAGTTACACCACGACGGGTCGGCGTCAGTTCATTGATCTGACAAGGCACAAAGGCTTTTAGTTCATTGCGATAAACATCAATCGGGTGACCAGTCAGGTATAGGCCTAAAGTATCTTTTTCACCTTTCAGGCGCACTTCATCGGACCAAGGTTTTACTGGCTTAATCGGTTTACGCTGAACTTCTTCCACTTCACCAAACAGGTCCATGATCCCGGTTTCGCGGTTATGCCGTGCCTGTTCCGCTGCCTGAACTGCTTCCGGTAATTGTGCCATCAGATCGGCACGTTCAATGCCCAAGCAATCCAGTGCACCGGCACGAATCAGGGCTTCCAAGGTACGTTTATTGATTTTCTTCAGGTCAATCCGATGACAGAAGTCAAACAGGTCTTTATAGGGGCCATCATTCTGGCGGGATTCAATCACCGATTGCATTGCGGCTTCACCAACGCCTTTAATTGCCCCTAAACCATAAACGATGGTTTGGGGATCGCTGGCATGGAACTGGTACAGCGACATATTCACCGATGGCGGCAGCACTTCTAGGCCATTATTACGGCAGTCGTCAATCAGGAACACCACATTATCGGTGTTCTGCATTTCCGAAGTCATCACCGCAGACATGAATTCAGCCGGGTAGTGGGCTTTTAGCCAAGCAGTTTGATAGGCAACCAAAGCATAAGCAGCAGCGTGCGATTTGTTAAAGCCATAGCCTGCAAATTTTTCCATATAGTCAAAGATATGGTTTGCAGTGGCTTCATCGATATCTTTTTTCGCTGCACCTTCGATGAAGATCTGACGATGCTTAATCATCTCTTCAACTTTCTTTTTACCCATGGCACGACGCAGCAAGTCCGCACCACCGAGGGTATAGCCCGCACAGAACTGTGCCGCCTGCATCACCTGTTCCTGATATACCATGATCCCGTAAGTCGGTTCCAGCACTTTTTCCAGCAATGGATGCAGGTATTCGAACTCACCACCGTGCATACGGAAGATAAAGTCTGGAATCAGGTCCATGGGGCCAGGACGGTACAGGGATACGAATGCAATAATTTCTTCGAACTTACTTGGACGTGCATCCTTCAACATCTTTTTCATGCCGACGGATTCAAACTGGAATACCGCAGTGGTATTCGCCGTTGCGAAGATGTTATAGGCGGCTTTGTCATCCAGTGGGATATAAGAAATATTCACCGGCTCCGTGATGTCTGGGCGAGCATTGATATGCTTAATTGCATCTTCAATCACGGTCAGGTTACGCAGACCCAGGAAGTCGAATTTCACCAGGCCGGCAGCTTCGACGTCGTCCTTATCGAACTGAGCGACACGACCAGTACCATCGGCATCACAGAGTACAGCGGAATAGTCGGTCAGCTTGGTTGGGGCAATCACCACACCACCGGCGTGTTTACCGGTATTCCGGGTAATGCCTTCCAGTTTTAGCGCCATTTCCCAGATTTCTGAAGCATCGTCATAATCAGGGTTCGAAGGATTGGTGACAATATCTTTGAGCTGTGGTTCAGCTTCGAGTGATTCTTCCAGACTTAAACCTAAAGGCTTGGTTGGAATCAGTTTAGAAATACGGTCTGCCAGACCATAGGATTTGCCCAGTACACGCGCCACGTCACGAATCGCACCTTTGGCTGCCATAGTGCCGAAAGTCGCGATCTGAGATACCGCATCACGGCCATAAGTCCGTGCCACATAATCGATCACGCGGTCACGACCCGCGATACAGAAGTCGACGTCGAAGTCGGGCATCGATACACGTTCCGGGTTCAAGAAACGTTCGAACAGCAGGTCATAACGCAGTGGATCAAGATCTGTAATTTTCAAGCTATATGCTACAAGAGAACCTGCACCCGAACCACGACCTGGGCCAACTGGTACGCCGTTGTTCTTCGACCACTGAATGAAGTCCATCACGATCAGGAAGTAGCCTGGGAACTGCATGGTGAGAATAATATTGATCTCAAAGGCCAGACGTTCATCATAAGGCTTGCGGATTTCTGGCCAGTCCTCACCACGCTTTTCTGGTGGATAAAGGAAATTCAGGCGTTCTTCCAAACCTTCTTCACAGAGATGGGTGAAGTAGGTGTCAATGGTATGACCCTCTGGAATCGGATAATCTGGCAGATCGTGGAAGCCGAGACGCAAGGTCACATTACAGCGACGTGCGATGTGGTAGGTATTTTCAATCGCGGTTGGAATATCGCTAAATAGTTCCGCCATTTCCTCTGAGTTTTTGAAATATTGCTCAGGGCTATACAGTTTTGGGCGGCGGTTATCACTTAGCACATAACCATCGGCGATACAAACACGTGCTTCATGGGCCTCAAAGTCTTCACGCGCAATAAAGTGTACGTCATTATGTGCGACCACACCGATATTAAATTTTTTCGCCAGTTTGACGGCTTCTTCAATGAAAGCATCTTCATTGGCACGGTTGGTACGGGTTAGTGCGAGGTAAACACGGTTACCGAATTTTTCGACCCATTCTTGTAGCAGTGGTTCAGCTTTTTGCGGGTTCGAGGTAATCAGCATTTTACCGACATCAGAATTGATGCCGAGCAGTACAATCAAATCTTGGTTTTGGTTCAGGATCCATTCTTTTTGTACGCAAGGAATATCCAGTTGTTGACCACTAATATAACCTTCAGAGACCAGTTCGGTCAGATTGCGCCAGCCTTTGTTGCTCATCGCTAGCAGGGTAGCGCGATGTTCGGCATCATTCAGGCGGATTTCTGAACCTAAGATTGGTTTAATCCCGGCACCCAGGCATTTTTTATAGAATTTTACCGCAGCGTGCAGGTTAGACAGGTCTGTAATGGCGAGCGCAGGCATCTCGTCATTTGCAGCAGCTTTGACTAGATCAGGTATACGTACGATGGATTCAGTAATCGAAAATTCAGTATGAATACCAAGATGAACAAAGTGCATATATGAGTCCCTGCAAAAACCACTCGATAGTTTAGCACGGGATTTATTGTTTCAGTTTGAAATTGAGGGGAAATGCTGAACTTTTAGACCTTAATTTAAAGTAGACTTTGGAGTGCTTATTCTATTTAAACAAGGATAATTTCCCTGAAATTAAATCTATAGCCCAGCGACATGGATGTCGCCAGTTGATCTGTGGCACAAGGAAGTGCCATCAGATCAACAAAGGGGTTTTGTTACTTTTGCCCCGTCAAAAGTAAGGGAAAACTTTTAGTAATAAAATTTATTTTCTCTCATTTCTAAAATAAGAATCAATTTTTAGTGACTTTTTTAGGTATATAGCTATCTAGATGAGAAAAGTTATAAAGTTCAAAAATTAATTAATCATTTATAGTATTTAGAATTTGGGTATTTAGATTTATTGCTTTTACTTTTGAAAGATGAGCAGCATTGCTGCGCAAGGTAACAAAAATCTTCTGTTGGCTTGACGATATGTCCTGAGTAAACTTTAAGCACTGCTTTAAAGTGAACGTAAGACAAGCCAACGGGCGACATCCATGTCGCCAACCTCGATAGTTAATAGGTTAATTAGGGTGTTATAGATTTTTATATAAGAATAAAACCCTCAAAAAGAGGGCTTTATTTACTTAGGAATTTAGCTTAACGAAGTCGTGATAACCAGTCCCCAACACTTTGCACAATTTGAACTAGGATCAATAAAACAATCACAGTCATGATTACGACAGATGTATCAAAACGCTGATAACCATAAGAAATCGCCAGATCACCAATACCACCGGCACCCACAGCACCGGCCATCGCGGTTGCACCAATCAGGCTGATGGTTGCAGTGGTCAGGTTAAGGATCAATGAGCTACGCGCTTCCGGCAGAATAAACTTAAAGATAATCTGCATTGGCGTTGCACCCATGGCTTGGGCAGATTCGATAATCCCTTCGTTGACTTCTAGCAGAGAGGTTTCAACTAAACGACCGATATAAGGACCAACATAAATAGTCAACGGTACAATAGCCGCCCAAGTCCCGATAGAAGTACCCACCAAAAACTTGGTTAGTGGAATAACCGCAATCAATAGGATAATAAATGGTAGAGAGCGTAGGGCATTTACAATCGGATTTAAGCTATGGTAAATGATACGGTTGGGTAGAATTCCATTTGGACGAGTCACTAGTAGGATAATCGCCTGAATAAAGCCCCAGATGCAGCCAAACAGCATCGCGAAGAACACCATGTGAAAGGTTTCTTGCAGTGCAGTAACAAACTGGTCCATCGATAGGGAGCTTTTCCAGAATGGCGCAGTAATGGTGGTCAACCACTGTACAATTAAGTCTCTCATTCTTGTACTCCTGCTTGATCTACTTGTACGCCGTTGTCTCTCAGATATTGCATTGCCGCTGTGATTTGCGCTGGATCGCCTAAGAGCTGAATAAACATCTGGCCAATCACTGAACCATTAATTTCTGTCATATTGGCAAACAGGATATTCAAGCTGATATCAAACTGTTTAATCACACCTTGAATCACGGTTTCCTGCGCAGAACTACCGAGGAATTTTAAACAATAAATACTGTGATGATTCTGATTTTCCAGATTCGCCAGAATGTTCACTGGCAAATTTTGCTGGAGTACAGTTTGAATGAAGTTTTTCGTCGTTGGATGCTGAGGTTGACTAAAGATCTGCAGGGTAGAACCGGTTTCAATCACATCACCTTTTTCCATGACAGCCACATAATCACATACGGTCTCAATGACATCCATTTCATGGGTCACCATAACAATGGTAATGCCTTGTTCCTGATTAATGCGTTTGAGTAGTTGCAGTACAGATTTAGTAGTTTGCGGATCTAGAGCAGAAGTTGCTTCATCACATAACAAAATTTTTGGGTGATTTGCCAATGCACGAGCAATACCAACACGTTGCTTTTGACCACCGGACAGTTCATCCGGGAAAGCATGACGCTTATGTTTCAGATCAATAAAATCCAGCAGTTCTTCGAGACGTTTTTCCCGTTCAGCCCTACTCCAGCCAAGCAACTTCATTGGCATTTCAATATTGGCAGCAACAGTTTTGGTCTGCATTAAGTTAAAATGCTGGAAAATCATGCCGATCTGGGTACGTTCCTGACGCAATGATTTGGCATCCAAAGCAGTAAAGTCCGTGCCATTGATAATCACCTGACCAGAAGTAGGGCGTTCAAGCAGATTAATCAGGCGGATCAGGGTACTTTTACCGGCACCACTATAGCCAATAATGCCAAAGATACTGCCGGTTGGAATCTGTAAATTAATCCGATTCAAGGCACGTAAGGTTTGACCCTTGAGCTCATACTGTTTGGAGATGTCTTTAAATTCAATCATAGTGTCAAATACTGCATCACGAATAAAAAAACAGGCAAGAAATCTTGCCTGTTCTGAATATTGATTATTGTATTACTTTTCTTCGGTTAAATAAGTCACTGGTTTATTTACAGCAACTTTAGTACCACCGAAGTGTTCATCAACATAGGCTTTCACAGCAGGAGTATGATACAACTGGCCAACTTTTTGAAGTACAGGATCATTTTGACGGTCAGCAGCGACAGCTAAAATGTTAACATTCATTTTAGTACTTTGATCAATCGCTTCGTAATAGATCGCATCTTTCAATACGTTCAGACCACCTTCCATTGCCAAAGTATTACCTAGAACAATCGCATCTACTTCATCTTTCACACGGACTGCAGTCGCCATTTGAATTGGCTTGATGACAATCTGTTTCGCATTTTCAGTGATGTCAGCAGGCGTACCTTTTACCAGGTCAAAGTTTGGTTTAAGTTTTACCAGACCCGCAGATTGTAAAAGTAACAATGCACGTGATTCATTCGCGCCATCGTTAGGAATAGCAATTGTCGCACCTTGCTTAAACTCTTCAACTTTTTTCACTTTGCTTGAGTAAATCCCCATTGGCTCAAGATAAGTCGTAGAAAGTGGAGCGATCTTTTGCGTATTGGCGTCGTTATAAGCAACCATATAGGCATAAGACTGGAAGGCGTTGACATCAATTTCTTTGTTGGCAACAGCAGTATTCATCGCCACATAGTCAGTAAAGTTTTTCACATCAAGCTTGATGCCGGCTTGTTTAGTTTCAGGCAAAGTTGAAATGTAGCGCCATACGTCAGCATCTGAACCAGTCGATGCCATAGTAACCGTTTGCAATTCACCTGAATCTTTGTTTTGTGCTGCGTCCGTTGCAGGCGCTTCTTGTTTTCCGCATGCAGTTAAAGTCAGTACAGATGCACTGAGTAAAACGCCAAGTAGCTTTTTCATAAAGATGTCCTAATTTTCGTGTTGCCTAAAGTATATGCATTTTAAGGTCATGTTAAAGTGGAGTTTTATTACACTTTCATCTGACTCTAGATCGATGTCGCATGTGGCTCCGGCAGGGAAAATGCAAATGTACTGCAACAGTTCACGTTAATTCGATCGGGTCAGAGTTCACCAAACCGCTATATGAACTCTCTATCTGGAGAGAGTAAATAGAGGTTTTTAATAAGATATAGTCAAATTTGGCACTCTGAATGGGCGCAATCATAGCAATTATTATTTATTCGATATAGTGGATAAAAAGTATTTACTTATCTTTTTAATAGAATATAAATTGGATAAAAATGATTAAAATATTAATGAATACAATATATTATTTTTATTGAAGATAAGCCAAAATTCCAAACCGCTTAAATATTCATCTTTATAAGATTTTATCCAATAGAAATCATAAAAATGAATAAACATGAGTAAATTCGTCAAGCCACAAAGCTAATAAAAGATCCTTTATTAATGAATGCCTAACATGGATTTAAGCCTTGCCTTATTTGCTTGAGTAATTACTTTGATTGACCTCATACAACACATGCCAGCATAAAGGGTGATCTTCTGGCAACTTTGGATGCTGAAACTCTTGGGTCTTTACCATACCTATCTTTTTCATCACAGCTTCAGATGGTGTATTGACTGTGGCAGTGAAAGATACAACTTTATTCAAATCTAAAGTATTGAATGCGTAATCCAATACTGTGAGAGCACCTTCAGTCGCATAACCTTGATGCCAATATTTTTTTGCTAGCCGCCAGCCAATTTCAATACAGGGTGAAAACTCAAACAATTTAGGTTGGGGTTGCAGCCCAATAAAACCAATAAATTCTTTAGTCTCTTTTAGCTCAACTGCCCATAAACCCCAACCATGCTGATCAATCTGCCGAGTCACTTTTTCGATAAATTGTAAACTTTGTTCAGGTGTCAGTAGGGCGGGAAAATAACGCATCACATCCTCATCTGCACACATTTGAATAAATGGGGCAGTGTCGGATTCTTGCCATTGGCGGAGGATTAGGCGAGGGGTTTGGATTTTCATAAAATACAGAAATTAGTGTTAGGTTGATATCTTATTTACTATTTATTCCTTTAACAACTTTTAGTCTTTGACCAACGAAACCTTTATAAATTTTTAATTGGTTTTCTGTGGTAGCAATAATGTATTGATCTGCGTAAAAAGCTAATTTTCTATTCATAGCTTTAACAAAATCTATAGATACGTGGTTTATCCCATTTTGGAATAAATCAGATTTGTTAATCATATAGGCTATTCTGGGAGAAATTGGATAAAAATAATCTGCTTCTTCGCTAGAAGGAACAGCTAAATCATTTTCATTTATTTTTGAATGTACATTAATAATTGGATGGTTTGATGTAATAAAATCTTCATCTGAGTTATTGATTAACAAACAATGTTTATCGACTTTTCGGGTTTCAAAAAAACTTTTTCCAATATTCATACCATACATGTAGCTTATGCACCACCAAGATTCTTTACAAATTGTTTGTAGGGTTGAATGGCTTTGTTGCACAAAGATTTCATAACTATATGATTTTAGAAGTTTTGATTATTTTTTGATCCAAAATTAAATTTATTTAAATCAGATGCTTACATATTTATGCAACAAAGCCGGGTTGAATTGGTATGAGCGGCTAATATTTTATTTCGAAAAAGTGTTGTTCTAGCGATTTGATGACCAAAAAAATTCATGAAATTAATCATGTTTTCAAGTTCATCCAAAATTTTCAAGTTCTGTTTTTGTAGCTCTTCTAGAATTGTATAGACGTTTTTTTCAATTGCACTATGAATGTTTTCTAGGGTGTTACTTTTAAATGCTTCAAGATGAGCTATAACTTTTTCATCAGTTTTATCAATGCTGTTTACTGACAGGTATAGTTTTTCTATTTCTTGAAGTTGCAAAAAAACTATTTAAAAATGATCTATGAAGGTTTTGTAATTCTATTGGTGATTGTGCTGATAATTGTAAAATGAATCGTAAATGCTCATTGGAAAGATACCTAGCTCTATATAAATCTTTTTCCTTTGCCATCGCTTTGACGCTATCACGAGCTATTTTGAGTTTTTGCGTTGTATACCAGATATCTGAATTATTTGTAGACTAATTTTTTAGGTAGTTAGCCCATACATAATGATTTTCTCTTTTTATTTGTAATTGTTTGGGTGTGAATTCCCATTGGTTTGTTGCCAGCATATAGATTTTTATTCAGGGTAATTCGAAGTATCTTATACATTATCAAGATTTTGTGAAAATAACTTGTAATGAAATAAAAACCCCGCACTCAGCGGGGTTTTTACTTAATCTTTTACGAGAAAGAATTAAGCATTTTCACGAGCAATTGCACGGTAACCAATATCTTTACGGTATTGGGCGCCGTCAAAAGTCACTTTCTCACAAAGTTCTAATGCTTTCGCTTGTGCTTCACCAATGGTATTACCAAGTGCTGTCACACAAAGCACACGACCACCCGCAGTGACGATTTCACCATTTTCATTGGCTTTGGTACCTGCATGAAATACTTTGGCATCTGTCATTTCAGTATCTAGACCAGAAATTACATCACCATTGCTAGACGTTTCTGGGTAGCCTTTAGATGCCAGTACGATACCGACAGTTTTACGCTCATCCCATTCAGCTTCTTTCGGTAAATTACCTTCAAGACCTGCTTGAACCAAATCAACTAAAGATGATTTTAGACGCATCATGATCGGTTGAGTTTCAGGGTCACCAAAACGACAGTTGAACTCGATCACTTTTGGTTGACCTTGGTCGTCAATCATCAGACCTGCATACAAGAAACCTGTGTATACGTGACCGTCTTTTTTCATACCTTCAACAGTCGGACGCATCACTTCATTCATTGCTTTTTCAAACACGTCAGCAGTTACAACAGGCGCAGGAGAGTAAGCGCCCATACCACCAGTATTTGGACCCTGATCACCTTCAAAGATACGTTTATGATCTTGAGACGTCGCCATTGGCAGGATGTTGTCACCATCAATCATACAAATGAAAGATGCTTCTTCACCTGCAAGGAATTCTTCAATTACCACACGAGAACCGGCATCACCAAATTTGTTGCCCGCCAGCATATCTTCAATCGCAGCAAAGGCTTCTTCTTTGGTCATTGCGACGATCACGCCTTTACCCGCAGCAAGACCATCAGCCTTGATCACGATTGGTGCGCCATTTTTCTCAACAAATGCTTTCGCTGCATCCACTTCAGTGAACACGTCATAGAAAGCAGTTGGAATGTTGTGGCGTTTCAGGAAGTGTTTTGCAAATGCTTTAGAACCTTCCAGCTGTGCAGCGAATTGGGTTGGACCCCAAATTTTTAGGCCAGCTTCACGGCAAGCATCAACCACACCATTCACCAGAGGAGCTTCTGGACCAACGACGATCAGGTCAACAGCATTGTTTTTCGCGAAATCAATAATGGCAGGGTTATTGAGAATGTCCAAAGCGACATTTTCACATTTATTTTCAGTTGCGGTGCCCGCATTGCCCGGTGCAACGAACACTTTTGCCACTTTATCGTCTTGTGCGATTTTCCATGCCAGTGCATGTTCACGGCCGCCACTACCTAAAACTAAAATGTTCATCTTTAGAAAATTCCCTCGAAAATGAAATTCCACAAACCCAATGAGGTTCAAAATCTTTAGACATCTTATAACAAGATGTAAATCAATCTACTGATGTAGCAAACCCTCCTTCGAAAAGGAGGGTCTGAAATTTAATACTTTAAAATATTAGTGGCGGAAATGACGCATGCCAGTGAACACCATTGCGATACCGTGTTCGTCAGCTGCAGCAATCACTTCCTCATCACGCATTGAACCACCTGGTTGGATAATGCATTTGATGCCAGCTTTTGCAGCGTTGTCGATACCATCACGGAATGGGAAGAATGCATCAGATGCCATTACCGCACCTTCAACAACTAGACCAGCATGTTCCGCTTTAATCGCAGCGATACGTGCAGAGTTTACACGGCTCATCTGACCAGCGCCGACACCGATGGTTTGACGGTTTTTCGCATATACGATTGCGTTAGACTTCACGTATTTCGCAACTTTCCAAGCGAAGATCAGGTCATCAATTTCCTGTTCAGTTGGAGCAATCTTAGTCACAACTTTCAGGTCATCTTTAGTGATCATGCCAAGGTCTTGGTCTTGAACCAGCAGGCCGCCATTTACGCGTTTGTAGTCAAGCTGTGGAGCACGTTCGTCAATTGCTGGAAGTTCGCCACATACCAGTACGCGTACGTTTTTCTTCGCACCAGTTACTTCAAGTACGCCTTCAGCGATGCTCGGTGCAATGATCACTTCAACGAATTGACGTTCAACGATCGCTTTAGCAGTTTCAACGTCTAATTCACGGTTGAATGCAATGATGCCACCAAATGCAGATTCTGGGTCAGTTGCATAAGCCAGGTCATAAGCTGCTTTGATACCATCTAGAGATACTGCAACGCCACATGGGTTCGCGTGTTTTACGATGACACATGCAGGTTTAGCAAATGATTTCACACATTCAAGCGCAGCATCAGTATCTGCGATGTTGTTATAAGATAATTCTTTACCTTGTAACTGTTTAGCAGTTGAAACAGACGCTTCTTTCGCAGCTGGATCTACATAGAACGCAGCTGATTGGTGCGGGTTTTCGCCGTAACGAAGATCTTGTGCCTTGTTTAACTGTGTATTAAAAGTACGCGCAAATTTGTCTGCTTGACCTTCTTCTTTACCTACACGAGCGCCCAGGTAAGAGGCAATCATACCGTCGTATTGAGCAGTATGTTCGAATGCTTTCACTGCCAGGTCAAAACGGGTTGCATAAGATAAAGAGCCTTCAGCCTTCAGCTCAGCAACAACAGTTGCATAGTCAGAAGCATTTACTACGATACCCACAGACGCATGGTTTTTCGCAGCAGCACGAACCATAGTAGGGCCACCGATGTCGATGTTTTCAATCGCATCAGCCAGTGAACAGTTCGGTTTTGCAACTGTTGCAGCAAATGGGTAAAGGTTCACAACAACAAGGTCGATTGGATCAATGTTGTGTTCAGCCATCACAGCTTCGTCTAGACCACGACGAGCTAGAATACCCCCATGGATTTTCGGATGTAGTGTTTTAACACGGCCGTCCATCATCTCTGGAAAACCAGTGTGCTCAGAAACTTCAACGACAGGGACATTATTGTCTTTCAACAATTTGTATGTTCCACCTGTAGATAGAATTTCTACCCCCAGAGCAGCTAGGTCTTGTGCAAATTCGACAATACCGGTTTTGTCGGAAACAGAGATTAAAGCGCGTTTAATAGTCATGATCTTCGTCACAGTTATCAAGGAACAGATTAAATCTAAAATAGCTAATAGCAGTCAAAAAAAAATGCCTGCGATTAACGCAAGCATTTTATCATTTATTCACTCATTAAACCGTGTGCTTTTAACTTTTTACGTAAAGTCCCACGGTTTAAGCCGAGAATTTCAGCGGCGCGAGTCTGATTACCACGCGTATATTCTAGAACTACAGATAAAAGAGGCTTCTCCATTTCTGCCAGCACCATGTCATACACCTGAGAAGGTTGCTCGCCTTGCAGTTGTGCAAAGTAGTGGCGAACTGCGCGATCTACGTGGATACGTAGAGCAACATCAGATTGTGCAGTAAAAATAGGAGATTTGCTATTCATGCGAATTAATCCGAAAAAAACAAATATCACTTGGGTAAAGTGATATATATAAGTGGTCTAGAAATTGAAATGAACTCCGTTTTAGATCCTAAAACCGGAGTCCTAAAACTTGGTCATTACTTTGAGCTAGTAGCTTGACACATCTCGGCGCGTTGGTCGAAAAATAAGCGTAACAATAGTTAAATTTTTGTTACTGGCCAAAATTAACACAAAAAAATCTGCTCGATACGCATTAATAAATTAAGCGCATTAGGCAAGACTATATTTTAGTGAAAAAGTCGCGAGGAGTTGGCAGTACTTAGCTTTCGTGGCGCGTATAATACCATTGTCTAGGCAAAAGTGAGCAAGAAAACTGCATTTTTTTTAACTTTTTTTTGCTTTTTTAATAGGTTTTTTCAATATTATGGGCGAATAATTTCCAAATTGTAGCTGTCGAAGCTTTTTCGGTCGGCTGGTACCTTAAACTCAAATTTGAACGGGCTATTTTTAGGAATACGTTCAATTCGTGCCAGACTTTCGATTAGGTATTCGGATGGTGACAGCATATAGGTGGTGGTGATCACACCATTGTCTTTTAGGTCTAGACGTAATAGCGGCATCGCCAGACTGCGATCATGATAATTGATTAGCTCACCGCTAAACTGGGTCTCATTCTTGCCTAATGCGGTGACTTTGACTTTTTTGGTGTTAATTAGGTTGTAATGTTCTTCCATGCTGGAACAGTTCAGCACATCACACACGGCATGAAAGGCCGTACTCATGACATGGCTGTTTTTTAAGTACTGCGGATTAAACCAGAAGAACTGGAAAATTAGGAAAGCTAGCAGAACAATATTAATAAAAGTCCAACCTGCATAACGCAACACCGAACGGCGGTTTTCATCATCCAGATTATCTTCCCAGTTCATAGCCGGAAGGGCACTGATGGGTTCAGTGCTAAAATAGTTGAGATTGTTCAGATAGGTTTTTAGGTCGATATTAGAGTTTTCGACCTTTTCATCAAAGATGTGCAGCAGGTTGTCCTGACGAGATGGAATTTTGCTGTTATACAGTTCCGGATCAAAATCGGATTCCAGAATCTTGCGTGGTGCATCAGGATCGGTTTCTGGAACTGTTGTGGTAGCTGATGCTGGAGTATCAGTCACCAGATGGGAAAGAGCATTAAAAGACGTGGAACATTTGGGACAACAAACCATACCCTGTGCAATGGTTAGCTGAGCAACCGTTACTTTGTAGATGGTGGAACAAGTCGGGCAGAGGGTTCGTTTGTCACTCATACATTTACGCTTTTTTAGTCCTTATGGCGTTTACCTGAAATACGGCACCAGTATTCATCTCGTTTTTCGACTTCTAATATATCAAAATGATTTGAGTAAATGCTAGTAACATCAGCAACTTGTTCTTCAATTACCCCAGCCAGTGCAAATTCACCTTCCGGTTTAACCAGTTCGGCAAAATGCGGTTCCAGCATCATCAGTGGTCCAGCAAGGATGTTAGCGACAAAAACATCTGCCTTTAATGCGCCGATTTCTTCATTAAACTCTTCTGGTAAGCCCACGTATAAACGATCCAGCACACCATTCAGTTCAGCATTCTGTTGGGTTGCCAATACTGCTTGCGGGTCGATGTCAGTGGCATATGCTTTTTTCGCACCTAAAAGCAGTGCAGCAACTGCCAGAATACCTGAACCACAACCGTAGTCGATCACAATCTTGTCTTTGACATCAGTTTTACCTAGCCATTGCAGGCACAAGAAAGTTGAAGCATGGTTACCTGTACCAAAGGCCAGACCTGGATCCAGCTTGATATTGACTGCATCGGCTTCCGGTGCTTCCATCCATTCCGGTACGATCCAGAATTTTTCAGAAATCTGGATTGGCTCGTAAGCATCCATCCAAGTGCGTTCCCAAGCCTGGTCTTCCAAAAACTCGTGACGGATCGGTGCCTCAGGTAGCTGGGCACGAATAAAAGTTTCCAGTGCGGCCACATCGATTTCATCTTCGTCATCCTCTTGGGCATAGATTCCGGTGACAATGACTTTATTCCACAGTGGTGTTTCACCTGGAAGCGGTTCCAGTAAATCCTGATTTTCAGCATCGTCCAGGGTCACACTGACAGCACCCAGCGAGCTAAGCAATGTTTCAGTGAAATCAACCTGAGCTTGATCAACCGTAATATGAATTTGTAACCACTTCACAGAAATAACCTTATGTATATCTTTTTCAAAAAGCTATTGTAGCGGAACTCGCTGGACTTGTGCTGCAAGTTTGCTGAGCAGATGTAAATAAAAAAAGGAGATATAAAATCTCCTTAAATACTGATGAATAGTTATCTAATCCAAACTTGGTAAGGCTTTCTGCACCTGAAGCGGTGCCAAACGATTCAGTAACAGACCAAAAATCGCAGCGAAAATATACATAAATATGGAATAAACAGCAGCAGGCATGGCAACTGTAGAGCTACCAATCACTGTTAAGGCAATGGTCATTGCTAGTGTGCTGTTATGAATGCCAATCTCGAAAGCACTGGCTCGTGCCTGAGCACTATTGATCTTCAGCATACGTGGTACTAGATAGCCAATACTTAGGCTTAGCATACAGAATAAGGCAGTTGCGAGACCAATCTGAGTGAGATATTCACTGATATTCGCTCGTTCCTTAACGATGGCTGCAATGATAATGAGTACCAGAAAAGTCACGGCAAAGATACGTAAAGGCTTATTTAGCCTCTCAGTAATACCAGGTGCATAGTGGCGAGTTAGCATGCCGATTCCAACTGGAATTAATATGATTGCAAATACCTGTAAAATCTTACTGAACTGTAAGCCAATCTGTTGGCTGTCCTGCATAAAGTGCATGATCGAGAAATTTACAATCAAAGGCAGGGTAATTGCAGCAATCACTGAATTAATCGCAGTTAAGGTAATGTTGAGTGCCAGATCACCTTTAAACAGATAGCTGAACAGATTGGCAGTACTGCCACCAGGAGAAGCAGCGAGCAGCATCAGCCCAACTGACAGTAATGGTGTTAAAGCAAAGAGCTTACATAAGGCAAAGGCGATGCCAACCAGCAGGATGAGCTGGCAGCAAAGTGCAATCAGCACTGCTTTTGGATGGCGGCTGACCCGGGCAAAGTCTTTTAAGGTCAGTTCAAGGCCGAGTCCCATCATGATGACTGCCAATGCCAGCGGCAGTAAAATTGTAATTATTCCAGAATCCATCTGTATGCTCCTGATCGATTATTTTTTCTTATTGTTGATTGAGCATACAGGCAGGAAACGGATTTTTATATTTGTAGTTACAAATCTGATAAATGTTGTTCAGATTTTTGATAGGCGTGTTGCTGTTTACTGATAAAAAAGCCAAATAGTGTGGCAAAGAAATACATCACAATCGTATAAATGCCGGCCGGTACTGCAATCATAGTATTTCCAAGGACAGAAATAGCGACTGTGATCGCGACAGCGGTATTGTGAATGCCGACTTCAAAAGTACAGGCACGTGCCTGACGATCTGGAATGCCGAGCAATAAAGGCAGGCAATAGCCAATAAACAGGCTGCTAAAGCAGAAAATCACCGCTGCGATACCGATACTGTGGAAGTATTCGAGCAGATGGAAACGCTCCCGTACGATGGTAAACAGGAATAAGGCGATTAGGAAGCTGATGGCGAGGATACGCATCGGACGGCTAACAGTGATGGATAGTTTAGGGTACTTTTCTCGTAATGCCATACCCAGCAGTACTGGGATCAGAATGATAAAGAACACCTGAACCATTTTTTCTACTGGCATACTGACCTGATCTTCGCTGCCCAAAAAGAACAATAAAGACAGTTTGATAATAAAAGGTAAGGTAAAAATGGAAAGTACGGTATTAATCGTGGTCAGGGTAATGTTGAGGGCAACATCGCCTTTATATAAGTAGCTAAACAGATTGGCGGTTGGGCCGCCTGGAGACGCTGCAAGCAACATCATGCCCATAGCCAGCAGCGGCGGAAGCTGAAGCACGATACAGATCAGGAAGGCCAGACTGGTCAGTAAAACCAGTTGGGTGAATAAGGCAACAAAAATAACTTTGGGATATTGGACGACGCGTATAAAATCCTTGATGCGTAATTCCAGACCCAGCCCCATCATTAAAATTGCCAGCAAAACTGGCAGTAAAAAGACAAAAAATACCGAATCCATTTCAATATCCTTTTTATTATAGGATCTTCGTCTTAGATTCGAGTTTAACTTAAATACTTAAATAATCAATATAAAATGGGCAAAACCCTCGGTCTTGCCCATTAAAGTGATAAGTGGTATAGAAGCGTTTATTTTGGACGTGGCGGGGTAAAGCCGAGGGCACATTTACCCTGCATTTCCTGACCATTGATGGTTGCAGTTCCTGTACCAGATCCCTCCTGGCATGCGGTATAGATTTCTGCTTCTGTACCGGTTAAAGCATTTTTATCGTTGGAGAAGAACTGCGGCTCGCAGGTTCCGTTCCAGATAATGCCACGGTATGGGAAGCTGACGGCCTGACCCGTAGATTTGCCTTTACAGACTTTCTGGTACAGATCCGGGTTATAAACTTTTTCAACCTTATCATTTGCAGTTGCCATACCTGTAACTGACATTGCACCGAGCATTATTGAAAATAATAATTTCTTATCCATGTATTTCACCTTTTTTCTCGCGGAGCATCAAAGTTACATATTAGAAAATATGACTGCTCAAACAATATGCATCAGGTAACAAATAGAGTAGATATGTATTGATTTTTCAATGTTTTGCTAATTAATGAAAGATTAAGTGACTATTAAGAATCATTATAAAAACAAGAAATGTGAAGGATGAATTAATTCCACTGAATTTGTCAACTTTAAGCTGAAATTTGCTATAATGCTCAGCTATCCATTTTTCTATCTCTCTAATTACCACTATGCACTATCCTAAAGTATATGATGTCATTGTTATCGGTGGCGGTCACGCAGGTACGGAAGCAGCATTGGCTGCAGCACGTATGGGCCGACAGACTTTACTCTTAACTCATAACATTGAGACTTTAGGGCAGATGAGCTGTAACCCGGCGATTGGTGGTATTGGTAAATCGCATCTGGTACGCGAAATTGACGCATTAGGCGGTGCGATGGCTTTGGCTGCCGATAAAGGCGGTATTCAGTTCCGTATCTTGAACTCTCGTAAAGGCGCTGCAGTACGTGCCACTCGTGCGCAGGCAGACCGAGTACGCTATAAAGCAGCGATTCGTCATATGCTGGAAAACCAGTCCAATCTGGACATTTTCCAGCAAGCTGCAGATGACCTGATCGTAGAAGGCGATACAGTTAAGGGTGTTGTGACCCAAATGGGTATCCGCTTTGATGCGAAAACTGTTGTGCTGACTGCCGGTACATTCTTAGGCGGTGTGATTCACATCGGTCTGAACAATGCTTCAGGTGGCCGTGCAGGCGATCCTCCTTCAATTTCCCTGGCACACCGTCTACGTGAATTGAAATTGCCAGTGGGTCGTCTGAAAACTGGTACTCCACCACGTATTGACGCGCGTTCAGTTGATTTTTCTGTCATGACGCCACAGCCAGGTGATTTCCCATCACCAACCATGTCATTCATGGGTGATGTATCGATGCACCCGGAACAGGTGAACTGCTATATCACACATACCAATGAACGTACGCACGAGATTATCCGTGGTGGGTTGGACCGTTCACCAATGTACACCGGTAAGATTGAAGGTGTAGGTCCACGTTACTGTCCTTCGATTGAAGACAAGATTCATAAATTTGCCGATAAAGACTCGCACCAGGTATTCCTTGAGCCAGAAGGTCTGGATACGCATGAGCTTTATCCAAATGGTATTTCAACTTCATTGCCATTTGACGTTCAGTTTGAGCTGGTACGTTCGATCCGTGGTATGGAGAATGCACATATTCTGCGTCCAGGTTATGCAATCGAATACGATTACTTTAATCCGCAAGCACTGAAATTTACGCTTGAAACCAAAGCGATCAATAACCTGTACTTCGCTGGCCAGATCAACGGTACAACAGGTTATGAAGAGGCAGGTGCACAAGGTTTGTTAGCTGGTCTGAACGCTGCACGCCGTGCATGGGATCAGGAACAATGGACACCGAAACGTGATGAAGCGTACATGGGTGTACTGGTTGATGACCTGATTACTTTAGGTACCAAAGAGCCGTACCGTATGTTCACCTCACGTGCGGAATACCGTTTGATGTTGCGTGAAGACAACGCGGATCAACGTTTAACACCAATCGGCCGTGAATTGGGTCTGGTGGATGACGAACGCTGGGCAGCTTACTGTGAAAAAATGGAAGCGGTTGAACGTGAAACTGGTCGTCTGCAACACCTTTGGGCGGCGCCAAACAATCCAATGGGTAAAAAATTCATTGAAATGACGGGTGCTGATCTTTCTAAAGAGTGTTCTGCGATTGATTTGCTGAAACGTCCAAATATTACATTTGCCCAAATTGCTGAATTGACCGGTTCTGAAGTCTCTCAACAAGTTGGTGATCAGATTGAGATTGCGGTGAAATATGAAGGTTATATCAACCGTCAGCACCAAGACGTGGCACAAATGAAACGTCTGGAAGAAACCAAGATTCCTGCAGATTTTGATTATGATGCAGTGTCTGGTCTTTCTCGTGAAATTACTATGAAGTTGAAACAGGTTCGTCCGGAAACGCTGGCGCAAGCAAGCCGTATTCCAGGAGTAACTCCTGCAGCAGTTCAATTAGTGATGATTACTATTCGTAAGAATGCCAATACCAAGAAATCTGCTTAAGATTTTGAGGTGAAAAGGCCCGCATTATGCGGGCTTTTTTATGGCATAAAAAGTTCACGATTGTTATGAGCTATGGTTTGATAATAAATAACTTTAATAAACATAACTAATTGAAAATAAATTAAAAAATAATTTAGTTATAGCCAATTTAACTTATTTTTAGATCTTTTATGTCTTAAATTTAGCGAATTTTCATCATTTTATCTTTCACTGGTCAGACCATGGTCTGTCTATGTTGCTGCCCCATATAAGAGGAAAATCTTGACCAATAAGATTGGTATTAATAAATAGAGGGTGAGCATATGGCAAATATACGCTCTGAAAAATTACAAAAAATTCTAACTGTTTTCCTGTGTTTCTGGGTCGCTTTCTTTGAAGGTTTTGACCTGCAGGCACCGGGAATTGCAGCGAAAGGTATCGCAACGAGCTTCGGTCTCGATCAGGTACAAATGGGCTCTGTGTTTAGCCTAGGGGTATTTGGTATGCTCTTTGGTGCTTTCTTTGGAGGCCGTATCGCTGATTACTTAGGTCAGAAAAAGGTGCTGATGCTGTCGATTCTGATCTTTGGTATTTTTATGAGTATCACAGCATTAGCACCGAATGACACGATTCTTTATGTTGCACGTTTCCTGACTGGTCTGGGCTTAGGTGCTGCGATGCCAACCATGATCTCAGTGGTTGGTGCGGAAGCGAGTGAAGCCAACCGGGGTAAACTGAACAGCTTAATGTATTGTGGTCTGCCAGTAGGTGCGATCTTTGTTGCGGGTCTGGCGACTTTTATTAAAGACATTCCATGGCAAACCTTATTCCTGATTGGTGGTATTGCACCATTGGCATTGCTGCCTTTTATGGGCTGGATTCTACGCGATAAGAAAAAAGAAGTTGTGGCAGAAGTACAGGCAAATACTGAAGTGCCATCTATGGCAAAAGTACTGTTTGCCGAGCAGCGCTATAAGCAGACACTGCCACTGTGGCTGAGTTTCTTCTTTACCTTAATGATTAACTACATTCTGATCAGCTGGTTACCAAACCTGTTGATGGAACAGGGGCTGGAAAAACAGCAAGCCTTTATGATTATGATGCTGTTCCAGGTGGGGGCTGTAGTGGGTACGCTAGGCATGGGTTATCTGCTAGACCGTCTTAAACTCTGGCAAATGGCAATTATTATTTATACTGGTCTGTTGGTAGCAATCGTGACGCTGTTTACCACAACTTTAATTCCATTGCTGATTTTTGCAGGGATTTTAGGTGGTATCTTCTCGACTGGTGGTCAGTCCATTCTGTATGGTATTTCGCCAATCTTCTATTCCAATGCTGGCAAGGTAACTGGTGTGGGAAGTGCGATTTCACTCGGTCGTTTAGGTGCAATGACTGGGCCATTATTAACTGGGAAAATTCTGGCATTGGGTTTGGGCACAACTGGTATTCTGATCGCCAGTGCACCGGGTGTGATTCTGTCTGCCGTTGCAGTGGCTGCATTGTCTACCTATAAAGCCAATCATAAGTAATCTACTTACTGATTGTTATGACTGAAAAGCCCGCATCATGCGGGCTTTTTATAGTTGAATATAGCAGAGGTTTAAATTAAGAGAAGTATTTGAAGATTTTGCTAGAATAAGGCCAGTTAACTTATTTGATTTTCAATATGTCATACCAACTCATCGAACTCGACGTTCAAGCCACAGACAATATTGCTTGTCCACATTGCCAGCAGCTGATTATTAACTGGCAGGAAGAACAGTATATTCAGCCATGTGAACATACTTTATTTATTGCCATGGATATTGGCTTTGAATACATCACTGATGAGTTTGAGCAGACCATGCAGCACACGGTGGATGATCTGCATGCCAATGATGATCAGCTGAATATGTTTGCAGAACTGACTGCCAGCAGCTATCCGGAATTTATCATTATGAAATCAGATTTGGGTGCGGCTGGTTATTTTCGTTATATCGGACTTACGGCTTAAAGCTAAAAATAAAAAAGCGCCAAATCAGATGGCGCTTTTTTATGAGATTCAAATGAAAGCTTAACCTTCAACTTCTTCTACTTCATCGTCATCAGCACTGTCCATACCGAGTTCTTTTAGCTTACGGGTCAGGGTATTGCGGCCCCAGCCAAGCAGTTCAGCAGCATGACGCTTACGACCACGGGTTTGTTGCAGGGCAGCATTAATCAGGGTGCGTTCAAACATTGGTGTCGCGATGTCGAGAATTTTCATCTCACCATTTTTCAGTTTTTGAATCGCCCATTGACCCAGTAATTCATCCCAGTGATGCGGTGCAATCTGGTTGAGGTTCGGAATTGGTGTGCCGTTGTCCTGAGGTAGAGGAATTTGTTTCAGTTCAGGTGGCAAGTCTTCAGGATAGACTTCACGACCGGTGATCATGACGGTTAACCAGCGGCAGGTGTTTTCCAGCTGACGAACGTTCCCTTGCCAAGGCAGCTTCTGCATATATTCCTTGGTTTCTGGACGCAGAATTTTTGGATTCACACCCAGTTCCTTACCAGCACGAGCCAGGAAGTGTTCTGCCAGCATTGGAATGTCTTCAGAACGATGCGCCAGTTTAGGAATATGAATACGAATCACGTTCAGACGGTGATACAAGTCTTCACGGAAGCGGCCATCATGTACCAGCTTTTCCAGGTCTTGGTGGGTTGCAGCGACGATACGTACATCCACTTTTACCGGAACATGACCGCCGACGCGGTAGAACTCTCCATCAGCCAGGACACGTAACAAACGGGTCTGGGTTTCAAATGGCATATCGCCGATTTCATCCAGGAACAGTGTGCCGCCATTGGCCTGTTCAAAACGGCCTTGGCGTTGCGTATTGGCACCGGTAAACGCGCCTTTCTCATGGCCAAATAATTCAGTCTCGATCAGGTCTTTTGGAATTGCTGCCATGTTTAGGGCAATAAACGGTTTATTGCTACGTGGCGAGTGGCGATGCAGGGCATGCGCGACTAGTTCCTTACCAGTACCAGATTCACCATTAATCAGCACGGTAATATGTGACTGTGACAGACGGCCAATGGCACGGAATACTTCCTGCATGGCAGGAGATTCACCGATGATCTCGGTAGATTGAATGGCAGGAACAGTTTTGGCAGATTCCTGTTGTTGCAGTTTGGTGATGTGCAGGATCGCACGATTCACCAATGCCAGAGCTTCATCAATATCAAATGGCTTCGGTAGATATTCAAATGCACCAGTTTGATAGCTGGATACTGCAGATTCCAGATCCGAGTGTGCTGTCATAATAATGACCGGCAGGTCTGGATAGCTGTTTTTGACTTTACTTAAGAAAGTCAGGCCATCAATTCCTGGCATACGGATATCGGTCAGGATCACATCTGGCGCATCTACGCTCAGCTGATCGAGCGCTGACTGAGCTTCTTCAAAGCTGGTGACGTCGAAACCTTCTTCTTTAAATGTTTTTTCTAGTACCCAACGCATGGCACGATCGTCATCAATGACCCATATTTTATTTCGCGACATGATCTGACTCCCAAGGTAAAAATAGGCTAAATACGGTTTTTCCTGGAACTGACTGGCATTCAATCATTCCGTTATGTTGATGCATAATATTTTGAGCAATACTCAGACCGAGACCGGTTCCTTTGGCACGGCTGGTCACTAGTGGGTAGAACACTGATTCAATAATGTCTTCCGGCACACCTGGACCATTGTCCTGGATGTCGATGCGCACTACAGAGCGGTGAATTGCCCCATTAATGGTATAGAGACGTTGAATCCGAGTTCTTAAGATCAGTTCTGGCTGATGCTCGATAAAGAAGTCTTTATTTTCTGTCATGGCCTGAACGGCATTGACACAGATATTCAGCATGACCTGAATCAGCTGGTCGCGATCCGCCAAAACTTCTGGCAAGGATAGGTCGTAGTCCCGGGTAATTTTGATTTTCTTTTTGGTCTGGTTGGCGATCAGTGAACGCACACGTTCCAGTGGTTCATGTACATTGACTAATTCATAACTTGGTAGCTGACGTGAACCAAGCATGGTGTCGGCCAGATTCCGAAGGCGATCGACTTCATTGATAATAATGTCAGTGAATTCTTTGTATTTTGGATCGTCCAGGCTACGGGCCAGCAATTGGGTTGCGCCGCGGATGCCGCCGAGCGGGTTTTTAATCTCGTGAGCAACACCGCGAATCAATTGGCGCGCAACCTGATGCTGCTGAATATAGTTTTCCTCGCGAGAAATTTTCAGCATACGGTCGCGCTGGTTCAGCTCGATTAGTAGTAAAGGGTGGGTGGGTTTACCGGTATTGAGCAGGGAAACTGTGTAATCCACATGAATGTCTTTAAAGTTGACAATAATGGTTGCTTCACGGCGGGTATAAGGTTGTCCGGTATGCAGCGTGTTATACAGGGACTCTTTTGTCTTAAACTCATCCGTCGGCGCTTGTAAAATATTAAGTACTGGCGTGCCAGATGCGCGCAAAAGACTGATATCGAACATGGCTTCGCAAGCCGTGTTTAGATAGTAGATATTCAGGTTACTATCGACCAACATAATGGCAGTGGTGAGATTGTCCACCAGTAAGCGATAGTCGATAGAAATAGGCTGATCCATTAGCGGTGGTTTTCCTGTATTAAAATAGCGCAATGGCATCTTCATAAAGCAAAAAACAAAATCTTAAGTTCTCATTTGATGCACATTAAGCAAAATGCACGCCAACTTTTGAAAATTTCCCTAAAATATTGCAGGGAATCGGGAGAGTAGTTATGAGGATACCGGTTTTATTAATGATATAGCCGAGTTAAATTGACCTGTAAAGCAGAATTGTTCTAATTTGGTGCACTCATAATTATATTGAATATTTTATGGCTTTATTTTGGTGCTTGACGCAAACAGTCGCCATTTCAACTGTTTTTATGCTGCGAAAAGACATACAATACGCGCATTCTAGTGGAGCGCAGATTCATGAAATCCCCCAAAGTCGGTTTTGTTTCTTTAGGTTGTCCTAAGGCATTGGTTGATTCCGAGCGAATTCTTACTCAGTTAAAAACTGAAGGTTATGATGTGGCATCAGATTATGATGGCGCGGATTTAGTAGTAGTTAATACCTGTGGTTTTATTGAATCTGCAGTACAAGAGTCTTTAGACGCCATTGGTGAAGCGATGAGCGCGAATGGTCGCGTGATTGTTACTGGCTGTCTCGGTAAAGATGAAGATAAGATTCGCCAGATGCACCCGAATGTCCTGAAAGTGACCGGTGCTGCGGCATATGAAGAAGTGATGGATGCGGTGCATGAATATGTTCCTGAACCACCAAAACACAATCCATTTATTGACCTAGTACCTGAGCAAGGCATTCGTCTTACTCCAAAACACTATGCTTACCTGAAAATTTCGGAAGGCTGCAACCATCGTTGCACATTCTGTATTATTCCAAGCATGCGTGGTGATCTGGTATCCCGTCCGGTCGGTTCCGTGCTGGAAGAAGCGGCTGCATTAAAACGTGCGGGCGTCAAAGAAGTACTCGTGATCTCTCAAGATACTTCTGCTTACGGTGTGGATACCAAGTACAAGCTGGATTTCTGGAACGGTCAGCCGGTTAAAACCAAATTCTATGATATGTGTGAAGCACTCGGTCAACTCGGTATCTGGGTGCGTCTGCATTATGTTTACCCATATCCACACGTGGATGCAGTGATAGATCTGATGGCACAAGGCAAAATCCTGCCTTATCTGGATATTCCATTCCAGCACGCCAGCCCGAAAATTCTGAAGCTGATGAAACGTCCAGCACACAGTGAAAATACACTGGAGCGTTTAAAAGTATGGCGTGAGAAATGCCCTGAGCTGGTCATTCGTTCTACATTTGTAGTGGGCTTCCCGGGTGAAACCGAAGAAGACTTCCAGATGCTGTTAGACTGGCTACAAGAAGCACAGCTGGATCGTGTAGGTTGCTTTACTTATTCCCCAGTTGAAGGTGCAGCAGCGAACGACTTGCCAGATCACGTGCCTGAAGAAGTGAAGCAGGAGCGTTATGAACGTTTCATGCAGGTACAACAAGCCATTTCAGCAGCCAAACTGCAAAAACGCATTGGCCAGAAAATGACAGTACTAGTAGATGATCTGGAAGAAGAATTCCCGGTTGCTGTGGCACGTTCTTATGCAGATGCACCTGAAATTGATGGTAATGTATTTGTTGAAGATATTGATAAGAGCCTGATCAAAGCAGGTGATTTGCTTGAAGTCGAAATTACAGATGCAGACGAATATGACCTGTTTGCAAAACTGATTTCGATTAAATCAGCTTAATACTTAGATAAAATTAAATGAAATAATTTGGAGTTTGATGATGTTGGATTCTAAAAAGCCGCGTTTTGGCCGTATTTTGCTGAAACTTTCAGGCGAAGCACTTGCAGGCAACAAGGATATGGGTATTGATGCCCAAATCCTGGACCAGATGTCTCTATCAATTGCTCACCTGGTTGGCCTAGGTGTACAAGTGGGTATTGTTGTGGGTGGCGGTAACCTGTATCGAGGAAGCCAGTTGCAAAAAGACGGTCTGGTTGGTCGTGTAACCGGTGATCAGATGGGTATGCTAGCAACTGTGATGAACGGTCTGGCGCTACGTGATGCACTGGTACGCCGTAATATCAAGACACGTTTGCTGTCAGCGCTGCCAATCGGCACTGTTGTAGAATCATACTCTAGCCGTGATGCGATCCGTCACCTGACTCGTGGTGAAGTGTGTGTATTCGTTGCCGGTACTGGTAACCCGTTCTTTACTACGGATACAGCAGCTTGCCTGCGTGGTATTGAAATCGAAGCGAATCTGATCCTGAAAGCGACTAAGGTTGATGGCGTTTATAACAAAGATCCAAGCAAATACGAAGATGCAGTGAAATACGATTCATTGACATTTGATCAGGTGCTGGATGAAAAACTAGGGGTGATGGATTTAACAGCAATCTGTCTGTGCCGTGACCACAACGTACCGCTGCAAGTATTCGATATGAATAAGTCTGGTGCTTTATTGTCCGTTGTGATGGGTGAAAATGAGGGTACTCACGTCACCAATTAATGACGTGAGGCTCGAAGCCCTTTATACTAGTTCCCGATTTAGCTTTTACATTTTTTAGAATTAAGTAAGGAAGATCATATGATTAACGATCTTAAAAAAGACGCAGAAGACCGTATGAACAAGTCACTTGACTCGTTGGAACATGGTTTTGCAAAAGTTCGTACTGGACGTGCACATCCATCCATTCTGAACGGTGTTATGGTTCCTTACTATGGCTCAGATGTGCCATTGAACCAGGTTGCTAACATTGGTGTTGAAGATTCGCGTACATTACTGGTTCAACCATTCGAACGTACAATGGTTGCAGCAATTGACAAAGCGATCCGTGAATCTGATCTAGGCTTGAACCCAATTACGGCTGACGCGATTCGTGTACCAATGGCAGCACTGACAGAAGAAACCCGTCGTGACATGCAGAAAATTGCGCGTAATGAAGCTGAAAATGCTAAAGTTGCGATTCGTAACATTCGCCGTGATGTGTTGGGTGACATCAAAGCTCTATTGAAAGAAAAAGAAATTTCTGAAGATGAAGAGCGTCGTGCATCTGATGAAATCCAGAAAATTACCGATAAATATGTTGCAGAAGTGGACAAACGTCTGGCTGCAAAAGAAGCTGAATTGATGAAGGTCTAATTCATCAATGACCCATCCTGAAGAAAGTACCCGTCTTCCAAGACATGTTGCCATCATCATGGATGGCAACAACCGTTTTGCCAAAAAAAATCAGATGCAAAAAGGTGAAGGACACCGTGAAGGGAAAACTGTCCTTGATCCGATTGTCGAACACTGTAGAAAAAGAAATATTCAGGCCTTAACTGTATTCGCATTTTCGAGTGAAAACTGGAACCGTCCACAGTATGAAGTGGACCTACTCATGAAATTGCTTGAAGACACAATTCATGAACAGTTGCCGCGCATGGAAAAATTCAATATTGCCTTACGCTTTATCGGCGATCGCAGCCGTTTATCTCCTGAACTGCAAGCTTTAATGTTGCAAGCTGAGGAAAGGACTGCTAAGTTCGATAGCATGACCCTGACCATTGCCGTGAGTTACGGCGGTATGTGGGACATGGCGCAGGCTGCGAAACGCATTGCCGCGGATGTTTTAACAAATAAATTAGAACTTGATGCAATTGATACTGAAGTTTTTGGTCAATATGTAAGTCTGAGTGATTTACCCCCTGTGGATCTGTTGATTCGTACCGGTGGTGATTTCCGTTTATCCAATTTCCTGTTGTGGCAGGCAGCATATGCGGAACTGTATTTCACTGATACCTTATGGCCAGAATTTACCATTGAAGAGCTGGATGATGCCTTTGCGGTCTTTGGTGGGCGCGAACGCCGTTTTGGCAAAACTTCAGAACAGATTCAGCAAGAGAAACTTGAGAATTAATACATGTTAGAGCGGATTATAACCGCATTGGTATTGGTGGCTGTTGTACTGAGTTGTATGTTTGCCACCACATCTTATTACCCAATGTTTGTGTTGATGGTTGTCGCTGCAGGCGTTGCCGGTTATGAGTGGTTCAAGCTCATGCCACGCCAGGGAAGAAAAGTGCTCAAGCCAGTTGCATGGGGTTATGGCTTGCTCACCGCAGTTCTTTCAGCACTTGCACTTCATTTTAATGATATGTCGATGCTGCTCTGGATTGCATCGATTCTGACCTGGATTTTAAGTATTTACTGGGTCAAATCCTATCCAGAATATGATGGCTGGTACAATCCAAGCTTGTATGGAATCGGCGTCATCCTGATTTCTGCTGCCGTCACAGCTATCTATTCAGTCTGGGATAGTTCACCTTGGTGGCTGATGTACTTGTTCCTGTTGGTTTGGGGCGCAGATAGCGGTGCTTATTTTGTTGGTCGTAAATTTGGCAAGAAAAAACTGGCACCAAGTGTCAGCCCAAACAAATCAGTTGAAGGTTTGTATGGGGGTATCCTGACTTCGATGTTGATTGTCATTACAGTGGCATTACTTTACCTGGATATCAGTATTCCAGAGCTGATTTTGTTTCTGATTTTGTCAGTATTAACCGTATTTAGTTCTGTCTTGGGCGATCTGTTTGAATCCATGATCAAACGTCGCGCAGGCATTAAAGATTCGGGTCGTATTCTGCCAGGTCATGGTGGTGTATTGGACCGAATTGATTCTCTCCTCGCTGCAGCACCGATCTTTGCTGCTGGCATGTATGTTTTAAAATTAATTGGCGTAGATTTATAGATGTCACAAGCTGTTTGTATATTGGGTGCTACAGGTTCCATTGGTCAAAGTACTTTAAAGATCCTGCAGCGACATCCTGAAGCCTACAGCGTATTTGCTGTGACTGCCCAAAGCCGCATTGCGGAACTGGTTGAGATATGCAAGAAGTTCCGACCGAAAGTTGCTGTGGTGCCAGCGTCCAGAGTGGATGAGCTGGCACAATTACTTAAACAGCATCAATTATCTGAAATTGAAATCCTGCAGGATGAAGCTGGGCTGATTGCGGTTGCTGAACATCCAGAAGTGGATGTAGTGATGGCTGCGATTGTTGGTGCAGCAGGCTTGTTGCCGACGTTAGCTGCTGTAAAAGCGGGTAAGCGTGTGCTGCTAGCTAATAAAGAAGCTTTGGTAATGTCGGGTGACATCATGATGCAAGCCGCCCGTGACCATGGTGCTTTATTGCTTCCAGTGGATTCCGAGCACAATGCTATTTTTCAGTGTTTACCAGCCAATTATTTCGAAGCTGAACGTAATGGAAAACCAAAACTGGGCGTACAGCAGATTCTACTGACTGCCTCTGGTGGGCCATTTCTGAACCATACGCTTGAACAGCTTAAAATGGTGACACCAGCCCAAGCTTGTAAACATCCGAACTGGTCCATGGGTCAAAAGATCTCAGTTGATTCGGCGACTTTGATGAACAAAGGCTTGGAACTCATTGAAGCCTGTCATTTATTTGCGGTAAAAGAACAATTTGTTACAGTGGTGGTGCATCCACAGAGTATTATTCACTCCATGGTTCAATATGTAGATGGTTCAACTTTGGCACAAATGGGTAATCCGGATATGTGTACGCCGATTGCACATGCGTTGGCTTGGCCGGAGCGGATTAGCACGCATGTTGCACCACTGGATATGTTTATCCACTCTCAATTGAATTTTCAGCAACCGGATACTCAGCGTTTTCCTGCACTGAAACTAGCCCGTCAGGCCATGCAGCAAGGCGGAATTGCACCCGCGATTTTGAACGCAGCCAATGAAATTGCCGTGGCAGCTTTTCTAAATGAAAAAATTGCTTTCACTCAAATTCCTCAGGTGGTTGAACATACGCTAAATTCGATGGACAATCAGACAGCAGATCAGCTGGATGTGATTCTTCAGGCTGACCAGCAGGCGCGTGATATTGCACGTCAATTTGTTGTAAATAAAGGAAGTTAATCCATGAACGCCTTGTTTATTATCGCAGCTGCAATACTGTTATTGGGTCCGCTCATTGCGATTCATGAATTTGGACACTACTTTGTAGCGCGTAAACTGGGCGTGAAGGTGCTGGTTTACTCGATTGGCTTTGGCCCAACCGTATTAAAATGGACGTCGAAAAAATCCGGGATCAATTACCAGTTATCCGCTTTGCCATTTGGTGGCTATGTGAAAATGCTGGATGAGCGTGAAGGTAATGTCCCTGAGCAAGATTTGCTGAAAGCATTTAACCGTCAGCATCCATGGAAGCGTATTGCCATTGTCGCTGCTGGCCCACTGATCAATCTTTTCTTTGCAGTGATCCTGTTCTGGATTCTGTTTCTGCCGGCTCAAGAGCAATTAAATACCCGTGTTGGTCAAGTCCTGCCAAATACGCCTGCTGCTACGGTACAAATGCAGCAAGGTGACAAAATTGTTGCGGTGGATGGAACACAAGTCAGCACGTGGGAAAAACTGAACTATGCACTGGTCGACCGTGTCGGTGAAACTGGGCAGATTACAATTCAGGCTGAGCGTGATGGACAGGTCAAAAACTTTAATCTGCCGATTCAGAACTTCCTGAAAGATCAATCACAATCTCCACTCGATGTATTAGGCTTCATCCCATATCGTCCTGAGATTCCGGCAGTAGTATCCAAACTCAGTGAAGATGGCGCAGCTATTCGTCAAGGGATGAAAGAAGGTGACAAGATTGTTGCCATTGACGGTAAGTCAATGCAGAACTGGTACGATGTGGTACAGGTGGTACAGGTATCTCCAGAAAAATTACTGAAAATTGACGTATTACGTAATGGTCAGGTGGTGCACTTACAGGTGATGCCGCAGGCAAAACGCGACAATATGGGGAATGTGACTGGTATGCTGGGTGTACAAAGCGACCCAGGTAAAATCACCATTCCTGCAGAATATAAACAAACGATTCAATACAGTCCGACCGAAGCATTGGTGATGGCCTTTGACAAGACGGCACAGCTGTCGTCCATGATCCTGAACTCGATCGTGAAAATGGTACGTGGTCTGATTGGTCTGGATAATTTATCTGGTCCGATCACGATCGCGAAAGTAGCGGGCCAAAGTGCAGAAATGGGTTGGCAAACTTTTATTTCCTTTATGGCACTAATGAGTGTAAGTTTAGGGATATTGAATTTACTGCCGATTCCAATGCTTGATGGCGGACATTTGGTTTACTATTTTATTGAATTATTGCGTGGTAAACCTGTTTCTGAACAAATACAATTGGTTGGCTTAAAAATTGGTATGGTATTGCTGGGTAGTATGATGCTACTGGCTCTATTTAATGATTTTATGCGTTTATAACAACGTAGATGGAATAAATTAACAAGCGGAAAAGACTGGCATGCAGCACACACATTTATTTATGCCTTTGGCACTCGTTAGTGCTATGGCAGTTGCACAACAAGCATATGCAGCAGATGAATTCACAGTAGAAGATATAAAATTTGATGGATTGGTCCGCCTAACTCCTGAAAATGTGTCTGGCTTAGTGCCAATCAATAGTGGTGATCGGGTTAATGATCCGATCATCGCGAATGCGATCCGCAGTCTGTATGCTTCAGGCTTGTTCGATGATATAAAAGCTACTCAGGTCGGTAATACACTGGTGTTTCAGGTAGTTGAACGTCCGGTCATTTCCAAGATCGAACTGAAAGGCAATAAGCTAATCCCGAAAGAAGCTTTGGAAGAAGGCTTGAAAAAAATGGGACTTGCTGAAGGTGAAGTTCTGAAAAAATCTGCATTACAAACAGTTGAAACCGAGCTTGAACAGCAATATATGCAGCAAGGTCGTTATGATGCAGATGTGACAGTAAAAACCACAGCAAAGCCAAACAACCGTGTTGATCTGCTAATCGAGTTTGTTGAAGGTAAAGCAGCCAAAGTCTTTGATATCAATATCATTGGCAATACGGTTTTTAAAGAAGATGAGATTAAACAGGCTTTTGCAATCAAGGAAAGCTCCTGGAACTCGGTAATTTCGCGTAACGACCGCTATGCACGTGAGAAAATGGCGGCGAGTCTTGAATCACTGCGTGCGATGTATCTGAACCGTGGCTATATCAACTTTAATATCAATAATTCAAGCTTAAACCTGAGCGAAGATAAAAAGCATGTTTTTATTGAAGTATCTGTAGATGAAGGTGAACAGTTCAAGTTCGGTGAAACCAAATTCTTGGGTGATGCACTATATTCGACTGATGAACTGAAAACTCTGCAGCTCTATAAAAATGGTGAAATCTATTCACAAGAAAAGGTAAATGCTGTTAAGCAATTGTTACTGCGTAAATATGGTAATGCAGGCTATTACTTTGCTGAAGTGAATATTGTCCCTGAGATTAATAAAGAAACCAAGTTAGTTGACCTTAACTATTATATCAATCCCGGTCAACAGGTGACTGTGCGTCGTATTAACTTCAGTGGTAATAGCAAAACCGCTGATGAAGTGTTACGTCGTGAAATGCGCCAAATGGAAAGTGCGCTGGCAAGCAATGAAAAAATTGACTTGTCTAAAGTCCGTCTGGAGCGTACCGGTTTCTTTAAAACCGTAGATATTAAGCCAGTGCGTATTCCTGGTTCACCAGACCAGATTGATCTGGATGTAAAAGTTGAAGAGCAACATTCAGGGACTAGTACCTTAGCAGTCGGTTTCTCGCAAAGTGGTGGTGTAACTTTCCAAGCCGGGCTAAGCCAGACGAATTTTTTGGGTACAGGTAACAGCGTTTCGATTGATCTGTCACGTTCTGAAACTCAAGACTATTATAACCTAAGTGTAACTGATCCATACTTCACCATTGATGGTGTTCGTCGAGGTTATAATCTGTACTACCGTAAAACCAAGTTAGATGATGACTATAACGTTAATAACTATGTTACAGATAGCTTAGGTGGAGGTATTAGCTTCGGTTATCCAATTGATGAAAATCAGAGTTTGAGTTTTGGTTTAAATATTGATCAGACAGAAGTAACTACAGGACCTTATGTTTCTACCTATGTGCGTGATTATTTGTTAGCGAATGGTGGTAAAGATACGGCACGTGGAGATGTATGTTTAGGAACGTACAAGACTATTTACGACGATAAAGGTACTCCAATTGGTTTAGAATGTGAGGGTGAAATTATTCCAGATGTACCAAATGCATTTGAGGGTGATTTCTTAACTTATAACTTAAATTTGGGATGGTCATATAACACCTTAAACCGTCCAATATTTCCTACTACCGGTATCTCGCATCGTGTGAATGGTGAAATTGCTTTACCGGGAAGTGATGTTGAATATCAGAAAGTCACTTATGATGCAAATGTTTACTTCCCATTAGGCAAGAATTTCGTGGCTCGTGGTTATGGTAAGTTGGGTTATGGTAATGACCTTCCATTCTATAAAAACTTCTATGCAGGTGGCTTTGGTTCAGTACGTGGTTATGAAAACAGTACACTCGGGCCAAAATACCCGAGTGTGATATCGAATAACAATCGTAATTATGATTACGATCCTGAAGAAGTGGGTGGTAATGCTTTAGTACAGTTTGGTGCTGAATTGGCACTCCCAGTACCATTTAAAGGAGATTGGGCGCGTCAGGTCCGTCCAGTGCTATTTGCTGAAGGTGCACAAGTTTTTGATACAAACTGTGATGTTCCAAATGGTGATGTTTACGATAAAAACGGTGATGCAATTAATGCCAAGAAATATTGTAAAGACAACTTTGGCTTTGATTTAGGTAATATGCGTTATAGCGTAGGTGCTGGCTTTACCTGGATTACCATGATTGGTCCATTATCATTGAGTTATGCATACCCATTGAATGAAAAAGATGGTGATGATACCAAGAATATCCAGTTTGAGATTGGTCGTACTTTCTAATAGTATTGAATACATTTGATATTTTCTGGCCTTGTAAAATGACAATTCAATGTTATTTGCAAGGCCATTTTTATAGATAGCCTTTTAATTTAATAGAGAATTAATGATGAAAAAAATGATGATGGTTGCAGGTATTGCTGCAGCAAGTTTGACCTCAATGACGCAGGCTGCAGGTATTGGTGTGATCGATTTAGAACGCGTTGTAGAAAACAGTACCTATCTCAAACAGCAAAATACTGCTTTTCAGCAAAAGATCAAACCGCAAAGCACCAAGCTTGAACAGCTGAATCAGGAGTTGCAAGCGATTCAACAACGTGCTCAAGCCAATCCTAAAATGAGTGAAGCGGACAAGAAAAAACTGAGCGATCAGTATCAAGCTAAATTCAAGGAACTGGAACAGTTGCAACAGTCTGTTCAAAGCAGTGCACAAAATTCAATCCAACAGATTCGTTCAGTTTTTGATAGCCGTATCAAACAAGTTGCTGAGCAATTACGTCAAGAGAACAAGTTGGATGCGGTTTTGAATAAAAATAGCGCACTTGCCTATGACGCTAAGTATGATTTAACTGATAAAATGATTCAAAAGGTTAATGCAATTAAATAATTCAATGAATCATCAACAGTTTCAATTAGCTGACCTTGCTCGTCTGGTTCAAGGCGAGTGTGTAGGTCAGGCAGATTTGCAGTTAAGAGGCTTGGCGAGTCTTGAACATGCAACTTCTCAAGATCTGGCATTTGTCAATGTAGATAAATATCTGGAACAAGCACAAAACAGTCAGGCCGGTGCACTGATTGTCACCGCTGAACTAAAAGCACAGCTAAGTTCACATCAGAATTTTATTGTCGTCGCAAATCCTTATCTGGCTTTTGCTATCCTGACTCATGTCTTTGAGAAAAAGCAAACTCAGCGCGGGATCGAAAGCACGGCTCAGATTCATCCTTCAGCAGT
Source organism: Acinetobacter sp. ANC 7912 (assembly GCF_039862785.1). Taxonomy (NCBI): domain Bacteria; kingdom Pseudomonadati; phylum Pseudomonadota; class Gammaproteobacteria; order Moraxellales; family Moraxellaceae; genus Acinetobacter; species Acinetobacter thermotolerans. Next base: position 1,349,173 of record NZ_CP156795.1, read on the forward strand.
TATCGCAGAAGATGCCTACATTGGTCACTATGTCGTGATTGGTGAGAACTGTGTGGTGGGTTCCAATACCATTATCAATTCACATGCTCAAATTGATGATGGTGTCGAAATTGGTAAAGACTGCTTTATCGATGCGCATGTCACGCTAACAGGTGAAACCAAAGTGGGTGATCGTGTACGGATCCATGCTAATACTGTGGTCGGTAGTGAAGGTTTTGGCTTTGCACCTTATCAAGGGAAATGGAACCGTATTGCTCAATTAGGTTCCGTTCGTATTGGTGATGATGTACGTATCGGTTCAAACTGTAGTATTGACCGTGGCGCACTCGATGACACAATTTTAGAAAATGGTGTCATTATTGATAATCTTGTGCAAATCGCGCATAACGTTCATATTGGTGAAAATACTGCCATTGCTGCTACCTGTGGTATTGCAGGTAGTACTACGATTGGCAAAAACTGTATCCTTGCAGGTGCTTGTGGTGTGGCAGGGCATCTACATATCACTGATAATGTAACATTGACCGGAATGTCAATGGTGACAAATAACATTACAGAGCCAGGGACCTATTCTTCAGGTATGGGTTTATTGCCAAATCAACAATGGAAACGCACGGTTGTTCGCTTGAGACAATTAGCAGATGTGCCATTGACCCAGGTAATGAAACGCCTTGATCATATGCAATCTCAAATTGAGTCCATTGAATCAACATTTAAGTTGCGTAAATAATTATGATGACAGAATCGAATATGCCTACATTCACGAAGCCTGAATTGCCAATGAATATTCAAACGATTCGTGAATATTTGCCTCACCGTTATCCATTCTTGTTGGTGGATCGAGTTGTAGATATCACTGATAATGGCATCGTAGGTTATAAAAACGTCTCAATTAATGAAGAGTTTTTGCAGGGCCATTTCCCGAATTACCCGATCATGCCAGGCGTGCTGATTGTTGAGGCATTAGCACAGGTCTCTGGTATCCTTGGTTTTGTCATGAACAATGAGACTCCGAAAGAGGGCTCTTTGTTCCTTTTTGCTGGTGCAGAGAAGGTTCGATTTAAAAAACAGGTGGTTGCTGGCGACCAATTGGTGCTTAAATCTGAATTAGTGATGCAAAAGCGTGGCATTTACAAATATAATTGTATAGCCACAGTGGATGGCGTAGTCGCAACAACCGCGGAAATCATGATTTCCCATCTGAAAGTCGAGCAGGCATGAGTAATAATCCCCTAATTCATCCAACAGCCATCATTGATGCATCTGCAGTGATCGCACCAGATGTACAGATTGGTCCTTATTGTATCATTGGGCCAAATGTCACGATTGGTGCTGGTACTAAATTGCATTCGCATGTTGTGGTAGGTGGTTATACACGCATTGGCGAGCATAATGAGATTTTCCAGTTCGCGAGTGTTGGTGAAGTCTGTCAAGACCTGAAATATGCGGGTGAAGAAACCTGGCTGGAAATTGGCGACTATAACAAGATTCGTGAACATTGCAGTCTGCACCGCGGTACGGTTCAGGATCATGGCCTTACCAAGATTGGTAGTCATAACCTGCTCATGGTGAATACGCATATTGCGCATGACTGTATGGTCGGTGATCACAATATCTTTGCCAATAACGTCGGTGTAGCAGGTCACGTGCATGTCGGCAATTATGTGGTTGTTGGTGGTAACTCAGGTATCCACCAGTTCTGTAAGATTGATTCTTATAGCATGATCGGGGGTGCATCCCTGATTCTGAAAGATGTTCCTGCTTACGTGATGGTTTCAGGTAATCCAGCACATGCATTTGCCATGAATGTAGAAGGCATGCGTCGTAAAGGCTGGTCAAAAAATGTGATCAATGGTCTGCGCGAAGCATTCAAGCTGATTTATAAAGCCGGTTTGACCACGCAGGAAGCGATTGAAAAAATCCGTAACGAGATTTTACCAGAAGTGGCTGAAGCTCAGTTGCTGATTGATTCTCTGGAACAGTCGAAACGCGGTATTGTGCGTTAATAAATTGCCCGTAATAAAAAAAGACACCCAATGAGGTGTCTTTTTTATATCTGAAATATTTTATTTAAAGAATTTGGCTTCTTCAGATTGTGGGTAGTTCTTGAGTAAGCGAGATTTGTACTGTGCTGCCAAAGTTGAATTCTTTTCGACTTCCTGGCTCAAATTATAAAGCTGATATAGCGCCCGTGCAGCTTTGGCCGAGTTGGGATATTGATCAGCTACAATTCCATAGTTTTTTTTTGCTTCATTGAAATTAGGTGGATCAATCGAAAGATTAAACTCAGCTAACCAGAAATGAGCATTGCTGATATAAACACTGTTTGGATTGTGTTTAATGAAGTTTTGCATTGGTGCAATGGCTTTGGCTGCCCCGCCATTTTTATACGCATCTAAGGCAACCGTATAGGCTGCCTTTTCTGCTTCAGTCGGTTGAGCAGAAGATGCAGAAGTTTGTGTATTTTGGCTTAGCTTGCCGTTGCCTGACCCTGAACTGGGTGCAGTATCCTGTTGATTATCCTGCTCAGTTGCTTCAGTTTCTTGCGGATCAACTTTTTGTTGCAGTAATTCCAGACGTTGGTCCAGATCGGCATAGCGGTTGGCCAGTTCATTTTTCAGGGTCTGGATTTCGTTATCCTGTTCTTCAATCTTGCCACGTAAACTACGAATGTCATTTTCCAGTTGCTGGTTTTTTTGTAGCAATTGCCAGCTCATATTGGTTTGCACGGGCACGTCTGCACCAGATGGGAGGGCTGGCGGAGTAGATGCAAGTGCTGGATTGCTACTGCCTTGGCTCAGGCCGCGTGATTCGATCGGAACATTGGCAAAGAGTGGGGTAGTACAGAGCATGCTCAAGGCGCACAAGATATGCTTTTTCAACATCATCCATTTTCCATGTTGTATTGAGTTAACCGCTGATCAAGACGACTAATCAAATAAATTATTTAATATAATGTTTCACATTTAAAACGTCCTTCACGGGAATTGCAACATGCATTTACAAAGTTTGGCGGAGTTTTGACTGGAAATTTTGTATCCCGCATTTACAGAAAATCCTTAAAGAATCCTACATTGTTTTTAAAATAATCAAATGGATAGCCAAGCCTAGAATTTTAGGTTTTTCGGCTTGCAAGTTTAATAAAAATCTCTATACTCTTTTCTTGCAATGGTAGCCCTGCCGGTTACTTCGCAATTGTACTCTATGAACCCCGCCAGGACCGGAAGGTAGCAACGGTAGTAGATCTGCGATGTGCCGAAGCTTTGCTGGTAGGGTTGCCACCATTATTATAATAAAAACTATGTACTATCCTTTTACTAGTTTCATCACTTTATATTTCAAAATCACACGTAGTATTTTCTATGTGGGTGTTATATTTCTGTCTGTTTTAACTACCTTATTACTCATTCAGTTTCCTACACCAAACATTCAAATTTTTATTATTGCATTGTGTGCGGTAATTTGCGTTTTCTCTTTTTTGTATGTGCTTCGATTATGGCATTATCGAATAGAGTTAGAGGAAAATAGTTTAATCATACATGGGTTTAAAACTACGGTCATACCACTATCGCAAATTGAAAAGATTAATGAGCGTACTGTGAATGGTTTCATGCATATCAATCTTTATCTGAAAGGGCGGGATAGACCTCAATTTAAACTGTATGAATATTTAGATTGTTACGATGAACTTCGTGCCTTTTTATTTGCGAACTATCCTTATGCTCCACATTGATTGAGCTAATTTGAAAAATCTTTTATTGATAAAACTGACTACCATGTCATGAGTAATACTTAAAATGAAAACTTAGTAGATTATTAAGTCAAATATAGATAGCTATTAATCCTCAACTTTACGGCTAATCGCCTTTATAATCGCATCCATTTCAAAACCGCGATACATCAAAAAACGAATCTGCTTGGCTTTTAGTTTTGGATCTTTAGTAACTTCAGTGCCATATTTTTTTACTTTCAGCTCATAAGCCTGTTGTACCCAGTCAGTTTCCTTCAGTTCTTCACTGATCAGGCTACTATCAATCTTTTTACTTTTCAGCTTCATTTTAATCTGATTTGGACCTTTGCCTTTACGTTTCTGGCTGGAAAGAAGTGTTTCAGCCACTCGTTGGTCACTTTGATAATTTTCACGAGATAGCTCATCAACAAGAGTTACAACTTCATCCCGATTTTCGGCATAAAGGCAGAGTTTTTCAATCAACTCGGCTTTGGAGTATTCCTTGCGGGTCAGAACGGCAAAAGCATAGGAACGTAGGCGAGAGCCAGTTAAGCCAGGTTTGCGTTCTTCTTTTCGATTTCCACCAAACAGGCTTTCTTCAGAATCAAATTCAGGTAGAGCATCTGCTTGTACAGAAACTGCTGGTTGTGATTCATCTTCAGCATTACCAAATTGCTGCTTGATGGTTTCATAATCCAGGAGTTTGCTAAACTTTGCGTCTGACATGATTGATCCAGTTTTCAATATTTCATTTACACATAGCCATAATAACAAAACGCCCCGTAGGGCGATCTGTGATGACGTTTAAGGATTATGCATCCAGAAAGTCGGCTGGTTCTTCTTCGTCTTTGTCTTCCACTACATTACCAGTAGTCAGAAGCTGTTCACGAATCAGTTTCTCAATGGTTTGAGCAAGTTCAGGATTCTCTTCGAGGTAGCGAATGGTATTGTTCTTACCTTGACCAATCTTGTCACCTTGATATGAATACCAAGCACCCGCTTTTTGAACGATCTCTTGTTGTACAGCAAGATCAATCAATTCACCGAGATGGTTGACACCTTTGCCATAAAGGATCTGGAACAGTGCTTCCTTGAACGGAGGTGCCATTTTGTTTTTCACGACTTTAACTTTAGTTTCTGAACCAATGATTTCGTCGCCTTCTTTTACCTGACCGATACGACGGATGTCTAGACGTACAGAAGCGTAAAATTTCAGTGCATTACCACCAGTTGTGGTTTCCGGGCTACCGAACATCACACCAATCTTCATACGGATCTGGTTAATGAAGATCACCATACAGTTAGAACGTTTGGCATTACCGGTAATTTTACGCAGCGCCTGGCTCATCAAACGCGCTTGCAGACCCATGTGCGAGTCGCCCATTTCACCTTCGATTTCGGCACGAGGAGTCAATGCAGCAACAGAGTCGACAACGATCAGATCAATCGCACCTGAACGTACCAACATGTCGGCGATTTCCAGTGCCTGTTCACCATGGTCTGGCTGGGAAACCAACAAGTTGTCGATATCTACACCGAGTTTACGTGCATATTGAGGATCAAGCGCATGTTCGGCATCGATGAATGCACAGGTACCACCAGCTTTCTGACATTGTGCAATTGCTTGCAGAGTCATTGTGGTTTTACCTGAAGATTCAGGACCATAAATTTCGATAATACGGCCTTTAGGTAAACCGCCAATACCGAGTGCGATATCCAGCGTTAAAGAACCTGTAGATACAGCTTCAACCGCCTGAACGGTATTATCACCAAGACGCATTACTGTGTTTTTACCAAATTGCTTTTCAATTTGGCTTAAGGCAGCATTCAGCGCCTTGCTTTTATTCTCATCCATCTTACAACCTCAATACGATGTCACAACTTTAGTACTCAAGTGGATGTCTTAAATTAGATCTTGTTCCACAGGTGTATAGTGACAGAATGTTCCCTGATATTCTATAAAAGTCAGTGCATGTGCGACACACTCTGACGCTTGAATTTAATCATCATTATAAGACCAATAACGGTCAAATTGCTGACTATTTTCATCTCTAAATCTATTGATATCCCGACGGTCTTTTTTACTTGGTCGATGATCGGGACGTGCAAGATTATGCAGTTTTCTCTGTGATGCAATCAACTCCCGACGTGCAATACTGACTTCGGTTTCTTCATACAGTTTTTGTGCCACAGGCGCAGGACCACGCACATCTGACAGCTCTTTAACAATCACCGTCTTTTTGTCAATGCCTTGCTGGATGGTAATTTCCATCCCAATCCGGACTTCACGGGAGACTTTGACACGTTCACCACCAATATGCACTTTACCGCCTTCGATGGCATTTTTGGCAATGGAGCGGGTTTTAAAAAAACGTGCCGCCCATAACCATTTATCTATACGCATGCCTACCGCATCTTCGGGTAAAGACGATTTACGCATATTGTTTCTTAACCTCAGACTGATTTAAATAAGGGATTAAGTCTGTTAATTGGTCCAGCATCGGGTAATTGCAAGTCTCACGGGCAACTTTACTGGAAGAAGGCTGCTTGATGCTAAACAGGTTCTGGATCCCGTATGCTTTGGCGCCATTCAGGACTTTTTCTGTATCATCAATAAAATAGACTTCTGCTGGATCGAATGGATGAAGTGCCTGAAGACCTTGCCAAAATTCAATAAATTCTTTGGCATGACCGAGGGTTTCCGAGCTGACAATCACATCGAAATAACCTTTGAGATTTAAATGTTCTAATTTAAAGGCAAGACCTGCACAGTCGGCATTGGTTGCCAGCCAGATCGGATAACCATTTTCTTTTAAATAATCCAGTAACTCGAGTGCTTGTGGCCTTAAAGCAACTTTATCTTTATGCTCGATTTGCATAGCAAGTACATCGACTTCGACTTTAGATGTCCAGAAGCGCGAAGAGTACCAATTTAGAGTATGATTATGTTCTTGGTAGAACGCATAGAGCGTTGCTCGACTTTGCTCCAGACTGCAACCATGCTTTTCAGCATAACGGACGGGAAGCAGGTCATTCCAGATGAAATCATCATAAGCAAGATCAAGTAGGGTACCGTCCATATCAAAAATGACAGGCGGTTTTTCTGGACAATTCGACATATAAGGTTTTCTATGTTTAAAGCAACAACAGCACCACAAGATCCGATGATTTTGCAGTTTGTGCCCATTTTGACACAAGCCTGCGAAATTTTGCGAGAAGAATATCAGCAATATTGTTCCGGTGCGGCTTTTGACATTGAAAAGAAAAAGGATGATTCACCGGTCACGCAGGCGGACTATCGGGCCAATACCTATTTGACCCAAGCACTAGCTGAAATTTCTGATCTACCGCTATTATCTGAAGAAGGCTCACAAAAGGGGCGGCATGACTGGCCTGAATTTTGGCTGCTCGATCCATTAGATGGCACCAAGGAATTTCTACATCAACGTCCGGAATTTACAATTAACCTGAGTCTGGTCAGAGGCAATCTTACTACTTTTGCTATTTTGGCAATTCCGGCACAACAGCTTGTTTATTTCTGTCCTGAGCAAGGCATGCCATTTAAATACGATATTCAGCAAGATGGCTGGTATGAGTATGTACAGTCAGTGCAGGCAGAAACGGTACAGGTCGGTTTAAGCCAAAGCAGCCAGAAAAAACCAAAATATGCTGCTTATCTGGAAAGTCTGGCGAAATTGACGGATTTTGATGAGATCAAGGCGGGCAGTGCCTACAAGTTCTGCATGATGCTGGAAGATCGTGTAGATATTTATCCACGTTTCCATCCAACCTGTGAATGGGATACCAGTGCTGGGCAATGCCTGATTGAGCGGATTGGCGGTGGACTGGTGGATTTTAAAGGCCGGCCATTTAGCTATAATCAGCGTGAGACCTTATTAAATGGCGGATTCATTGCCTATAAGACCAAAGATATGCAGAAATTGGCATTTCAGGCCCTCGCAGACATGCAAGACGGTGATTGAGCTGTTGCCTGTTCATGTTATAGTGAGGCAGATTCCGTTGATAGATCAGTTGGCAAGATTGTGTCATTAAAACTGCTTCCACCGAGTATGCTCAGTGCAATTGATTTATTGCCTGATACCAAGACGCCTGTAACCCTGTTTACGCGTCATTCCCTGCGTGAAGATACTGCTGGTCAGGGTCTGGCTGGCTATGATTTGCAATTGACGCCTCAGGGCCGTGATCTGGCGCAGCAATGGGGTGCGTATTTGGTGGATCAGACCGATCGCAATATTCAGCATTGTATTTCCAGCCCGATTCAGCGTTGTGTGGATACTGCGGCGTTGATGATTGAAGGAGCGGATCAAACCAATAAAGCACCGCATACGCATAAAATTGAAATCGTTGAGCAAGGTCTATTGGTCGAACCGGGAAGTTTTGTGCTGGATATCCAAAAAGCTGGCCCTTATTTCAAAAAACAGGGTGCTTTGGGTTTTATTAACAGTTTTGTGAATAATGCTTTGCCAGGGATGAAACACCCGATTCATGGTGTGGTGGATGTGCTGGAGCTAATCTATAACACCCATCCGAAAACGCCGTATGGACTCAGTCTTGCGGTGAGTCATGATACCATTCTCGCTGCCATGATTGCGGTAATGTCAGGTCATCAGGAAGTCAGCAAAGAAGACTGGCCGAAAATGATGGAAGGACTGTTTGTCTGGTTTGAAGGTGATGTGTTTGAAGAATCCAAACTGAAATGGATCTGGCGGGGCAAGGTGCATGAACTTGATATTTCTCAGTTCCAGAATTCGGAATTCAAGACTCATAAATAACATTAAAGCTCAATCATGATGGTTGAGCTTTTTTAATTCTATTTATTAATTTTCTTAAATTTTAGCTTTGATACGATTTGGATACTGGTTTAGGTCAATGCTGTCGCCATCATCGTTCAATGGCCAGACAGAGGTATTAACAGGTGTATTCTGTTGATGAATACGGCTGTATTTACCCGCAGCAATTAAGGTTGCGATTGGATGTTCGGCAATCGTATAGGTTTCAACGATTTGCTGTGGATATTGGGTGCGGGCATAAAACTCAGCTTCACTTTCACCGGTATGTTCTGCAAAAATTCGCTCAACTGCGGGTAAGTACACACCATAACTGAGCCATGAATCTACACCTTGGGAAGCCTGAATTTCTGCAGTGCCTTTCATATTTGAAATCACACGACCGAGAACGTCTTTTTCACCCTTACTTGTAAAATACTCGATGTACTGCTGTTCTATATTCTGAAATTTTTCTAATGTTGGCAGGAATTTAGTAATCATATTTGTTCCCCAAATAAAGTGATTCTAGAGATATTATGCTTCTGATTTTTAGAATACCATAAAAATTTTATGGGATTTAATTAGCTTTTATGAATTTTTGAGAGTGGTAATGAATAGGGAGTTTTCCTAATTTGCAGAGGCCAGAACTGATAATCCGTAAGTCATATAATTATCCAGGCAGGCTTTTTTACATTTCTCTTATGAAAGTGAAATAGAGTAAGCATGAAAAATCACTATGCTGATAGATAAATCAATATTACAAGTATAGGAATGACTATGAAAATAATCACAATTTTAAGTTTGGTGCTTCTGGTTGGCTTAACGGCGTGTCAACGTGATACTGATAATGCAGAGCAGGATCAAACCACAACCCCGCATTCTATGGATAAAGATGAATAATGCTTAGGGTCTAACTGAATAAGTGCAATTTTTGTTGATTAAGTCTTTTGAGAGAATAGAAGATGGGTAGGATTTTCATGTAGTTTGAATATTGAAGGAATTTCCATCTGCACTTTAAAATATATTTTCAATACAGAAATTTTAAATTTTAGGCACAAAAAAAGCCCCAAAGGGGCTTTTTTTGTTTAGCGATTAGTTAGAAGCTAATGCTTTAACTTGCGCATTTAAACGGCTCTTATGACGAGCTGCTTTATTTTTATGGATGATACCTTTGTCAGCCATGCGGTCGATTACTGGAACAGCTTTTTTGTAAGCTTCAGTAGCAACAGCATAGTCGCCAGCAGCAATAGCAGCTACTGTACGTTTAAGATATGTACGAACCATAGAACGCAAGCTTGCGTTGTGTTTGCGTGCTTTAACGTTTTGACGAGCACGTTTTTTAGCTTGAGCAGAGTTTGCCACTCGTGCACTCCTTGAAATAGATTGGTCTGGGCGGGCTGAAACTCAACTGAAAACCACATCAGAAGAACTATCACCAGCCCGTAAACAAGTGCCATATTTTGAGGAAACTGAGGGCTTAAGTCAAGTCTTGACATGCTTTGACAACATTTTAGTTGCAGAAAAATTCTAAAGAAAACGTTAGATTAGTATTCGAGCAGGGAGATCGTACAAAAAATGACTAAAACCATAACATATCCTATCGTCATCGGGGCTACAGGCCTGGTCGGCAAGAGTCTGGTCAGGCAGTTGGTGAATGAGCCGAGTACCCAGCGTATTAGTGTGGTGGTACGTAAATATCAGCCAGAATTTGAACAGTGGCCCAAAGTCACACAGCTGGTCTTTGAAGACTTTCTGATGCTAAATGAGGAGGACGTGAGTAGTCATACTCATGCCTTTAGCTGTTTGGGCACGACTTTAAAGCAGGCTGGCTCAAAAGATGCTTTTTATAATGTGGATTACACGATTAATGCCCATTTCGCCGAACTGGTTCAGGAAACCGAGGCGCATTATTTGTTGATCAGTGCGATGGGAGCGAATGCCAAATCCCATTTTTTCTATAACCGGGTTAAGGGTGAACTGGAAGATTATATTCAGACCTTGAGTCTAGAGCGGATCAGCCTTATCCGTCCGTCTTTATTGCTCGGTGAGCGCGGACAGAAACGTTTGCTGGAAGATACTGCACAAAAGCTTTATAGCAAATTTTCGCATTTGGTACCGGATTCTTTTAAATACAAGCCAGTGACAGCCGAGCAGGTGGCTCATACTATGGTATATGCAGCCCTGAATCAGACTGTGAAATTTGAAATTTATGATAATTTAGCCATACAAAAAATGAAATGAGGGTAAAAAATCGTGTCCAGCGTACCATTTGTAACTTGTGACCTGCTTGATGACAATCCGGATAAAGACTTGCAGGTGGTCACCCCATGCCTGGATGGCAAATTCTTTAGAAGCTATGGCGCACGTAAAAGCTTTGGCGGCCAGATTGTCACGGTAAAGTGCTTTGAAGATAATTCACGTGTTAAAGAATTATTGGCGACGGATGGTACAGATAAGGTATTAGTCGTCGATGGTGGCGCGTCTATGCGTTGTGCACTGATGGGTGACCTGATCGCTGAATCAGCAGTGAAGAACCACTGGAATGGCGTGATTATCTACGGCTGTGTACGTGATGTAGATGCCATTGCTGAGCTGGACCTTGGTGTACATGCCTTGGCTTCTATTCCTCAAAAGAGCAACCGTAAAGGTATTGGCGAAGTCGATGTACCGCTTTACTTTGGTGGTGTGAGATTTACGCCGGGTGAATATGTCTATGCTGACAATAACGGCATTGTGCTGTCTAAAGAAAAATTAGTCGATTAAGCAGCAAGCTGTTTAAACTGACAGAATAAGAAAAAATCAGCAATACCGTGAAAGTCACTTAATCTGCCTACTTTCACGGTCACTAAAACAAAAAAGGATAAATCGTATGCTCCCACATCAAATCAAGGTTGTACAGGCATTGGTATCATCAATTACCCAAGGTGGGAGAGGGATGGTGGGTACGCCGTTTCCGAATCAGCCTGAAAAGCCAATCAAACTGTATGAATTTGAAGGTTCACCATTTTGTCGTCGGGTGCGTGAGGTATTAACTTTACTGAATCTGGATTATGAGGTTTACCCATGTCCGAAAGGTGGCACCAAATACCGTCCGATCGTCAAACAGCTAGGGAGTAAAACGCGTTTTCCATTTTTAGTCGATGAAAATACCGGTGACCAGATGTATGAATCACAGGAGATTATTCATCATCTGTTTAAGCATTATGGCAAAAATGGCAAGACACCAAGTAAATATACTCATTATCCTAAAATTCCGACAGTGGCTCTTGCTGGAACAATTGTGAATGGCGCTCGTGGTGTTTGGGTGGATAAACAGATTATTAATCGTCCAGCACCTGAAAAGTTATTGGAATTATGGGGCTTTGAAGCGAGTCCTTTTACCCGAGTGGTACGCGCTGTTTTGAGTGAGTTGGAACTACCGTTTATTTTTCATAATGTCGCCAAAGAGCGCTGGCAGGATTATGGTCCAGCAAAACTGCGCTTAAAACCCGGTAAATATGAACCATTACCGGGTGGCAAACGTGAACAAGTGTTAAAAGTGATGGGAGATAACATTCAGGTCCCTTATTTGGTTGACCCAAATACTGGGGTGAAAATGTTTGAATCTAAAGAGATTGTGAACTATTTACAGCATCAGTATAGTGCTTAGTGAAGATAAATTGTTGGTGCTATAAAAATACTTTAATCACAAATAAAAAGAGGATCATCAAGATCCTCTTTTTATGCAGCTTATTCTTCTTCAGCAGGTGGAACCAGCATCAGAATCGATTCATTCAACAGGTCAGCCAGATCTTCCAGCATGTCCTCATCAGCAAAGTCCAGATCCAGTGCAACGGTTTCACCATTGGCAATCAATTTCAGCTTTTCAGCAAAGGTATCGGAAATACATAAGCCTTCACCATTGCCCCAGAACAGCACTTCGCCATCTTCTTCTGTATAGAGCAGGCGAGAAGCGGGTTCCAGCATGATGCTATAGCCCTGATCCAACGCTTCTTCCAGATCACCCGTGCCAATTTCTTCAGCTTCCGGAATATTTTCTGGATATTTGGGCTCAGACATCAAGGTCATGATGGCATCTTCCAGCACATTCGAGTTGAGCAGCTGCTCCATGACTTTGTCTTTCAGGTATTCCAGTTCATGGGTAGTCACTTGTCCCGGTGCTGAAATCTGATCACGAATGATGTCAGTGAGGGGGTTACGCAGGGCTTCATTTTCAGCGAATTTATCACCAACACGATCCATCATATCGCTGACGTTTGGCATGCGAAAACCGAAAGAGAAAGTCAGGCAGTCATCTTCAGCAACGCCGTAATGGGACAGACCTGGTGGTACATAGAGTAGGTCACCCGGAGCCAGCACTTCATCAAAATTCACATCCATTTCGGGAAGTAGTTTTAATGGCTGACCAGGTAAAAATTCAGTTTCTACATCACACATCTGGCCTAACTGCCAGCGACGATGACCATAACCTTGTACCAGAAATACATCATAATAGTCGAAATGCTTGCCGACTGAACCGCCTTTAGGTGCATAGGAGGCCATGATGTCATCACGACGCCATTGAGGAATAAATGGGAATTTTTTCCAGAGTTCAGATAGGTCAAAAGAATAGTGGTCAACTGCCTGTACCAGTAGGGTCCACAATTTTGGCATCTTCTGGAAATCTGCTTTCAGTAAAGGTGAAGACTTCACTGACCACTGGTTTGGATCACGATCTTTCTGTTTGATCAGGCGAGCTGTGACATTTTCTTCAAGGGCTAGTTCTATCACATCATCAGGTTCCAGCAGACCTGCGATTTCAGGCATAGCATTACGCACAAGGAGAGGTTTTTTCTGCCAGTATTCAGCAAGGAACTGTTCAGCGGTAATTCCGCCTAATACATCTAAAGGTTGGGACATGGGATTAACTACAGATAAATTTTGCTTATTGTCCCTTGAGTTATGTAATGGTGCAAGAGAGATTCTGAGTAATCAATTTTATTGATCTAACTTTTAATATAAACAGGCTTTGTTTCTTTAAGGCTTTGTTGCACAAACCTATCTGTAAAGGCTTTTTCAGCGATATAATTTTCAAATGAAGAAGCCTACACACAAAATCTACCGCACAACCAATTGGCCCGCATATAACCGAGCACTCATGAGTCGCGGAAATATTGCCATTTGGTTTGATCCTGCTACGCAATGGTATGCGCCATCAAAAGGCAAACAAGGGCGAAATCAAACCTACTCCGACGCAGCCATCCAGTGCTGCTTAATGATTAAATCCTTATTCCGTCTGTCTTTACGTATGGTTACTGGCTTTGTGCAAAGTCTGATTAAACTTTGCGGATTAAATTGGATAGCTCCAGATTACACCACGCTTTGTAGAAGACAAAAGCATATTGATATTGTAATCAGCTACCAAAAAAGTAGCGATGGGCTGCATCTACTCATGGACTCTACAGGCATGAAGTTTCTAGGTGAGGGCGAATGGAAACGCAAGAAACATGGACCTGAATATCGTCGCCAATGGCGTAAACTTCATATTGGTATAGATGCTAAAACCCTACAAATACGAGCAGTTCAGCTTACAACCAATAATGTCAGTGATTCACAGGTGCTTGGTGATTTACTTAATCAGATTCCACAAGATGAGCAGATTAACTCTGTTTATACCGATGGAGCTTATGACACCAAGCAATGCCGTCAGGTCATTGCAGATCGGCAAGCGCATGCGGTGATTCCACCTAGAAAAAATGCGAAACCATGGAAAGATACAAAGAGTAGCTCGCTAGAGCGAAATGAATTACTTCGAACAATTAAACGTTTAGGCAGGACACTATGGAAAAAATGGTCAGGCTATCATCGGCGAAGTTTGGTTGAAACTAAGATGCATTGCATCAAATTATTAGGAGATAAACTCAGTGCAAGGAGTTTTGATAGCCAAGTGAATGAGATCCATGCACGTGTAGCAGTCCTTAACAGATTTACGGAATTAGGTCGACCACTTACCCAAGTTACGCCTTAAATTTAGCTCAATTAGGTGCGCTTTGCATTTCAAATCTTTGTGCAACAAAGCCGATTTGTTTTGCGGTGAGATGTTCGTTTTTACTGCCGAATTTGTGCTGTTTAAACAGCGCCAGTTCATGCTCGTATTTTTGATTGAGAATGGAAAGATGTTGAACTTGAGCATCTAATTGCTGATTGGTGACTTCAAGATGCTGAACTTTGGTATCTAATTGTTGGTTTGATTTTTCTAATTCTTGATTTGATTGTGCCAGAGACTGATGCTGCATTGCCAACTGCCGGGTGAATTCCAGCAGTTGTTCATGGGTCAGTTGGCTTAAGTCAGGCAGCGTATTCATGACCGCAGTATGCCTGAGGTCATGAGAAGAATGAAATAGAACGTTTGGAGAATAGCAGAATGGACCAACCTAGTTTAGAGCATCGTCACCACCTGCTGTCGTCCAATGCGCTGCCAAGGTAAACCCTGGATCAGTGCCTGTAACTGTTCCGGACTGATCGCCATGCTTTCACCCTGGTGAACCTGCGCCCAGTGGAATTTTCCCTGTTCCAGCCGCCGGGCACACAGCCAGATGCCCAGTCCATCATGTACCAGCACTTTCATGCGATGGCCACGTTTATTATAGAACAGGTAAGCACAATGCGGTTTAATGTAGCCAAAGGCTCTCACCACCTGAGCCATGATAGTATCCATCCCTGCTCGCATATCCAGAGGTTGGGTGGAGAGCCAGATTTCATCAATGCGGATCATGTTGCAAGTGCCTTGAGTAATTCTGCTAAAGCAGATATTTCTGATACTTGCCATTTCAAGCCAATTTCTGCTTTTGAGTGGGGTAAAGTAATTTGAACCGTTAACATGTCAGTAGGAGTAGGATCTAATGGTGCAGAGCAAGATAAGGCAATAAATGCAGGTTTATTCGGTAGTGGTGAGCGATCATTCCCTGGCTTACCATCAATTAAGCGAATCCATTTGGATACAAGATTTGTATTCAATCCATGTTGCAAAGCGACCGAAGCAATTGAAACATCCGGTGCTTTACAAGCCTGAACGATCTGCTGTTTAAATTCAGCACTGTATGTTCTTCGTTTTTTCGCAAGAGATGCGATGGATGTCTGGTGATTTGTAGTCATAAATTTTAGTCCCCACTTGTTTTTAAGTGGGGACTAAATTAAGGCTTATAGGATGAATTCATAAGGTGTGTTCAGCGGACGCTTACCAAACTGATGAGATTAATTCTTTCGAGGAGAAAAAAGACATTATTTATGCTGAGGAGTTGATTGGTTTTATAGTTTCAGAGTCAAATCAGGAGACACAACTTTATCAAGTTCTAGATGCCGCGGATGAAATAATAAATTCAAACAATCAGATAGATTTCTTATCGGTATTCTCAGGACAAGAAAGTAATTTGCTGGATATAGATTATATGAAATCAGATATTATTTCCTTAGCAGATATGCTTTCTGATTCTCATGATGTCGAAAATACGATTGTGTTAGAAAATGAGAATGATCCAATTGTTATTGAAGCAAATACGGAGGAAGTTGCTCAAGCGACAGATCCATTGACATTGGATAATCAGGCGGATCACTATTTACAACAGCTTTTCTCGGATCAGCAACAGATAATTGGTTAATAAGATAACGCCAATCTCAACTTTTTAAGTCATTGAAATAAAAAGGACATAACCTCATTTTAAATCCGTCTATGAAAATAAAATTACAGTTATGTCCACTGAAGAATTTATCATCATTGTCTATTTAATCATAGAGGAAATTTACCCAACTATAGTCTCTGAACCATTAAGAAAACGTGGTTTTCCACCTGCTTTAACCGATATTGAAATTATCACAATGCAAATTGTTGGTGAGTGTCTCAAAATGGATACGGATAAAAGCATATGGATGTTTTTTAAAAACAATTACTTAAGTTGGTTCCCTCATTTAGGTTCATATCCTAACTTTTGTAAGCATTGTGCAAACTTATGGCAAGTTCATCAAAAAATCACAGCCCAATTAACTGCACATTATGGTCAGGATCATATTCATTTTATTGATGGATTTCCTATACCTGTTTGTCGTTATAGTCGAGCAAAAAGACACAAGAATTTCAAAGAACATGCAGGTTTTAGTTATTGTGCTGCACAACAAGAGAAATACTATGGTTTTAAAGGGCATCTTGTAATTAATTTGGAGGGTATGATTACTGGCTATACTTTCGCTCCAGCAAATGTAGATGAGCGTGATGTTGCACCAGAAATCACAGAAAATATTCATGGGTTACTAGGTGCAGATAAAGGTTACTTAAGACCCAGCTTGAAAGAATACTATAAATTTCAGTATGTTGATCTACAAACTCCTTTAAGAAAGAATATGCCGGACTCTAGATCTCAAGAATCAATGAGGTTGCTTATGAGAGCACGAAGGAAAATTGAAACGGTCATTGGTCAATTAACTGATCGCTTTAATATTCAAAAAGTAAGGGCAAGAGATTTATGGCACTTATCGCATCGTTTTATCAGAAAGATTTTGTCACATACGGTCTGCGTCGTTATGAATAAAAAATGTGGTTATTCACCGATTCAATTTGAAAAGCTTATTTAAAGTTGAGATTGGCGTTAAGATAATAAATAACAATGCAGCCCAGTGGCTGCACTGTTATAAATACTGATTTAAGGAACCAGAATATCCAGTTCACGCAAAATACTACAGAGCTTGATCATCGGCATTCCCATTAATGTCGTCTGGTCTTGCCCAATCATTTTTTCAAAAAGGCTAATGCCTAAACTTTCACATTTAAAGCTACCAGCACAATGCAATGGTTGTTCTAACTTCACATAACGCTCAATTTCTGCCTGAGACAGCTTGCGGAATTTAACTTTGTAGTGTTCTACCAGTGTTCTTTCAAAACCGGTAGATTTCTGCTGTACGCTCAACGCTGTACTGAAATATACAATCTTGTCTGAATTGGCCTGTAGCTGGCGAATGGCTTTTTCAGAGGTTAAAGGTTTACCTATAAAAATATCAGGTGCGCCTTCTCGCCATGCGACTTGATCGGAACCAATCACAATCGCATCAGGATGCTGTTCAGCGATATAGCGGGCTTTTTCAAACGCTAGGCGCTTAGCTAAATCATCTGCATGATTTTCACCTTTCGGTGATTCATCAATGTCCGGGACGATCGATACGTAATCAAGACGTAAACGATCCATCAGTTCTTTACGGGTCTGGCTGGATGAAGCCAGGATGATTTTTGCGGTATTCATTAGACAGCGTATTCTTCTAAAACATGGAGAGGGACATAAGCCAGAACAGCCTTATGGCAGGCTTGAAGCTTAATCGGTGGGGCAAATCCTGCCTCATAAGCTTCTACCCAGCGGGTCACGCAGATACACCAGAAATCTCCCGGCTGTAGTCCTGGAAAGTCAACTTCGGGTAATGGCGTGATCAGATCATTACCTACTTTTTGTGAATAGTTGAGAAATTCTGAGGTCATCTGCGCACAAACAGTATGCTGACCAATGTCACTCGGTGCAGTATGGCAGAAGCCATTGCGGAAATAGCCGGTGATGGGATCAAAACAGCAGCTTGCCAATGGCTCGCCAAGAACATTTAAACGGTTTAACTCTGGATCTGGATGTATCGACATAGGTACTGTATCTGGTAGATGCTTTTTCCTATCATAACAAAACTTTGGCAATCGTTAGCTTTTCTGCAAAAGATGCTAACCTTTTTCTGCATAATCATTTAAAATCCCCCTCGTTTTTAATATCAATAAAAGAGAGCTCTACATGAACTTTCAACGCATGACTGACCTTGACCTGGCGGGTAAACGTGTTCTTATTCGTGAAGATTTAAACGTACCAGTAAAAAATGGCGTGATCACCAGCGATGCGCGTTTACGCGCGGCACTTCCAACAATTAAAGCTGCATTAGAAAAAGGTGCTGCTGTAATGGTGTATTCACACCTTGGTCGTCCGGTTGAAGGTGAGCCTAAGCCTGAACAGTCTCTTGCACCTGTAGCAGCTTATCTGACTGAAGCATTAGGTCAGGAAGTCAAACTGTTCACTGACTACTTAGATGGTGTTGAAGTTCAGCCTGGCCAAGTGGTTTTGCTTGAAAACTGCCGTTTTAATGTTGGGGAAAAGAAAAACAACCCAGAACTGGCAGCAAAATATGCAGCGCTTTGTGACGTGTTCGTAATGGATGCATTCGGTACTGCGCACCGTGCAGAAGCTTCTACTGAAGGTGTTGCTCGTCAGGCTAAAGTTGCGGCAGCAGGTCCTTTGTTGGCAGCAGAGCTGGATGCACTCGGTCGTGCATTAAAAACTCCTGAAAAACCAATGGTTGCGATCGTTGCAGGTTCTAAGGTTTCAACTAAACTTGACGTACTAACTTCACTGTCTGACATCTGCGACCAGTTAATCGTGGGTGGTGGTATTGCAAATACCTTCCTTGCAGCTGCTGGCTACAATGTGGGTAAATCACTGTGTGAAAACGACCTGATCGACACAGCAAAAGCAATCGCTGCGAAAGTATCTGTTCCTCTTCCAACTGACGTGGTAGTGGCTGATGCTTCTGAAATCAACTTTGACGACTTCCTGGGTTCATTGGCTGCGGCTAAAGCTACTGTGAAAAAAGTTGAAGATGTTGCTGACAACGACATGATCCTTGATGTGGGCCCAGAAACAGCTAAAGCATTTGCGGAAATCCTAAAAACGTCTAAAACTATCCTGTGGAATGGTCCAGTTGGCGTATTCGAAGTAGATCAGTTCGGTGAAGGTACTAAAGCACTGTCTTTAGCAATTGCTGAATCTGAAGGTTTCTCTATTGCAGGTGGTGGTGATACTTTGGCTGCAATCGACAAATACAATGTAGCTGACAAAATTGGCTATATCTCAACTGGTGGTGGTGCATTCCTTGAATTCGTTGAAGGTAAAACGCTTCCTGCAGTTGCTGTACTTCTAGAGCGTGCTTAATCGTATTGTCTTGAAGTAAATGCTTCTAGCAAAAAAAAGCCGGTTTGATACCGGCTTTTTTATTACCAGCACACACATTTCTGGATGAAAAAGTACTATTGAACCGACAGTGATTGCTAATGACTTAGTGGGGGAATTAACTATAGAAAGTCCAGATGTTGCATGTTTAGACGCTGTTGTTGAATAAGTAGCAAAGTCAAGCCCCAAAGTCCCTGCAAAAGCAGGGATTTTTTATCAATTTATGTGTTTTCTTGCTGAATTGAATACGGTTCGCATGTAGAATATGTCGCATTACCTGGGAGGATATTATGGCTCTTATTTCATTGCGCCAGCTCTTGGATCACGCCGGCGAACATGGTTACGGCGTACCAGCATTCAACGTAAACAACTTAGAACAAATGCGTGCCATCATGATGGCGGCAGACCAAACTAATTCACCTGTTATCGTACAGGCATCTGCGGGTGCGCGTAAGTACGCAGGTGCTCCGTTCCTGCGTCACCTGATTTTGGCTGCAATCGAAGAATGGCCACATATTCCAGTGGTAATGCACCAAGACCACGGAACTAGCCCTGCAGTATGTCAACGTTCAATCCAGTTAGGCTTCTCATCAGTGATGATGGATGGTTCACTGGGTGAAGATGGTAAAACACCGACTTCATACGAATACAATGTTGACGTAACTCGTCGTGTTGTAGAAATGGCGCATGCTTGTGGCGTTTCTGTTGAAGGTGAAATCGGTTGCCTGGGTAGTCTTGAAACTGGTATGGCAGGTGAAGAAGATGGCGTAGGCGCTGAAGGTGTTCTTGACCATTCTCAACTGCTGACTTCTGTTGAAGAAGCGCGTCAATTCGTTGCGGATACCAATGTGGATGCGCTGGCAATTGCAGTAGGTACTTCACACGGTGCGTACAAGTTCACTCGTCCACCTACAGGTGACATTCTTGCGATCGACCGCATCAAGGAAATTCACGAAGCGCTGCCAAATACTCACCTGGTAATGCACGGTTCAAGCTCTGTGCCACAAGAATGGCTGAAAGTGATCAATGAACATGGTGGTAACATCGGTGAGACTTACGGTGTTCCTGTTGATCAGTTGGTTGAAGCAATCAAACACGGTGTTCGTAAAATCAACATCGATACTGACTTGCGTCTGGCTTCTACTGGTGCTATCCGTCGCTTCCTGGTTGAAAAACCAAGCGAATTCGACCCACGTAAATTCTTCACTGCAACAATTGATGCAATGAAACAGATCTGTGTGGATCGTTACGAAGCATTCGGTACAGCGGGTAATGCTGACAAAATCCGTCCAATCTCATTGGAAAAAATGGTTTCTCGCTACTAATTGCTAGCCTGAAAATCAACTGAAAAGCCCACAAGATTTTGTGGGCTTTTTTGTCATAAAATAAAGCACTTAAAATAATGATGAGCAGACAATGGAACTGATTATTGCTGCTGCATTGTGCAGCGTACTGGTCTCGATCTTATTAAAAGTCGGGAAGAGCAGAGGACTAAATCCGATTCACCTGATTGGCTGGAATTATGCGACGGCCAGTATCTTATGCTTTTTCTGGTTTAAACCAGATTTTACCCATATGTCGGTCTCAAATACGCCGTGGCTACTGATTGGTGCTTTGGGTATTTTGTTGCCCAGCGTATTTCTGTTGCTGGCCCGTGCTCTACAAACTGCGGGAATTTTAAAAACTGAAATCGCGCAACGTTTATCAGTGGTACTTTCTTTGACTGCAGCCTACTTCATTTTTCAGGAACAGTTTAACCAGTTAAAACTGTTAGGGATTGGACTCGGGATTAGCGCCGTATTGTGTATCCTGTTTTCTCATCGCGGTGATACGAGTACAGGCAAGCGTGGCATGATGTATCTGGGCTTGGTCTGGGTCGGTTATGCACTCATCGATGTACTTTTAAAATACACCACAAGTTTAGGATTACAGTTTGCGCTCACTTTAAACATGATGTTTATCTGTGCCTTTGTACTGTCGATGGCTTATCTAGCAGTTCAATATAAGCATCTGGGGGATTTAAAACATGTAGGTGCAGGACTGGTCCTAGGTGGACTGAACTTTGCCAATATTGCCTTTTATGTAAAAGCACATATGCTGCTTAAAGACACGCCAGCGATTGTCTTTGCGGGAATGAATATTCTGGTGGTAATGTTCGGCGTGCTTGCAGGCCTGATCTTGTTTAAAGAGCGCTTAAAACCTGCAAGCAGTATTGGATTGGTCTTGGGAATTTCTAGTGTGATTTGCTTAGCCTATGCCATGTCTGCTTGACGTAAGTACTGGCATAATTCAGGGGTAAACGAATCAGGTCCTCCTTTTCTGCCATACCCAGCAATAAGCCGGCCTGTCGGCAGTGTGGGCAATGTGGATAACTGTGCTGTTCATACTTATATTGATGTAAATAGATTTTGTCGCAGTGTTTACATTCAAATTTCATTGGTCTGGATGGAAGAACCGACATGGAAACCTCTATTTTTTATTCTGAATTTATGATTGTTTTTTAAATAAGCAAAAAATAGGCCCACAATGACAAGGAAAGGGGCTTTGCGCCCCTTTTATATCACAAAATCTTATAATTTTGTAAAAATGTCTTCGGCTTTCAGACGAGATTTTGGCAATTTGGCATTGAAATCACTTTCACTGCGATAACCAAATGTTGCGATCACAGATGGAATTAGACCCTGTTCATCTAACTTCAGTTCTTGAGCCAGGATTTCTTCATTAAAACCACCAATCGGGGTGGCATCGATACCTTCAACACCTGCAGCTAATAACACATGACCAAGGGCAATAAAGGTCTGGTTTTCTGCCCAGCGCTGAATATCACCTTTTTCATTGCGGTAATATTCAATATAGCCAGTACGGGTATTGCGCTGTGCTTCTTTGGCTGCTTCATCTTTAAAGCGGCCTAACACATCATCACGTTCAAGCAGGTTTTCCAGATGCTGTTTGTTAATGTCCGCTTTGGTGCAAAACACGATGGTATGTGAAGAATCCAATACTTTTGGTGCATTGTAGGCATATTTACCGACTAAAGCTTTGGCAATACGCTGTTTGGCTTCATCTGTATCAGCAATAAAAAAGTGCCAAGGCTGAATATTGATTGAAGATGGAGCCAAGCGAAGAATCTCGGTCAAACGATCAAACTGTTCCTGCGGAATTTTCTTGGATGGATCATAAGCTTTTGTTGTGTAACGAGATTCAGATACCTTAAGTACATCCATAACTGGACTCCATGCTTCAATATTTATCTTGGGTTGAGATCGAGGTAGCAGCATGCTGCTGACTTCGAAGTTGATTATTACAATAAATTGGCATCAGGCAAAGTGGTCATTTTGCAGATGCTTAGAATTTATAACGCATGAACTTAGACCTTTTGCTAATCAAAAAAGAGCTTTTCACTATTGGCACTTTTTGCCAAGAGGCGTTTAATAGTCTGTATAAGCAAAGACATGCAAGCGAGTGGGCGTATGCAATACACCAATTACTTCAAAAGAAAACTGAAGACCGAACAGCAGATCGGGTTGTGGGTCGGTCTGGCAGATGCTTACGGTACAGAAATTGCTGCCAATGCGGGCTATGACTGGTTGCTGATTGATGGTGAGCATGCTCCCAGTGACTTGAGGACCACACTGTCGCAATTACAGAGCATTGCGGCTTATCCATCTCAGGCGGTGGTCCGTCCACCGATTGGTAGCGTGCAGCTGATTAAACAGCTACTTGATATTGGTGCACAAAGCCTGCTGATCCCGATGGTGGAAACTGTGGAGCAGGCAGAGTTGATGGTCAAAGCAGTTCGTTATCCGCCAGAAGGTATTCGTGGTGTAGGCGCTGCATTAGCGCGTGCCACTCGCTGGAACAGTATTCCGAATTATTATCAGAAAGCACATGAAGATATCTGTCTGCTGATCCAGATCGAATCGGTGAAAGGTCTGGAAAATCTGGATGGAATTCTAAAAATTGACGGCATTGATGGTGTATTTATTGGTGCAGTAGATCTGTCTGCAACTATGGGCTACGAAGGTAATCCAAACCATCCTGAAGTGCAAAAAGCAGTTGTCGATGCGATCCAGCGCATTCGTGCAGCAGGCAAGGCGGCTGGCATTCTGTCGACCCAGCATGAAGTGACCCAGAAATATCTGGATTTGGGTACTGAGTTTGTGGCAGTGGGCGTAGATACCAGTGTCTTGATGAATTCTTTACGTGAGCTGTTATCTAAATATAAACAGGGTACTGAAGTCGTGAAATCTGAAGGTGGCTATTAATCTGCTTGGTATTCCCTGAAATGAAAAGGGCAACTAATTGTACAGTTGCCTTTTTCTTTGCCTGATTTTCACCAATAAGTGAATTAAACCACTTCAGCAACCAGCTCAGCTGTTTGTACAGATTCAGCTTGACTCGCTTTATAACGGTATTGCGCTGCTCGGTGAGTATCTGGAAGACGTGGACCTTGGCCAAACAATTTTTCACGCAGTGTACCTTCACGGTATTCAGTCTGGTAAACACCACGACGTTGCAGTTCTGGAATCACGTATTCCACGATATCTTCAAAGCTCTTATGTGCCAGGATATAAGCCAAGTTAAAGCCATTGATACCGGTGACTTCAATCCATTCCTGCAGCTTATCTGCTACTGTGCTTGGTGAACCAACGATCACTGGTCCATTGCCGCCAACGCTGGTCCATTTCGCTACTTCTTCAATGGTCCAGATCTTGTTTGGATCGGCCTGGACATAAGATTCCAGCATCGATTGAATCGCATTGGTCTGGATGTATTCCACTTTGTCGGTTGGTTTGAATTGAGAGAAGTCCACACCTGACCAGCCCGAAGCCAGGGTTAGTCCACCATCATAGCTGCCATATTGCTGGTATTCACGGAACTTCGCCTGCGCTTTTTCATCAGTTTCATCCACAACAATGGCTAGCATGGTGTAGATTAGAACCGAGTTTGGATCTTTACCTTCCTGAACCAGATTATGACGTACACCTTCTGCCAGTTTTTTCACAGCAATTTGGGTCGGGGCTGAAATAAAGACACATTCCGCATTCTGGCTGGCAAACTTCTGACCACGCTTTGATGCACCAGCCTGATATAACACAGGGGTACGTTGTGGCGATGGCTCACAAATAT
Source organism: Acinetobacter sp. ANC 7912 (assembly GCF_039862785.1). NCBI lineage: Bacteria > Pseudomonadati > Pseudomonadota > Gammaproteobacteria > Moraxellales > Moraxellaceae > Acinetobacter > Acinetobacter thermotolerans. Next base: position 1,373,817 of record NZ_CP156795.1, read on the forward strand.
GAATCCCCGGTACAGTAAAGTATTGGCCTTCGTGATTGATTGGATGGACTTTGGTGTGATCTGCAAAGATGCCGCGCTCTTTATCACGTAACACCGCGTTATCTTCCCAGGAACCTTCCCAAAGTTTATACAGCACTTCCAGATATTCATCGGCGATGTCATAGCGATTGTCATGGCTGACCTGGGTTTTGAGGCCGAGGTTTTTTGAACCGCTCTCCAGATAGGAAGTCACGATGTTCCAGCCAGCACGACCTTTGGTCAGGTGATCTAGCGTACTCATGCGACGAGCAAATGGATAGGGATGTTCAAAAGAAATGGAAGTAGTGACGCCAAAGCCCAGATGTTTGGTTACAGCAGCCATGGCAGGCACGATTTGTAGTGGATCATTGACTGGAACCTGTACTGCACCGGTCAAGGCATGCTCAGCTGAACCATGATAAACATCATAAATGCCCAATACATCGGCAATAAAAATACCGTCAAATTTTCCTTTTTCCAGAATCTTCGCCAGATCCGTCCAGTATTCCAGATCTTTATATTCTGTGGAGCGATCCAGTGGGTGACGCCATAAGCCCGGTGACTGGTGGGCGATACAGTTCATTTCAAAGGCATTGAATCGGATTTGATTGGTCATGATGTTCTAGGAGTGTTACGTGTTTCAAACATCGTAGGGGACAAAGTTAGAAATGATAAATAATAAAAATCTCGAACTTTATAAGATTAGATATATAGAAAAATTAATGATGGACTTATAAAAATTGATGGATATAGAGGAGAGCTGATTCTTTGAAAGTGATGAGTTCAGGTTTTTTAAGGGTAAATATTAAAAATAGCCTAAGTTTATAAAGTATTACTTAATTCAGGATATTTATCTTAACCTGTTTAATAACACCAAATTTTCAGCCTAATTTCCTGTTCAGGATCATTAGCCAACTCCAGAATCTGTGCTGTATCTTCTTTCCAGTCACCTAGTACAATCCGCTTCTTGCCATCCACATCATGAATGTTGGCACGATGAGTATGTCCATGAATCAGCAGGTCAACATCTTTGAGTGCAGCTTTAACGGCATCCTGGTTTACATCCATGACTTCATAGCTTTTGAACTGCTGTGCTTCATGGCTCTTCTTGCGGAAGCCTTGCGCCAGTCGGGCGCGGAAGGAGAGCGGCATTTTTCTTAAGAAGCTAACGAGCCAAGGATGACGGATAATTTTACGGAAACGTTGATAGCTGACATCATCGGTACAGAGTGCGTCACCATGTTCAATCCGGATTTTTTTGCCTGCAATATTGAGGATCTGAACATCCGGAAGTAATTTCCCCGAAAACTGTTTCAGAAAATCTGGACCCAAGGCAAAATCACGGTTACCCACCAGAAAATAAACCTGATTTCCAGCTTGAGTGAACTGCTTTAAATGTTCAACAATTTCATCCAGCCAGGGAGCTGTATAATCATCACCAATCCAGGCATTGAACCAGTCACCGAGAATGTAGAGTTGAGTTAGCTTATCTTGATAGGCATCCAGTAAATCTAAAAACCCCCGAACAAGTCGAGGGTGATCAGGTGACAAATGTAAATCAGCGATAAACAGATGGATCACAAATCTTTTCCTTTGTATTTAATCCCTCCCAGCCTCCTTTTGATAAAGGGAGGAGAATCCCATTTTTTTATGGATGTTCCCTCCTTTGAAAAAGGAGGGTTAGGGAGGATTAAAAATTATTCAGAAATGATTTTTGCAGATTCAATCACAACGTTCTCTAGCGGAACGTCAGCGTGGTAGCCACGATTGCCAGTACGAACGCCTTTGATTTCGTTTACAACGTCCATACCTTCAACCACTTTGCCAAATACTGCATAACCCCAACCTTGCGCAGTTTTGCCTGTATGGTTCAGGAAAGAGTTGTTTTTCACGTTAATGAAGAACTGGGCAGAAGCAGAGTGAGGTGCTTGAGTACGTGCCATTGCAATTGTACCTACGTCATTGCTCAGGCCGTTGTCAGCTTCGTTTTCAATCGCGTCGCGAGTTGCTTTTTCTTTAAAGTTTTCGTCAAAGCCGCCGCCCTGGATCATGAAACCGTCAATAACGCGGTGGAAAATTACGCCGTCATAAAAACCGTCACGTACATATTGCAAGAAGTTTGCCACTGTTTTAGGTGCTTCTTCAGCGTTTAATTCAAGAACAATACGACCTTTATTGGTGTTTAATTCGACTTGAGGAAAACTCATTGTGTAATCTCCTGATCATGACATAAATGTCATGGTTTTTTTGAATGAGAGAAGCATAAGCAAACTGTAATCGACAAGGCAAGTAAAAATATACTTTTCTTCGGTAAAATCCTGAAAATCGTATTTTATTTATGCGTTGTGCTCACAGGTAAATTGGGAAAATTTTGTGCTTTGCATGTTTTAACAATGCCATATTTTAATACTAGAAAATGTTTCTTTTCTTAAACAGCGATATACGGTCATGCTGACTTTTATGACTCTACTATCTTTTTCATTTTATGGGTATTGAAACAAGAACGATGTACGGTATTTTGAAAATGATTGAATAGGGAACAAATGCCACAGTTAGCAGTTGAGAGATTGATCACCTAAAGTTAAACTAAGGGACTTTAGTTTATGCTTTGTGGCGTGTGCGAAGTCTCCCCGCAATATGACATAAAACCCTTAATTTTTAACTTTAGAAGTGAATGATTAATCATGAAGCCAAATGATGTTGTTACATCTCTGCCAGAGAACCCGACCCAAAATAACAATGCAGTCGATTCAGCGCAGCAGCAGGAACAACAGCCGGGCTTAGACTTTGTGCGTCAGGTAATCACTGATGACCTAGCTGCAGGCCGTACCCAGCAAGTGGTGACACGTTTCCCACCTGAGCCAAATGGTTACCTGCACATCGGTCACGTAAAAGCGATTTGCCTGAACTTTGGTATTGCTGAAGAATTTAATGGCCTATGCAACCTGCGTTTTGACGATACCAACCCAGATGCAGAAGAACAAGAATATGTGGATGGTATTGCCAATGATGTGAAATGGTTAGGTTTCCAGTGGAATGGTGAACCTCGCTATGCGTCTAGCTATTTCGACCAACTTTATCAATGGGCGATCCAGCTGATCAAGCAAGGCGATGCTTATGTCGATTTGCAGACTCCTGAAGAAATCCGTATCAATCGCGGTAACTTTGTAGAACCAGGTAAAAACTCACCACAACGGGACGCGACTGTGGAAGAAAACCTGGAACGTTTTGAAAAAATGCGAAATGGTGAGTATGCCGAAGGACAGGCCGTACTTCGTGCCAAAATCGACATGGCTTCTCCAAACGTGCATATGCGTGACCCAATCCTATATCGCATCCTGCATTCTGAGCACCATCAGACTGGTGATAAATGGAAAATCTACCCAATGTACGACTATGCGCACCCATTATCGGATGCCATTGAAGGCGTGACTCACTCGCTGTGTACGTTGGAATTCCAGGATCACCGTCCATTCTACGACTGGGTTGTTGAGAAGGTAAAATCACCTGCAGTTCCACGTCAGTACGAATCTAGCCGTCTGAATGTAGACTACACCATTACCTCTAAACGTAAGCTACGTAAGCTGGTTGAAGGCGGTTATGTCAATGGCTGGGATGACCCACGTATGCCAACCGTTGTCGGTATGCGCCGTCGCGGTTTTACGCCTGAAGGTCTTCGTGACTTCTGTAAACGTGTCGGTGTGTCTAAGGTGGATGGCAGTATCGTTGATGTGGCAATGCTCGAATACTGCATTCGTCAGTCTTTAGAAAATACTGCAGCACGTGGTATGGCAGTGCTGAATCCATTAAAAGTGACACTGACTAACTTGCCTGCAGACATGGATCTGAAACATGCACGCCATCCAAACGTAGATATGGGCGAGCGTGTGATTCCATTAACTTCTGAAATCTACATTGACCGTAAAGACTTTGAAGAAGAGCCACCGAAAGGCTTTAAACGTCTGATCCCAGGCGGTGAAGTACGTCTGCGTCATGCTTACGTGGTGAAATGTGACGAAGTGATTAAAGATGAAAATGGCGAAGTCGTTGAGCTGAAATGTTCAATCGACCCAGAGACTTTAGGTAAGAACCCTGAAGGCCGTAAGGTCAAAGGTGTGATTCACTGGGTATCTGCAGCTAAGGGTGTACCAGCAGAAGTGCGTATCTATGACCGTCTGTTCACCAAAGCGGATCCAGAAGAAGGTGAAGATTTCCTTGAGAACCTGAATCCGGATTCATTGAAAGTCGTTCAAGCAGTGATTGAACCCGCTTTAGCTGAAGCTAAACCTGAAGATCGCTTCCAGTTTGAACGTGAAGGCTATTTCGTGGCAGATCGTTATGATCACAGCCCTGAAAAACCAGTCTTCAACCGTATCTTGGATTTGAAAGACAGCTTTAAACCAGGCAAATAAATGGTGAATGATTGATCCAGGTTGCGGAGATTAAACAAGGAATATCTTTCCTTTTAGGCTTCCGTACATATGATCTTCATAACTTGAGATGGCCCAACTTCGGTTGGGCTTTTTCTATGGAGCAGAAAATAACAAGATGATTGTCCGTGATAAAAGTAATAGTTTTAGCCTGCTGTTTGCCTGGTATGGCACCATTTTGCCCAAGGTGTTACCGGCACTAGTCTCAGTAATCCTAATTTCCGGAATATTGGTCTATTTACGTCAGGAACACTATGTCAGCCTGCCTACGGTACCGGCGATTGGTTTTACCATTTTTGGTGTGATTCTTTCGATCTTTCTCAGTTTCCGGAACAATGCCTGTTATGACCGATGGTGGGAAGGACGCAAACTCTGGGGTGCTCTGATTGCCACTACACGCCATTTAAGCAGAGATACTTACGTGCTGGAGAGTCAGGAGCGGGAAGTGCTGTTATCACGAATGATGCTGTTTACTCATCTATTAAGGGATCGTCTGCGCCAGCAGGAAAGTAGTATTGAGCATTATCGCAATACCACTCAATTCGATACTGATGCTTTTGACCAGATTACCCAGCAGGTCAATCCGTCACAATGGGTGCTTGAACAGATGCAGAAGCAGTTAGTGACAGGTTATCGATCTGGGCTGATCTCTGACATCATCTATAATAATCTCAACCAGCATACAGTAGCTTTAGGTAATATCCAGGCGGGCTGTGACCGGATTCTGTCAACGCCGTTGCCATTTTCCTATTCAGTGTTGCTGCATCGAGCAGTGTATTCCTTCTGTTTTATTCTGCCATTCAGTCTGGAAGCTAATTTAGGCCTGTGGACACCGATATTGGTAGCGTTGATTGCTTATCTATTTTTAGGACTGGATGAACTGAGTGCCGAGCTAGAAGAGCCATTCGGCCTACAGGACAACGATCTGGCGCTGGATTCCATTGTAAGGCTAGTAGAACGAGAAACACTAAGCTCACTGGGTAAAGAAATTCCTGAACCCTTAAAAGCATATAAAGGGCAGTTAAGCTAAGCTTATTTAAAGGTCTCGAATAGCCCCTTTGATATGGGGCTTTATTTTGGGTTAGCGCTTTTTCAGATGGCTAAAGTCAGGGTGTTCCTGACTAAATTGTTCTTTCAGCTCACGATACTGCTGCATACGCATTTTGGCCTTGTCATGCAGTTTTTTCTTGATATACAGCGCCAGTGCAAAGCTAGTGGTGGTGATGGTCAGGAACATGCTGTTCATAAAGCTCATCACCGAACTGATATAACCAATCGTCGTCAGGCGGTTCATCATACGGGTCACCTGTGGGCTGCTTTCCACCCCAGTAATGGCCCAAGTACACAGATGTTCACAGTTATTGATAATCAGGTGATAGTTATTTTCATGCATGCGGGAACGCATACGGCGCACGACCTTGCGGCCTTTGTATTTAGGATTGGAATATCCCTGCACCAGAATCGGTTTGCCGTGGCTGAATTTTTCGATGGAAGTAATTTCGATCGGATGCTTTTTAAATAAGTGTGCAAAGCCGGAATAATGGATAACACGACCTCGTCCGGCATAAATACCATGATGGGTATAGCCGAAATGTTTGACCATAAGGTGGGCACCTAAGGGGAAACGCTGAGTCTGTTGCATATGCCTTGAATGCTAAATGATATACAAATGTATCAAAAATCTGAGTTTAGCCTTTTTTTGTGACTTTATCGATGTTTAAGAGGAAAAATTCATCGAACTGATGAGTTAAATAAAAGGTTAATGAAGAAAAGATAAGCAGTTTGAGGGAAAGTATGAAATAGCCTAAGCAAACTTTTAAAATGATTTTGGTAACTGCCTTTCAGCTCGTATCTAATGTTTTGGTTAATTCAGAACTAGAGCAGCTTGTTAATTAATAGAAATAAAAAAAGCATCTGCTTGCACAGATGCTTTTCTATTTATGAATTTTGCAGCTTACTGGAGTGGTAAGTGCTGCAGCTCATTGAGTTCTTTACGGCTATAGCCACGGGAAGCAAGAACTTTTTTGATGCCTATAATCGTATCTTCATCAGTGGCTTTCGCCAAAGCTTCAAGAAGCTGTTCATTGGACTTGCAAGCGCAATCATTTTCAACACAAGCAATTTGATTCTTGTGTTCATTTTGCTGTTCATTCGCGAACAACTTTTGCCAAAAACTCATAGAGCCTTCATGTATGACCTAACATAGCTTGAAATATAGACAATATTTTAAATAAAGCAATACTGCAAAAGTGAGAAAAGCAGCAGTTGAACTGCAGATTTTCCGATGACGGTTCAGAATTTAAGCCTTATTCCAATTAGTCCTAATTCATGGTCTAACTAAGTCCATTATTTTCAAGTGATAAATCGGCAATAAAAATGAGACCTTATTCGGCCTCATTTATCTATAACAAAATAATTCAGAAACAAATTGTTTAAATTTTTTCGAGCAGCACACCAGACTCGACATGATGAGTATACGGGAACTGATCAAACATCGCGAACTTGGTAATTTTGTGGGTCTGTGTTAGCTGTTTCAGGTTGGCATGCAATGTGTCTGGATTACACGAAATATAGATGATTCGTGTAAAACGCTGCAGCAGTTTCAATGTTTCATCATCCACACCGGCACGTGGTGGATCGACAAAAACAGTATCGAAGTCGTAAGTTGAAAGGTCAATATTGGCTTCCTGTAAACGACGGAACGTACGCTCGCCGTTGTAGGCCTGAGTGAATTCTTCTGCAGACAAACGAGCCACCTGAATATTCTCAATACCATTTTGCTGGATATTCCATTCAGCCGCATAGACTGAAGATTTCGCCAACTCTGTTGCGAGTACACGACGGAAGCGGGTGGAGAGTGGCAGGGTAAAGTTACCATTACCGCAGTAAAGTTCTAATAAATCTTTATCGGATTGCTGAGCAGCATTGCATGCCCATTCCAGCATTTTCTGGCAGACTTGCGCATTCGGCTGGGTAAAGCTGCTTTCGATCTGTTTGTACTGATATTTACGATCGAATACGCTCAGTTCTTCTACGACAAACTCATCGCTCAAGACAAACTTCTGGCCACGGCTGCGACCGATGATTTTGATATTCAGTTTTTCAGCCAGTGCTTTGGCAGCCGCTTCCCAGTTTTCATCCAGTTTACGGTGATAGATCAAGGATACCAGCACTTCACCTTTTAATGTTGCCAGAAAGTGAACTTCAAACAGGCGGGTTTTCAGCTCTGTATCTGCTTTAAATGCTTCAATCAGTTGTGGCATCAGGGTGTTGATACGGCGGTCAGCGACTGGAAACTCATCGATACGGATGATTTTCTTGCTGCCATTTTCATCGCGTTCAAACATGGCATAAAACAGGTCATCTTCAGTATGCCAGATCCGGAATTCAGCACGCATGCGATAGTACTGTTCAGGCGAATCAAATACTTCTAGGGCAGGTGGTTGATATTCGGCAAATTGTTCGCTGATGTGGGCAACTTTGGCATCTAGTTGTTGCTGATAAGATGAGGTCATATGCAGTAAAAAATCGCAAATATTTCGAAAGCCAAGATGGTAGCAAAAAATCGCTGCTCTGCCTAAGACTATTGCGGAAGTATGGCGTGAAAAGACATATAAAAACGGAGCAAATCAGTTAAGGGAAGAAATTTGACGATAAATTGGAAGATGATTGTCAGGATGGAATTGTTACGTGAAACGCATTATTTGAAAATTATCATTTTTAATTTTCGATAATGATCTGGATTTTTCACCGGTTTCTGCAGATATGTTTCTGCGAATGTGTCGAATTAAAACAAAATTGACTTACATAGCATTACAAGATTAACAACGTGTGTAAATTAGACACATCTTGTTGCAAATATCATCCTAAAGTTTTCTGTTCGTTTTAGCTTTGGCTGCGCATAGTGAAAGTAATCCCTTTGGGTACTTCATCGCCAAGAGTACATCACAATATGGACAATATGCTTCAAATTGATTTGCACAGAATCGAACAGGATTTATTGGGTAAAAAGCACATTCCCCAGCATAGCTATTACGGCATTCATACCTTACGTGCGTTAGAAAACTTTCAGATTTCCGGATTGACTGTTGGTCAGCAACCTCATTTCATCCGTGCACTGGCACAGGTAAAAAAGGCTGCAGCACAAACCAATTGTCATTTTGGCAAAATTAGCGAGCAACAGTGTATTGCCATTCAGCAGGCTTGTGATGAACTGATTAAGCATCCAGAAAACTGGCAGGATGCATTTCCTCTCGATCCTTATCAGGGCGGAGCAGGGACGTCCATCAATATGAATGCCAATGAGGTGATTGCCAATCGTGCCCTAGAACTGATGGGGTATCAGAAAGGTGAATATCAGATTTTGCATCCGAATGATCATGTTAATACTTCGCAATCGACCAATGATGTCTATCCAACCGCATTGCGTTTAGCGACTTATTCTCGTCTGGATGAATTATTAAATGCCCAGAAAGTATTGATTGAGACCTTATATAGTAAGGCAACTGAATTCCGATACATCATCAAGATGGGTCGTACCCAGTTACAGGATGCGGTACCAATGACCATGGAGCAGGAATTCCGCGCTTTTGCGATTTTATTAAAAGAAGACTTTAAGCTGATTGAACAAAGCCGTCAGTTATTGCTGGAAGTGAATCTCGGTGCAACCGCGATTGGTACGGGTGTCAATACACCGACTGGTTACGCCAAGCGAGTGGTAGAAGCTTTAGCACAAATTAGCGGTTTACCTTTAAAAGGCGCGGAAGATTATGTCGAAGCCACCAGTGACTGTGGCGTGTTTATTATTCTGTCCAGCAGTTTGAAACGTCTGGCAGTGAAATTGTCCAAGATCTGTAATGACTTGCGCCTGCTGAGTTCTGGTCCGCGTGGTGGACTGGCGGAAATTCGTTTGCCAGAATTGCAGGCTGGTTCTTCAATCATGCCAGCCAAAGTTAATCCGGTGATACCGGAAGTGGTCAATCAGATTGCTTTTCGTGTGATTGGCAATGACCTGACCGTAACCATGGCGGCAGAAGCAGGGCAATTACAGCTCAATGTCATGGAGCCCGTGATTGCTATATCTTTAAATGAATCGATCCAATTGCTGATTCAGGGGATGCAGACACTGGCGCTGAAATGTATTGCCGGTATTCAGGCTAATGAGCAGAACTGTCTAAATGCTGTCATGCGCAGTATTGGAATCATTACCTTATTAGAACCGATTCTAGGTCATACAGTATGCGATGAAATTGGCAAGCAGTGTATTCGTGAGAATAAAACCGTACCTGAAGTGGTGTTGGAATTAGGTCTACTCAGTTCAGAACAGCTAGAAGAAATCTTTGCTATTCAAAATCTGGTGTCTGAAGTACCGAACGAGGTTAGCCAGCTGGAACAGGTTTCCTGAAATTAACGATATTTATAATGATTTATAGAATGTACTGATTTTAACCATTTGCCTCAAATCCAGCCTGTGGGTTTGGGGCATTTTCATCTAGACTATCTTCTTATCAAGAAGCCTCAGGAATCCGGCATGTTTGACAAGATCAGTGCATTATTCAAATCGAATAAACCTTCGCCTGCGCAGCAGTTTTTGCAAGAAAATAATATTCAGTATGCTGGGGATACCGGCTATGTGGTGGATGGTATCCAGTTGAATCAGGAACTGGGAGAACGTTTAGAATATTTATCCAATCGCCGCATGAAAACTTTTGATGATCTGAAAGAGCTGTATTCCACTGCCATGATCATCAATGAAAAGATTGATCTGGAAATTGCCCATCAACGTTTTAACCCGCGACTCGGCAATACCGAAGAAAACTTGCTGCAGTTTAAAGCTATTGTGAAGAAGTTAAATGATTACTATCGCAATTTCCTGCGTGAGAAAAAGTAGGATTTTAATTCATTAAAATTTACACTGAATGACAGTGCAAGAACTGCATAAAAATAACGAAATCACTGGATGCCATCGTGATAGTATAAGGAACATGTTGTTTAGACTTTAAAGCTATATACATGTTCCAACAAGAAATTTCCCAACTCAACCTCAAACAACTCAAGGCGGGTGAACGACGCTGGTTAGGTAACCTGCAGGGTTCATCGACGGCGCTGTTGCTGAAAGAAATCTCCAAAAATCACAAGCAGATGTTTGTGATTGTAGCGCGCAATAATCAGCATCTGGCACAGCTGGAAAGTGAACTGGAATTTTATGGCATCAAACCGACCATTTTTCCAGACTGGGAAATTCTGCCTTATGACCGCCTGTCACCGCATCAGGATATCGTGTCTGAACGTCTGGCAATTCTGTCGAATATGCCGCAAACCGGTGTATTGCTACTTTCCGCTTCGACACTGGCACAACGCGTTGCACCAAGCTCATGGGTACTTGGGGAACATTTTGATATCCGGGTTGGGCAGAAATTTGATCTGGAACAACAAAAAAACAAGCTAGTTCAAGCCGGCTATCATCTGGTCGATACCGTCTATGATCATGGCGAATTTGCAGTACGCGGCAGCATCATGGACATCTATGCCTCTGGTCAGGAAGCCCCGATCCGGATTGACCTGTTTGATGATGAAATCGAAACCTTAAAATTCTTTGATCCTGAAACCCAACGTACCACACAAACTTTAGAACAATTTACGGTTTTGCCGGCCCAGGAATTCCCACTGAAAGAAGGGCGTGCTACTTTCCGTGACCGCTATGGTGAGTTATTTCCAACCGCAAATCCGAAAAAAAATCCGCTGTATCTAGATGTCATGGATGGTATTGCTTCGCCTGGCATCGAGTTTTATATGCCACTATTCTTTAGTGCTGAAGCAATGCAAAAAGAAAGTACACTGGCAGCGTACTTACCTAAGAATGGCATTGTCATTACAGATCGTGGGATTGAAGAGTCCTTAAACCAGTTCTGGGCAGAAGTCACCCGTCGTTATGAAGATCGTCGGCATAACATGGATCAGCCGATCCTGCCGCCAGAAATGTTGTTCTGTCAGGCCCATCAGGTACTGGAACAGCTGAATCAGTTTGGTCGTATCATTGCTTCTCAAGAAATCTTTGATGAAAAAGCCGGTGTCATCAATCTGGATACCCAGACACCGCCACGTTTGCCTGTCGATCCAAAACGGGAAAAACCGTTTACCGAAGTCAAAAAATATATTGATGCTGCCAATCATCCAGTGCTGTTGGTCGCTGAAAGTGCCGGGCGTCGTGAAACTCTGAAAGATGCTTTGCGACCTAGTCTGGGCGATATTCCAACCGTAGACAATTTTGATGCCTTTGTCGATTCACTGCATGCCATTGCCATTACCAGTGCACCACTAGAACGTGGTCTGGTGGTCACCGATCGTATCAGCGTGATCTCGGAAAACCAGCTCTATGAACATCGCGTGGTACAGCGCCGTCGCAAGCGTCAGCAGGAAGTTTCAGAAGAGTTTTTGATTCGCAGCCTGACCGAGCTGACCATTGGTGCGCCGGTGGTACATATTGACTATGGTGTGGGACGTTATGCGGGTCTGATTACCCTCAGTATTGATGATCAGGATCATGAATTTCTGCAGCTAGATTATGCTGATGATGCCAAGGTTTATGTGCCCGTCACCAATCTGCATCTGATCAGTCGCTATAGTGGCGGTGATCCTGATCTGGCACCGTTACATAAATTGGGTACCGATGCATGGAGCAAAGCGAAGCGCAAGGCATTAGAGCAGATTCATGACGTGGCGGCCGAGCTGTTAGATATACAGGCGCGCCGTTCATCTAAACCAGGCATTAGTTTTGAGGTCGATCAAAGCCTGTATATGCAGTTTGCCAGTGGCTTTGCCTATGAAGAAACCCCAGATCAGGCCAATGCCATTGAAGCAACTTTATATGACATGCAGCAGGCCAAGCCGATGGATCGTTTGGTCTGTGGGGATGTGGGTTTCGGTAAGACGGAAGTGGCGATGCGTGCAGCTTTTGTTGCGGTACAAAATAGTCGCCAAGTAGCGGTTTTAGTACCAACCACGCTATTAGCCCAGCAACATTATGAGTCTTTTAAAGACCGTTTTGCAGATTGGCCGGTACGCATTGAAGTGTTGTCACGTTTTGGTTCTTCCAAAACGCATACCAAAACCATTGAAGACCTGGCTGAAGGCAAGGTTGATATCGTTATCGGTACGCATAAAATCCTGCAGGAAAACGTGCAGTTCAAAAATCTGGGCCTGATGATCGTCGATGAAGAACACCGTTTCGGCGTACGCGACAAGGAGCGCATCAAGGCTTTGCGTGCGGATGTGGATATGCTGACCTTAACCGCGACCCCAATTCCGCGTACGCTGAATATGGCCTTTAGCGGGATGCGCGACCTGTCGATTATCGCGACACCACCAGCACGCCGTCTGGCGGTGAAAACCTTTGTACAGGAACAGACCAATGACACCATTAAAGAGGCGATTCTGCGTGAATTGCTGCGTGGTGGTCAGGTTTATTACTTGCATAATGAAGTCGAAACCATTGAGCGTGCCGCAGAAAGTCTGCGGGAACTGGTTCCGGAGGCACGTGTCATAGTTGCACATGGTCAGATGCGTGAACGTGAACTGGAGCAGGTAATGCAGCAGTTCTATCACAAAGAATACAACGTGCTGGTCTGCTCGACCATCATTGAAACCGGGATTGATGTACCAAATGCCAATACTATTTTGATTGAACGTGCGGACAAGCTCGGCCTAGCCCAGCTGCACCAGCTACGTGGTCGCGTGGGGCGTTCACACCATCAGGCTTATGCCTATCTGCTAGTGCCATCGATTAAAGGCTTAAAAGGGGATGCAGAAAAACGTCTGGATGCCATTCAGCGTGCATCGACTTTGGGTGCGGGCTTTATGCTGGCAACAGAAGATCTGGAAATCCGTGGTGCTGGTGAACTGCTGGGTGAGCAGCAAAGTGGTTCGATGCAGGCGATTGGTTATAGCTTATATATGGAAATGCTGGAAAAAGCGACCAAAGCCATCCAGATAGGTAAAACCCCGAACTTTGATGCACCATTGTCGTTGACTGCGGAAATCAACCTGCATATGCCAGCCTTGATTCCGGATGACTACCTCGGTGATGTGCATCAACGTCTGCTGTTCTATAAGCGTATCAGTAATACCGACACTCAGGAAAAGCTCGACAATATCCGGATGGAGCTGATTGACCGTTTTGGCATTCCACCGCAACCGGTGAAACAGCTGTTTGCCGTGCATCAGATCCGTTTAAAGGCGGAACAACTTGGCATTACCAAAATTGATATTACAGCACAGGGCGGACATATCGAATTTGCCCCAGATACTCCGGTGCAGGCGATGAGCATTATCCAGATGATGCAGAAGCATCCGACCTATTTCCGCATGAACGGCGGACAGCGTCTAAAAGTCATGGTGATGCTGGAAGACTATCAGAAACGCATCCAGTTCCTGAATGATCTGCTGGATCATTTGCTGAAAGAGTTGCACTAAATACTGTGACTTAAAGGCAGGGAGAGAAAGGAAATTCTGCCCCTGCCTTTAACACTTGATTGCCCAGTCATTTATTTGTGCCGGGGAACTATTGATTAATTTAGGGGATGGAGTAAAGTCAGGGATGTGACCGGGTTCAAAACAAATCTTCCAAATTTGTATTGAAACACATTGCTTACAATATTCAGTCAGCACTGGATATGGTAGTATTAGCCATCATTCTAATTTTGCATCATTTATAAAGATATGTTCAGTTTGCATCCTCAACTTGCTCAAGATACGTTTTATGTAGGCGACTTTCCTTTATCGACATGTCGTTTAATGAATGATATGCAATTTCCGTGGCTAATTCTTGTTCCACGTGTTCCAGGCATTACAGAATTATACGAACTTCGTCAAGCTGATCAGGAACAGTTTTTGCGTGAGTCTAGCTGGTTATCGAGCCAGTTGGCGCGTGTATTCCGTGCAGACAAAATGAATGTGGCTGCACTGGGGAATATGGTTCCACAGCTACATTTCCATCATGTGGTACGTTACCAGAATGATGTGGCATGGCCTAAACCAGTATGGGGCACTCCAGCGGTTCCATATAGCAGCGAAGTTCTTGCTCACATGCGCCAAACCTTAATGTTGGCGCTACGTGGTCAGGGAGATATGCCATTTGATTGGCGTATGGACTAATCCGATTCATGCTGCATATCAGGCCTGTAATTAATACAGTGCTGCAAGGAGCAACTGAGTGCATATAGACGATTGGGTGAATCAAGAGCCGAAAGAATTTGAGTTTTTCCATCGGTTGATGGGTTATCTCATGCTTTCGCTGGTGATCGTCGTCTTTCACTACACAGCGCCTGATACGCAGTATCAAATTTTTATCCCATTTTTATTTCTTGCGATTATCCTTGCGCTGCCGAAGCTGTCACACTGGCTGATCTATCGTTACGATACCGATGTGAAGCGTAAAGTCTTCTTTATGCTCGATATGACCGTGATTGCCATCATTCTGTCAGCCATTCATCTGAGCTTGGTACTGTCGTTGTTGGCATTTGTGGCCTTACTCTATACTGCAATCAGCAACAAAATTTCCTTTCTGACTTTTGCCTTAGCCAGCCTGATTGGTGTGGTAATTTTCTATCTCAGTAACATTTTTATTTTTGGTTTTGGTGATTATTTTCAGCCGACTAGCAGTGAACTGACTGTGCTGGGTTTCCTGTGCATGATTACCTATGTGGGAATCGGGAATTACTACCAGGCCCGTCGAGCACGTTATATGGCGGTGAAAAAAGATCATTATTATGATCAGATGAACCGCTATATGGAATTTGCTAACCAGCTCAGCCGTTATGCGCCGTTGCAGTTGTGGCAATCGATCATGAAAGGTGAGTCAGAAGCCAAGATTGAATACAAGCGTAAAAAACTGACTGTGTTCTTCTCAGATATTCAGGGTTTTACCGAGTTATCCGAAACGCTGATTCCAGATGATCTGGCCTTCCTGCTAAATGACTATCTCAGTCATATGACGGAGATTGCCAAACATTATGAAGGTACGGTCGACAAGTTTATGGGAGATGCGATCCTGATCTTCTTTGGTGATCCGCATAGTCAAGGCGTAGAACAGGATGCCAAAACCTGTCTGGAAATGGCGATTGCCATGCGCCAGCAGATGAAAATTCTGCGTGAGCGCTGGGTGAAAATGGGGTATCCGCCACTACATATCCGTATGGGGATTTCTACTGGTTATTGCCACGTCGGCAACTATGGTGCCAATCACCGTATGGCTTATACCATTGTGGGTCGGGATGCCAACTTGGCTGCACGTTTACAAAGTGCGGCACAGGTGGATGAAATCCTGATTTCTGATGACACTTATAATCTGGTCAAGAATGACTACTTGTGTGCACCTAAGGCACCAATTTTCCTGAAAGGGATTAAAGAGCCGGTACGTACCTGGCAGGTGATGGAAAAATACAAATCCGAGAAAGTCGATTATCAGCGCTGGTTTGATTATGAATATAAAGGCTTTCATCTGTTGTTGAATCTGGATGAAGTGCAGAATTATGAATATCCAGAGCTGATTGATATTCTGGAAAAAATGATCAAGCGTATTCAGACTCAGCAGAAATTTACCAATTCTAAAGGTTTCGTCAAACTGAAACTTGAAGATATGGTGGCTGAGCAGATTGCAGAAAATTCAGAAACGGATCAAACTGTCAATAAATTGGTCGAAGCGAGTGAAAAGGAAAACACCACGAGCCGGGTAAGTTGATAAAAAGAAATTTCAGCCAATAAAAAAACCACGCCTGAGCGTGGTTTTTTTTATATAACCTGCCTGCTTAGTGATTTTCAGAAGCATGGTTGATCGTGTATTTTGGAATTTCAACTTCCAGATCTTCATCCACAATCTTAACCTGACAAGACAGGCGTGAATCAGGTTCCAGGCCCCAAGCACGATCGAGAAGGTCTGCTTCCACATCACTCATTTCTTCCAGGCTGTCGAAGCCTTTACGCACGATGACGTGGCAAGTCGTACATGCACATGACATATCACATGCGTGTTCAATTTTAATTCCGTTGTTTAACAGGCTTTCACATAAATTGGCATTCTGCTCAACTTCAAACTCAGCACCTTCAGGGCAAATTTGCGCATGTGGAAGAACTTTAATACGTGGCATAGTCTTTACCTTAAATTTAGTTTGAGTTTGACCAGTCGTCGAGTTTGGTGCCTTTGAGCGCAGCATCAATGTGCTGGTTCATACGTAGTGCTGCAAATGCATCGCTATGTATTTTAAGCTGTTCGACAGCAGATTCAATGGCTTTAATATCTGTGCCTTGCAGCTCCTGCTCAAGTTGGGCTGTGGCTGCATTCAGGTCATTCAGTTGCTGTTCGCTTAACAGTTTGGCATCAACTTTCAGCGCCTGATTGAGTGCTTCAAGTTCACGTTGTGCTTCAACCTTGGTTTCCTGAAGATGACGCAGGTTTTTGTCTTCTTCTGCGTACTTGTAACCTTCAAGCAATAAACGCTCGGTATCTTCACTCGACAAGCCATACGATGGCTTGATATCAATGTGTGCTTTCACACCAGACGTGGTTTCTTGGGCAGATACCGTCAGCAAACCATCTGCATCGACTTGGAATGTCACTTCAATACGTGCTTGACCTGCAGTCATAGGTGGAATGCCTCGCAGTACGAAACGGCCTAGGCTACGGCAGTGATCGACCAGATCACGTTCCCCTTGTACCACGTGAATCAGCATAGCAGTCTGACCATCTTGATACGTGGTGAATTCCTGACGACGTGCAACTGGAATTGCAGTATTACGTGCAATCAGACGTTCCACTAACCCACCCATGGTTTCTAAACCAAGTGAAAGCGGAGTTACGTCGAGTAATAACGAACCATTTTTACTGTTACCAATCAATTGATCGGCGGTAATAGCAGCGCCAATGGCAACCACTTCATCCGGGTTGATGGTACACAAAGGTTCCTGATTAAAGACTTCACGCACCGCTTTCTGTACTGCGTAGGAACGGGTAGAACCACCTACCAGTACCACATTCTGAATATCATCCAGTTCCAGCTTGGCGTCACGCATTACGCGCTTACAAACGCTGATAGTTTTATCCAACGCAACTTTAATGATTTCTTCAAAAGTTGGACGGTCTAAAGTTAGGCTATGGTCCAGAATTTTCAGCTCAACTGATTCTTTGTCGCTGAGTGCTTCTTTGGCACGACGGGCAGCGGTAATGAAGTGTGCATATTCTTCATCATCCAGGTGTTCCAGATCCAGCTGTTTTTTAGCCCACTTCAGAATCAGGCGATCCAGGTCATCACCACCTAGTGCGGTATGGCCACCAGTTGCCAGGACTTCGAAGACACCTTGAGAGAAACGCAGAATCGAAACGTCAAACGTACCGCCACCCAAGTCATAGATCACATAGTTACGATCGGTGCTCAGGTTGGTTTCCTGATCCAGCCCATAAGCCACTGCAGCCGCGGTAGGTTCATTCAGTAAACGCAGGACATTTAAACCAGCCAGTTGAGCAGCATCACGGGTTGCCTGACGCTGTGCTTCATCAAAATATGCAGGAACAGTAATTACTGCACCATTAATTTCATTTTTTAGACTTGCTTCAGCGCGGTCTTTCAGCTTTTTTAAGATTTCTGCTGAAATTTCAACCGGGGTTTTACGACCTTGAACGGTTTCAAAAGCAGGCATCTCATTCGCTTCACCTACCAGTGTGTAAGGATGCTGGAATTTGATATCCGCCTGTGAACGGCCCATAAAACGTTTCACAGAAACGATGGTATTTTTCGGGTCGGTGGTAATAAATGGTGCAGCCTCATAGCCGTACTGTGTGTTTTGCTCTGCATAATGAACGATGGAAGGGAGTAACACACGTCCTTGTTCATCATTGAGTACTTTGGCTTTACCTGATAGAACCGTGGCTACCAAAGAGTGGGTGGTGCCTAAATCGATACCAATCGCAATGCGGTGTTCATGCGGTGCACTTGATTGACCTGGTTCTGCAATCTGCAAGAGAGCCATAGTGTTACATCCTTTGCACGTTAAATATTAAAGAGAAAAATTAAAAATCGTCGTCAAGATCAAAGCTGTCATCATCGAGGAAGCGATCTTCCGCCTTGTCGATATCGGCCATGACTTTTACAAAGAAACGCAGTTTGCGCACGGTATCGCGAGCTTCACCCCAATCTTCATCGTCATAATCAATCTTGAACTCTCGTACCAGACCATCAATCCACTGTTGAACTTCCACTTTAAGTGAAGACAGATCTTCTGCCGAACGGGCTTCATCCAACTGTTCGCGGATTTCCAGGGCATCTTGCAGGAACTCAAAATCACTGATGGATTGATCCAGATGATAATCCTGTTTTTTCAGTGACAGGAGATAAGCTGCACGGCTATCCACTGAAGAAAGCACTTTGAATGCCTGGTTGATTTCACTTGATTTGATCAGGGCCTGGTCTTTGTCTTCAGCTTTATCCGGGTGATATTGTTGTTGTAGCTTCAAAAATTCTGATTTTAAAGCAGCAGTATCAATATCCAGTGAGACGGGAAGATTGAACAACTCAAAATGATTCATGGGAGATAGGGTCCACGATTAATAGGTAAAATAACTGCGCTAAGCTAAAAAACGACGGCCTAAATGCAATTAAAACAGTGTAGGTGACACTGTTTTAATGCTGCAAGGGAACGGAGAAGTGAACGCTTAAACTTTAAACAGTAAAGGATTCACCGCAACCACATTCACCTTTTTTATTTGGATTGTTAAATTCGAAGCCTTCGTTCAGACCGTTCTTGACATAGTCCATCTCTAAACCTTCGAGATAAACCAGGCTTTTCGGGTCAACGAAAACCTTAACACCAAACTGTTCAAATACTTGGTCGTGTGCATCGACTTCATCAACGAATTCGAGTACATAAGCCAAGCCAGAACAGCCTGAAGTTTTCACACCAACGCGAATGCCTTCACCCTTACCGCGATTTTTCAGGTAATTGCTGATATGAGTTGCAGCATTTTCAGTTAAATGGATCATGAAAACTCCGTTAATCTTTCTTCAGAAAATACGTCAGCGATTAAGCTTTAGCTTTTTTGCTACGGTAGTCTTCTACAGCAGCCTTAATTGCATCTTCAGCAAGTACAGAGCAGTGTACTTTTACTGGTGGAAGTGCCAGCTCGTTTGCAATGTCAATATTTTTGATCGCTTGCGCTTCGTCCAGAGTTTTACCCTTTAACCATTCGGTGACTAGGGAGCTAGACGCAATTGCAGAACCACAGCCATAAGTTTTGAAGCGTGCTTCTTCGATTACACCTTCATCATTCACTTGAATTTGCAGACGCATCACGTCGCCACATGCAGGTGCACCCACCATGCCTGTACCTACGTTTTCTGCATTTTTGTCTAAAACACCAACGTTACGTGGGTTTTCATAATGGTCAATTACTTTGTCGCTATAAGCCATGTTGCTTCTCCAAACCTCGGGGTCAGCCTAATATTAAATATGGGGATTAAAAATCTTTTATCAATGAGATAACAACACAAATGTTGTTATCTCAGTGTCAAAATTAATGCTCAGCCCATTCAACTGTAGAAAGGTCGATGCCTTCCTTGTACATATCCCAAAGCGGAGAGAGTTCACGTAACTTCTCAACAGCAGCTTTAGTAATCTCTAGTACATGATCAATGTCTTCTTCAGTGGTGTATTTACCAAAGCTGAAGCGGATTGAGCTGTGTGCAAGTTCGTCTGACAGGCCCAGAGCACGTAATACGTAAGATGGTTCAAGAGTTGCAGATGTACAAGCTGAGCCTGAAGATACTGCGCAATCTTTAAGTGCCATCATTAGCGATTCACCTTCAACAAAGTTGAAGCTAACGTTCAGGTAGTTGGCTACGTTTTGAGTCGGGTGACCATTCAGGAATACCTGCTCAAGTGAGCTTAAGCCATTCCAAAGTTTGTCACGCAGTACGCGAAGACGTTTTTGTTCAGCTTCCAGGTTTTTACCCGCAAGTTCAAACGCTTCACCCATACCCACGATCTGGTGAGTCGCCAATGTACCAGAACGCATACCACGTTCGTGACCGCCACCATGCATTTGTGCTTTTAGACGTACACGTGGTGAACGACGTACGAACAGGGCGCCAATACCTTTAGGACCATAAATTTTATGAGCAGAGAAACTCATCAGGTCGACTTTCATGGTAGAAAGGTCGATTTCAATTTTGCCGGCAGCCTGTGCAGCATCCACGTGGAAGAAAATCTTTTTCGCACGAGTGATCTCACCGATTGCAGCCACATCAGTCACGGTACCGATTTCGTTGTTTACCATCATCAGGGAAACAAGAATGGTATCTGGACGGATTGCAGCTTCAACCATCTCTGGAGTAATCAGACCAGTTTTTGGTTGTGGTTCCAGATAAGTGATTTCAAAGCCTTCAGACTCTAATTCACGGCAAGTATCCAAAATTGCTTTGTGTTCAATTTTAGAAGTGATGATGTGCTTGCCTTTAGATGCATAGAACTGAGCTACACCTTTTAGGGCAAGGTTGTCAGATTCAGTCGCACCAGAAGTCCATACGATTTCACGTGGGTCAGCTTTTACTAAGTTAGCGACTTGCTCACGTGCGTATTCAACTTTTTCTTCCGCTTGCCAGCCGTAAGCATGTGAACGTGATGCTGCGTTACCAAAGGTGCCTTCGTACGTTAAGCATTCCATCATGCGTTCTGCAACTTGAGGGTCTACAGGAGTGGTTGCTGCATAGTCAAGATAAATCGGACGTTTCATGTCAAATACCTGTAACCGATAAAAGGGCTGAATCAAAAGATGCTGAATTTTGGCGCAGTGACACGGTTTGTACGTTGTCACGGGCTACCAGGTCAGCAAGCGTGATTTTTGCAAGATAATCGGCAATGTGGTGGGAGAGTTCCTGCCATAAATCGTGAGTCAAGCACATCGCGCCATTTTGGCAGTTGCCTTTATGGTCGCAGCGAGTGGCATCAACTGTTTCGTTTACAGCTTCAATGATTTCTAACACTGTGATGTCTTGAGCATTGCGAGCTAAATGGTAACCACCATTGGCACCACGGACACTCGAAACTAAGCCATGACGTTTTAGTTTGGCAAATAACTGCTCAAGATAAGCAACGGAAATCGTTTGGCGTGCTGCAATTTCAGCAAGCGTGATCGTTTGTTCAGTTGGCTGCAAAGCTAGATCAAGAAGAGCAGTCACTGCGTAGCGACCGCGAGTGGTTAAGCGCATGATTCGATACACATGGTTAGACTAGATGTGTCGATTTTAAGAATCCTGACTAAAATAGTCAAGTTTTTTTATTATGCAAATTTGAAGGCTAATGATGCAGAAAATAAGGATTTAATGACTGAACCAATTATACACTAATAACGTAACTAAAAGTACAGTGATTAGACCAAAGATGGTATTGACTATTTTCTGGCGACGCTGCATGCGACGGATCCGGTTTTTGTACTGTTTGACTTCGACCTGCAGACTGTTAATGCGGGAGCGTTGCTGATCGATTTTATCCAGAAGCGGAGCAATACGGCTCCGTGACGCCACCACATCACTTTCATCAGCCGGTTCATACAGCCACTGTTTCCAATCTGCCAGAAGTTTTGGTAGGGCGAATAAAGTCAGCAGGTCACGGAATTCATCTTTAAGCACCTTGTCACCATCAATACGCATGGCTTTGATGCTGCGACGATTGCCAAAGACAAAGATTTTAATTAGGTCAGCAAGCGTGGTACGTACATCCAGATCAATGATCTTATTTGGTGGCATGTAATCGAATAGCAGACCTTTGTCGGTAAAGCGCACATAAAAATCGAAATAGGGAATATAGCTATTGATTTTTATCGCAATATTTTCGTCAATGAATTTTTTAGCTTGTAAGGCAACGACGCGATCATGTTTTAGAATGAAAGTGAAGAAGGTTTCTAAAACAATTAAAGTCATTGTCAGCAAAAAATGCGGCTGCTTTTGACTTTGTTCCGATTCGCTCATAGATCCTGACCAGTCCTTTCCTAAAAAATGAAATATAAAGCTTCCTGCCTGGGTAATATTTCAGGGATTAAACTTAATTTGTTAAATAAGTTGCTTTGTAGAACAGTTTAGCAAAACTGGCAAGTGCTAAGTTTGCTAAAATGCTATCATTTTGTAGATTTATATATAGAATCTGCATGGAAAATAATCAGGAGACAGCAAAATGGACAAACCTGAAGTCGAACAAGAAGCAGTAGCGGAAGCTGGAAAAAAAACATCGAAAGGCAGGTCTAAATCAGGCGCTGAGCGTAAATCGGTTCTGGATTTTCGGAAATATACCAAGCAGATCTGGCTGGCAGGGCTGGGCGCATTTTCCCGTGCCGAGGAAGAAGGCAACAAATTATTCGACTCGCTAGTCAAGGTTGGTGAGGAGCTGGAATCCAAAACCACAGACATTGCGGATCAAACTGTAGAGAAGGTCTCAGAAAAGGCCAAAGAATCGGTCACAGATACCAAAGATAAAGTGGAAAAGCTGATTGATCACTCTGTTCATCATTCCTTGAATCGTATAGGATTGGCGACTGCGAAGGATGTGCAACAACTGGAAAAGCTGCTCCTTCAGCTGCATGAAAAAATGGATCGGCTTATCGCGGATCAAGAGCAGTTAAAAGAAGAAATGTCGAAAAAAACACAAAGAAAGTGACTTTATTCATTATTCAAGGTTTTTTTCGCCTATTTTTTAAAAAAAAACAGGTCGAAGAGTATTGCGTTTAGGGCTAAAGCATTGTTATAAAGTCGTTAAGGCAACTTACACAAATTCTTGGACCTTAAATAAACGATATTAAGAGGACGTAATTTTCATGAATAAATCAGAATTAATTGATGCAATTGCAGAAAAAGGGGGATTATCTAAGGCTGACGCTGGTAAAGCTTTAGATGCTACAATTGCTTCTGTTACTGAGGCACTTAAAGCGGGTGATACAGTTACTTTGGTTGGTTTCGGTACTTTCGGTGTGAAAGAACGTGCTGCACGTACTGGCCGTAACCCACAAACTGGTGCGACACTTGAAATCAAAGCAAGCAAAGTACCAAGTTTCAAAGCTGGTAAAGGCTTAAAAGACGCTGTTGCTTAATCGAATGCAGCGACCAAACGCGCCTTATTAGGCGCGTTTTTTATTGCTTGTCGAAATATTCAGGATTAACACATTCATTCAACGGGTTTTTTCGGTTAAAATCCCACGCAAATAAAATATTGGAATACTTATGGAATCTTTTCGTAAAGTTATTAAGGGTTGGTTGGGCAAGGTTTTGCTCGTTCTGTTTTTAACCCCTTTAGCACTTGTAGGTATTGAAGGATATTTTAGTAGCGGGAACAAGGATACGGCCAAGACGGTTAATGGTACGGATATATCGAAAAAAGAACTTGAATCTCTGACAAAAACATTCAAACAACAATATCTGGCCTATGCCAATGGCGATGAAACTCTATTAAACCAGACATTCATTGAGCAGAAAGCTCTGGATACGCTGGTTGCGCGTACCTTACTGTTACAGCAAGCCGAAAAGCTGGGTATTAGCCTGAGCGATCAGCAGATTGAACAGATGATTGCCCAGCAGCCGAGCTTCCAGGAAAATGGTCAGTTCTCTAATGCGCTGTACGAGAATTATCTGAAATCTGTCGGTATGAACAGCCGTCAGCTGATTGCCAGTCTGCGTAACGACCATGCGCTGAAAATGCTGTCATCGACTTTTATGGACTATCCATTGGTCAGCAAGCTGGATATTGAACAGATTGCCAATCTTCAGACTGAACAGCGTCACGTACATATTGCCAGCGTCAATCTGGATAACTACAAGAAAAATGTCAAAGTCAGCGATGCTGAAGTTGCAGCGTATTATGAAAAACACAAAACCGTATTCAAGCAGCCAACCAGCGTGGATGTGGACTATGTGGTACTAAGCCCAGCCAATATTCAAACTGAAACAGCTGCAGCCACTGAAGCTGAACTGCAAGAAGCCTATAAGAAATTTGTAGATTCACAAAAGTCTGCGGTAAAACCAGATGTAAAACACATCCTGATTACGGCAGATAGCCGTTCTGAAGCAGAAGCACAAAAACTGGCTGCAGACGTCGCAGCGAAAATCAAAGCAGGTACTAGCTTCGCTCAGGCAGCAGCGCAATATTCTGAAGATCCGGAATCTAAGGCGAAAGGCGGTGCGATTGCTGTTTATGAAACTGGCGTATTTGGTGATGCCTTCGATAAAGCGGTTGCTTCACTGAAACCGGGTGTAGTTTCTGCACCAGTAAAAACAGATTATGGTTATCACATCATTGCAGTTGAAACCCCAAATGTGGATGTTCCATCATTTGAATCACAAAAAGCACGTCTGACTGAAGAAGTACTGGCTGCAAAAAAAGCCAATGCCTTCTCAGATACAGTGAATGGTCTGAATGACATGGTGGTGAGTGCTGACTCATTGGATGTGGTGGCTCAGGAAGTGAAAGGCATACAGGTTAAGTCTGCTAAAGGTGTGACTTTAGCTACTCGTGATCCATTACTCAGCGATGCAAATGTGAAAGTGAAGTTGTTTAACGATGACGTGAAAAATGGTGATCGTAATGTTTCTTCAAGCATTCAACTTGCGAATGGCGATGTGGCTTGGGTGAAAGTGCGTAACTACTATGCAGTGGGTGAGCAGCCATTTGCTGTAGCAAAACCACGCGTCAAAGCTAAACTGATTGAAGAAAAAGCACTGGCAGCAGCGAAAGCGCAAATCCAGAAAACCCTGGAAGAGTTCAAAACCAAACCTGCAGCATCTGTAGCAAAAGGTAATCTATCATTTGAAGATGCGGGTATTTATACCCGTGCCGAAGGTTTGCTGAAACGCGATGTACAGCGTGCGGCATTTAGCTTGAAAGCACCTAAAGCCGGCTTCTGGTCAGTGACGACTGCTAGCCTGCCAAATGAACTGGTAGTCGTTGCAGTATCTGAAGTGAAGAAAAATCCGATTACGGTGTTGAGCGAAGAACAACGTCAAGAGTTGATGAAACTCTATTCACAACTACGTGGTCAGCAAGAGTTTGATGACTACACTCGTTATCTGAAAGCGCATGCGAAAATCAAATAAGTGATTTTAGTCAAAAAACCAGCCTGAGGGCTGGTTTTTTGTTGCCAGAATTCGCTCAAAATTAGGGTCTGTTGACACTTACTGTTCATAATTAACCCTATAAAGGTAGCCATAAAAATATACAGGCTAAGGCAACAGAACTTTGATAATTTCTTTTGAGCTTGTCATATCGAGTAGCTATTCCTCTAAATTGCTTTAATCTACAAAACATATTTTCAACTAAATGCCTGATTTTATATAAATACCAGTCCATATGATCATTGTTCGATTGGCTATTCGTTTTCTTTGGTATATTCGCTTTAGTCCCTGTTTTCCTGATCTGTTCACGCAGTGGTTCTGAAGCATAGCCTTTATCTGCACATACCACTTTTGTCTCTTTTAAATCTAATGTTGATATTAAATCAGGCGCAACTTTAACATCATGTGTGGTTCCATCGGTAATCATGAAATCAATAGGATTACCATGTGCATCAACAATCAAATGTATTTTTGAGGAGTTTCCTCCTACACTTTTAGAAATAGATTGATTCGCTATGCCGGCAGAATGTTGATGAGCACGTACATGAGAGCCATCAATAAAAATCCACTCCATATCGGGGCATGAGGCTAGTAATTTGAATAATCTAAGTAACTTACCGCTGCTTGACCAACGATTAAAACGTTTGAAAATAGAGTTGGAATGACCAAAACAAGAAGGAATATCTCGCCACGGACAGCCTGTTCTAATTCTATAGAGAATAGCTTCAATAAAATTGCGTAAATTTGAGTTGTGGTGAATGGATAAATTGCGCAGAATAACTTTCAACTTTTGCCAGTGTTGATCTGTCAGCATGGTACGAGGCATAGCGAATAGTAAAATTGGGTTTGGTGATTTGATTTTACTACTTCGCTATTTTTTTAAGCTAAAAGTGTCAACACACCCTAAAGAAAACAATCTATTGGGTAAATAAAAATCAGATTAAAACCGGTTTAAAATGAGATATGAAAAATAATAAAAGCTCAAGAATATCAAGGAAAAGACAGTATGTGCCATGTATGGATGGATCGCCTGACGCGGCGATTTTACAAAAATATTATGCTTGGTTTATTAATGTTATTGGTCTCATTATCATCACATGCTGCTGAGTTGAATTTCCGTCATATTCTGCAACAGGAACGTAGCTGGGCCGGACTTAGCAGTAAAAAGCTCAAAGTCAATGAAATTGAATGGAGCTATAGTGAAGGCGGTGATCTAGCTAAGCCGACTTTGTTACTGCTACATGGTCTTTCCGGTACCCGGGACAACTGGAACCGGGTCGCGCGTTATCTGACACCACATTACCATGTGATTATTCCAGACCTGCCTGCGTATGGGGAAACCCTTGTTCCAACGGATTTTGACTTGTCCATTCCGAATCTGGCAGAAAAATTACGCCGCTTTATTGATGCTGCACAACTGAATCCAAATTTGCATATTGCCGGGCATTCCATGGGTGGAGCAGAAGTAAAATCCTTGCTACTGGTGGATAGCGCTGGTGTGTATCAGTCTGCTAATACACCTTATCTAAAAGACATGACTCATTTGAATGATCTGGTAGTGAGAAAAGCGGGTGATTTTGACAAGCTGATGAATCTGGTGATGCAGTCGCAGCCTTTCATTCCGGTTGAATTACGTGTTGCGCAGGAAAAACTGATGATTCAGCAATCGTCTAATACCTATAAAATGGTTGAGCAACTGGTGACTATGTCCAAACTATATACGCCGGACTCTTTCGCATTGATCGTGCGTGGACTGGAGCAACCGGTATTTATTGTCTGGGGCAAGCAGGACAGGATTATTAATGTAGAAGCTGCTTATGAGTTAAAAAATCTGCTGAAAAATGCTGCGCCACCACTCCTTCTGGAGGGAATTGGACATATGCCGATTCTTGAAGCTGAGCAGTTAATGGTGCAACCTTATCTTAAATTTCTGCAGAAAATTAAATGAGAGAGCAAGAAAAAAGCGGGAGATTTTCCCGCTTTTTGTCAGCCTGTTTTATTCAGCCCGAACCTTGATTTCATAGCCAGTATATTTACGGATATTGATCACGCCGGTATCCAGGATTAAATACTGGCCTTTAATCCCTTGCAGCTTGCCACGGATAATTGGGGTTTTATCCAGGTTATGTGACTTGATCTTTTCAGGATAGCTTTCTACCGGATAGATAAACTCACGTGGACGTTCCTGTTCAAGGATTTCCACATTTTCATTGAAGTCTAGACTCATGCTGAACTCATCACGGATGGTGGTGATTTGTGGAGCAAATTCATCCAGCAACTGGTCACGGATATCGATCAGATTAATCGGTTCGGCTTCGCCTTTGAGGAGTTTACGCCAATCAGTTTTATCTGCGACCTGAGTGCCAAACATAACTTCCAGTTGGCCGGAAAGGCGTCGTGAACCCACTTTCATAATCGGCAAAGCCTGAGTCGCCCCTTGGTCTAACCAGCGGGTCGGCATATGACCTTCACGGGTGATTCCGACTTTCAGTGCGCTAGAATTAGCCAGATAGACAATATGAGGCTGAAAGCAGACTTCATGGGCAAACGTATCTTCACGACAAGTGCCGAGGTGATAATGACAGGTTTCCGGCTTCATGATACACATGTCGCAAGAAGCCTTGGTCTTGAAGCATTTAAAGCAGTGTCCCTGCGAGAAAGATTTGGAAGTCTTTGCACCGCAAGAGACACAGTAGATATTGCCGGTCCATTCAATCTCGATTTCCTGGCCAAGATTAAATGGAAGGTCAATTTCTGAACGATCTAGGATAAATTTATATTCAACATTTGCCCGGTGTATATCTTGTTCAGTTACACTAAGGTTCTTGAGACCGGCGTGCATTTTATGGCAAATGCCCTGAAGTTCCATGAAAAATTACTCACTTAAATCATAAGGATGCAGTTATGGCTGAACAGAATGTTATTTCGTCGATGTTAGATGATTTCGCGCAGGAACAGCCAATCCAAACTGCGATTTGTATTGGTCAGGATCTGACCCAGGTCAAGTTCAATCAGTCGATTCAATGGCATTATTTTAACGTATCTGAGTTCCTAAGTCTGCCTTTTCAGCAACGTTATGATCTGGCCGTCGTGATGCTGGATACTGCAGAAACCAGTGAACTTTCAGACCAAATCATTGGGCAAATGCTTGTGAAACTGCGTGATCTGTTTGCCCGTCGTCTGGTAGTGGTTAGCCGTTTGCAAGATGAAAAGTTGCTGCGTTCTTTAGGCTTGACGCAACTGATTGATAAAACGACGCATGATAGCGACTTTGCCTTGTGGCAATTTAATATCCTGACCTATAAGCATGTGCCAGACTGGTTTAACTCCAAGTTCTGGGCCAATCCCGAAAACTGGGACAAATACCGCTGGTAATGATCTACTCATAGAAAGTTGCTTAAGATTGCTTGCACTTCTTAACAATTTCCAACAGGTGCGCTGCCAAAGTACCACGTATGCTGTAAGAAAGCTTTACAGGAAATACGGGTATGACCAACCTTAGTAATATTGTGGAAATCTTGGCCAAGCAGGCCTTAGGTGGTGGGCAGCAACAACAAAATCCAAACCAGAATCAATCCCAACAGTCTCAAGGTGGTCTGGGAGGCATTTTAGGTGCTGTGCTTGGGCAATTGAATGGTGAGAATGCAGGACAACGTTCTAGCCCGCAGGGTGGCTTGGGAGGGATTCTTGGTTCGGTGCTGAGTCAGTTGGGTGGCGGTCAATCACAGCAACAGCATCATCAACAACCTAATCAGCAGCCTCAATCTTCTAGCCTAGGGTCAGGTGGAACCAAAACATTACTGATTGCCGTGTTGCCGTTGGTATTGGCCTGGATTCAGAAACAGGGTGGTCTACAAGGGGCTTTGGATAAGCTCAAAGGTCAAGGTCTAACCAATCAGGTTGATGACTGGGTATCGACTGGGCCAGGTGATAATGCGCCGATTGATAATCAGCAGCTGCAATTTCTGTTTGATGATCAGGAAGTGGAACAGGTCGCTGAACAGGTACATGCGCCGAAGCAGGATGTGTATAGCGCTATCTCCAAAGTCTTGCCGGAGATCATCGATTCCCTAACGCCACAAGGTGAACAGACTAGTAAGCAGGAAGCCAATAATGATATTCAGAATGTACTGAATATAGTGTCGGGTTTTCTGAAACGTTAATGGATATTGGTATAAAAAAGCCCGGTCATTTCACCGGGCTTTTTTTATAGTGATTTCACTTTCTAGGAATGTTCCAGATCCAGGCTAAACAGACGATTTGATTTACTGATTTTCTTGGCCACATAATGTGATTTACGGGTACGAATCAAAATAATCTGCGACTGAAATTCCAGCTCGCCAAATTCCGGTTCCACCTGCACATAATGCAGCTGACCATATTCATCCCGTACACGGGCCTGCGCAGAAAATCCAGGGCGGGCGTTGCCACTGGAAATGGTGGCTAGACGCCCAATCAGATTGACATGATGCTTTTTGTATTTCGGTGGAATCACCTGATCCAGACAGTGGATCATAAACACGGTGAAGAAAATCGCGATGATTAAAGCTGGAATGATAAGATAATACGCTGGCCAGAATTTCATCTCCTGTGAATACACCAATAGCTGTAGCACATAGCCGGCAAAGCTGAAGTTCATCAACAGGAAAAACACAATTAAGGTTTTGGAAAACTTGACGTTGAGTAGATCAAGATTGTGCAAATCGAAAGGGGAAATTTTCTGGAAAAATTGGGTTGGACGTACCTTAAAAAAATAGCCCAAAATTTCGACCATACCCAAAAAAATCACGGCGATCAGACTGAGATGAAAAGGCATCAGGTTATAGTCGGTGAAAAATGCTGGCATGGTCGCATCCAGTGTAAGTGTTATTCTACGAGGTAAATTCCACCATCAGAATGCACGGTAATTTCAACTTTTTCAAGTGATTGGCCTTGACATGGTCCAGAAATACATTCACCGGTTTCAACCAGGAACAAGGCCCCGTGAGTCGAACATTCTATAAATTCCTGATCACGATCGAGGAACTGGTTTTCCAGAAATTCCAGTTCAACCTGTAAGTGTGGGCACAGGTTTTGATAGGCATAGAACATACCATCACGTTGCGTAATAAAAATCGTATCCCCATTTGGAAGCTCAAAGGAACGTGATTCACGTTCCGGGATGTCTTCAGTCATACAAATTTTATACATTAAGCACATTCCTTCTGGAAGTTGTTTAATAATGCCGCGTATTCAGCAACAGGCAGACGTGGACCAAATTGTGAAACCACTTCACTCGAAACCAGAATTGCCAGTTCAGCCGCCGCTTTCCAGTCTAGACCTGCATTCAGAGCATATAAGAATGCACCCGCAAAGGCATCGCCAGCACCGTTAGTGTCGACTGCTTCTACCTTGCGGCCTGGTACAGTAAAGCTTTGTCCTTCGTTACAAATTAGTGCACCTTCGGCTGACAATGTAATGACAATGTGTTTGCTAATTTCTTGTAATTTTTCCAAAGCAGCATCCAAATTATCTGTACCAGTGTACATCAGTGCTTCCTGTTCATTACAGAACAGCAAGTCCACACCATCAGCAATCATTTCATCCAGACCACTACGTGCATACTGCACCATGGCAGGATCAGATAAGGTTAAGGCAATTTGGACATCACTGGCACGGGCAATGGTGCGAGCCTGTTCAACCGCATGACGTGCAGTTTCTGAAGTAGACAGATAACCTTCGATATACAGCCATTTCGCAGTTTTCAGTGGAGCAAAATCAATCTGTTCATCGGTCAGTTCAGCGGTAATACCCAGGTAGGTATGCATGGTGCGTTCTGAATCAGGGCTGACCAGTACCATACAGGTACCAGTGACACCTTCACTGATGGAACGGGTTGTGGTCTGGATGCCAGCTTCATTTAAGCCATTCAGGTAGATTTGACCAAGATTATCATTACCCACGCGGCAGGCATAAAATGCGGAACCACCTAATGCAGCAAAAGCAACCGTAGTATTTGCAGCTGAACCACCAGAAGCCTGGCCTTTATAGGTTTGGGTCGCTTTCAGGTTTTCATACAGTACGGCTTGTGTTTCACCATCAGTGAGTTGCATGGTGCCTTTTTGCAGGGTGTTTGCAATTAGAAAGTCATCAGATACTTTAAATTCCTGGTCAATTAGCGCATTACCAATTGCAAAAAGATCAACATTTGCCATGTTAGAAAGTCACATTCAAAAAACGAAAGTCCTAAGTTTACACGAATGCTCAGGATTGCTGTAGGGTGTTGAATCATTTTCAAAATTTTTTGAGTATGGTTTAAAGATACTTAACTTGCACTTTGGTCGAATAAAAATGGATAATTTTCAAAATCATCCAAACATCCCATTGATTTAAAGTACAGATTTTATTTATAAGTGTAGTCTACCTGTGTTAAATCTGTAGAGGCTTAGACAGGTTGAGCCGAGACTATCATTTCTAAAAGTGTGTATATATGGATATTAAGATTGTAAAAGCCGAACAATTACCAGATCAGATCAACACTTTGGCTACCTTAGCGAAAAAGGAAGGCTATGATTTGATTGAGAAATTAGTTGAAGAATATCGCACAGGAAAAAACTCGTTTAGCAAAGACAATGAATATCTGGCAGTCGCTTACGATGGTGATAAGCTGATTGCCTGTGGTGGCTTGAACCAACAATGGGGGCCAGATGGCATTGAAGAACGGATCGGGCGTGTCCGCCGTTTCTATGTGCATCCGAAATACCGTCAACATGGGGTGGGCAAACAATTATTGGCGTATCTGGAACAGTTGGCACGTCCGCATTATTCAGCACTGTGTTTGCATACTGAAACCAAGCTGGCTGCAAGCTTCTACCAGAAGCAGAATTATGTCTTTGTGGAAAACCATCCAAACTATAACTATTTTAAATACTTGGTTTAAGCCAGCTTAAAATTTTCATTCGACGGTTAAAACTTGGTGATTTATTTTATGAATGACCAAGTTTACTTAATTCGATCAAAATCATCGGTTTTCAGCGTGAATAATAACAAGAACTAAAGCTATAATGCGATTAATTGTTTTTTATC
Source organism: Acinetobacter sp. ANC 7912 (assembly GCF_039862785.1). Taxonomy (NCBI): domain Bacteria; kingdom Pseudomonadati; phylum Pseudomonadota; class Gammaproteobacteria; order Moraxellales; family Moraxellaceae; genus Acinetobacter; species Acinetobacter thermotolerans. Next base: position 1,406,467 of record NZ_CP156795.1, read on the forward strand.
TAAAAAATTAGGAGATCGCATGACTGTAGATGTCACTGAAACCATTTCACAAACTGTTCATCCTGCGTTTCAGTTGGTACGTCAACACCATGTTGAAGCTTTAGACATTTTAGTGTCTGAATATAAGCATAAAGTGACCGGCGCCACTCATTATCACCTGGCAACCAGTCACGATGAAAATGTCTTTCTCGTGGCATTCCGTACTCAGCCGATGGATTCCAAAGGCGAGGCCCATATTCTTGAACATACGGCGCTCTGTGGCTCAGAAAAATTCCCGGTACGTGATCCATTCTTTCTGATGATTCGCCGTTCCCTGAACACTTTCATGAATGCCTTTACCGCTGCAGACTGGACGGCATATCCATTTGCAACCCAGAACGATAAAGATTTCCAGAACCTGCTGGAAGTATATATGGATGCGGCATTTGCAGCGAACCTGAATCCGCTGGATTTTGCTCAGGAAGGTATTCGTATTGAACTGGAAAATGGTGAACCTGTTTATAAAGGCGTGGTCTTTAATGAAATGAAAGGGGCGATGAGTTCTCCTTCGGATCAGCTCTATCACACGCTGGCGCATTATCTGTTCCCAACCACCACTTATCACTATAATTCGGGTGGTGATCCTAAAGATATTCCTGACCTGACTTACCAAGAGTTGGTTGATTTCTATAAATCACATTACCATCCAAGTAATGCGGTCTTTATGACTTTCGGTAACAAGTCCGCTTATGAATTACAGGAACAGTTTGAAACTCTGGCACTGTCTAAATTTGAGAAAGGTCAGACTTTATATTCAACTCCGGAAAAACGCCTGACTGCACCACTTACCGTAACCGATACTTATGCCGTTGATGCTGATGACCTGCGTGACAAGACTTATCATGTGATTTCATGGTTATTGCCAGAAGCGAGTGAAATCAAGCTGCGTTTGGGTATGCGTCTGGTGGAAGGTATTTTGCTGGAAGATTCTGCATCACCACTACGTCATTACCTTGAAACCTGTGGCTATGCACAGTCGACTGGTCCATTTATGGGTGTCGATGATTCAAACTTTGAAATGACCTTCTACTGTGCAGTGCAGGGTTCAAATCCTGAACATGCTGAAGAATTTAAAAATGGCGTGTTTAAGATTCTGGAAGAAGTGGCTTCTAAACCAGTGGATCAAAAAGCCGTGGATGCGATCTTGCATCAGATCGAACTGCATCAACGTGAAATCAATGGGGATGGAACTCCATATGGCCTAAGCCTCATTCTCAATGGCCTCAGCAGTGCAATCCACCACTGTGATCCAGTAGAGGTATGGGATGTGGATTCTGCGATTGCTGCGGTAAAAGAAGAGCTGAAAGACCCGATGTGGTTGTCTAATCTGATCAAAGAGCATCTGCTTGATAATCCGCACCGTGTCCAGTTAACTCTGGTTCCGGATGCGACCAAATCAGCCAAAGAAGCTGAAGAAGAAAAAGCACGTCTGGCAGAAATTGGCAAAAACCTGACTGAAGAGCAAAAAACTGAAATTGAAAAACAAACTGAAGCACTGAAAATCCGCCAAGAAACACCGGATGACCTCAGCCTGTTGCCGAAAGTTGGTCTGGAAGATATTCCGGCGGAACTGCAGATTGTTCAGGGTCAACTGCGTGAGATCATTTCCAATCGTGTAGATACACCATTGAACCTGTACTATGCGGGTACCAATGGAATTTATTATCAACAGGTACTGGTACAGATTCCGGATGAAGTGGTGCAATCGCCATACTTCAACCTGTTGTCTATTCTGGTAGGAGAAGTTGGTGCAGGTGAGTATAGCTACCTGGAATTCCAGCAAATCCAGACTGCAGTCAGTGGTGGCCTGGGTATGGGCGCATCGTTGCGTTCTAAAGTGGATGACAAGAACAAAATTTCTGCATGGCTGACCCTAACCACGAAATCTTTAGTGAATAATCTGGAAGCGATCCAGTTGCTGAAAACCGGTTTTGAGCAGCTTCGCTTCGATGAAAAAGCCCGTATTATCGAGCTGTTGCAACAACGTAAAACGCGTTGGCATTCACGTATTTCTGGCTCAGGACATAGTTATGCAATGCAGGTTGCTTCACGTCAGCACAGCGCTTTAGCCACTCGTGACTATCACAATACCGGCCTGGGTGCATTGAACTGGCTAATGAACCTGGTGTCTCAAATCGAGAAAGATGATGCGGCTTATGATGCCATGATTGAAGAGCTGCAACGTATTCATCGTGCCTTGTTGCAGGCGCCGAAACAGTTCCTACTGGTCTGTGAAGAACCACATGCGGACCGTCTGGTCGAAGAAGTGCAAAACGTTTGGGACAAAGTCGCAGTGGATTCAACGCCAGTGCAGCTGACCCAAGTTGAAAAAGTCATGCAGGATACGGATGAAGCTTGGTTAATCCAAGCCAATGTACAGTTCTGTGCCGCGGCTTATCCGGCAGTCGAAGTCTCTCATCCGGATGCGGCGCCGTTGATGGTATTGGCAGGTTATCTGCGTAATGGCTATCTGCACAGTGCTATCCGCGAAAAAGGCGGTGCCTATGGTGGCGGTGCGAGCTATGACGGCAATGCTTGCTCATTCCGCTTCTACAGCTACCGTGACCCACGTCTGGCAGAAACCTTTAAAGACTTTGAAGCCAGCGTGCAATGGTTGCTCAATGTTGAACAGCAACCGCATCAGCTGGAAGAAGCAATTCTTGGCCTGATCGCGAGCATGGATAAACCGGGTTCACCAGCGGGAGAAGCAATTACTGCTTGTTATGCCTACCTGCATCAACGTACCCCGGCATTCCGCAAGCAGTTACGTGAACGTTTGCTCAATGTAACGCTGGATGACCTGAAACGTGTGGCACAGCAATATCTGCTTGAGCAACAACCATCTCGCGCCATAGTAGCACCAGTGGCAAAACGTGAAGCACTAGAACAGCTCGGATTTGTGATTCAACAGGTTCAATAAAATAAGAAAGGAAAAGTGAATGGCGCTTAATTCATTTAAGCGCTCAACTTTACAGCTAAGTGTTTTGCTCGGCTGTTTGAGTGGGGCGCAGGTGTATGCTGTCGAAAAAACTGTGCTACAAAGTCCGACACCTTCTACGGCAGAGGCTTGTGCAGCAGTAGAAATCAATTCAGAACGTTTGGCCTGTTATGATGCCTTATTCAAGGTGCCAGAAACAGACAAGACAGTACTGGTTTCTGAACGTCGTGCAGCAGCTGAATTGGCACCTGAACCGGATAACTTGCAAGCGAAAATCGATAAAACCGTTTCTAGTGTTGCAGTCAGTGAAGGTTCACCCCTAAAACCCACCCTTTCTTTACTGGACAGCCGTTGGGAGTTGTCTCCCGAAAGTAAGCTCGGCACCTGGAATATCCGTTCCTATCAGCCGGTGTATGTCTTGCCGGGATTCTGGACATCCAAGAAAAACGAGTTTCCGAGTAGTCCGAATGAACGCAATACGGTAACTGAAGATCAAAATCTGAAGTCGATGGAATCTAAATTCCAGCTGTCGTTAAAGACCAAAGCAGTTGAAAATATCTTTGGAGATAATGGTGACCTTTGGGTGGCTTATACCCAGTCTTCACGCTGGCAAGTGTATAACTCAGAGGAATCTCGTCCTTTCCGTGAAACCAACTACGAGCCTGAAGTGAGTCTGGTATTCCGGACTAACTATGATCTGTTTGGTCTGGACTGGCGTATGCTGGGCTTAACCCTGAATCACCAGTCTAATGGTCGTTCTGATCCACTATCCCGTAGCTGGAACCGGGTGATGCTAAATCTGGGCTTCGAGCGTAATAACTTTGCCCTGATGCTACGTCCTTGGTATCGTTTTGAAGAAGACCTTCCGGATGATAATAATCCAGATATTAAGGATTATATTGGTCGTGGTGATTTAACAGCCTTCTATCGCTGGAAGGATCATGACTTTACCCTGATGTTACATCATACCTTAAAAGGTGGTGATGATAATCGCGGTGCAGCACAGTTTGACTGGGCATTTCCAATCAGTGGACGTCTACGTGGACATTTCCAGTTGTTTGATGGCTATGGTGAAAGCCTGATTGATTATAACCATAAGGCGACCTATGTCGGCTTAGGGGTTTCCCTGATGAACTGGTTCTAATGCCATTCATTAACCAATAAAAAATCCACGTTACGACGTGGATTTTTTTATATCTAGCTATTTTATCCCACCTGAATTTCTGAAGGAGGATGTTTGAGTCGGCTCTTTTTCGGAGTTGCAATGAAATAAGCTAGTGTCAGTGGTCCCAAACGACCGGCAAACATCAGCAGCATCAGCACAAACAGACTGGCAGGTTGTAATTCATGGGTAATGCCACGTGAAAGACCTACGGTACAGGCTGCCGAAACGGTTTCAAACAACAAATCCAGAAAATCCTGATCCGGTTCCAGAATCAGCAGACTCATAAATCCACCAGCGATGAGCAGCGCCGTAATACAGACCACAGCCAAAGCCTTAAAGGTGGTTTTTTCTGGAATCGAATGCCGGAACAGGCGGATTTCATCTTCACGGCGCAGGAAACTGATCACACTGATCACCACGATAATAAAGGTGCCAACTTTAATCCCACCGGCAGTACTTAATGAGCCACCACCAATAAACATCAGGAACATGGTCACCAGTGTTGAAGCATTGGTCATCTGATCTAAGGGTAGACTGTGAAAACCAGAAGAGCGGGGAACCGTAGCATGGAACCATGCATTCACAGCTTGATCACCGACGCTCATGAGTGCCAATGTCTGTGGATTGGAGGCTTCCAGAATCCAGATCAGGATAAAGGCGGACAGATTCAATCCAGCAATGGTGCTCAGGATCAATTTACTGTTGGTCGTCAGTTTACTCCAGCGTTTATGCTGGCGGACATCCATCAATACCAGAAAACCAATCCCACCGATGATATACAGCATACTGATGGTAAAAGTAATGAAATACTGGTCCGAGAAGCTCATTAAACTGTTTGGGAACAGGGAAAAGCCACCATTATTAAACGCAGAAATACTGTAAAATAGCGCATAAAAGAATGCCTGGCTAAAGTTATAGTCTTGCAGCCAGGCAATGGTCAGAATCACGGTCCCAATGGCTTCAATGCAAATCGAGTAGAGAAAAACTGCTTTAATGGTAGTACTGATCTTTTTCAGGCTGGTTTGTCCAATGGATTCCTGAGCCATCACCTGTTGCCGTAATCCCATTTTCGGGGCCAGACTCATCGCCGCCAGAATGGCAAAGGTCATAAAGCCCAGTCCGCCACATTGCAGCAGAATCATGATGACGACTTTGCCAAATACGGTATAGGCTGCGCCGACATTGACGACGGATAAGCCGGTAATCGTCACTGCAGAGGTTGCGGTAAAAACTGCCTGAAACCAGGTTACCTCACCATGATGGGCAATCGGTAGCATCAGCAGTAATGAACCGATAATGATCAGCCCCACAAAGCCCAGCGCGATAATACTCGGCGGGCTAAGATTAATGGTGCGGTTTTTATGGGCAGTCATTTTCATAGGTTCTTAAAATGTTTGGATAAGCGGCGCAAAGGCTCTAACAGACCTTCAATGATCAGGATGTCATTCGTTTTTAATACCAGGTTTGGATCCAGCACATATTGCACTTCTGGACCACGTTTATGCAGGATAGTTTTAATTTCTGGTACATGATCCATCAGCTGATTCAGTTTTACACCGCTTTGTTCTGCATGAATTTCAATCTTGACCAGATAGCGGTCGTCCTCAAGTGCCATGTAGCGGCTAACCATCGGGTAGCTTAAGGACTGTGCAATACGCACGCCCATATCTTCTTCGGGGTGAATAATCTTGTCGACACCGAGATGAGTCAGAATCATGTGATGCGCTTTGGATTTAGCCTTGGCCCAGATTTTCTGCACGCCCATATTTTTCAGATGCAGTACGCAGAGGATACTGGCTTCTATATCTTCACCAATCGCAACTACAACGGCTTCACAGTTCTGGACATTCAGTTCATCCAGCACATGCTCGTCGGTCGCATCTGCGATTACCGCATGGGTCAGATTGTCGGAAACATTTTCAACATATTTCTTGTTCAGGTCGATGCCAATAACTTCATGGTTGAGCGACATGAGTTGAGTTGCCACAGTGGCCCCAAAACTGCCCAAACCAATCACAGCAAACAGTGCCATGTATTTTTCCTAAAGTTGTCGCGCTTATCGATGCGCCTTACATTTAATATCTGCCTATCTTAGTGCTTTATTTATATTTCAGCTATTTGCGTTACATAAATATTTAAGATTGAAGTGAATGACTTGCATAAAAAAACCGCCTCGAAAGACGGTTTTTTAAAATTTAGTCATACTGACTTATTTCAGGAAACGCTGATAACCCAGATTGTTGGTGATTTCCTGGTATGGATAAGTGATGCTTTCCAGGGTTTCAAGCAGTCCATCCGGGTTCTGCTGTGCATCTTCTGCTTCCAGACCGACCAGTACACGACCTTCAGCAGCGCCGTGGTTACGGTAGTGGAACAGAGTAATGTTGTGAGTAGGACCGAGACGTTCCAGGAAGGTCAGCAATGCACCTGGACGTTCCGGGAATTCCACACGGAACAGACGTTCATTTTCGATATCGGCATGACCACCAATCAGGTAACGTATATGCAGTTTAGCCACTTCATCATCAGATAGATCATCTACATCATATTGGAATTTCAGGTTTTCAAAAATTTCCTGACGCTCTTTTTCACCATTTTTCAGGCTGATGCCGACAAAGACTTGCGCAGCAGATGCATCGCTAGCACGGTAATTGAATTCGGTGATATTACGGCCTTGCAGCGCACGACAGAATTTCAGGAATGAACCTTTTTCTTCTGGAATGGTCACGGCAAAGATCGCTTCTTTCCGTTCACCAAGTTCGGTACGTTCTGCGATATAACGTAGACGGTCGAAGTTCATGTTCGCACCGCAGACGATAGATACGATGTTTTTCCCTTCAATGCCGTGCTCAGCCACGTATTTTTTGATACCTGCTAGTGCCATTGCACCTGATGGTTCAACGATGCTACGACATTCATCAAAGGTATCTTTAATCGCAGCACAGATTTCATCGGTATTCACCAGCACTACATCTGGTTCTACGATTGGGCCTGAGTTATCTGATTTTTGCAGACGGATCACATCAAACGGTTTTTCACCAATCTGTGCAACCGCAGTGCCATCAGCAAACAGACCGACAGATGGCAGAATCACACGTTCATTGTGTTCAAAAGCGGCTTTTAAACATGCTGATTCTTCATATTCAACAGGAATCACTTTAACGTGCGGTGCCACATCACCCAAGTACGCTGCAACACCTGCAATCAGACCGCCACCGCCTACAGCAACGAAAACATATTCTACATCACGCCATTGACGCAGAATTTCGTTAGCAATGGTCCCTTGACCGGCCATGACCAGTTCATCGTCATAAGGTGGAATGAAAGTCATGCCATCTTCTTCGGCACGCTGGATCGCATATTTATTGGCAACGTCAAATGAATCGCCATGCAGAACTACTTCACCGCCAAGACGTTTAACGGCTTGTACCTTGATGTCTGGTGTGGTTTTCGGCATCACAATAATCGCGCGAATACCCAACTTTTTCCCTGACAGTGCCACGCCTTGTGCATGGTTGCCTGCTGAAGCTGTGATAACGCCACGTTCGAGTTGTGATTTCGGTAATTGACTAATACGGTTATAGGCACCGCGTAGTTTGAAAGAAAAGACCGGTTGTAAATCTTCACGTTTAAAGCGAATGTTGTTTTTCAGACGTTCGCTAATTCGTGGCGCTGCTTCGAGTGGAGTTTCGATTGCAACATCGTAGACCGTTGCTTGTAAAATTTGTCGAACCAAACGAGACAGCATGTTAATTTTCCATCTAACAGTTTAAAATAAGGGTCTATTGTAACAAACCACAAGGCTGAGCGGTTTAAAATTACTGCAAAAGTCCAAATTAGTTGAGTGATGTCATGAGTCTATATGCAACCCAAGATGAGAAAAAGCAAGCTGCAGCCAAAGCAGCATTAAAGCACTTACCAAAAGGGGGCATTTTAGGCGTAGGTACTGGTAGTACTGTTAATTTTTTAATTGAACTGTTACCTGAACTGCAATTAGAAGCAGCGGTCGCTAGTTCTGAAGCAACTGCAGAACGCCTGAAAAAACTGGGCATTGAAGTGGTTGATATGAACAGCGTGGGTGGTCTGGATGCTTATGTAGATGGTGCAGACGAAATCGACCGTCACCTGCACATGATTAAAGGTGGCGGTGCTGCGCTGACACGTGAAAAAATTGTGGCTTCTATTGCCAAAAAATTCGTGTGTATCGTCGATGATTCTAAATGGGTCGAGCAGTTAGGCCGTGAATTCCCGCTTCCTGTTGAAGTGATTCCAATGGCTCGTTCTGCTGTGGCGCGAAAATTGGTGGCGTTAGGTGGTGACCCGGTTTATCGTGAAGGTGTAGCGACAGATAATGGTAACGTGATTCTGGATGTGTATAACCTGAATATCCTGAATGCAATTGATCTGGAAAAAACCATTAATAATATTCCAGGTGTGGTATGTAACGGGATCTTTGCACTAAACAAGGCAGATATCGCGATTGTTGCAACCAATGATGGTATTGAAGAGCGTACTGCTATTTAATTTTTTAAAATCTCCCCAAACCCCTCTTTTTTAAAGAGGGGCTTTCTCCCTCCTTTGAAAAAGGTGAGCAGCACTGCTGCGCAAGGAGGAGGATTAAAATAACGATTAAATATTAAAATGACTCTAAACGACTTACCCGAAATTCAAATCACCCGAAACGTTCGCTCAACACGTCTCAGACTTCGTGTAGAGGGGGATCAAATTCGTTTAACAGCTCCAGTCTTTTGTAATAAAAAACAGATTCAGAATTTTATTGACCAAGCTGAAAGCTGGCTACTCAAAACCTGGAAATCCCAGCAGGAAAAAAATCAAAGTATTGATAGATCTTTACCGACAGAATTGCAGCTTTTCAATCAGGCTCAGTCAATCCAGATCGTGTATCAAAGTCAAAAGCAGAACTTTGTTTTTAATGCTGAATCATTACAGCTATCGATCAGTGACCGGAATCCTGAAACCTATTTAAAAGCCTTTGCCATTTCTTATGCTAAAGAACAGTTGCCTGTTTATCTGGACAAAGTAAGCCAAGAAACAGGATTATCATTTAACATTTGTAATGTTCGCCAGCCGAAAACACGATGGGGCAGCTGTTCGGCTAAACATGACATCATGCTGAATAGCGGGATTATCCTGTTTCCAGAACATATTGTGCGTTACTTGTGTGTACATGAGCTGGCACATACCCGACATTTTGATCATAGTCCGCGTTTTTGGGCAGAAGTGGAAAAGCATGATCCTAATTATTCCATTCATCGAAAAATGCTTAAAAACACAATCATGCCGTATTGGTGGATGAACTAGAATTAAAAGAACAATCACAGAAAATATAATTTCTTAAAAATAATATTCAAATCATAAATTTATATAAAAAATGGTTGGAAGTTTTTCTGCTGCACTTATGAAAATTGATTATTTTTAATTCCCGATCTGCTTATCTAGAATGCGGAAAAATTAAACGGTTCTTAGTCTTTTTAACTATAAGGCTAGAGGCTGTATTTTCCAGTACATAAGGTAGATTACGATGGTTCAATCTAGGTTATTATTCATTTTCACACTAATTTTTAGTGTGTTCTTGACTGCATGTAATAAGGCAGAAGCACCACAAGAAAAAGCAGAAGAATCAGCTTATAAAGCGGATACCGTCCGTATTGGTTACCAGCGTTCTTCTACACTGATGACCTTGTTAAAAGAAACAAGGGAATTGGAAAAGAAACTGGCTGAAAAGAAGGTCAAAGTCAGCTGGCATGAATTCACCAGCGGTCAGCCTTTGGCTGAAGCGCTGAATGTTGGCAGTGTCGATGTAACGGCAGATGTGGCAGATACAGTTCCTGTGTTTGCACAGGCTGCAAAAGCAAATCTGACTTACTATGCCAAAGAAACTGCTTCACCAAATGCACAAGCCATTCTGATTCCACAAAATTCGACTATCAAATCAGTGGCTGATTTGAAAGGTAAGAAAATTGCTGTAACCAAAGCAGCGGGTAGCCATTACCTGTTGATCGCAGCTTTAAATCAGGCAGGCCTAAGCTTTAAGGATATTACTCCAGCATGGTTAAGCCCGGCAGATGGTCGTGCAGCTTTTGAACATGGTGGCGTGGATGCCTGGGTGACTTGGGAACCGTATGTATCCAGCGGTACTGTAGTTCAGCATGCCAAAGTGCTGGCATCTGGTGAAGGTCTGGCAAGCTATACCCGTTATTACCTGACTGGTCATAAATTTGCCCAAGAAAATCCAGCGATTTTAAATGACATCGTAGATACCCTGAAAGAAAAAGCAGCTTGGGTAAAAGCTCATCCGGACGAAGCGGCGAAAATTCTGGCGCCATTGTGGGGTGATCTGCCACAGGAAGTTGTCCTGAAAGCCAATGCCAACCGTAGCTATAACGTACAAGCAGTATCTCCTGAAGATATGCCAGAACAGCAAAAGATTGCTGATGCCTTCTTTAATGAAAAGCTGATTCCAAACACCATTGATGCCAAAGCATCTGACATTTTCCAAACCCATTAATGTTCAAGAAGCCCCGAGATGCTCGGGGCTTTTCCTATTTTAGTAAATAGCCTAAGCAGATGCTTTGGTGTCAAATGTTAAAGAGATCTTCCATGTCCCAAATTCCAGAACTAAATTACCAGCAAATCAGGGAAAAGCTATTGGCGAAACATGAAATCGCCATTGTTGATCTGCGAGAAGAACATATTTACGCACAAGCACATCCTTTATTTACCACTAATATTTCACTGTCCCGTTTGGAAGTTGAAATTCTGAACCGCATCCCACGTCTAGATACCACCATTGTAATCTATGATGATAGCGATGGCCGGGTAGAGCGCGCTTATGCAAAGCTGACCCGTTATGGCTATAGCCAGGTGTACGTCCTTAAAGGTGGGGTAAATGCCTGGCAACGTGATGGTGGTGAGCTGTTTATTGATGTGAACTCAGCCACCAAAGCGTTTGGTGAATGGGTTGAGCATTTCAAGCATACGCCGTCACTCAGTGCAGAGGAAGTGCAAGCCAAGATTGATGCGAATGAGAATATCGTGATTTTGGATGCACGCCGTTTTGATGAATACAACACCATGAGCATTCCAACCGGGCAAAGCGTACCGGGTGCTGAACTGGTATTGCGTGCGCCGTCTTTGGTGAAAGATGAAAATACCATGATCATCGTGAACTGTGCGGGCCGTACCCGTAGTATTATTGGCACCCAGTCATTGGTCAATGCCCAGATTCCGCATCCAGTGTATGCACTACGTAATGGCACAATTGGCTGGACATTGGCGGGGCAAAGTCTGGAGCATGGTCAAAGCCGTTCTTTTAAAGATACAAAAACCATTATAAAACCTGAATTGCTGGAAAATGCAAAACAACTGGCTGCCAAAGCGAGAGTTCAGACTATTTCACTGGAACAGTTGAATCAGTTAAAAGCAGATTCAAGCCGTACAACTTATATCTTTGATGTACGGGATGAACAGGAATATATCCAAGGCCATTTAGCAGGTTCACGCTGGGTCGCGGGTGGTCAGTTGGTACAGGAAACAGATCATAATGCGGCGGTACGTGGCGCACGCATTGTATTGGTGGATGATCTGCTGGTTCGTGCCTATATGACTGCATCATGGTTGGGCCAGATGAACTGGGAAGTTTATGTGCTGGAAACTGACTTTAAAGCAGCATTCACCGAACAAGGGGCCTGGAAGCCGCAAGTGCCTCTAGTCAAGGAAATTCCACTGATTTCACCAAGAGCATTGGCTGAACTTAAACAGCAAAAAGATATTGCGATTTGGGATGTGCTGCCATTTGCACAGTATAAAAAAGGGCATCTGCCGGGTGCAGCATGGTTACTCAAAGCAGATGCTATTAACCTGATCCAGCAACCTGAATTTCAGGCCGAGGAAGCCATTGTCTTGACCTGCGGCGCAGCCATATTAGCCAAATTCGCTGCTGAGGAAATTGCACCTTATCTGGCACCGGGGCAGGAACTTTATGTACTGGAAGGTGGCAATGTTGGCTGGAAAAATGCAGGCTTTGAACTGACGACAGAAGATGTCCAAACTTTGTCACCTCAGATTGACCGCTATAAACGTCCTTATGAAGGCACTGATAACTCCTTTGAGGCAATGCAGGCTTATCTGGACTGGGAATATGGACTGGTCGAACAGTTAAAGAAAGATGGTACTCATGGATTCTTTGTGGTTTAAGCATAAGATGAAAAGAAGTCGCGTAATGCGGCTTTTTCTTTTTTATGCAAATAGCGTAAGCAAATTTTATAAGCCTTTTAAAAATCTCAGAAAGGCTTAAAAGGCAAAGATCAAATTAAAAAACAACCAATCCCAAGTGAAACAGTTTAGAAAATATCAAGTTCCTGTCATACTACAGGCCATAAAGGAAACATCTATTTTGAGGTAATCATCGTGATTTCAGTGGGTATTGTTGGTGGTACAGGTTATACAGGCGTTGAACTTTTGCGTCTATTACTACGACATCCAAACGTTGAAGTGAAAGCACTGACATCACGTACCGAAGCAGGCCGCCGTGTGGATGACATGTTCCCAAGCCTGCGTGGTCATACCGATCTTCAGTTTTCTGACCTGAGCATTGATCTGCTGAAATCTTGTGATGTGGTGTTCTTTGCGACTCCTCACGGTGTGGCAATGAAACATGCAGAAGAACTGGTCGCTGCTAATACTAAAGTCATCGACCTTGCGGCGGACTTCCGTCTGCAAAATCTGGATCAGTTTGAAAAATGGTATGGCATGCAACATGCTTGTCCAGATGTATTAAAAGATTCAGTGTATGGTCTGTCTGAACTGAACCGTGACAAGATCAAACAGGCGAATGTTATTGGTAACCCAGGCTGTTATCCAACTACTGTACAACTTGGTCTAGCACCAGTATTGAAATCTGCGGAAGCTTTGGTTAAACCAGAAAGCATTATCATTGATGCCAAATCAGGTGTTTCAGGTGCAGGCCGTAAAGCCAGTCTGGGCATGATCTATTCTGAAAATGCAGATAACTTTAAAGCGTATGGTGTAGCGGGCCATCGTCACCATCCTGAGATCGTGGAAGCACTGGAAAATATCTCAGGTCAAAAAGGTGTATTTGACCATATCCTGTTTGTGCCACACTTGGTACCAATGATTCGCGGTATGCTGTCTACAATTTATGTAGATTTAACAGAAGCAGGTCAGGCTGCTGATTTACAGGCATTGTATGAACAGTTCTATGTTAATGAACAGTTTGTTGATGTGATGCCAGCCGGCAGCTCACCAGAAACCCGTTCCGTACGTGGTGCCAATGAACTGCGTATTGCGCTGTACAAGCCACAACCAACCAAACTGGTGATTCTGGTTGCACAGGACAATCTGGTCAAAGGGGCAGCTGGTCAGGCAGTACAAAACATGAACCTGATGTTTGGTTTTGCTGAAAATGCTGGTCTGCAGAATATTGCTTTATTACCATAAAAAACGTATTAAAACTTCACACACATTTGAATTTCGATTTAAATGTGTGTCTTGAAAAAGATAGAAGAGAACACAATGCCGAATACTGAACCCAACGATATGATCCAGGATGAAAAGGAAAAAGCACCCTTTCTGAAAGGGAATCTGCCACTGGCAATTGGTGCTGCAGTGCTGGTTCTGGGCAGTGGCCTGCTTGGCTATTCCGTGGGTCATCGTCAGGGTCTGACGGCAGTGGGTTTTGAGGCAGATGCCGAGCAGTTGGTTGAAGTGGTACAAAAGCAGAAAACCAGTCTGGAAGCATTAAACAAAAAACTCAATGCGACCACGCAGGAACGTGATCTGGCAGTCAGCAATGCTAATGACCTGTTTCTGGCAGTGAATAAGGCACGTGATGAACATACCCAAGCAGAAAGTCTGGCAGTGCTGTATCGTGAAGTGCTGCGTCAGCGTGGTGGTCTGCCATTGTCAGTCCAGCATATTGCGGTAAAACCGTTGCCTGAAAATGCCTATGAATATCAGCTGGATCTGATTCAGGTCAGCCCAAGCAAGGCTCGTGTCTCTGGTTCTGTAGAAATTCGTCTGATTCGTGGTAGCGAAATTTTGGTCGTACCAATGGCAGACAAGAACTTTAATTTTGAAAATTACGAACGTCTGACCGGGCGCTGGACCATGCCGAAAGGCTTTGTGCCTGAGTTTATTGAAGTTCGCCTCACAGGGGCTAAACCTGTGACTCGCCGTTTTAGTTGGGGTAAGGGTCCGGCGATTGAAAACCAATCTGCATTCCTGTCTGAGATCCCACAGACTGAACCGAATGCAAACTAAGTGTGAAAAGTAAATCTATGCCAAGCAACAAACGTCATATTTGTCTAAGTGAAATTAAGAATTCCTTTTACCAGTCTGGTATTGTCGACTGGCACATCAGTCCACGCTTAGCAAACACGTTTGAGGATGAAGATGCTGATATTGCAGTACAAACTGCACCACCAGAATTAAAACGTCCACCCCTGTACGCTGTAGTCCTGTTGAATGACGATTACACCCCAATGGAGTTTGTAATTGAAATTTTACAACAATACTTTGCAATGAATCTTGACCAAGCTACACAAGTAATGCTAACTGTACATTATGAAGGAAAAGGTGTTGCTGGCGTCTATCCACGAGACATTGCGGAAACGAAAGCGAACCAAGTCAATAATTACGCTCGATCACAAGGTCATCCATTACTTTGCCAGATTGAGCCTAAAGATTAAGGGGGTTGCATGCTCAGTCGTCAATTAGAAGTATCACTACGTTTGGCTGTTAGCATGGCTCGTCAAAAGAGACATGAGTTTCTGACAGTAGAACATTTATTATTGGCTTTACTTGATAATGATTCCGCAGTGAATGCACTGAAAGCGTGTGGTGCAGATATTGTGGTATTGCGTAAAGAACTTGAAGAATACGTAGAACAACACACTCCGAAACTCGGTGAGAATAACGATCAAGCACCCCATCCAACTGAAAGTTTTGACCGGATCCTGCAGCGTGCAATTTTCCATGTACAGTCAAGTGGTGGGGATCGTACCGTTGAAGGTGCTGATATTCTAGTTGCAATGTACTCTGAGCGTGATTCGTTTGCAGTGTATCTGTTGAAACGTCATCAGATTAATCGTCTGACTTTGACACAATACCTGTCTCATGGCACTCGCAAGGAAGAAGTACAGTCTGAAGAAGAAATTGAAGAGCTGGATGGCGAATCCGCATCTTCAAGTGCTTCTGGTCCATTGGATTTGTACACAACCAATCTGAACCTTGAAGCGCAGAAGGGTAAAACTGATCCACTGATTGGCCGTGAAAAAGAAATTGAGCGTGCTGCACAGATTCTTTGCCGTCGTCGTAAAAACAACCCGCTGCTGGTGGGTGATCCTGGTGTTGGTAAAACTTCCATTGCCGAAGGTCTGGCATGGTTAATTGTAAATGGAAAGGCACCTAAACCGCTGGAAAAAGCCGAAATCTATAGCCTGGATATCGGTGCCCTGGTAGCAGGAACCAAATACCGTGGTGACTTCGAAAAGCGTTTAAAACAACTGTTAAATGCGCTGAAAAAGAAACCAGAAGCCGTGTTGTTTATTGATGAGATTCACATGATCATTGGTGCAGGTTCCAGCATGGGCAGCACTATGGATGCATCGAATCTGATCAAGCCAGCTTTAGCGAATGGCACATTACGTTGCATCGGTTCAACTACATTCCAGGAATACCGTCAGGTCTTTGAAAAAGATCATGCTTTATCACGTCGTTTCCAGAAGATTGATGTCAATGAGCCTTCGATTTCTGAAACCATTGATATTCTGCGTGGCCTGAAATCTAAGTTTGAAGATTTCCACCATGTGAAATATGACGATCAGGCACTGGTCTCTGCAGTAGAACTGTCAGCGAAATTTATCAATGACCGTTTCCTGCCGGATAAAGCTATTGATGTCATCGATGAAGCGGGTGCTCAGCGCCGTCTGAAAGCGGAGCAGGAAGACAGCCTGATTACGGTGGAAAACATCGAAGACATCGTGTCCAAGATTGCCCGTATTCCACCAAAAACGGTTTCTAAAGACGACAAGACTGTGCTTGAGAATCTGGAACGTGATCTTAAACGAGTGGTGTTTGGTCAGGATGAAGCGATTGAAGCACTGGCTTCTGCAATCAAACTGTCGCGTGCAGGTCTGAAATCTCCAGACAAGCCAGTCGGTAGCTTTGTCTTCGCAGGTCCAACTGGTGTCGGTAAAACCGAAGTGACCAAACAGCTGGCTAAACTGCTGGGTGTAGAACTGGTACGCTTCGACATGTCGGAATACATGGAACGTCATGCGGTTTCCCGTTTAATTGGTGCGCCTCCGGGCTATGTCGGTTTCGATCAAGGTGGTTTGCTGACAGATGCGATTCACAAAAATCCGCACTGTGTCTTGCTGCTGGATGAGATTGAAAAAGCCCATCCAGATGTATTTAACCTGTTATTGCAAATCATGGATCATGGCTCTTTGACCGATAATAACGGTCGTAAGTCTGACTTCCGTAACGTAGTACTGGTACTGACTACCAATATTGGTGCGGAAAGCATTTCCCGTGTCAGCATTGGTTTCATGGAGCAGGATAACAGCAAAGACAATCAGGAAGCGATGAAGAAAGCCTTCTCACCTGAATTCCGTAACCGTCTTGACGGCGTGATCCAGTTCAAGGCATTGCCGACTACGGTGATCGAAAGTGTGGTAGACAAGTTCCTGACTGAACTGCAAGCACAACTGGATGAGAAGAAAGTGGTGCTGGAAGTGGATCAGAGTGCGCGTGAATGGATGGCTGAAA
This sequence comes from Acinetobacter sp. ANC 7912, assembly GCF_039862785.1. Lineage (NCBI taxonomy): Bacteria > Pseudomonadati > Pseudomonadota > Gammaproteobacteria > Moraxellales > Moraxellaceae > Acinetobacter > Acinetobacter thermotolerans. The sequence goes on from NZ_CP156795.1 coordinate 1,423,422, forward strand.
ATGGTTATGATCGCCTGATGGGTGCTCGTCCAATGCAACGTTTGATTCAGGAACATCTGAAAAAACCACTGGCAGAAATGATTCTGTTTGGTGAGCTTGCAGAAAATGGCGGTAATGTCGCAGTCTCTGTCCGTAAAGAAAATGGCAAGGCTGTCGGCTTGAAATTGGAAGTATTTGAAGACCAGACTGCTGAACCAGCTTAAAAGTCCAAGAAATTAAAAAGAACCCGTGCAAGCACGGGTTCTTTTATTGTTATGATCAAATAAATTTTTTCTTAAATGTCTAATAACACGATATGGAATTTCAGTTCAGCAAACTCATCACCACATTCTGCCTGTTTCTGATCACTGCCGTGATGGAAATTTTGGGATGTTATTTTCCATATCTGATTTTAAATCAGGGTAAAAGCCACTGGTTCTGGCTACCGACGGCGTTATCACTAGCAGTCTTTGTCTGGCTGTTAACTTTGCATCCCGCGGCTTCAGGCCGTATCTATGCGGCCTATGGCGGTATTTATATCTTTACAGCACTGATGTGGCTGCGTTTTGTTGATCAGGTGAGTTTATCTCGTTGGGATTTGCTCGGTGGGCTGGTGGTAATCCTCGGTGCACTGATTATTATTTTGCAGCCACAAGGTCTGATTCGTTAATTCACTTCAAACCATGTAATACGTTTCCGCTGTAAAGGCTTATTTGCCTTTACAGTCTTTCTGAGTAATTTCCACATCATACGTTTGTGTGGTTGAGCTGAGTTCCAGGCTCACTTTATATGGATTTTGCAGTTGATACTGGTGTTCATAGAAAATGGCACAGTTATTCAGAAGATTCTTGCGGATCAGGCTGGTCACTTCCTTCGTGCCCTTATCCTGTTCAAACTGGGCAAAATCCGGGGTAATGATCAAGCCTTTGAGTTCGGTTTTATCAGCCGTCAGTTTTAACTGTTCAATTACCGTGTTCTGGTCAATCTGCAGCGGCAAGGTTTTGGAATCTTCCGCACTCAGAACGGCCAGCAGTTCATTCAGTTCGGCCTTTTTCTTGATCTTGTATTTACTGTTGATGATCTGTTTTTGTTGCAGATATTGGTCAAATTCTGATGCGTGAATCGCTGTGGAAATAATGCCTAAACCCAGGCCAAGTGCAGCGAAAAAAGGTGTTCTATATTTCATGTAAATCACGAAGAGTTGCTGTATTTATGCGCTTAATGAGAACATGAATAAAAACACTGCGCAACTCGACCTTTGTAAATTTCAAATTTATACGTCTCATCAAATTACTTATTCATAAGATATAGAATTTCAAAAAGAAATTATATGAAAAATCTATTAAGAAATATAAATTACTTTTTGTGTGAATATTCATCTACGTTTATAGTCATACACCTCCCCAATAGCAACATACAGCTTTGTGCCAGTATGTATGCGCAAAACGACATGTGTTTATGAGCAAGAAAATAATGATTCATAAACCAGGAACTTTTATTTTCAAAATATAGGGTATTAATTTGAGTCAAGCATATACCAAACAGGAAAAGGCGAGTCGTATCAAGGGGATTGTAGGTGCTGCCTCCGGTAATCTGGTCGAATGGTTCGATTTCTATATTTATGCTGTATTTGCAGCCTATTTTACCAAAGCGCTGACAGCGCCGAATATGGATAGTTCGACCCAGGCAATTTATGTCTGGGGCGTATTTGCTGCCAGTTTCTTTATGCGTCCGATCGGCAGCTGGTTATTTGGCCGTATTGCGGACAAGCATGGTCGTAAAAAGTCCATGGTGATTTCTATCTGCCTGATGGCACTCAGTTCATTCCTGTTTGCGGCATTGCCAACCTATGAGCAGGTGGGGATGGCTGCACCATTCCTGCTGTTGATGGTACGTCTGCTACAGGGCTTATCCGTTGGTGGTGAATATGGTTCCGTCGCGACCTATATGAGTGAGCTGGGCTTGCGTGGTCAACGTGGTTTCTTTTCCTCTTTCCAGTATGTGACCTTAACCGGTGGTCAGCTCCTGGCCAGTCTGCTGGGCGTGATTTTCCTCGGCTTTATGTCTGAACAGCAGTTGCTGGACGGTGGCTGGCGCATTCCTTTTGTGATTGGTGGTCTGGCTGCGATTGGTTCATTGCTGGCACGTAGCCGTCTAGAAGAAACCTTGTCGCATGAAGACAGTGACAAAGAAGAGTCCGGAACGCTGCGTGAACTGTTTAAGAATCACTGGAAAACCTTCCTACTAGTTGTCGGTTATACCTCAGCAGGTTCACTCAGCTTTTATGTGATTACGGTGTATTCAAAAACCTATCTGACCAATATCGGCATTGATCCGAAGACCGTCGGATTTATCATGACGGCTTGTATCTTTATCCTAATGATTGCACAGCCGGTATTTGGAGCCTTATCGGATAAGATTGGACGTCGTACCTGTATGCTGTTATTTAGTGGCCTGATGGCAATTGCGATTTATCCTGTGATGGCGGTGGGTATGCGGGCATTCAGTGAAACGCCATTTATCGTTGCATTATTGCTGATCTTCCTCATGTTGCTGCTAAGTCTATACACCTCGATTGGCGGTATTGTGAAAGCGGAAATGTTCCCGCCGCATGTACGTGCTTTGGGTGTAGGTTTCTCTTATGCGGTGGGTAATGCTGTCTTTGGTGGCTCGGCACCTTCAGTCGCTTTACAGTTTAAATCTGCAGGCATTGAAAATGTCTTCTTCATTTATGTCATTATCATGCTGCTGGTGTGTTTCTTCTGTAGTTGGCAGTTGCCGAAAGAACCGAAATTCTTAAAAGATGATCACTAAGCTTTAAGCAATAAAAAAGCACCTATTCAGGTGCTTTTTTATTGGACTGCAATTTAGTCTTTTTTCAGGTTTTCATTCAGCAGGAATTCAACCAGTGCCTTTTGGGCATGCAGACGGTTTTCAGCTTCATCCCAAACTACGGCATTTTTGTGGTCCAGCATGTTTTCTGAAATTTCTTCGCCACGGTGTGCAGGCAGGCAGTGCATGAACAGACAGTCTGGATGTGCGAGATCCATCAGGCGTTCATTCACTTGATAGTTCGCGAATGCTTTTTCACGCACTTTCTGTTCTTCTTCCTGGCCCATGCTCGCCCAAACGTCAGTCACGATCAGGTCAGCATTGACCGCTGCATCTTCAGCGGAATCAACCAGTTCTACGCAGTGTGCGAATTCAGACAGGAATTTTTCTTGTGGCTCATAGCCTTTAGGTGCAGCAACTTTCAGTTTAAAGCCCCACATGTGTGCTGCTTCAATGTATGAATTACACATGTTGTTGCCATCACCGATCCATGCCACAGTTTTACCTTCGATCGAACCGCGGTGTTCCAGGTAAGTCTGCATATCAGCCAGTAACTGGCAAGGGTGGTGGTCATCCGTCAGAGCATTGATCACAGGCACTTTTGAATAAGAAGCAAAGCGTTCAACGATGTCATGACCGAAAGTACGGATCATCACGATGTCTAGCATGCTTGAAATTACACGTGCTGAATCTTCAATCGGCTCACCACGACCCAGCTGGGTATCACGAGAGGACAGGAAGATTGCGCTGCCGCCGAATTGGGTCATGCCAGCTTCAAACGAAACACGGGTACGGGTACTGGATTTTTCAAAAATCATACCCATGACTTTACCAACGAAAGGCTGGAAAACTTCATTGTTATGCTGTTTGCGCTTGAGCTCGATCGCGCGTTGCAGAATCTGGTTGAGTTCTAAAGTCGATAAATCGCGTAAAGTCAGAAAGTGACGGAGAGCCATTCGTTACTCCACAATAATTGCTGAAAAGCAGGTTCAACAATTAGTTGTTGGTTAGTTAAATAAAATACGGAATCGGCTAATATACTATATGAAAAGCAAATTGCAAAAAAACTAGACCTTTTGGTGACCGTCTAGAAAGCGATCGACACAATATTGAATATATTCGATGGTTTCTTGATCAGTTTCGTCGCTGGGCAGACCCATCAAAATACGCCATTCGATATTTCTTAAAATGCCGAAATACAGCTGTGCCGAAAATAATGGATTTGGACAATTCAGCAGGCCTTTTTTATGTGCCTGAGACAGTACTTCTGCAATGGAATGCTGGATATGCTTTGGGCCTTGTTCATGAATATGCTGGGCAATATCCAGATTGCGACCACTTTGTTCCACAATGAGACGTATAAATGCAGCATTCTGCGGCTGTTTGATGTGCTGGAAAAAGTTCACCAGAGTCTGGATCAGATAATTGCGAAAGTTCTGTGCAGTATCTAAAGAAAATGGCAGGCAGATATCTTTAAAAAATTGGGTACGACGATAGTCACAGATTGCTTTAAATAAACCTTCTTTACTGCCGAAATATTTATAAATAGACGCTTTGGAGCCGCCGGCATGATTGACGATGTCATCCAGTGAAACTGCATCATAGCCACGTTCCAGAAATAGCTCGGTTGCACTGATCAGCAAGGCGAGACAGCGCTCATGCCCACGTTTGGTTGGTGGCACATCTTTGGCTAAGGGTTCCAGTTGGACAAGATCCTGCATATTGATGATGAAATCAGCACATTTTGAAATATTCCAGAGGTCATCATATCAAAGTTATGCCCAGATTTCATGGCAAGCCTGTAAGCCTTGTTTTGTTTGACAATTTTACTAACCGGTACTTGCATGTTTGACTAAAGTTTTAGAGCATTTATTCTATTGGGTCATGGATTGAACAACAGTTCTGGGTATACTCAGGTTTCAATAATTAAAGCCAACACTGTGGAAAGGGAAGATGACACAACAAACGTCTGCAGGTTTAAAGTTTAGAGAAGCATTAGAAACTGAGAAACCTTTACAAATTATTGGAACCGTAAATGCCTATGCCGCCATGATGGCAAAACAGGTTGGTTATAAAGCCATTTATGTCTCCGGTGCTGGTGTCGCAAACTACTCCTACGGTCTGCCTGACCTGGGTATGACCAGTCTAGATAATGTTTTAGAAGATGTCCGCCGTATTACTGAACGTGTCGATACGCCGTTACTGGTGGATATCGATACTGGCTGGGGCGGTGCCTTTAATATTGCCCGCACCATTAAGCAAATGATTTCTGCTGGCGCAGCAGCAGTACACATTGAAGATCAAGTGGCACAGAAGCGTTGTGGTCACCGTCCGAATAAAGAAATCGTCTCCCAACAGGAAATGGTGGACCGTATTAAAGCGGCAGTGGATGCAAAAACAGATTCAAACTTCGTGGTGATGGCACGTACTGATGCCTTACAGAAAGAAGGCTTGCAAGGCGTAATTGACCGTGCCTGTGCCTGTGTGGAAGCGGGTGCAGATGCCATCTTTGCCGAAGCTATGACCGATATCACTATGTATAAAACCGTGTGCGATGCAGTGGGTGTGCCGGTATTGGCCAATATCACTGAATTTGGTGATACGCCGTATTACACCACAGATGAATTAGCTGAGCAGGGCATTCGCATGGTGCTGTATCCATTGTCCGCAACTCGTGCGATGCAGAAAGCTGCGTTGGAAGTGATGCACTCCATTCGCGAGCATGGCACTCAGGTAAATGTACTGGACAAGATGCAGCAGCGTAAAGAACTTTATGAATTTTTAGATTATCACAGCTTTGAAGACACTTTAGATAAACTGTTCAAGCAGGAGAATTAAAACAATGGCTGAAGGAAAAGTACTGACAGGTGCAGGATTGCGCGGACAGGTTGCAGGCAAGACTGCACTTTCTACGGTAGGAAAAAGCGGTGCAGGCCTGACCTATCGTGGTTATGATGTGCAGGACCTGGCAGAACATTGCCAGTTTGAAGAAGTAGCTTACCTGATTTTCTTTGGTGAATTGCCGACTGCTGAACAGCTCGCGGCTTACAAGGCAAAACTCAAATCACTACGCAGCCTGCCACAGGCTCTTAAAGAAGTTCTGGAACGTATTCCAAAAGAGTCGCATCCGATGGACGTCATGCGTACTGGCGTATCGATGCTCGGCAACCTAGAAACGGAACAGTCTTTTGCTGAACAGCAGGATGTTGCAGACCGAATTCTGGCAACGCTGCCAGCAATCATCTGCTACTGGTACCGTTATAGCCATGACGGCGTACGCATTGAAGAAAATACCGATGATGATTCGATCGGTGCGCAATTTCTGCACTTGTTACGGGGTGAGAAGCCGAATGCGCTACATGAACAGGTGATGAATATTTCACTGATTCTGTATGCAGAGCATGAGTTCAATGCCTCGACCTTTACTGCGCGTGTCTGTGCATCAACGCTGTCTGATATGCATTCCTGTATTACTGGTGCGATTGGTTCGCTGCGTGGCCCATTACACGGTGGTGCCAATGAAGCAGCGATGGACATGATTGAAAACTGGAAGTCGCCAGAAGAAGCTGAACGTGAAATGCTGGGTATGCTGGAACGTAAAGAAAAGATCATGGGCTTTGGTCACGCGATCTATAAAGACAGCGATCCACGTAATGCCATTATCAAACGCTGGTCGGAAAAACTGGCGAAAGATGTCGGTGATACCGTTCTTTATCCAGTCTCTGTGCGTTGTGAAGAAGTGATGTGGCGTGAGAAGAAATTGTTCTGTAATGCTGACTTCTTCCATGCATCTGCTTATCACTTCATGGGCATTCCAACCAAACTGTTTACCCCAATCTTTGTGATGTCACGTGTTACCGGTTGGGCAGCACATGTAATGGAACAGCGTGCAGATAACCGTATTATTCGTCCAAGTGCGGATTATATTGGTCCAGAATTGCGTAAAGTGGTTCCGATTTCTGAGCGTAGTGCTGTAGCAGTTTAATACGGTATGTGATTTAAAAAAGCGGTGATCAGTTCACCGCTTTTTTTATTTCTTATATTTTTCATAATCAGCATGTTGTTTTTGATTTTGCAGTTTGTGGCAGCAGTAAACTAGCATCCTGTTTGCTATAGCCACTTTCCATATTAATACCTTGATACTCTACGATCGCCAGTTGAGCTGAGCGATTGGGGATCTGCCATGCGTTGCTAACATGTAATGACGGATTAATGTAACTGGTACTGCTTAACACCAGACTAGATGCATGTTGCGAACAGACCTGATAGGTCTGCTCATATTTCTTCAGGATAAAGGCATCATCCGGATGGTTATATTGCCAGAAATCACCTTCAGTCACTTTCTGTTTTAACTTCTGTACCTTGAATGAGGAAACAGGAATGGACTCTAAAGGGATTAATCGGGTTTGAATTTTCTTTAATTCCTGCTGAAGCTGTTTTTCAGCTTGAGAGAGTTTCTTATCCAAATGCTTATAAATCGATTTCACCTCAATGAGCTTTTGTGGCGTTCTGGAATTCAGCTGGTAATAATACAATTGCGGTAAGTGACCAAATTGATCATGATACTGCCGAATGAGAAAGATTTTTTGGTCTTTTTGATCATAGCCTAGAACTTCAATGGTTTCGGGACCACCGACAGTCGCCATGCTGAAAGGGCTTAACATCATCAGTGATGTAAATAAAATTGGCTTTCCTTGCATCCTGTTCCTCATGAGCTATATTCAGTTGAATTTTTGTTTAAGTTACTTTAGCATTAATCAATTCACTCATTTGGTCTGCAATTTTTTCTGTGAGTATATCTAAACGTTCTTCAGGTGCACCGTGGTCAATCAGGTAACGGTAGTCATAAGTTTGATCTTGATAGAAAATTGAAATAAAGAAGGTGCCAACCGGCTTCTCTTTACATTCACTGCCACCTGGTTTAAGTAATCCGGTACACGCTACGATCATATCCGCTTCTTTAAACAGTTTTTTGCCTGAAGATGCCAGCGCTTGGGTCACTTCCATGGATTCAGCTGTATATTGGTCAATCAGCTCTTTAGGCACGCCAAGAATATCCATCTTTAATTCAGGGTCGTAGCAGACCAGGCCACCGAGCAAAATGTTGGCACCACAATTTTTATAGATCGAAAATTGGCTGCTTAGATAGCCGGAGCTGGCACTTTCTACAAATGCGACTTTTAGGCCTTTTTGTTCGAGTAAATCACAACAGTCTTTTAACATGGTGTTCATTTTTATTTTATTCAGATACATCTAATGTATCGGGCAAAACTAGCTTATTCAACAGCCATTACGTTAGTACACATTTATCTAAAGATTGCTTAAAGAAAATACGTTTTTTGAACTAGGATAAGGAATGATGACATGCCAGGCAGCTATTCGCTCAACTGTTAATCGAAAATTGAATTTAACGGTATCATCGACCGGGGAACAGTGGTAAAAATAAAAATAAAGTGCTTAATGAAAGTAGGAAGTCACAATGAAAACTACAGTGAAATATGTAGTCCTAAAAAGTCTGGACTATCAGTTGGGTACCCCGTTATTTCAGGAAGAAATTGATGCGGATAACCAGTATTTTGATCAAATTCCAGCAGTGATCACATATCAGAATCTACAATTTAAAGTGAAAAGCAAAGAGCTAAAACGATTACAGCTTCCAGAAGAAAAAGAAGACTCGCAAACGATTATTGTAAAAGTCGTTACAATTTAATTGTGCTTTGAACTGAATTAAAAAAACCTCTTTTATAGAGGTTTTTTTAAGGGTTTGTCTCCGACAAACCCGGTACGGTTCAAAATGCTTGCTAGGCGTCCATACATACGAATACACGTATGAAATTGAATTCCGTGATTGTGAGAAGAAAAGATAAAGGCCGCGCTCCATAGTGGGCGCTTTGCTGTTTTACAGCGGGATCGCATAATGCAGATTGTGCTGCTAAAGTAGACGCCTATATTAAAATTCATAAGCCCTCTAAGTGAGGGCTTTAATCTAGCAGTCTACAAATATTTTGAAATCTACAAAAATAAATTTTGTAGACTGATTTGTAGACTGGTGAACTGTATGGACGGTAAAACGAATACAATAGGATACAGCTTTCACAATTTTAAGTTTCTGATTTTTAGGCCGGTTTATTTCAATGCTCAATCTTCCCATCCAGTCCAGACTCGGCGGTTTTTACTTCTGCTACTATGCAATCGTTGGGGCATTTATGCCGTTCTGGAGCTTGTATCTTGAAGATCGAGGCTTTAGCTATTCAGAAATCGGAATTTTATCTTCAATCGCCATTGTGACCCGTTTCTTCGCCCCGATGATCTGGGGCTGGATAGCCGATAAATCCGGGAAACGTATGTTGCTGGTACGCATCGCCACTTGGATGGAAGCGTGTATCTGGTTCATGATCTTTATCATCCCCAATAGCTTTCAATCCGTCGCTTTGCTGATGCTGATTTTTAGCTTCTTTCAGAATGCGATCTTGGCCCAATTTGAAGGTGTGACCTTGTTCTGGCTGGGCGAAAAACGTGCCGAATTATATGGCAAGGTGCGTAAATGGGGATCTGTTGGCTTTATTGCCGGAGTGTTTGGTATAGGGGCGATTTTTGGAATTATTCCGGTGAGCATGTTGCCTGTGATATTGCTGTGTATTTCATTTCTGGCTTTTATCTGGTCCTTTAGTATTAAAGAGCCTTCCGCAGCACCCACGGCGCAGAAACAGTTGGAACCACTTTGGCCAATCTTGAAACAACCAGTAGTGTATAGCTTTTTTCTGATTGAATTGATCATGCTGTTCTCGCATGCGCCATTTTACAGTTTCTACAGCAACTTTCTTAGTCAGCATGGTTTCAGTACCAGTCAGATTGGTTTGCTCTGGTCGGTTGGGGTAATTGCAGAAATTATCATGTTTGCATATGCGACTTTATTCTTTAAACGTTGGGCATGGCGTACCTTAGTGCTGATCTGTTTATTATTAACAGGTGTGCGCTGGTTGATTGTTGGCATGCTGCCATCCATGTTTATTGCCCAGTTTATGGCACAAAGTATTCATGCCTTTAGTTTTGGCCTGTTTCATATGATCGCCATGCGGGTAATTTTTCAGAACTTTTCGGCAGGACAGCAGGGACGAGGACAAGCGCTGTATAGCACCATGTGGGGCTTGGGTGTGGCAAGTGGCAGTATTCTGGCGGGACAGTACTGGGATGTCTTTGGCGGCGCTACGATCTTTATTTGTGCAGCGGCTTCTACGCTTTTAGGTTTGTTACTTTTAGCAGGATTACCCAATCGGGTGGAAACACATCCCACCTGATCTGGGAGTTACTGATTAGATTTGAATGTCCTGATAGCGATGGAACCACGGTTGTGCCTGTTCAAGCTGTGCGGCCAATTGTAGTAATAAGTCTTCGTGTGCAAATGGCGCAATAAACTGCGAACCCAATGGCAGATTTTGCTCATTCCAGTACAAAGGTACGGACATCGCGGGTAAGCCTGTAATATTGGCCAGTTGGGTAAAAGGCACCCATTTCAGGTTGTCTTTCACCATCTGATCGACCAGTTTACCCTGAGCGAGCAGGTGAGCTTTTCTTATACCGAGTAAGGCTTTCAGGATTGGTTTTTGCCAGTCAGGTGTTTTAATCTCGCCATTTTGCGGTGCAACGGACGCCGTGGCCGGGGTCAGATACAGATCATAACGGTTAAAGAACTGGTTCATTTGTGATACATACACGCCCCAGTTATTCAGGTTATGGATGTATTCAATCGCCGTGGTTTTCGCACCAAAAGCCGCTAGGACTTGGGAGTCGAGTTCAAAATCAGTGAATTTAGCGTCGTAATGTTTACGGATTTCATCCAGCATATAAGAGAACTGGCTAAACCAGGTGGTAATAAAATCCTTAGCCAGCTGCATGCCATCAATCTCTGGACGATCTTCTACAACTTCATGGCCTAATGATTCAAGTAGCTTGGCGGTTTGTTCAACGGCTTGAATAGCATCTTGAGAAACTTGAGTTCCAATTGGAGATTGAGTATTAAAAGCAATTTTTAGTTTTTTCGGTGGCTGCTGAATGATTTCCAAGTAATGCGTATGTGGACGCATAATCTTGAACATGGAATGGTGATCTTCGCCATGTGTGGCATCGAGCATCGCTGCACTATCACGCACGGTTTTAGTGAGCACATGTTGCATCGCAGCACCATGCATGGCTTCGCTCATTTGTGGGCCCCAGGGGGTACGACCACGACTAGGTTTCAGGCCAAACAGCCCGCAATAAGAAGCCGGAATGCGGATTGAACCACCGCCATCACTTGCACCAGCAATCGGGACAATCCCAGCAGCAACCGCAGAAGCCGAGCCACCCGATGAGCCCCCACTGTTATGTTTGAGATTCCACGGGTTTTTACAGCTGCCCCAAGCATCTGGCTCCGTAATCCCTTTGATGCCAAACTCTGGGGTATTGGTGCGGCCAAAGGTCACAATCCCGGATTTCTCCCAGCGATTAACGATTTCTGCATTACGATCCGCGATATAGCCAATCCGTTTAAATCCATTACAGCCATAAGAGGTCGGATAACCTGCATATTCCTGAAACAGGTCTTTCACCAGAAAGGGCACTCCGGCAAAAGGACCGGTCAAATCAGTTTGGGTACGTTTCTGGGCATAATCATGCATCGGAATAATAATGGCATTCAGTTCTGGATTGGCTTGGTTACTACGCTCCAGTGCAATATTCAGCAGTTCTGATGGATGAATTTCTTTTTTAGCGACCAGCTCAGCCAGTCCCAGACCATCGTATTTAAGATATTCCTGATAATTCATAACAATCCTTGTTCTAATCACTACAATTTCTAAATTCTTTTAAGATGCTAATACCACCTGATTACGCCCCAAATGTTTGGCACGATATAATGCCTGATCTGCGATATTAATCAGATGCTGCAAATCTACTTTTTGTGGTGCGATCTGATGGGTAATACCGAGACTCACCGTGATATTCACTGTTCTGCCATAGTCCAGATAGATCGGGGTATTTTCCACTACATAGCGAATACGTTCAGCAATTGCATTGGCTTCGTCATGATCAATGTCCCACATCAGAATCACAAATTCCTCTCCACCGATCCGGGCAAACAGGTCATAACTACGCAGATTGCTTTTGACTGATTCAGCAAACTGTTGCAGTACAGTATCACCGACATGATGCCCATACTCATCATTGAGTCGTTTAAAATGATCAATATCTAGCATGATCAATGAAAACGGCAATTTTTTCGTCTGTTCCAGTAAACTTTCACCTTCCTGAAAGAAAAAGTGCCGGTTCATGGTGCGGGTCAGTGTGTCATAATTCGCCAGATACAGCACGTGCTTATAAAGTTCATTCCGGTTTTGGCTAATAATGCACAGAATCAACGGTGCTAAGGCCAGCATAAATAAGCCTATGCGTAAGGAAATGAAGGTGGTGGAATTGATCAGTGCATCATGTTCCAGATAGACCTGGGTCAGGCTGTTGTAAGTAAACAGTAACACCAGCATATTAATAATCGAAATGGTAAAAATACGATAAGTTAAGGCAGCCCAGATCAAGGCCGCCATTGGATAAATCAACGCACCTGGACCCGAAAAAATATGGGTCAGAGACACGCAGATGGCAATGGCGATCAGGGGAAAGAAATAGCTAACTTCGTAAGTTTTTTTGCGACGATTATTTAAGAAATAGTGAATGTCCTTGATGCGTGGAAAAGCCAGCACCAATGGCAGAATAATGATGTAATTCACCATCTCACCAGTCCACCACAGGAAAAAATCAATCTGCATATTTTCCAGAGTAATGAATGAATCCGGAACATTGACCAGTGTCAATACCGCAAAAGCCGCACTGGCGAGACAGCCGGCAAAAGCAAAAATGCCAAACAGATGAATAAAGGTATAGCCGGTATTGTAATATTTATAGTTGATCTTGAAATAGCGGATGCAGAACAGAGAAACGATGGTGCTAAGCAGATTAGACAGGGTCAGGAACAGACTTTGCAGGAATGGACCACCAGTAACCAGATCGGCAAACATAAAGGCACTGAAAGCACCAAGCCAGCCACCTTTGTTATTCAGCTTGGGAAAACGCAAGAAAAAGGCAAGCAGGGCGGCATTGGCTGGCCACAAGAATGCCAGATAACCCATAGGACGGGTAGCAATACCAATAAAGCTGCAAACAAGGATAAGCAGTGCAATAATGATATATGCAGCACTTTCTGGATCCAGTTGTTTTTCTTTTAAGTCAGCAAGTCGCAAATCAAGTTACCCTATAAATTTACAATGAAAAATCACATGCTATTTTTATTTACTTGAGCTGTGCAATTTTTCTTTTTGTTATTGCTAGTCTTTAATTTAATTCATTATTAAAGTTCTGTTGGGTACAAAATATAAACAAAATTCTCTTGAATTGAAATGGCTATTATGTAGACGAATGATATTTTTAAGCCAACAGATGAAAAGCTTTTTTCGCTATACGCTGACTTCAAAAAAATATGTTAAGTTAGACTGCATTGTAGGAATGATTCTTAAAATATGAAAAGAACGTGTCTAAGCCTGATGCTGCTTACTTTGTCCACCTGGGCAATGGCTGCAGATGCAAATAAAAAAACACCACAAGTAACTCAAGTCCAAACGCAGGCTTCTCAAACGGCAAATACCTATCGTGTGGTGACTCGTCCGGAAATTCTGGGACTGTGGGGAATGGAAATTCCAAATAATAAGAAATGCATCGAATACTATAATTTTAAATCGAATAATAATGTCGTTATCAAAAGTGGTGAGGAATGGTCTTCAGGTATTTATGACTATCAGGTGTCTCAGGATACTACTGAACAGGCACCCGCTTTGATCATGCAAGTCAAGTATGATAATAATCAGGTTGATTGTTCAGGCAATCAGGAAGATCAGGCTGGTGAAGTGACCCAGTATTTCGTGAAATGGCAAAATCCACATACCATTAATTTTTGTGCGGGTGAAAAAGCCGATCAATGCTTTGCAACGTTAAGACGTATATTACCGTGATGAATTATTGCCCAATAAAAAACCGCTAATGATTTAGCGGTTTTTATATTTTGAAGGTTAAGGCATTAAGCCTTTTCTTCAGCAGCACCTTCTAATTGTTTAAGAAGATGTTTTTCTAAATAGTGAATATCCATCGCCTGTTCACAGAAATTTTCATCCTGCAAGATCAGATCTTTGTGCAATGGAATATTGGTTTTAATCCCGGTCAGGATCATTTCATCTAGTGCCTGCTTCATACGGGCAATGGCTGTTTCACGATCTTTACCATGCGCAATCAGCTTGGCGATCATTGAATCATAATATGGCGGAATGCTGTAGCCTGGGTAGATGTGAGAATCTAAACGGATACCGGCACCACCCGGCGCATAGAAAGTCTCAATCTTGCCCGGAGATGGCATAAAGGTCGATGGATCTTCAGCATTGATACGACATTCGATCGCGTGACCTTTAACTACTACATCTTCTTGCTGAATATTCAGCCCTAGGCCAGCGGCAATACGTAATTGCTGCTCGATGATATCAATGCCAGTCACCATTTCAGTGACTGGGTGCTCGACCTGAACACGGGTATTCATTTCAATAAAGAAGAATTCGCCGTCTTCAAACAGGAATTCGAAAGTACCTGCACCGCGGTATTGCATCAATTTACATGCATTGACACAAGCTTCAAGAATGTCGGCACGTGCCTGTTCTGGCAGGTTTGGCGCTGGCGCTTCTTCAAGCACTTTCTGGTGACGACGCTGTAAAGAACAGTCGCGGTCATATAAGTGAATCGCATGGCCATTACCATCACCTAGAACCTGAACTTCGACGTGACGCGGTTTTTGCAGGAAGCGTTCCATGTAGACAGTGTCATCACCGAACCACATTTCTGCATCACGCTGAGCCGCCTGTACGGATTCCAGTAGGGTATCGACACGTTCTACGATACGCATACCACGACCACCACCACCGGCAGCAGCTTTCACGATCAGCGGGAAGCCGATTTCTTTTGCTTCAGCTAAGGCATTGTGAATCGTTACTGCATGATCACAGCCAGGTACGGTTGGTACGCCAGCTTTTTTCATGGCGATAATCGCAGAAACCTTGTTACCCATCAGGCGGATATGTTCTGGACGCGGGCCGATAAAAATAAAGCCGGAGCTTTCCACGATTTCAGCAAATTCAGCATTTTCAGATAGGAAACCGTAACCTGGGTGGATGGCATCTGCACCAGTAATTTCAGCTGCTGTGATAATGGCTGGAATATTCAGGTAACTGTCGCTGCTCGCGCCAGGGCCGATACACACGGCTTCATCACAGAAGCGCAGGTGCATCAGGTCCTTGTCAGCGTCTGAATAGACACCGACAGTTTTAATTCCCAAAGTTTTGCAAGCTCGGGCGATGCGCAGGGCAATCTCACCTCGGTTTGCAATTAAAACTTTTTGCAACATTATGAATCCCCGAAGTGATTAGGCGCGGTAACGGAAAAGTGGTTGACCAAACTGAATCACTTCACCATTTTTCACCAGAATTTCTTCAATTACGCCGCTTTGAGTTGCTTCGATTGGGTTCATGATTTTCATTGCTTCGATGATACCCAGTGTTTCACCCGCAGAAACGGTTTGACCAACTTTTACGAATGGAGCTTCGCCTGGGCTTGGTGCTGCATAGAACACACCGACCATTGGAGATTTTTCAACTGCACCGCGTGGTGATTTCGCTGCTGGAACATCAGCAGCAGGTGCAGGCATTGCAGGAACAGCTGCTGCAACCACTGGATTGCGACGAGTTAGCGCGATGGATTGATCGCCTTCCTTAACTTCGATCGCCTGTAAGTCAGACTCAATCATCAAATCGATGAGTTTCTTGATTTTACGGATATCCATGAGACAGTATTCCTAATTAAGATTGCTGAGAAGATTGAATTTTTTCAATGATGTAGTCGAGTGCGGCAGCATAGCCTTTTGCACCTAAACCACAGATCACGCCGATGGCTTTATCGGATAAATATGAATGATGTCGGAATGCCTCGCGTGCATGCACGTTGGACAAATGGACTTCAATAAATGGGATAGCAACACCAAGTAGGGCATCACGTATTGCAACAGAGGTATGTGTCAACGCTGCAGGATTGATGATGATGTATTGCACGCCGTTTTGTTGTGCTTGATGAATTCGGTCGACAACGGCACCTTCCCAGTTACTCTGGAAAGTTTCTAATTCTACGGAGGCATTTTTCGCCTGGGCGATCAGCTGTTGATTGATATCATCAAGAGTTAAATAACCATAGACTTCTGGTTCACGCTTTCCTAGCAAATTCAAATTCGGTCCATGAATGACCAAAATGGTCGAACTCATTCAGCTTGCTCCAATTCAAAAGTTTCAAAAAAGTTTGCAAGTTCTCAGCAAACTTCCTCCATTATGGCATGAAATTCTACATTTTTTAAAAATTTTGTTTGAATTGGTGTAGAAAGCGCGTGCCTAATAGCGGCCTATATAATGCGAACTTTGCAAAGAATTGGCAATGTTAAAAAATGACAAATATGGAAAATATGTCGAAGTTTTACATTGTATGCTGAATTGGCGAAATGAGTTAATAATGTTTCTGTAACATTGCTACGCGACTATCGATAAGTCAACTGGTTTTCATCAGAAATCAATAAACTCAGTTAATCAACCTCGTTGTTATTTCTCTTATAAGAAATCATTTGTTTCCTCTCTTTTTATTGATATAGGGTATAAGCAATGCTTTGATTTATAGTACTTGAGGATAATTGGTTTAATTAATCTAAGTTAATGAAATAATTTAAAAAAATAAAAAATGATTCCAAAATGGGTTATTTTAAAAGTTTCTGATAAAAGGCACTTTGTTTTATAAAAATTTATATTTCGATGTATCTGATCAAGAACAGACAATAAGGAATATAGCTCCTGATCTTGATGGCTTCTAACAATGAGTAAGCCCTAAAAATCCTAATGACTGAAATGTTCATTACTGCAGACGAAAAAATGTACATAGGTCAATTTTGAAAATCATCAGGATTGGCAAAAGCTGGTATGAATTCATATTGCTTTAATCAGGTAAAGTGTGCCGCTTTATGCGTTGGCTCTAATAAATCGACTATTCGCAGAAAGTTTAAACGATGAATATCTTGTAGCTGCACGTTCCAGCTTTGAATTTCATATAATAAAGGCCTCAATAACAAAATAGCCAAGACCATGACCCCAGCTTGCAAACTTTTAAAAGCCAATAAAATCGAATACAGCATTCATGAATATGAACATGACCCAAATGCGAAAAGCTTCGGTCTGGAAGCGGCAGAAAAGCTCGGACTATCTGTTGAAGAAGTATTTAAAACTTTACTAGTCACTGATGAAAAGCAGTATTTCGTTGCTGTTTTACCCGTGAACCATCAGCTTAACCTGAAAAAAGTAGCACATGCATTTGGCTGCAAAAAGCTTCAAATGGCGGATCCGAAACAGGCTGAACGGTTAACGGGTTATCTGGTTGGCGGGATCAGTCCGGTGGGACAAAAGAAACGCCTGAAAACCGTCATTGACGCATCTGCGGAAAAACTGGAAAAAATGTATGTCAGCGGTGGCAAGCGTGGGCTGGACATTGGCTTAATACCAGCAGATTTAGCCAAAGTCTTGAGTGCCCATTTTGTTGATATTGTAGATGAGTAATTCCAGCTCTTAAAAAAATATTAAGATTTCATTAAACCCGGAACATGCCGATGAATAGCATATTCCGGGTTTATTTTTGGTCGGATAGCACTTCACAAAATTTTTCATTTTGTATATTTTTAATACAAAGGCACACTTGAGGTGTCTATAGAAAAACAAAAAATAAAACAAGAAAAACAAAAAATAAATTGGAGCACTGCTCATGAGCGTCGTTATGTTACATAACGTAAATTTTGTATTTCAGAAATTTACAGCGTTTCAATTCCTAAACCTAAACAGAGTTAATCTGGAGGTGGCTTATGAATGAACGAGGTGTTTATCTATTTAGTATCATCGCTTTATTTTTAGTGTTGTGGCTGATCGGCTTTCAGATTCATGAGGAAATCTATCGGAAAGATCTGGGGCTGAATTATGCCTATGTGCCGACTGGGGTATTGCTGCATGGTAAAACACTTGCAATTTCGCGATCTTCAGAGCCAGTTGAAAGTGTCAGCGAGGCCAGGCAACATCAAGGCAATTCTCCTTACTTGCTTTCACCGCAAATTCAGGAACGTAATCGTTTTTTGACTGACTACTATAATATGCTAGATGCACTGCGTAGCGGGAAAAAACCGGAATATCTGCAGCTCAGAACCTTTTTAAACAAGCAGCAGAAAATGCTCGAAAACAACACGCTTAAGCATGAGGAAGCTCAGGAAAATATTCGGTTGCTACTAAGCTATCTACCTGAATATCAGCATGAGTTATATCGCGCGATTGCCAAGCTGAGAACACGCTATGCTTAAAGTTGGCTAATTATTCTCTAGTAAATAAAAAGCCCGCAATTCGCTGGGCTTTTTTTATCGATCTCAAAGTATTGTAAATTGATGAGAATAGCCTAAATGACTTGGGTATTATTATTGAACAGTGTGCTTATAGACAGTTGGGTGGTTTTGGAATCCCTGCCAGACGGCTTAAGTGACGTGCCACTAATCCAGTATTAAATCTTTCCTGCAGTATCGCATTGTTAATTTCTGGACTGACGGTTTTCATCAGGAATTTAATTAGAGGACGCGTTGCAGGTGAATGTCCAAACTGCTGGTAAAACTGACGTACGGCTTGCAGGATCTCAAAATGCCAAGGGGTAAGTTGCAGATCCAGACTATCTGCCAGTACTTGGGCGACTTCTTCATTCCAGATGGTGTAATCGACTAAGTGACCATCTTGGTCTAGCTCTAAATTCATGTTTAATCCGTATTACTTCAGCGAAATGCAGCGGTTAAAGCCAAGGCATAGTTCTGCAAATTCGGCATAGTTAATGATTTTTAAGTTGGCAATGTCTGGTTGAGGTAAAAGTTGAGCCTCATTTTCCAGAATATAAATTTCTTTAAGTTGCTTCAAAAAAGGATGTTCTATTGCCAGTATGGCATCACCCATCAGGATGACCTGATCATTTTCACTATAAAGCTGGGATAGCTGTTCTAACACCTGCGCCGTTGCTGCATAGCTGGCTTGGATCATATAAAGAGTTGAATTAGACATGGGAGATCACCTTACCAGTACAGCACATGGTCAAAGCCTTGAATGAAGGCAGGATTCAGTTCAACGAATTCGATTTCCTGTTCAGTATGTTGAACAAAAGGCGAGTTCTGATTTTTGCTCTCTACTAGAATTGGCGTCAGGTCATAGAATTCAAAGCTATCCACCATGTTGGATGCGATTTTAAATGCATGTTTCAGCTGATCAAATTCCAGCTCAGAACGCAGCAAGCTTAAGGCCGCACCTTGCAATAATACTTTTACTTCTGAGCCGAAGGTTGCCAGTACCATGGTAGCTGAGAGGCTTTCATGAATCTGCAAGGAATTCAGGTTGGACTGGGTTAATATAACGAGTACAGATTTCACACAATATACCTTTTAAAAGCAACATATCCCGAAAATAGAGCGATTAGAATTGAAGCAGACGATGTGCAGATTGGACAGCATCAGCGAGTTCGCCCAATCCGACCAGTTCAAACTGATCTGCAAGATTATGTTGTTGAATATTGTGACGTTGAGCATTTTCCTGATCTGTGATGCCACGTGCTAACGCCGCACTCACACACACCGGCAGACGAATCTGTAAGGACTGCCATTCCCGAGTGAGATGACGCTGATCGTCTGGAACCCACTGCAAGGCATTGGCGACTGACACACCGTCCTGATAGAAGAAAACCCGAAAGTCTTCCTGTTTTTGCTGTAATGCCTTGGCAAGACCCAAGGCATGCCAGGCATGTATCGATGTCGGGGCGGAGGTAATAAGAATTAAGGTGCTCATGAAATTCACTACAGGCTTGATCAACCTCAGGAAGTTGATCTGGGCTACATAATAAAAAGGTAGTATACAATGATTTTAGATGATCTTTTCTAAAAATAAGACAAAAATTAAAAGTAAAAATAAAATTAAATTAATAAAAACAATAATTTAAAACTATGTGTAAATCAAATACCATCACTAAACTTCTGACATATCTGCACAAAATCCCCTCTATTTCCTTTCATTTTTCAACTTTATCGCTAGAATAAAAAGTAATCTGCACCAAATCTGCACCAACAATATGAAAATACCAAAGCCCATCCAGCGGGGTTCCAGCTGGCGTATCATTGTAACTTTTGACAAGAAACGATACTCAGCTACACGCGACACAGAAAAAGAATGTGAGCAATGGGCTTATAACAAATTGCTTGAGCTTCGCTCCGGTAAAAAAGCAATCGAACAAGGTGAAAAGCCTGCTTATCCATTTAGAGATTTATGCGCCAAATACTATCAAGAGCATGGTCGACACATGCGATCCGCACGAACAATCAATTTCAAAATAAAAAACCTTGATCGAATTGCACCAAATTTAGCAGACAAGTCTATTTATGACTTTAAGCCTGCCGATATTGCAGAATGGCGAAATAACCGTAAGAAAGAAGTAAAGGTGGCAACACTCAGGAATGAGCATGCGATTTATTCAGCCGTGTTCACTTATGCCATGAAAGAACTATTTCTGATTGATTCCAATGTGTGGCATTCAGTCACGATGCCAGGCAAAGAAAAATCAAGAAGTCAGCGTATCACTGAGGAAGATCAGGCTTTAATGCTCAAGGCGTTAAGTTGGGATGGAATCACCACACCTGAAACATCACGTCATTATGTAGCCTGGGCATTCCTATTTGCTTTGGAAACCGCAATGCGTCAGGGTGAAATCCTTGCCATGAAAAGACAGGATATTAAAGAAGGCTTTGTGCATTTACCGATGACTAAAAATGGTGAATCTCGAAACGTTCCATTATCTAAGGAAGCGAAACGACTTTTATCATTACTGCCTAAAACCAATAATCAACTTTTGCCAATTGATAAAGATCAATGTTGCGCCACATGGGTTCGAGCTAAGAAAAGAGCAGGGCTGCCGCATATCAACTTCCATGACTCGCGGCATGAAGCTATTACAAGAATGGTGAAAGTGAGGAAATTACCGGTAGAAGTGTTGGCCAAGATTACAGGCCACAAGACGATTTCGATGCTAGTGAACACTTATTACAATCCAGATGCTCAAGACCTGGTGGAAATGTTTAATGACAGTGAGAGCTAATTAGCTCTCGGTCTGCCTCTTTTAACTTTCACGGTCAGCAAGTCATGTGCAAGGCGTGGATTGTATAGCGCCTTGCCTTGTGTACCTTGATTGATCGGGGCTAACTTTTCTCGAATCGTGGTCACTGACAAGTTGTATTTCTGAGCTAGGTGAGAAGCTGAAACCAATTCGACTTCAACCTCTTTAAGCTCCTTCACTGTTGCACCGCCAATAGTCTGACCTAACATGATTTGAGGCGGTCTTTCGGCTTCAACAGTGATGGTGTAACGAGCCATTCAAGACACCTCCTTTAAACTTTTTACTACCGTTTCAGGCAATTCATGCTCATTAATAAAGCTTGAAAGCGCGTGATATACGCGATCGGCATTACGCTCATCAAACTCAATACGCACCAGATTGGCCATATTCTTAATTGAGAACCCGATATCCAGACCAGATGCTTCAACCATGCTCAAGAACATTTCAAACTGCTTTTCACTCATGGTTAAGTAAAATGGCTTTTCTTTATAAAGGTGATCAATTACCAGGTTGGCCAGAGAAATTTTTTGTTGAATTTCAATCATTGGCTGGCTCCTATGCTTTAACTTCACCACTCAACTTTTCATAAATTGACTGAAGCAAGTTATTAGCGATTCTTTTTGTATTGCTCAAACCATTATCAAAATAGTAATCAATATCATGAAGTATTGAATTGACATCCAATTGAGCCGGCACCGCGTTCGCTTTGGCTTCCCTCCATGCTTCCCAGCTAAAAATCAGAGCTGTAATTAAGTGCTTACACTTCTTTTCAATGTCAGCTGGAACATCAGTTCTTTTGATATACGCCCCAAATTCAAAAAAAGTGTACTGCGCAACATGCTCAAGACGCTTGAAGCATTCAGACTGCTCAAATTCAGCTTTTAATTTTTCAATATCCATCACACCACCTCGCCAAAAGGGTCATGCCCCTTAAATTCTTCAAACAATTGAGTCGCTGCTTTATTCAAGCGACCGTTCGCCATAATCATTACGTTTCGCGGGAAGCCCTTACCTGTAGCAGTGTTATAAAACTGTGCACCGCCAGCAGAAATTACACATTTATACCCAAGGTGAGTGAGCCAGATAATGAAGGCTTCACTCATGAGAGGGTGGACTCGGTAGTGTTTTTTCATGCTGCTTTCACTCCTAAATAGCACCCCGAAGGGTGCAATCGTCCATGCTCAAGGTGTCAAAGCTGCTTCTTGAGCTTCATAAGCAGAATTAATTTGTGCGATCTGCTCGTCAGTCATCTCGCCTGATGCTGGCTCAAATTCGTTTTCCATAATCTGGTTAAGAGCATTCATGTCTGAAGCATCATTGATCTGGTCGATAATCGACTGAACAAGCAATTTCACTTGCTCCTTCAATTGACGGCGCTTCTCTTTAAATACTTCGCCAATTTCAGACTTGGCTGGTTCGCCAAGGTTTAGTGCTGCAATTTCTTCACCCACTTTTTCAAGCTGGTTTAATGTGCGTGCATCCTTGATGTTGATGTAATACACACTCAGATCCAGCTCTTTAGCTGAAGAATCAACAGCATCATTTTTCTTTTTCAGGCGGCTTTTCAGAGCAGATGCGCCTGTATTCGGCTTGGTTTCTGTTCTAGGTGCGCCAGCTGGTGTTATATCGATTTCTTTATCCTGTTCTTCCTCAGCAATCGCCATACCTTTGAGCACATCCGGGAACACATCGCGCAGAGCGTAAGAACGTGCACGTAGTTTCATCATGCGTTTTGGATACTGAGTCCACGGGCCTTGCTTGCCAGATAGTCCGGCGCGTTTAGCATCTTCCATGCTGAATTCTGAAACGGCTGGTTCCTCACCTTTACGTTTCACAGTACAGATAGCCTTCAATCCATCCGGTGTAATCTCCTCTTTGATGGATTCCAGTAATCCAGACCCACGGACGAGAGCCAGCATTGCATCACCCCAGATCGAAGGGCGGCCATTGATCACCGCAATGTTTTGCATGGCTTGAAGTGGCTGTAAGCCAATTTCAGCACCCCACTGCATAGCAACAAGAATGTTGCCTGGCTTGCGCTGGTAGTCCTTCGGCACAATGTCAGAGCTTGCAAGGATTTCAGCGATCTGCATTGCTTCCTGCAGGTTGTTCGGAGTCAGAAAATTAACGGCAGTGTTTTGTCCTGTTTTTACAATTGAGTTCATGTTTTTTATTCCCAAAAAATTAGTTAATGCGTAGCACGCGAGTGCCTGAAACTTTTGTGAACTGTTCTGCAATGTCTGGATGTGCTGCTTTCAGTGCAGTGCTATCCAGTGTTTTGCGCTCCTGATATTTGTACGTTGCCAGCTTTTTACCGCCTGAAATGATGGCTTCCGCATCTTCAAAACGTGACACGATCTGCAGCTTGAGTGCTTTCAGTTCTTCTTCTGCTTCCTTGATCGTGCCGTTCAGGTCTTTGTACTCTGTAAGCAACTGCTCAAGGCTTGCATCCACATCAATGTCTTTACCTGCAACGTGGCGTTCCCATCGATGAGTCACATCATCAAACGTAGTTGGTGCAGGTGGAACGTCAGCCTGAACATGCTCATTCCAGAACTTTGAGCATTCATCTGTGAGCATTTCAAACAGCTCAGGATCGAATGCGACCTGATAACTGCGGAACTTCTGGCCACCGATCAGCACACCTAAACCACACATCGAAGCACCTGTAATACCCATGTACCACTGCACTTGTGTCAGGTAGTAATCTGGCACCTGTTCAGACTGCTCATCACCCCACAATTTCGCCAGGTACTGGTTAGCAGTCTTACATTCCAGAATACGGTCAGTGGTCAGCTTTCCGTCTTTGATACGGACATTACCTGAGATATCAGGATTGATAATGGCGCGATCAATGTTGGCGCGCATCCAGTCATGTTCTGGGTGAACAATAGTGGCATTCACGCGCTGAACCTTCACACCGTTACGTTTTGCGTATTCCTTCGCAACGATGTCTTCCAGGGTGGTGCCCCAATAAGACGCTTCGCTTTGAGAATCCTCAACGTCTGTACGGCCTGTTTTGTCCAGCCAAAGTTGGTAAGGGGATTTATATTTGCTTAATCCCAGAATTGCAGCCACATCAGAGCCACCAATACCAAGACGACGTGCTTCTAGCCATGCCTGGCGTGCGTTTTCAATTTCCTGAGTGTTCACTTGAGTATTCATTCCGCATCCTCCACAGTCACCGCCTGCGCAATTGTTTCAATTTGGTTAGCGGATTCACGGTCAGCCTGGTGAACGAACATGAAACCAAGACCGCCAAAGATGCAGATAAGAAGCAGGAAAGCCGCAGTATTCTTGGCAGCTTCGGCAATTTTTGATTCTTGCTGTGGCTCAGGATGCTGGTACAGACGTGGAGACGTCATGCGTGATGTGCCGAATTCCGGCAATTGACTTTGTACTGGGTGTTTATTCATAATGTTTTCACTCACAGGTTAGGTGTGGGTCATGCCTCAGGTAGTTAGCGCTACGCTGAGGTTTCTTTTCACTTGATGGTTAAAGCATACTTTAATAAATATTATATGTAAAGCATGCTTTAAATATATTTTTAAACTATGCTTTATTTATGTTTTAATAGACAAAAGAAAACCCACCGCTGGGGTGGGTTGTTTGGGGAAAATATAAAAATAATTAAAACAAAAAGCCAAGTTTTGAAAATAAATAAGACCAGTTACCACATTCAATATTTAGTTTTTCACAAATATTGGGAACTTTTATGTTGTGGCCTTGTGATTTAGCATCCCAGTTTAAAAAAGGATTTCTTTGCTCGCATGTTATAACACAAGCATCTGAACCATAATGATGAGCCAAACTAACAACATCGAGATCAGCGTAATTATCTTTTGTTACGTGGTGTGAATTTTTTGATGCATTATATTTTAATAACTCTTGTTTCAAACCAAGGATTGATGTTCCGTGTTCATTTGGCTTGATTTGATGAACACAGAAACGATCAAGAAAGGCATGAAATATTGATTCATCATACTCATAGTCTGCAATCTTTTGTTCAATTTCATGCAAAACAGCTTCGCACATATAAAACTTAACTTGGTTGGCTAGTCTGGAGCTTTCTAAAGAACTCCATATTTCTTTAAATATTTGTTCTGGATAATTTCTGTAACAAAAGTCTAATACAGCATTTGTATCTAAGCTAATTTTAATCATAATTAGAAGACCTTTTGCTGTAATTCTTTAAAGGCTGACGGTTTTGATGTCTTATGGAATCCAAGAATATTTTTGGCGGTATTGGATGATATGCGCTCTTGCCACATTGCACTCATAACTTTTTCAACAAAGTTGTAGCCAAAATACTTTAAGACCATATTTTCCTTCTTAGAACCGAACCCCCCACCATTTTCTTTGGGTTTAATGTAATCTAAATAATCAACAAGCTGATCTTGATTTATTAATCCAAGCATTTTTAACTGAATGGCAATAGCCGCCTTACTTGCTTTTGTTTGTTTTCGAATAAGAATAACATTCTCTTCGATGGTTAAATTTTCATTAAAGCAATCAGCCACAATATTTTTTGGGGCTAAAACATACCCTGTAACTTGATCACAATATTTTTCAAGACTATTGTCAGATTCTAGTAATCGTCCATCAAAGACACTACTACCTAATCCCAAATGGACAATTTCGTGAACTAAAGTAAATAGCTTTCTAGATTGAGATTGTCCTGAGCTAAAAATGGCAATAATGGGTGCGGCATCAAAATACAAACACATACCATCCGAGCCAAATTTATCACGCCCTCTATCTATAACTATTACATCCATGAGCTCTACAATGTCTCTCCAAGCATTAAAGTAATCATCTGAATTCTTGATTTTTTTGCTGTGTGTGTAAAAACCAAAATAGTCAATTATTGCTTGAGCATCTTCTTCTGCATTAGTTCCGCTAAGCTTCAAATCGAAAGCTTTAGGCTCTTCATTCAGAGAACTTAATATAGATATAAAGTTATCTCTAACTTGGCAAAATTCCTGCACTAAAGCATTTTCTTTATATCTATCTTCTGGAATATCTATATGATTTCTAAATTCTATTATTTCAGGCGTATTACGCTCATAGATAAAATTATCAGTTGTTAGATACACTGTTGGCACAAATAAAACTTTTGAAATAGTTTCTAATTGGCTCAGCTTAAATACTTCAACTTCATCCAAGGCCTTATTAATTTTGCTTTGAGATATCTTAGTTAAATTGGCGAGTGCACTCGCTGACACATTCATGTCAGTCATATAGCGTCTTAGCGCATTTGGTGAGTGTTTAACCAATTCAATAACCATCAGTCTTTAAAAGCCTCTTGTAGATACCTAGCATTATACTAGATTTATTTTAGCACTTGCTGAATTTAGCCCAATTAATTCCCAAACCAAAACCCTATAAACTGCATTGATTCCTATCATCACCCGATCTGTTCTAAGGGACTGCGTCGGGTTCGAAGTTAATACCCAAGCCGCATAAGCGGCTTTTTATTTCCACAAAGTCACCGGTGACTTACTTTTTAAACATCCCTATACAACCCCACCACTTTACCAACCAGCTTGCAGCCATCTCTTAAGGGGATGGTCTGCTCTGGCCAGTTAGGATTTAGAGGCTGCAAATAAACTTGGCCACTTTCTAAAATCAGTTTTTTGAAGGTCGCTTCGCTATCGCCGTCACAGGCAACAATAACTAGATCGCCAGTCTTAAGATCAGCTGGTAGAAAATCTGGATTCACATAAATCTTATCACCAGGGCGGAAGTCTGGGAGCATTGACTCACCAACCACTTCTAAGCCATAGCCATTCTTTCCACATCGTGGGTTAGGCGGTAGCCATTCTTCGAATTGTGTACCGGCTGGAACTGCTTCAACAGAAGTCCATGCGCCTGCTTGTACCCAAGAGATGACGGGGATGAGGCGACCTATAATTTCCTGTTTCTTTGATAGATCAATACTATTATCAAGTTTTAGATTGCCTGATACTTCAATCATATTGAACTTTGAGTCTCCCGCCAGCCAATAAGGATTTACCCCAAGATACTGAGCGGCTTTAGCATTTTTAAGACTATCTAGAGAGCCAGTTTTTCCATTTATCCATTGGCCTACAGCAGCTACAGATACCCCACAGTACTTAGCCATAGCAGCTCTATCCAATTTCTTTAAATTATTTTTCGTCAAGAAATGAGATATAGCTTGATTAATCCGATCCTCAAGTGTGCTCATAGTAAAATTCACTTTAATTTTAAAGCCAGCTTACAACACAATCAATAAAGCTTGCTTGCAAATATGTATTAAAGTACACTTTAAAAATAAAGCATACTTTTGGTATTGATATGAAAGTACTTATTAAAACCAGCGATGCAATTGAGCATTTTAAAAATGCTTCGCATCTAGCTGATGAAATTGGCATTACTCCTCAAGCAGTCAATCAATGGGGGGAATATGTTCCGGATCCTTCCGTTGGAAAAATCATGGCTCTTGTTCCAACCATTTCTTACAAAATTGTTCGTAGTCAGAAAGAGCCCACGGCACTTTTAACTGCTTAATTTCATTATCAACCCGTAACTATTTGAAATAAACGTGAATATAAACAGGAATTCACATGGATATATCAAAGGAAACTAAAGCTGCTTTGCACAAGATGATCCACCAGACCAAGGGGATTACGCCAAAGGAAATTGCAGACGTGTTGGGTGTATCACACAAGACAGCATTGAACTATGCCAATCCAAACATGGAACAGCATTTGCCAAGCCTTAAAGCATTCGAATTCATGCTGACCTATACGCAAAATCCTGCAGTTTTAAAAGTGTGGGCACATCAATTGGGTTTGATGCTGATTCCTGTAGCTGACGCCGAAGGAAAAGGGCATGAGCTAACTGTTCTTGAGTCATTACTTGGTATGAACATCAGCAATGGTGAAGCGAACAAACAGGTTCTGAACGCTTTAGAAGACGGGGTAGTAACGCCTGCTGAGATGGATGAAACAGATCGCATCCTGGAAGAGATCGAACACAACATTCAGTCATTACGCAAGGCCATGAAAGGCCAGTGCGCCAAATATTTATCAGCTCTACAAATGGAAAAAGCCTGAGGGATGAGGTCAGGCTTCATGTTCAATCACGAGGTAAACCATTATGAACAATCAAATTTTAACCGAAATCGAAGTAAATAGAAAGATTTACTTATTTCAAAAAGCAGTCGAGCGATACATGGCCGAAAAAACCATCGCCAATTCTCAAGCGGTAGCTAAAGCGAAAGCTGAATTATGCAAATTTGCAATGCAGGTGGTGTCATGAACATTGGACTGGATTTTGAAAAACTAACAGAAAAGGCAGTCATTGTGACCGAACAGTACTCTAGAACGCCTAATTTCGTCATTGATGACATGTATATGGCGCAGCTTAGTGATAAGGCGTTCAAGTGCTATATGCTCATTCTGCGTCAAACTGTGGGCTTTAATCGCAGCAAGGCATCGATTGCTACAGATACCTTTAAAAAGTATTGCGGCATCAAGCGAGATGAAACTGTTTACGCTCGTATTCGTGAACTTGAACAGCTTAAATTAATCTCTGTTACCCGCACAACTGGCACAACAAATCAGATCACTATTCTCCCAAACCCATCCCAAACAACCGTAGTACTAACAAACGATACTGGTACGGTTGAACCGCATGGGGGTAGTACGGTTGAACCGCATGGGGGTAGTACGGTTGAACCGCATGGGGGTAGTACGGTTGAACCGCATGGGGGTAGTACGGTTGAACCGTACCCTATAAAAGAAAATATTAAAGAAAAATTTAAAGAGAGCGCAAACGCAAAAAATTCACCGGATGAAATTCTGAATCTCTGGACACCAGATTTACATTCTCTGAATTCTTGGTTACAGCGTTCTGGATTACCAAAAATCACTCAAGACCAAGCTGAAGAAATTTTGCTTGAAATTAATCCTCACTACGAAAACAAAATTATCACTGGTGCAGTAGGTGATGCCCAGATGTATTCGAATTTTGTGAAGTGGATTAAACGTGATTCAGGTCTTACTGAAAAACTCATGCAGCAAGCCAACCCACAGAATCAACCTGTCGACACCCAAAACCTCCAAGCTGACATGGGGGATTGGTAATGATCGATATTCATAACAACTCCATCGAGCAATGTGTACTTGCTGCACTCATGACCGTTCAAAACTCACTTGAAACTGTGATGAACGATCTGGACGAAAATTGCTTCTTC
The DNA here is from genome assembly GCF_039862785.1 of Acinetobacter sp. ANC 7912. Lineage (NCBI taxonomy): Bacteria > Pseudomonadati > Pseudomonadota > Gammaproteobacteria > Moraxellales > Moraxellaceae > Acinetobacter > Acinetobacter thermotolerans. Next base: position 1,452,772 of record NZ_CP156795.1, read on the forward strand.
GCAACTCGCCACCAGGAAATCTACAAAGCCATTACTGACCTTGCTAATGAGAACAAACCGTACGACGTGGTTTTCGTTGAACAGAAACTGAATGAGAAAAACTCACTGGTTGGCGTAAGTCCATCTGAATACCTGATGACGTTGATGACAGATGCACCGTCGAGCTTCTACAACCTGGAATCCTATGTTGCTGAACTCAACAAGCTGAAAGCGCATCGTGAAGTTGAAAAGATGGGCCGAAGCATTCAGGAAGTGGCAAGAGACTTAACCGTGCCTGACGTGCATAACGCTGCTGAGAATATCCTGAACAAGGCGACCACCAATGAAAAATTGGAGAAGTCCAGTTTTACATTTGCTGAAGCGCTAAAACGCGCTGGTGATCAGCTGATCCAGAAAGCAGAAGCGAAAGCCAACAAGCAGTACACAGGGGTTAAATTCAACCTGCCTCATTTGGATAACGTGGTGGGCACCATTCAGCGCGGACACTTTTGTGTGATCGGTGGTAGACCTGGATCAGGAAAATCCACTCTGGCGCAAATGGTGGCGATTCAGACCGCTATGCAGTTCAAGGAAGCGGTACTGGTTGTATCTGCCGAGATGGATGTAGAGACATTCACGAATCGCTGTATCTCAGCACTCACCCAGATTCCATACGACAACATCCACAATGCCGATCTGTACGACGGGATGATTCAGGAATTTGCATATGCTCAGGATCGTTTTAGCAAGCTACCGATTCACATCGAAGATAAGCAAAAGCCGACCATTGCAGAGATTCATTCTTATGCACGTAAGGCCAAGCGCAACTACAAAAAATTGGGCTGCATCATCATTGATTACCTGCAACTGGTACGCGACCCGACCAAGAAAGACCGCTATCAGGAAGTCAGTTCAATCAGTCGTGATTTGAAGGCGATGGCGAAGGAATTTGATTGTCCTGTAATCGCACTGGCACAGCTCAACCGTGAATCTGAAAAAGGGAAGCGACCAAAGGCATCCGACTTGAAAGAGTCTGGCCAGATCGAGCAAGACGCGGATCAGATTTTACTGGTGCATCCAATTTTAAACAGTGATGACGAAATGCCGAGCGGTATTACAGAAATCATTATCGCTAAAAACCGTCATGGCAAGAAAGGCGTAGTTCGGGTGATGGATCGTTTGGATATTTGTCGCTTTGCATCGGTACGAGTAGAGGAAAGCGCAGGGGGTGGGGTGTGAAGATTCTAATCGCATGCGAGAAGTCCGGCACTGTCCGTGATGCATTTATCAAGCTTGGCCATGATGCAATTTCATGTGACATGCAGCCAAGTGATTCTGATTTTGGACCACATTACCAGGGTGATGTACGCGACCTCCTGGATTATCCATTTGACATGATGATTGCCCATCCACCGTGTACGCATATTGCAGTAAGCGGAAGCCGTCATTTTGAAAAGAAGATTCATGATGGCCGTCAGCATGCAGCAGTGAGCTTTTTTATGATGCTGGCCAAGTGTGACATTCCGCGCATCGCCATTGAAAACCCTGTCTGCATTATGTCGAGCGTATATCGCAAACCGGATCAGATTATTCATCCGTGGCAGTTTGGACACATGGAGCAAAAAACTACATGCCTATGGTTGAAGGGTCTGCCATTGCTCAATCCAACAATGGATGTGAAGGAGGAAATGATGCGACTTCCGAGAAAGGAACGTGAGCGCATTCATTTCTGTTCACCGGGTAAAGAGCGATCCAACATCAGATCCAAAACATTCCAGGGGATTGCTGATGCTATGGCTATGCAGTGGGGTGGTGATGTGCGTCAGGGTGAGCAAGAGGATTTATTTGGGGTGCAGCATGAGCATTACAAACGAATTATTGGCTCACATGAGCTACACAGCAGCGGTGAAGAAGAACAATTTACGTGAGCAGCTTGAAAATGATGTGGAAGCATTTTTGAAACGTGGTGGAAAGATTAAATCATTGCCGGGATTCCAGATTAAACCACGTCCTCAAAATACGCCCAAGGAGGTTTTAGGTAGCCAGTATGTTGATCCAAGTTTAGTTGATCGCCTGATTACCTGGTGCAATGACAGTGTGAATCGCAATAAACCACGTAGATCATATCTAGCCGAACTAACTGGCATTCCAGCACAGCGAATCCGTTCAACTATTACGCCTGCGAAAAGCTCAAAACTGACCAAGTCTGAATACGACAAGATTATGAAGGTGAAAAACCGGGTTGAACAACTGGAAGAAGAATACGCGGCAAAGATTAAAAGGGTGAAAGCAGCATGAAAAAGCCAAAGCGTAATAAAAAATACAATCCGAATAAGTTAGGCCAATTGTATAAGGCTGAAATGGCTAAAACTTACGAGCTGTGGTCATCGTTTGATGATGTTGAATTGACCGAAGCATCAAACAGATTGAAAGCGGCTGGCGCATCAAAAAAACAGGCTATCGAGGGCATGTATGAATATTTTGATGGCGATTTAATTGTGGCAATTCTGTGGGATTTGATGACTGACGACACAGCATTTTTCGTGGGTATGGATTCTTACTACTACCACCAAGACGACCCAACCGACATCCAAACCTCAGCAGTGCAATTCAATGTGCCAAGCATGACATACGACCAATTCAAGCTTGGTGGAAGTGATGCAAAGTTGGTGGATGAACATGGGTTTAAGCGCAGATGGAAAGGCTTAGAGCAAGAAACTGATGATGTGCATAAGCCATTTTTAGATAAGGGTTACAAGCTGTTTAAGTGCATGTGCTACATGAAAGCCGAGATCAAGTTTAAAGACTTCCAAAGCTATTCAAAATTTAAGGCTGAACGTGTGAGTCGCGGGATGCGTAGGAAATATCGTTTGCAGGAGTTGGCGGCATGACAGACTTAAAAGCACTGAACGATAAGCGCCATGACCATCGCTTAACACAAGCAGAACGTGATGAAGCACAAAAGCAATGGGATGCTGCACATCGTGAAATTGAAGAAATGCAGAAAAAAGAAGAATTTGAAAACAGTTTTTGGAGTGGGGAATGACAGATAACGTAAATAATCCGAGTCACTATGCATCTGGTGCAATTGAATGCATCGATGCCATGGAGTCCATGTTAAGCCGTGATGAGTTTATTGGCTACCTTCGCGGGAACATCTTCAAATACCAGTGGCGATATAAGCATAAAAACGGCTTAGAGGACTTAAAGAAGGCTGAATGGTATCAACGTAAGCTGATTGAGGTTGAAGGTCGTGTGAGTGTTCCTAAAGCGATTTTAGAGGCTGAGAAAAATCTGTGCCACCACCACTGGGTTGATGGCTTGGATGGTGGGACCATGGTTTGTGCTCACAAGTGTGGAGCGTGGAAGTGACTAAATACAAAAACAAGAAGGTGGTGCTTAACGGCATCACTTTCGATAGTCAGAAAGAAGCCAGGCGTTATCGGGATTTATCACTGTTGGAACGCGCAGGGGAAATAAAGAATCTGGAACTGCAGAAGGCTTTCATTTTGGCTGAGTCAGTCAAGTTTGAGAATGAACCAAGACGCAAGCCAGCAGTGAAGTATGTTGCGGATTTTGTTTATCAGGAAAAGGGGCAACTGGTGGTTGAAGATGTTAAAAGCAAAATGACACGGAATTTGCCAGTTTACCGTCTAAAGAAGCACTTGATGAAGTCGGTACACGGTTTAGAGATTAGAGAGATTTAGGGGTATAGGGATGGCTTTAGTAAAAATTTGGGATAAAGAAATTAAAGGGAAGTTGTGGGCAGTTGGTGATATTCATGGCTGCTACAACCTGCTTATGACTCGACTTAAAGAAATTGGCTTCGACTTTGAAAATGATTTGTTGGTTGCGGTTGGTGATCTGGTGGATCGTGGTACTCAAAATATCGAGTGTATCGAATTACTGTCCAAGCCATGGTTTACGTCAGTGCGCGGCAATCATGAGGATCTATGTATTGGTGGGCTGCATAACGAATCCTATAAGCGCTGTCATGTGGCGAATGGTGGTGAGTGGTTTTATATGCTGGATGGGCAGGCGATGTACAACATTGCAAAAACCTTCGCTGAGTTGCCAGTGGTTTTGGAAATCAGTCACAACGGTAAAAAGTTCGGTTTTGTTCATGGGCATATTGAGCAGAACAATTGGGATGAATTTAAGGAAACTTTCACTCAAGAGCCAACAGTATTCCGCGATCCATCTGAGTTGGCCATGTGGGGTCGTGATCGACTAGACGAAGATAAAAAGCAATACACCCATGTGTCCGGCATTGATGCGGTAATCATGGGTCACACGGTCACTCAAAAGCCATGCAAGCGCGATAACTGCTACTGGATTGATACAGGTGCAGTGCATTGGGGAACAATGACAATTTTAGATTTAAGCAAGATTTAAGAGGGAATAGGGATGAATGCGATGGTGAAGGCAGAAGTGATGGATTGGTCAAAATTTACGATTGAGGAATGGCTTAAACAATACGGCGCTTATATCCAGATCAGTCGAATGAAATCAGGCCATGAGCCAGATGGGCTGCATGTGAATCAGATCTACTGGCTGATTCTTGAAAACAACAAAGGGGCAGCACCACGTAAGGATCAGGTTATTTGCCATATCAATGATTTTGAAGCTGAGCAGGTGCGTAAGCTGATTGTTGATTTTAATAAGACTACGACGGTTTGTGCTTCGGCAAAAGTGGCGGTGCAGTTGTTTATTGAGAAGAATGTGCGGGGATTATCACTCGATCAAATGGTGCGTGAATTTACTTTGAGTCGTAGCTCGATTAATAACATGGTTTATGCAGGAAAGTTTTATTTAGCAGGGCATGATAAAAGACTGAAAATTGATTAAATAACTTGCGTTTAAATGCGAATATGCTATTTTGTGTTATAGTGATCGAAGTGTACGTTAAAGCACTAGATTGAATTAAAAGCTCGCCAAATGGTGGGCTTTTTTAATGCCCTGAGAAATGTTGGTGTAAGCAATATCAGGGCGCCATTATGGCGGTTTTCTTTAATCGTAGTGGTTTAGAGTTAATTACCGCCTCCCAGATTCAGGAGATCCACATGCTCCAATTCCTAAAGCGCCTATTCTGCTTTCATCACTATGATTATGAGTCGGATATTTTTATCCAGATCGAATGTCGTAAGTGTGGCAAATGGCTGGATGAATAAACCCTCGCCACTCCAGTGGCATTTTGCCGGACGGATTACGGCACATAAGACCTCGCTAAATATGCATTATTGGCGGGGTTTTTCTTTTCTTATTGGTGGTGATCATGGACATCGTAGAAGCAAAACGGAATTTAGAAGTACTCGAAAAGAACCGCAGCCGCTTAATGAATTACAACCATCTCTTTTCAAGCTATGCATTTAAAGAAATGTGCGGTGCTGAACTTCGTAAGGTGAATAAACAGATCCACGGCATAGAAGAGCAACTAAATGCGGAATCCAAAAAGACTCGCAGCAATCAGAAAGTTGCCGTGCATTCGATGCGGTAATCCTAATAGCCAGGCTGCTCATTCAAATAGTGTCAAGCATGGTAAGGGCAGATCGATTAAAGCCAGTGATGAGTTCACAGTGCCTTTGTGTCATGTGTGCCATTCTGATTTTGATCAGTACAAATTGGGTAGCCGTGAAGCAAGTGAAATCATGTTTGAAGAGTGGCTTGTGAAAACGGAAGTGATGTTGAGTAAGTGTGATGACGAAGCCTTCTGAACTTAAAGCTCAATTTATCATCAAGTCATTTGAAGAGGTAGGTCGTGCTATTGCGTTTATGCATAAGCATCATGCGGCTGCTGCAAGTGATGGCAAGCCTTTGGTGGTTCGGATTGATCAGAAGCAAGAAGATCGAAGTAAGGCTCAGAATCGTTTGTATTGGCTTTGGCTGTCTCAATGGGCTAAACGTCAAGGCACAGATAAAGATTCAGAACATTTATTTTTCAAGAAGCAATTCTTAGCACGTATTTATCATCGTGATGATGTTGGCCAATACAGAAAGACATTTGCAGCAGTAAAGGTTTTGAGAGATCAAAAGCACCCGATGTATCAGCAAGTGGCTGATGGGTTGAATGAATTGATCAGCACCACGGATGCAACGGTGGATCAGTTCACTGAATACCTAAACGACATTCATGCTTTCTGTAATAAGCATGGGTGCTATCTGCATACGCCTGAAGATCTGATGTATGCGTGGGAGATGAGCCAATGAAGCGACCAATGCCACCTAAAGACATGGAAGCTTTTAATTTTGATTGGAGCATGCACAATGAAGTGCCTTATGACTTTCATCCTGATGAGGATCTGAAAGACTGGGTATGGGACACTTTTATTGAAGAAGAAGGAAGTTTGTGCAATCCAGATCATAATCACCTGGCTTACTACAGTCGCGACCTGATTGGTTTCATGTGGGTGAGTCGCCCATTTGAGAAAGGTGGTCGCATCGTCTTTGGTCAGTGCGAGCAAACTGCAATCATGGCTGGCGGATGGAAGCGCAAGCGGCAAGAGCTTCAAATGGTGCAGTGGTTTGGATATATCCCGAAATACATCATCACGGTTTGTGCTGGTTTTGCTGAGTCGGCTAGTGATGCTGAGTTTTGTGCTTTGATTGAGCATGAGCTTTATCACATTGGATATGAGTTGAACCATGAGGGTGAAATGTATATCAGCCCAACCACTGGTCTACCAAAACTTTATTTACGTGGTCACGACGTTGAAGAATTCCATGGTGTGGTCCAACGTTACGGTGCATCACCAGATGTCCAAAAAATGGTAGAGCTTGCAAATGATGGTCCAACAATATCTCGGGCCAATATTGCTCATGCATGCGGTACGTGTTTATTGAAGTTGGCTTGATTTTTTTGATTTGTGTGTTGGATGTAGTTGGACAATGGTGAATTTATGGCGAGACTAAATAAAGAGCAAAAACTCTATATAGTTCGCTCGCTTGCTGTATTTAATACACCTAAAGAAACAGCCGACCTTATCAAACAAGAATTTGATGGATTGGCAGTTACTCCACAACAGTGTGAGGCTTACGATCCAACTAAGCGGACAGGGCAAAACTTAAGTGAAGATTTAAAAAAAGAGTTTGAAGCAACTCGCAAAGATTTCCTGGAAAAACCTCAAAACATCCCGATTGCTAACAAAGCTGTCCGGTTGCAGATGTATCAAAACTTAGCTGTCCGTAATTCAAAAAATACGGTGATGCTTTTAAAGATTCTGGAACAGGCAGCTAAAGAGGAAGGTAATCAATACACCAACCGTCAGGAAATTACAGGGAAGGACGGCAAACCACTTCAAACCACTGTTGTTCAAGCCACTCAAGATCAAATCAATGAGGCAATCAAGAAGGCCCAAGAGGAATATTAAATGGATCTGCAAACACAGGTTGAAAAGAAGCTGTGTGAAGATGAACATTTGTATTTCACCCGGCGATTCTTTAAACCTCGCATGGGTTTTAAATTTACGGTGAATTGGCACCACGTTTATATCTCATGGATTATTGATCAGGTTATTGCTGGTGAGCTTGAAAACGTCGTTATCAACGTTCCGCCGGGTGCTGGTAAAACTGAACTCACAACCAATTTAATTCCACGTGGACTGGCTTTAAATGCCCGTTCACGCTTTTTATATTTATCGTTCTCACAATCACTGGTTGAGGGTGTATCTGATACAGCGCGTGACATCGTGAAGTCTAAAGACTTTCGCCAGATGTGGGGTTTGACTGTATCCAATAGCACCGACTCCAAGAAAGAATGGAAAATTACAGTTGAAGACTACGATGTGGGCCATGTGTATGTGGCCTCTATGGGTGGTCAGGTCACTGGACGTCGAGCGGGTACGTTAGACGATGGTTTTACCGGGTGCATCATCATTGATGACCCATTAAAGCCAGAAGACGCTTTCAGTAAAATTAAGCGTGATGCAGCAAACCGTAAGCTACTTAATACAGTGAACTCACGTCGTGCGACATCAGACACGCCAATCATCATGATCATGCAAAGACTTCACACTGAAGACCCAACACACTTTGTGATGACTGGAAACCTGCCGGGTAACTGGACACAGATATCCATTCCGGCACTAATTGATGATGCATACATTGCAACATTGCCTGAACATATTCAGAAACTTGTGCCACGTGATGTGGAGCGTGATGAGAAAGGTCGGCAAAGCTACTGGCCTATGAAGGAATCGCTTCAATCCTTGCTGCAGCTTGAGCAAGGCGGTCAGGACAAGGACGGTGCAACGGTATCGCGTTACACATTTAGTAGTCAGTACATGCAGGCACCGAAGAAACTCGGCGGTGATCTGGTGAAATCTGAATGGTTTGGGCGCTATCGTGAATTGCCTGAACTGTTATGGCGTGCCGTGTTTGCTGATACAGCGCAAAAAACCAAAGAGCACAACGACTGGTCTGTATTTATTCTGGTCGGCATGGGTGTGGATGGAAAGCTGTACATTATCGATATATTGCGCGGCAAGTGGGAAGCACCAGAGCTTAACAGGCAGGCCAAAGCCTTCCTGAACAAGCACAAGGCATTTGACTGGCGTACCAAGCCGATCCGCTACATGAAAGTAGAGGATAAGGCATCTGGTACTCAATTGATCCAGACGCTGGCGCACGAGACTGAAATACCGGTTCTGCCAATACAGCGAAATACAGACAAATTAACACGCTGGATGGATGTTACCCCTCACATCGAAAGCAACTACGAGCAACAACCAGATAACCGCTTTGTGATGGTTCCGGTTGATGCGCCCTGGCTACAGCCGTTCTTTGATGAGGTGGAAGGCTTAACTGCAGATATGACACATGACCACGACGACCAATTTGACCCGTTAGCGGACGCGATCAATGAGGCCAAGATCATGATGAATTACAGTGCACCAGCTTCATAGGTTTTTATTATGGCTAAGAAAGACAAAAAGAAGAGTAACAGCAAGCCAGAAACGGGCATGCTTTATTCGCATGAAGCTGAATTGGCTTTAATCAATTACCTGACGCGGATGCCGGATGGTGATGAAGTTCTGAAAAAGGCGGGTATCACCCGGCAACATCTTAAGGTCATGATGTTTGATGACGAGATTTATCAGTGTGTTGAAAAACGCCAGGATAAACTCGAATCGGCACCATGGCGTTTAGAGCCAGCAGATACTACAGCAGCTCAGATCCTGAATGACCATTTGCGTGAATGGTGGTCGGATATCGTATTGGGTGCACAAAATGCACGCTGGTATGGATATTCGGTACTTGAAGCGGTGTATAACCCTGAAGCGACCCATATCGATGACAATGTAGTGACACCATTCATTGGTTTACAGTGGATTGGTGAAAAGCCAATGCAGTGGTATGAGCCTAAGAATGATGGTCGATTGCTGCTTAAGCGCGATTACAGCAAAACCCATAAGGATGAAATCTGCGACCAGAAGTTTAAGCACTTCATGACTCGCTGTAAGCCGACTTTTGAGAATCCATACGGCGAAGCGTTACTGAGTCGTTTGTATTGGGTCTGGTTCTTCAAAAACAGTGGCTTTAAGTTCTGGGCAAAGTTTGTTGAACAGTACGGTTTGCCGATGCTGGTGGGTAAGTCTACCACAGGCCAAAACACTGAAATGCGTGACGCTTTATTGCGTGCGCATGCCAGCAAGGTGATTGCAATCAGTCAAAGTGACTCGGTTGAAATCGTGAGTTCAGGATCAGCTTCAGGTAGCGCATCCGGTACTTATGACACCTTCGATAAGAACCTTGAACGTCGCATTCAGAAGGTGATTCTAGGCCAGACGCTGACCAGTGGCACCGATGGCGCAGGTAGTCGTGCATTGGGTGAAATTCACCTTGAGGTACAGAACTCCAAGTTCAAAGCTGATGTTCGCATGATCCTGCCAACGATTCAGGCCATTGTGAATGCACTGTGCGACCTGAACGGATGGGAACGTCATCAGATCATCATTGGTGAAGAGAAGTCACTGGAAGTCGAAAAGGCAGACCGTGACGTCAAGCTGAAGAATGCCGGAGCCAACCTGACTAGCCAATATTTCCAGCGTGAATACGGGCTAGAGCAAGGCGACGTTGCTGAACCGGTGCAGACTGCATTTACTCAGTTTACTGCATTACCTAAGACGGCGTTTAACTTCAAGGCACAGGCAAGCAAGCTATCACCGGCACAACAGGAAGTTGAGGAACTGACGGACACTCAGGATTTACAGCTTTTGAATCCTGACCAGGTGAAAGAATTGATCTTCAAGTCTGATAGTCCTGAAAGCCTGGCTTATAACCTGATGCAGTTGATTCCTGATGCAACTCGATCACAGTTTGCAGCCAATTTAGATCAGTGTCTGTATGCAGCGGACATTTTAGGGTATATGGCTGCGAGCGAGGATAAGTGATGGGAAAATGTATTTCATGTCGTAAGGGTTTTAATGGTCGCAATGGGAATGGATATATGCCGTGTTCATGCAAACAGCCAACAATTATTGACGGGCCAGACATTGATATGTCACCTGCAAAACCTAAATTTGTAGAACCACCACCATTGATACCAATCGGTCGACCTCGACTTGGTTGGAAACCTAAGTCTTTTAATCCAGATCCATATGCAAACTTCAATAAACTTCTACTCATCATAATGATGGTTTGTTTGGCTGTGGCGAGTTTCGTGATGGGGTGTTTATATGCAACCAGTCACATTTCTTGAGGCGCTTCAGTACGCTCACAGTAAAAAGATCGTGCTACCTGATGAGTTCTATTCAATGGACCTTAAGACCCGACAGATAGCAACCACGGTTAGCTTTCTATCGAGTCTTGAGCAGATTGAGACGGTCATCAAGGCGGTGAATAAATCGATTGCCGACGGTGGCACTTTCAAGGACTTCCAGAAACTGGTCAGTGAGAAAAGTATTGATCTGCCAGAACATTATCTGGACAACGTATTCCGTACCAATATCCAGAATGCTTATGGTCATGGTCGGTGGCTTCAACAGCAACGGAACAAGAAACGCCGACCATATCTGATGTATTCGGCGATTGATGACAGTCGGGTGCGTCCAGCGCATTTAGCGTTGAATCGTATCGTATTGCCGATAGATCATCCTTTCTGGCTAACACATTATCCTCCAACGGGTTTCCGCTGTAGATGCACGTGCATAGCTTTAACCGAAGCACAGGCATTGAAATACGGCATCACACCAGATGAAAAACTTCCACAAGTTGCTGAAGCTTTGGATTGGTCATCACATCCTTTGCAATTTGGCGATCTGGAAGACCTGGTAAACCAGAAGATCAATAAGTCTGCTTTGGATAAGGAATACTTGCTTGAGCAAAAGAAAATGATTCAGGCCGAGTGGGAAAGTGCTAAAAAACTAAAAAGCCTTTTTTCTCCAATGGAGGAAAAGACCAAAGACCTATTCGACACAGTAGCCAATACAGTGATTCCGCTTGATCCGGGCATTCGACCAAGTGCGATCCGGGTATTACTGGATTACGTGATGAAGAATGATCTAGCGCTAACCAACTACTTAAACGCATCTGCAAGCTCTCTGGCTGATGATGTGCTTAAGCAATGGATACGGTCAGACATGGCAGCGATTCAAGCTGTGGCAAGCAATCAGACTGCAATCGTGGCAGGTTCTGTAGGTTTGCAACAGGTCGCAGCGTATCAGGTCGGGCAAACGGTTCAATTGAGCGCGCCGTTGCTCATGGCTGAGTCTGCTGGTGATGTGGTGATTCAGATTGAGAATATGAGAGGCTTAGGTATTGATCTGCAGCAACTCGGATTGAACGACGGCGTGATAATTCCTTTGGGGTTGTCATTTGAAGTGGTTTCGATTGAGACAGTCAAAGGCAAGCTGACCTACAAACTGAAAGCCTTAGTTAACTGATTTACAAATTCAACTTTAAGCACCTTCGGGTGCTTTTTTATTGGGTGAAATATGCAAGAACAGCAAAAGAACTGCTTTCAGCTAGGCCAGTTTGAAATTGGTCAGCCAGAGGAAGGCAAAAAGAAACGCACCTTTAGCGGTGTGGCCTATAGCGGTGAGCCGATCATTGATCACTGGTACTGGGAACGAGTGATTTTTGATTTGGATTCTATGCAGATCAAAGGCCGTATCCCCGCATTACTCGAACACAACCCGAAACAGCGTGCCGGTGCCATCAATAGCCATTCAATCAGCCACGATCAAGGCCTGGTTATCTCAGGCGATCTGATGAGCAATGAGTTTGGTACACAAGTCGCTCAAGACTCTGATGACGGCTTCCCTTGGCAAATGTCAGTGCGCATCGAGCCGGGCAAGATCGAAGAAATCCCGGTCAATCAGCAAGTCACTGTAAACGGCAAAACGTATCAAGGGCCAATCACAGTATTCCGTGATGGTCGTATTCGTGAAGTGTCTTTTTGTGCTTTGGGCGCAGATGACAACACAAACGCAGTGGCAGCCAACCACAACCCAACCCAACAACCAAAAGAGGACACAGACGTGACCGAATTAGAACAGGCGAAAGCTCGAATTGCCGAGCAGGACACCGAGATTTCAAATCTCAAAGAGCAAATTAAACAGTTTGCAGCACAAAAGCGTGAAGTTGAAATTTCCGCTTTGGCGAAAGACTTAGGCAAAGAATTCAGTGCTGAAGACATCGCTGAAATGAAAGGTCTGGACGATACAGCATTTGCTTTTACAGCAAAACAGCTTCGCCAATTCTCGGTAAAACCAGAACCGCAAAAGCCTAACTTGCCGAATTATCTGTTCAGCCATCAGGCTGGTGATGAGAAACAACAATTTAATGCGCAGCCTAAATCTTTGGCTGATTTAGCAAAAGAACGTCAATAAGGGGTCAATCACATGACAGTAACTCTTGAAAAACCAACGTCAGCATGGTTGGCGAATGAATTAGACGGCAATCATCGTCCATCACGTGAAAACGTGGTTGTTGCTGCGTCACAAACATTAGTTGACGGTTCAGTGATTTCACTGAATTCCAATGGTCAGGCACAGATTTATGGTGGTGCTGAAAACGAAGTGGCCGCAGGTATTTTTGTGGGTGATGCAGTCACTACAGGCGCAGGCGAAACAGGCGCAGGCGTTTACGTGGCACGTAATGCAAAAGTCGTTTCAGAGAATCTGACTTTTAAATCTGGCTTAGCAAGCGCTAAGAAAACCGCAGCATTAGCAGATTTAGCGAAGTTGCACATCACAACTGTTCGTTCAGCATAAGGAGCTAATGTATGGACCCAATTTTTTCAACTCAAGAATTGTCAGCGGCAATTTCTAATCTGCCAACTCGTATTGGCAATCCAAACGATGCAGCACTGTTCCGTAACATTGCAGGCACAACTAAAGAATTTACGGTTGAGTTCTACAAGGAAAACCAAATCCTTGTGCCTACAACTGCATGGGGTGGCGTAGCGCCTAAAAACTCTGATGGTGAGCGTACTGCTGAATCTTTTGCGATTCCGCACATGCCACTTGAGGATGTGGTTTTAGCTGCTGACGTAATCGGTGTACGTGCATTCGGTTCAACTCAGGCTGAGACTGTTCAAGGCAAAGTGCTGGACAAGTTGCAGCAAATGAAAAACAAGATTGATGCAACGCTTGCTTTCCGTCGCTCAAAAGCAAAGCAGGGCGTCATCCTTGATGCGAATGGATCAACCATCGTTGACTATAACGCTCGCTTTGGCGTGACTCCGCAGGTTGTTTACTTTGACCTTGCGACTGCAACCACCAACATCCTTGCGAAATGTCAGGACGTAATTGACATGATCGAAGATGGTTTAGGTCAGGAAGTTTACTCAAGCATTGAAGTTGAAGTAGACCGTACTTTCTATGACGCGCTGACCAATCACAAAAGCGTGAAAGACGTGTTCTTGGGATGGTCTGCTGCAGAACAGCGTTTAGGTCGTTCTAACACTTCTGGCTTTGAATTTGGCGGCCTGAAGTTCATCGTGAACCGTCAATCAGTAGGCGGCACACCAATCGTTGCTTCAAATACAGGCCATGCGTATCCAGTGGGTACTCAAGACGTATTCCTGAATGCACTCGCACCTGCTGACTTCAATGAAACAGCAAATACGCTTGCATTACCGTATTACGCAAAACAGCGCACGCTTGACTATGATCGTGGCTTTGGTTTGCACGTACAGTCAAACCAACTTCCAATCGTTGCTAAACCTAAAGCGCTTGTGAAAGTGTCAGGCGCAGCGTCAGCTTAAAGGTGAACCATGTACGCAACTGAAGCCGACTTGAAAAGACGCTTTGGTGTGCAGCAGATCGAGAACCTGAAGTTAATGTTCCCGGCACCGGATGAAGATGAGGAGGTGGAAACTGTGGATGCGGTGCAAACCGCATTGCAGGACGCTACGGAGGAAATCAACGGCTACATCGGTGGCCGTTATTCTCTGCCTTTGCCAAACGTGCCGAGCAACTTAAACCGGATAGCGTGTGACATTGCACGCTATCGTCTCCACTTTGAGCAGCCAACCGAGCATGTCACCAAGCTTTATGACGATGCCATTGCTTTTCTGAAGCGTGTGCAGGACAACAAAGCCGACTTGCAGATCATGGATGCTCAAACACAGGAGATTGTTCAGGATCAGGTGGACACCAGACCGTCAGCAGCACCCATCGGAACGACATATACCGATGGTGTATTTAGTGATGATGTGCTGGGGAAAATGCCAACCATGTGAGGTGATGCATGCCGTTTGCAATAACCATTGGTTCGGACAGTTCTGCGATTGAAGCCATTCTCAAGCGATTGCGGGAGTTTGGTGGTGATCAGTACGAACTGTTTGATCAGATCGGTGCTGAACTTGTGGAAAGCACAAGGCAGCGTTTTATTCACGGTGAGGATGTAGACGGCAATCCGTGGAAACGTTCATGGAGAGCCAATCTGCAAGGCGGTCAAACGCTGCGTGATACCGGGCGCTTGATGAACTCCTACACGCACAATCCTTCATCGCATGGCGTTGAGGTTGGGACCAACGTGCCGTATGCAATCCCATTGCATTTTGGCGCTGAAATCCTGCCAAAAAACGGCGCTTATATCACCTTTGCTGTCGCAGGCAACTATCGAAAAGTCAAAAAGGCCACATTACCACCACGTACTCAACTTGGCATTAATGCTGAAGATGAGCGCATGGTGCTGGATGTGGTTGAGGATTTTATTAATGACTACATTCTTCGCAGTACGTGACGAGATTGCAGAGAAATTGAAGGAAATTCCCGAATTTCTGAAGATTTACACCCCTGCAAACTCGACCACAGTCACGGAAATGTCGCAGGTCACACCATCGGCTCATGTGAACTTTGCCCGTCTGAATACTCGCAGCAGTGCAGGACAAGGCAAGGCCAACATGCTTGGTCAGCAATGGGCGGTTTCTGTGGCATGTCGTAATGCTCAATCACAGCAAAGCAACGGCAATGCCTTGAATGATGAGCTTGGGCTGCTGACAGAAAAGGTCATTAAGTTGCTTTCAGGGTGGCGTCCGAACGGATCTACACGACCACTTGAACTGGTAGAAGTCCGTGACGCTTACAGTCCGACTTTTGCGTACACAACACTCGTCTTTGAATCCACAAAAATCATTGCTGGAAATTGATATGGCTTACAAAGCATTAAAGCCGATTGGCCCTTGGGCAGTCGGGGACATTATCGGGGACTTGCCACAGCACCAGATTGAGCAGCTGCTTAGTCAAGGCGCTATTCAGCAGGTCAAAACAGAAACCAAATTAAATACCAAGGGGCAGAAAGCCGATGGCAAATAAATACATCTCATTGCAAGGCCGTTTCTATCTTGCTGAAATCTCTGCTGGTGTGGCAGGTGCATTACGTTTTATCGGTAACGTGCCTGAATTCACGCTGGAAATTGGTGCTGATATTCTTGAACACAAGGAAAGCACCACAGGTCAGCGTACGACCGACTTCACCATGGTGCAGACTACTAGCGTGAATTTCTCAGGTCAACTTGAAGAAATTGACAAGGAAAACCTGCAGTACATTCTGTCTGGTAAGAATCACACAGTGACCGGATCAACAGTGGAAGCTCAGTCGCTTGGTACGGTTAAAGCTGGTGAAGAAATCAAACTTGATGGCTATAACCTAACGCAAGTTTCATTCACCGATTCTGCCGAACCAGCAGCCACAATCGATGAAAGCAAATACACGCTTGATCCTGTGTTTGGTACAGTCATCTTTAAAGATGTGGCAGGTATTACCACACCGGTTAAAGCGACTTACACTAAAGGTGCTGTGACACACACCACCTTTGCTTCAGACTTCTCTAAAGAATATATGTTGTTCTTTAAGGGTGTGAACACTGCAAACGGTGACAATGTGGCTGTGACTTTGCACCGTACCAAGAAGTCACCAGAAACCGAGTTCCCATTAATTCATGAAGAACTTGGTCAGTATGCGATTTCAGGTCAGGCGTTATCAGATACATCGAAAGCTGTTGATGGCGAACTTGGCTTGTATGGTTATTTCGTGACTATTCCAGCTGCCGCCTAAACCCATTACAGGCACAAAGATTCTCCACAGATGCTTATGCATCTTTTTTTGTGCCTGTATTTTTTGAGATTCCATCATGAATGAGTTTTTCCTTGCCTCTAATCGCTCAATCGCTGTTCCAGTAGGGGATAAAAGTATTGAAGTGAAACAGGTCATCATGGAAAGCTTTGACCTGTTTGTGTCATGTGCTGAACCAATCAAAGCATTCCTGAAAGACAAAACTTATTCAGATGAAATTCTGTCAGAGTTGTTTCAAAAACATGCAGTTCAGGTACTTGCGATGCTGGCGCATTTAACTGGCATTGAATATAAAGAAATACTCGAACTGGCTAAGGATCAGGAAGGCTTTATCAAGCTGATTCACGCAGCCTTAACCATCAATGCACCGTATTTCATCGACAAGCCGAAGGAACCAGGTGCAGACTATAAGGCCAGAATGAGAGCCAAAAAGCAGGAAAACCCATGGTTTGATTCATTCCAGTTCCTGATCTCGATGGGCCATCAGCATAGCGAAATCATGAAAATGTCATACGGCGCATTTCTAGCCTATACGGATGCAGCAGTGAAACGTCACAACATGGCTGTTTACCATATCTATGCACCACACATGGACCAGAAAGGCCAATCTAAGTTAAAGAAAGAATTGAAGATTGATTGATCATTAACCGCCTCAAAAGTTATTATAGAGGAATAATAATTTAGGGGGTTATATGAAATATTTCATTTTAGCTGCAGCGCTATTTAGCTCGGCTGCTTTTGCTGTTGGCGTTGATTCGATTCGTAGTGGTGGAAGCTTTGTAGAACGTGGATCATCATACGGACAGATGATTGATATATTGGGTAATCCTGAATCATCTTATGCTCATGTCATCCATGACCGCAAAGGCTGGCCACATAAAGCAGTCTCCTATCGCTACACCGTAAATGGTCAGAACTACACGATTACTGTAGTGGATGGTCGGATTTATACGATTGAGTGGGAGCGTTGATTATGAAGAATAAAATAATTGGCGCTGTTCTTTGGTTTTTTGGACTGGTTTTTATTGTTCGCGGAATAACTCTTATAGGCGAAAGCTTCTTGGGTAGCATACTTATGTTGTTGGCTGGCGTTTTAATGTTGCCTCCAATTCAGAAAAAGATAGCTGATACAAACCCATCTATTAAAGGCTTATGGTTGGGTGTGGGTATATTTTTCTTACTGAGCTTCTCAGGTATGTTTCTTCAAGCCTCAGAAAAGAAAGCTTTAGAAAACGGTACGGCAAGTCCTGAGCTATTGGCGCGCGAAGCGGATCGTAAAGCACGTGCTGAAGAACAAAGAAAAGCCACTGCTGAGCGTGAAGCCACCAAAGCAGCAGAGAAAGAGCGGCGTGATCGTGAGAGAGAGGCGCGTGATCGCGCTATTGCAATGGAGATGGATGCTGAAATTGCATTGAAGAAATTCCTAAAAGATCCTGATAGTGCTCAGATCAGAAATCAACATGGTTACTGTGGCGAAGTGAACAGTAAGAATAGCTTTGGTGGATACACTGGATTTAAACGATTTATAGCAAGCTCGGCGATTGTGGCAATTGAAGGCGATAATATGGATTCATACGAGTTTGATAAAGCATGGGATCAGGTTTGCGCATAATGCTTGATAATTCTAAAAAAGAAGCTATTAGCCATAAGAATTGGTTTAACAAAGCTTTCTCCAAAGAGGAAGTGGAGCAATTGCGCCAAATTGGAATTGAATGCAAAGCAGACCACAATTTTTTTAACTTTGAGATTCTTGATATTTTTGGGTGCATCACAAACAGAAAGCTAAAGAAATTTGAAACTTTGTATGCGCGTTTTATTGATCGTTATATTGCCCTAATACCATCTTTCTTAAGAATTTATATTGATAGGGATATGCTTGAGAATGATCAATATTATGCGGCCTGGTTTTTTAATCGGCATAGCTTTTTTGAGGTATATAAGCGAGCACTAGAAACGCCGTCATGGAATGGAAAGCATAAGGTGCTCTGGTCGCCGGTGTTGGATATATACACTCCTAAAGAATGCTACCTTTATGCGAATAAGCTTTTTGATATGGATGATGTGTTCTTAGAACAAGCAGTGGCTCATTGGGAAAAACCGAGGCGTGGCTGCAGGTGTGCATTATTAACCGTAAGAGAATCAAGCTATAAGACAAGGCTTAGTTCTGGTCAATATGAATTGTGGGATAAAAAATCCACCTAGATTGTTCTTCACTTATTTTAGCCCTGCCCCTGAGCAGGGCTTTTTATTGCCCGGAGTTTTGTATGAGCAAGAATCTAACCTTTAAATTGATTTTGGACGGGGAATCAAAAGGGCTAATCTCTAATGTTAGGGATGCTGAAAAAGCATTTAACGACTTACAGCAAGCCATTAAGCAGGGAACTGCTAGTTTTGAGAGTGAAGCAAGAAAGACCTCAGATGCTATTTCTAAAATCGTACCGAAAGAATCATTAGAACTGGCAGATAAACTCAAGACAACCTTAAAAGGGGCAACGGATGCCATTAACGGCGCAGGGGGTGGCGCCAAAGCTACAGCGGATAATTTCAAAGACTTTGGAACGAAGGCAGAGAAGGCACTAGACCAATTGAAAGCGGATCTGGTGGCAGCTAGACAGTCTTTAGTTGAGTTTTCTAAGACCAATGCTTCACCTCATGACATTGAGGCAGCTAAACAGCGAGTAAAACTGCTAGAAACCGAAGTACATGAAGCTGAAACGGCATTTAAGGATTTTGATAACGCCGTAGACAAGGCCAATACAGAGCTGAAGGAAACGAGCAGCGCTGCAGACAAGGCTAAACAGGGCTTTAGTACCGTTAAGGCAGCAGTAGGGACACTGGCAGCGGGTTTAGCAGGCTTAGGACTAGGCTTAACCGTCAAAGAGCTACTACAGACAGCCGATGCTACACAGCAGATGGGCGAGCGGATCAAGAATGCCACCAGTAGCGCAGAAGAATACACCATGGTACAAGCCAGACTGTTAGATCTGGCAAATAAGACCTACCGCCCACTAAATGAAGCTCAGGAGGTTTATCTAGCCACCTCCAGCACCATGAAATCACTAGGCTACTCAACAGAGGAAATCCTAGCGGTTACTGAGAGCCTATCACTATCCTTCACTCATAACGCCACCAGAGCAGACCAAGCACAGTCAGCACAGGACGCCCTAGCAAAATCAATGGCTAAGGGTGCGGTAGATGCAGATGCATGGATGTCCATCATTACAGGCGCTGATAATGTCGTAAAAGATATGGCTGAAAGCACTGGGCGCACAGAAGAGGAAATCCGTCAGTTAGGGGCGAGCGGTAAAATCTCCATTAAAGAACTCACTACGGCGCTTATTGAGTCCAGAGATCGGAATGAAGAGCTGGCTAGCTCAATGGCTAACTCTACAGCCGATGCAGCTGTAGCATTGAGAAACAATTTAACGGACGTTATTGCCAAGCTAAATGAAAAACATCAAATCTCAGCCCGGCTATCAGAGGCCATGCTTACATTGGGCGGGGACATGGGTTGGATCACCACCTTGTTTGAGGATGCTATTGGCGCAGTAGAGGCCATAACAGAGCGATATTCAGGGTTAGATTCAGAAACAGAAGCATTAAAGGGTGCTCTAAGCTCACTATATGATTTATTTAAAGAACTTGTATCCGGTGCATGGGAATTAGGAGAAACCCTTGATGATGTATTGGGAACGGCCTTAACCAGCTTTACCTCCTTGCTCACTTCATTCGTTGGAGAGGCTTCGGCTTCAGGAGAGCAGGTAAGCTTCTTAACGAGGGTTTTACAGGGCCTATCGCTTGTCTTTGGCATGGTAGAGGATGGAATAGTTGGCATTAAAATCGGTTTAAACCTTATCACCGGTGCTTTCTACTCTTTGGCCGCCGCTGCCAATAGTGTTATGGCTGCACTCACCTGGGGTGATGTGAGTAAGCAGTTTGCTGCCAATGCTGACATCATGAAGGAAAAGGCCAAGCAGTATTATGCTGAAGCAGACAAGCAGGCTATGGGCTTTAAATCCAAGTACATTGAACGCTTGGAGGAAATGTCTAAGACTGAAGAACAAAAGGCACAGGAACGAGTAGACAAGACTAAGGCCGCCTTAGACAAAATTACTGCAGACGAAACCGCTAGCGCCCAGAAACGGATCAAGGCAGCAGAGGACTATGCCAATGCAGCCATAGCAGCAAATGACGGAGTACTGTCTGAACAGCTCAAGTCCGAACTGGCTGCCAAAGGCTACGCCGTGGCAATGGATGAGGCAGGGAAAATTACTGTCTCAGCATTGGATGCTGCCGGGCAGAAACTCACAGAGTCTCAGCAAAAAACTGAAGCTATTAGGATTGCTACAGAGAATCTACAGAAGGCCGATGCTGAATACCTGGCTTTCCAGAAGCAGGCAGCGATTGAACGTGCAGCCCTAGAGAAGCAGATTCAGGAGGCTAAGGCATCAGGTGACTTGAACGAGCTTAAGCAGGCTCAGGACAAGCTCAACCAGATCAATGCTAAGGAGCAAGAGCTACAGGCCAATAGAACGCTAAGACAGAATCAATTACTGGAACTTAACCAGAAAACGGCTGAAGGCTCAGCTACGGCGTACACAAGAGCGTCAGAACTGGCCCAGAAATTCGGGGTAGACCTGGATAAATCCCTTAACAAGGTATCTGAACAATTCACTAAGTCCGGTGAGGATATCGATAAATTAGGGGGTGAACTGAAAGAGCTTGGTGTAACTGGAGACCAAGCCGGGAATATCATCTATCAGTCATGGTACAAGTGGCTACAGACTGCCAAGAGCCAGGCCGAAGTAGAGGCAGCCAAAGCCAAGCTGAAGGAGTTCGAGGATCAAGGTGTAATTTCAACGTCCAATGTTGAACAAGGCTTGATTGCACTCAAGAGACAGGCTCAAGGCATACCTGACGATATTGATCCAGTCACAGAGGCATTTAGGCGCTTAGGCATCCAGACCAAAGAGCAGCTTAAGCTAGCAGCACAACAGGCCCTAATGGATTACATCACTATCCGGGACAGTGGCAAGGCCACAGCAGAAGGCGTCGAGAAAGCCTACCAAAGAGCTGCACAGTCAGCAGCTGCATCCGGTGATGCTGCAGTTATAGCTGCGACCAATGCAGCTGGAGCCGGGCGTAATCTACAGATACAAGTAGATAGTACAGGAAAGGCTTCAGTTCAAAGCTATAACGAAGTCGAGAGAACTATTCGAAGCACAGCCAACGCCGTAGACCAGTTAGGGGCTAGCTTCAACCGGACAGGAAACGATGGCGTTAGTGCTGCTAATCAGGTTACAGATGCATGGGAGGAAGCTAGACAGGCTGTAGCGTCTGGCACCGATGAATTTAGGGAAGGACTCAAGAAACAAGGTGAGGCACTTAGTAAGGCATTGTATGACTACAACTCATACACCAAGGATGATGTAATTGCTGCCATTAAATCTAAAGGCTACAGCGATTCTGAGGCCAAAAAACTGGCTGCTTCGATCTGGTCTCAAGGGCTACAGGCTGATAGAGATGCAAAAGCCCAGTCTTTAGGCCGCGGTGGCGGTGCACTAACAGCCTTAAGCAATGCAGAGTTCGATAAGGCAATGAAGCTGGGTAAAACTACTCAGAACGGTACCAATAAGATTAATGAGCTACTGCAGAATATTCAGGTGGCATCTTCTGGCTTAGGTTCCTATGCACCATCTACACCAGGTGCATCATCGCCTGCATCAGGTCAAGCATCGAAAAACGTGAAGTATGACATTCAGTTTGGTGGTCAAACCTTGTCTGTTTATGGTGATGAGGAGACTGAGGACACGATGAGTAAATTAATCAAACAACTTCAAGGTGTGGCGAAATCAACATGAAACTTATTCGCTTAGCAACATCAGAAACCGTCCCATTAGAAGACGGTTTTTTTTGGTCTGATGAATTCGATTGGCAGTCCAAAGAGCAAAGTGTCGAGTATGCGATTGACGGCACTCCACACATTCAGGAAGGCACAAAACTTGGTGCTCGTCCAATCACCCTGGTTCCTGCTGATACCGGTATGGGCTGGGCGAAATTAAGCGCGGTCAGAACACTTCGAGAGTGGGCAAAGCTCAGTGAAGAGTTTCGCCTGAAGTTTGAATTGCCGCATGACAGTCGGGAGTTTGATGTGGTGTTCAACCATACATCAGCACCGCTTGAAGCTTCATACGTAAAAGGCATCCCACCAACATCACTTGATGACTTTTTAAACCTCACTCTGCGTTTTTGGAGCGCGTAAACCATGGCAATTGAAACTAAAGACTTAGTTATTTATCACGCTGAACGCGATACTGATAACGCTGACGGGGGTGGCAAATATAACGGTCAAATCGTGGCAGATGGCCTGAGTAACAACCTGTTTGACGACATTTCTGAACTGAACCGCACCACTGGTGATGTTGCTATGCGGAAAGTATTTCCAGCGGTGACAACCGAAGATACAGACAAGCTTATGGGTGCGACTGTATTCATTTCCGAGTTGCCAGAAGATCCAGCGGTATCAGCACTGCTATTCAGTACAGGCAACTTTACCGATGAGCGCCAGTCAGCCCAAAACCGTGTAGAAAACTATCTGGCAAAAGGTGGGCAAATTGCTGGCACGCCACTAGATACCCATTGGCAGGGCATGTCATCACTTCAGGTTGTGATGTGGCCACAAGAAGTTGAGGCATCAGTAGGCGATACCATTGTATTGATTTCAGATGAGGGTAAAGCCTTAGAGCGTGAGCAGTATGTGCGGATCACTAAAGTTGATACACGGATTGCTAAAATGGTGATTGATAAAGAGGAAATCGAATACAAGGTTGCAACCTACTCTTTAAACGATCCACTTGAAGCAGACTTTGTCGGCCTTTCAGCGCGTCAATGGTATAACTTGGAAAAATCAAAAACCATTATCCGCGATACCATTGTTGCAGATACTGGTCTGTATTATTCATCTACAGCACTGGCTACTGATGCCAATGTGGGCGAGTTTACAGTCAATGCCAAAAGTATCTTTGCCCAGCTGATTCCATCTGCCCAGACCGAAACCCCAATTGTTGATGTGAATGCGGCTGGTGAAAGCGTAGTCCTGGTAGCGGGTAATGAAGGTACCATCACGGTCAATTATCCGAATATGGTGATTGGTGTGAGCCAGAACCTGTATATCGGTTCAGCAGTGATTCCATCCAGTGTGGCTTTCACTTTACAAGGCCAGCAGATCACTGATCAGGGCGGCCTGCTTAAAAATACTCAAGGTACACAGGTTGGTACGATTGATTATCAACGTGGTTTGATTCAGTGGACTGCAGCAGCACCGGCTGGAACCACTAGCCTAAATATCACATTCAAACCAGCAGCTGCACCGAATCAGTATTACCAGAGTCATGCCATCCCGGTGACTCAAAATAACCAAAGCACCAACTGGACCGGAGTTTTAATTCCAATTCCTGCACCTGGTGCACTTTCGATTTCATACATGTCGCAGGGCAAGTTCTATGAGCTTAAAGATGATGGTTCAGGCCAGTTAAAGGCTGCCAGTCCATCTTTTGGTTCAGGCATGATCAACTATGAAACTGGGTCATGGTTACTCACCACAGGTGCCTTGCCGGATGTGGATACGCCGATCCTGCTGAACTGGGGTACACCGATTATCACTTTTGTGCGATCCAACCTAAGTGTAGAAAAAGCTGCATTTGAGTTTGATTTGGGTCGACTGGGTGTATTGCCGGGTATCACCATTAACTGGCTGCTTGAGGGTGAAGAGAAAACAGCAACCTCTAATGCTCAAGGTAAGTTTACTGGTGATGCTACAGGTGAAATTAACTATGCCACCGGTACTGGCAAGATTATTCCAAATAAGTTGCCACAAAAAGGTACGGTCTTTTCGGTGATCTACAACTATGGTCAATCACTTGAACAGACCAAAATGGATGTTACGCCTGCAAATCAAAAGCTGACCTTTACCATTGGTACCGGACCAGCAATTCAGCCAAATAGTGTTGAGTTAAAAATTCCACTTCAAAGCAGTGAGGGGATTGCAGGGTCTGTAACCCTGACAGATGTGCCGGTGAATGCAACTATGGGGAATTTAGTGAATAGCCGTGGTCAAGTGCAAGGCACCATTATCTATGCCACTGGCGCAGTTGAAGTCACACCAAAGAGTACAGCAAGCAGATTTGTGCAAACCTTTACACCTATGGCTATCTATTCGGCTGCCTAGGGAGGAAATATGTCTTTTTATTCTCCACAAACATCCAGTATTCAAGGTGAACAGGTTGAACTGAAAGCCTTTAGTGCCGTCGATGTACAAGTGAAATACCGTGATACATCAGGCTCGAATTCAGCAACACACACCGTGACGGCAAACAAGCTCAAGCTGGATTTATCTTCTGGCTTTGATGAGCAGATTCTGACAGGCTCAGCTCGCTTTAAAGTCGGTACTGATACTTTTCTGGATCGCACTGGTTTGTTATATCGAAACGTGGATCCTGCAAATAACAGTGGGATTCAATCAGGTGCTATCCAGTATGGTACCGGTATTGTTGAAATCGACTCATGGACATCGAATGCAGACAACACGATTGCACTTGAATCCTTAACCACCACAACAGACCTATTGCCAGTTAATAAAATTAGTTTCAGAACCCCAATTATGCCGATCCGGCCACAATCTTTAACTGTGGTGGTGGGTACTATTGAATTTGGTCAGCTCACATTAACCGCTGATGAAAATGGCGTAATTGAAACCAGTCGGGCGCATGGGCAGGTCAATTGGGATAATGGATTTGTCACGATTTACTTCTATATCAAAACTAAGATCACTGAAGCCAACCGAGCAGAGATTGAAGCGAATGACTGGTACGATCCGCTGCTGGAATATCAGGAAGGGATAGATACCTATATCAATGTTCCAGTCTGGGTAGATGCCTCATCAGTACGTTATAACGCCGTAGCCTATACCTACATTCCACTAGATTCCGAGATTCTAGGTCTGTCTGCTACTCGCTTGCCAATTGATGGTCGAGTGCCAATTTTCCGTGTAGGTGGCATCGGGATTGTCAGCTCAAGTAAGTCTCAGGAATTGCCAAGTGCGATTGCTGGAACCACATACGATCTGAGTGATCAGCGCATTTCGTGGGCTGAACTTGAAGATGCTAACGGAACGAAAGTAGCTTTCGATTTGTACACGGTCGATTATGATTATGGTCGTGTGACGTTGGGTGGTGACTTCGTACTGGGCAATCTGGCCGCACCACTGACAGTGAAATACCGCTATCAGGACATGGGCTTAATCCGTGATGTACAGATCAATGGTCAGTTAACGTTTACCAAACCTTTAACCCACAACTATGAAGCAGTGGATACGATTGTCGGTTCTGCTTTAGTCATTGGCGATATGCAGGCACGCTACACACGGAAGTTTGTGCAGCAAGCCTGGAACAACGTATGGAATGATGAGCCGACAGGCTCGGCAATTTCAGCAAACTACAATGATTCGATTTATCCAATTGAAGTCACCAATAAAGGTGCGATTCAGGAACGTTGGGCGATAGTCTTTACCGGTGCAGAAAGCTTTTATTGCGTTGGAGAAACTACAGGCCGATTGTCATTAAATGGTTCAACAACGGTTGATTATGCGCCACTTAACCCTGTGACCAATAAGCCTTATTTTGTGATTAAAAAAGAAGGTTGGGGTGTAGGATGGGCGAATGGTAATACGCTTCGCTTTAATACGATTGCTGCGATGCATCCAGTCTGGATAATTCGCACTGTACAGCAAAGCGAACCAACAGCAATTTCTGACTCTTTCCAGATCATGTTGCGTGGCGACATTGACCGAGTTGTGTAATCAATTAACCAAATATGACCGCTTCATGCGGTCTTTTTTTATGAGTAGTAAAAATGGCAATGAAGCAGACACAGACAAAATATTATGATTGCTCTGACGTTGGCCTTGATATGTGTTTTGGGGCAACAGCAAAAAACCCGTCCAATTTTAAAAAGATATTGCATGAAGGTTACAACAGAAATTCGGTTGTAAGTGTTGGCGTATCCGGCAACCAAGTCACATTAAATTACGGCGGGGCGCATGGCTACAAAGCGGACCGGGTTTTAAAAATTGAGGACGGCGTATTATCTTCAATCAATGGCGGTGAATTTCATATTGATTCAGTAACCACGGATACGGTTGTATTAACTATTGATGACGCCCCGGTATCTATCGAAGGCGGTTTTTCAACAATTATTGCACCACTGGGCTGGGACCTGGTTTATGAATCCGGGTCTGTTCATATTTATGAAATGTTGCATATTGATGATACGCCGCGTTTTGTTCGTATGTTTTTCGAGCCAAATATAAATTACAGGGCGTCCGTAACGGTTTGCATCGGAAAATCATACGACGCAGATGAGGGTTTTATTGACGACCCTAATGCCTTGCAACTAACTAAAAATATAATGGCTACAGCGGCCAATATTCCGCGGTGGGATACATATACTGGCAGCTCATCTTATGCAAATTACACCTACCAGCAAGGGTTTAACGGGCCTTTTGGTCATGGGGCATTCACGGGCAGTAAATACCATTTATGTTTCCAATGTGGCGACGGTTATAAAAATAACGGCAATATTTCACACAGCGTTTATGGCATTTTCCCGACAGCTTGCCTGGACTACGAAATCTTGGATTATCCAGTCCTTGTTGCAGTATTAACAAACACGGCTGGGAATGGCATCGGACCGAGTGGTGGTAATTTTTGCGCCAATGCCACTTCACCCAACGACGGGATTGGCTACGCTTCAATTGGAAATTTACGGGTCCGTTTTGATTTTGTTAAAGCGGTAGAAAATAGCATACTAACCACCAACTCAAACCATACACGGCACCCGGTTAGCAGCCTTTTACCAACTAATATTGATGAATTCAACACCACTACATTAAGGCCGTTGGATATTTATGAATACAACACCAGCCAGGTTTTGGGGGCCGTTTATGGCTTACATCAAGTCATGGTTAATTCTGGTAATTTTGTTCCATATAACGCGACCACATCCCCGTCGATTCAATATACACCTGACGGGGTCAGACTTTTTACTTGTGCCAGCATGTCCTATAACACCACCGTATCAAACGGGCGGGCCGTAGCGGTACCAATTGAGCCCATTAAATACACTTCATATAGTTAACGGGGGGGGCTTATGCTTTTTAATTATAGAAGGCGGTTTTGTGGTGGTTATACGCCGGACCCGGAAATTATCCAGGATTTAAAGGTTGCGGTAATTCCACGGGTAAAGGAAGGCATGATTTTGTCATCCAACGAGAATCATGGCACCGGCCGCATTAAAGGGTCGGTAAAACGCACCGGCGACAACTATGCCGGTGTACCAGTCTGTTGTTTTCGCAGATCAAACCGACTTTTACTATGGGAAACCACATCAAAAAACGACGGGTCTTATGAATTTCGTAACATTGCCGTCGGCCTGGAGTGCTTTGTTGTGGCGTTTGACCCGAATGAAGAATATAACGCAGTTATTTCAGATAAAGTGGTGGCGAAATGAGTCAAACATCAATCAATGCTCGGCTTGCCATGATTCAAGCCTTTGCAGAATTTATGGATAGCGGTAGCCAAAGTGCTACCGTTATTTTTTATGAGGGTGTGCAGCCTACAGATACATCGGTGGCGGCAGATTCAAACAATGCTCTGGTCACTTTGGTTTTTCCAGAACCCTGCATTAAAGAAACTACAGCCACATATGTAGAGCTTCATTCAACAGACACAGCAACGGTGATCAAAACCGGCACTGCAACATGGGCGCGGATTTATAACGGTGCAGGTGAAGTGGCTGCTGATTTAGCTGTGGGAACCGACATAACTCTAGCGAATACTAATCTGGTCGTGGGTGGTACCTTATCTATCCAATCGATAAAACTCAGACCTTAAATTAAAAAGGTGCTCATGTGGATTTTAAAAATAAGCTCGGCACCGTTGATGCTCACAACCTAAACCTGAACTTTAAGCCTGATAATACCGACAGCCACAACATCATTCTCAATTTTGAGCATCTAGCTGATGGCTCGACTAATCTTAACTTTGGGGATGGTGTTTCTGGTGTTATTGATACTGCACTCGATACCGAAGTCTCATTTGAAATCACAGCAGTTTATGCGGATAGTGGTGTAAATACTGCAGTCATAGACACGGTGCTTGATACCGAGTTTGGCTTTGAAGTCGTTGCGGTCTTTGAAGAAAATACCGATGTTATCGGGCAAATTGATACGGTTTTAGACACCAGTTTTAGCTTTGAAATCGAAGCGTCTTTTGCTGAAAACCTATGCACCATTGATACGGTTTTGGGTACTGAATTTCAATTTGAAGTTAAAGCATTATTCGATATCAATCACTTGCCGGGTGTATCTCTAGGTTTAGGTTTGCGGTACAAGAAAGCTATTACAGCTTTAAGCAGCATAGAAATACCATGGGCCAAGCCAATATTAAGAGTCTCGAATGAGGCTCTTTTTTATGATCAGGGCTTAGTCATTTCGAATCAGGCAAATATTCAGTATGAGCAGGCAGGGTCATTAACCCGGTCGATTAGATCCTTGCATGAGCAAGCAACCGGTTTGAGTTCTGATGCATACATCATCTGGGAAGAAGGCGATAAGCGCTTTATTCATCAACATTATCTGCATGAAGAAACCATCAAGCTGCGTCATAACCGGAAAACCAAATGGCAGGAGATGATCCGACGGCGTAAGCAATTCACTTATTCACATGAAGTTGCAGAGCAGATCGAGCACTGCTTTGTTTTTAAATGGGATAAAGGGCTTGAGATTGTCACCAAGACTGAATTGCCGTGGGATAAGGCAAAAGCAATTCACTACAGAAAGCATCCCGTAAAGCCTTGGCCTAAACCTGTAAAGCCGAAATATCAGGGTGACGGCAATCTTAATTTTGTCTGTTTATGCCATGACGCTGATTCACACAATGTTATTTTAAATTTTGGTGCTGATGACTGTATCCCAGCACTACCAAGAAAAAAATGGTGGTATATGGCAAATACTTTATATGCCGAACGATTAGATAACGGTGGGCCAATTAAAGTATTAAATGGCACCTACCAGACCAGCAGAAGCCAGTTTGTCTGGTCGCATTCGATTACGGTTGCACACACTGAGAAAGAAAAATTAGAGCCAATTGATAATCAGCCGGTGATTTTAAAACTGATGATCAACGGTTTTGAGCATCATGTTTTGCTGGAAACGCACTCAGAATCGATCCGCTTTGCAAACCGAACATATACTTACTCAGGTCGTAGCGTCACAGCATTAAACTCAGCCGATTACGCACCGAAGCGCTCATTTATCCAAGACAATGAAAGAACATCAGTGCAGTTGGTTCAGGCTGAAATTGATCGGGCATTATCTGAAACGGAAATTGATTGGCAACTGATTGATGATGTCGGCTGGATCGTGGCAACGGAAAGCCTGAGCTATGCAGAACTTGCGCCATTGGATGCAATCAAGCAGGTGGTTGAGTCTGGTGGCGGTTTTATCTATAGCCAGAAAGCAGGAAATACGCTGTCTATTCTGCCGAAATACACTAAAGGCCATTGGGATTTAATGTCTATTGATGACTACGACATTCTGATTCCTGAAAGTGCTGTGCTGCAGCAAACCATTGAACAGAATGCGGATTACATTGCCGACTACAATGCGATTACTGTAGTGAATAGCCGAAGCGGTGACAGTTTGAAAGTCATCCAACGTGGAACAGCTGGCGATGTTCCGCTTGAGACAGTGACCGGCCCACTATTTGACGTGGTATCCGGTGCCAGTTACGGCAAGATGGAGTTAATTAAAGCCAATGTTCAGGAGTTCCATACATTATCTGGCATCCCTGTCACCAGTGAACTCGGTGAGATGCTACCTGGTAAAACAGTGGCTTATGCTGGCAAATGGTGGGGCGTGATCGATTCTGTCAGCGGATCCTATAGCCATGGCAAGGTAACTGAATCAATTAAAGTGGAGAGAATCAGCCGTGAGTAATCCTCTTTTTGAACTGCGCAAGCTATTGAATCCTACACATGCTGAATACATCGGCACGATCACATCAAAAAACCATCCTGAATACCGAGTGCAGATTGATGGCGGTTCAGGTCCAGTGTTATGCACAAGTGGCGTCCAATATAACCTTGGCCAGCGTGTTTTTGTATCCAATCAAGTGATTCTGCGACCTGCACCAAGCGGGTCTCAATCAAGCATAGAAGTTTAGTTTTTTCTTAAATCTGGCACCCAATTGGGTGCTTTTTTATTACCAAAATTAAGGGGGATTCATGGAAGACCATGAAAAGAATCTGCTTTTACTGATTGTAATAGGGGCGAGTATTGGCTTTGCCAAACTACTTGTTTCAGATGAAGAACTGACATGGCGCTTGATGATTGGTCGCACCATTCTTGGGGCTGCAACGTCAACTATAGCGGGCGCAATTATTCTGCAAATCCCAGATATTAATCCACTAGCCTTGATTGCGATTGCATCAGCTCTGGGGATTTTGGGAAGTACATTTATTGAAAACTGGCTTAAATCACAATCTATGAAATGGGGTGGTAAATGAAACTTATTGAAGACTGGAAACAGGCTTGGAAACTCAAGTCAGTACAAGTGGGCGCAATTAGCGCTTTTTTTTATGGCCTGATTTTATTCTCAGAGCAGTTTTTAAATGTCTGGAATATTATTCCCCAGGAGCTGAAAAACAAGATTCCTGAGAATGCAGCCGAGTGGATCGGCATGCTTGTCGGTGTGGCTATGGTACTTGCTCGACTCAAAAAGCAACCTGAATTGCATGAAGTAAATCAATTTGTCACAGTCACAGCGGGGCATTCAAATACTGATCCTGGTGCGGTAAATGGCAAAATCAAAGAAGCAGATCTGGTCGTCAATTTCCGCAATGCAGTGACTCATTATTTGCGTGAAGCAGGGCTGCAAGTCAAAACTGATGGCACTGGCACCAAGAACGATCCATTATCTGCTGCGGTAAAATTAATTCAAGGCTCAAGTGTTGCGGTTGAATTCCACATGAATGCAGCAGCATCAAAACAGGCGAATGGTATTGAAACGATTGCGCTGCCGAAAGATAAGAAACTTGCACAGGACTTATCTAAAGCTGTAGCTGATGCTCTTGGCAGTCGGTTACGTGGTGATAACGGTTGGATTGATCAGAGCAAATCAGCGCGTGGCAGTCTAGGCTATATCAATGCCGGTGGCCTAATTGTAGAGCTTGGCTTTATTTCGAATGAAGATGAGCTTGCAGCATACCAGGCACGTTATTGGATCGCAGCTAAAGCTGTGGCTAAAGTTCTGATTGAATATGAGGCCAGCAAATGAGCGAGTTTAAGAGAGTAAGTAATGTATTGCTGCAATCCAATGGTATTTACTTCATTGAATGTCCAGGATGCAAGACACTTCACCCCATACATGTTGGTGAGCAGCATCGTATCCGATGGGATTTTAATGGGAATGTGAATGCACCAACATTCACACCATCATTAATGGTGAACCAAGGCCATCCAAGCCAATGCCATTCATTTATCACAAATGGAAAGATTCAATTCTTATCGGATTGTCACCATGGTTTGGCAGGTCACACTGTTGACTTGTTACCAGTGGAAGAATTCTAATGTTAAAAAGCCCTCAAGTGAGGGCTTTGTTCATTCTTGCGGTCGAAGCTTCTTTATGCAAAAGATCTTTAAATCTTCATGCGACTCAATAGTTTTTTTTGCAATCTTATCAATTGCTTTTAAATAGAAAAATACTTGGATATCCTTAATCTGTACAGCAAGGATGCGTTTCTCATTTTCAACATATGGTCTTTCGAAAGAACTTTTATCTTTAATATCGGGTATATTTTTTTCTTTTTCATTAAAGTACTTATATAGTTCACCAAGATAATCACTATAGTACTTATGAATCAATTGGTTGTAATTGTTATCAAAAATTTTGCAATCTTTTAGAAGATCATCTAATAAAATGAATAATTTATCGTCATCCATAAGCATTGAATAGATCTCAACATCTGCTTTAAGTTTATTAATAGCAGACTGAATATCTAATCTTGGTCGATTTATGTAATAAGAGTAGGAGATTAACTTATCATTAGTTTCTTTTATCTTCTTAGAACAATACTGCATTTCTAACAATTCTGCATGAATATCACGCAAACCAATTACAATATTTGATAAGTATTGATTTTCCAAATCGTAATTTTTCTCAACCCTCCAATCATTAAAAAGGTATGCAGCAATAACCGCAGCTCCCAGTGTTGCCACTGCTCCAAAATAACTTCCAGTGGTGCTCAAGGCATCACTTATAGCATTAGGCTCTGAATATGCCAGTATATAAAATGTCGCCATTAAAAAAATAAATGCTATTACTATGCTAACCCCGAAACTAAAAGCGATTGGTTTTATATTTTTAAATTTACATTCCAAGACTACCCCCTCAAACTCCACCTAAGCTACTTCTTAAAAATACTTCCTTTTTGAATCGTGTGCACTATATAAAAGTAGGTCCATGCTCTCATTGTCTTGTTATCTCCACGCCTTCCTAAAATCCTTATCCCAATACCAGCCAGCAGAATACATAGCATCAACGTCTGACACTTCCAAGAAATCGTATTCATCTGTCTGGATCTGGCAGGCTAAATATTTTCCATTCTTCTTTATATCATTCTTCTTTATATAGTGTGGGTAGTCGCTGCTCATCTTCCTACCTTTCAGTTTTATAACTGAAGATTATAATTTAATAAAAGCTCTCAAGATGAGGCTTAATTCATTGTCATGAATTCCATACATTACATAACAATCAACTTTTGTTCGACCTGTAAAATAAAATATACTTATTGAGCAGATTAGCCGGCTCAGAAGAAATTTTGGGTCGGTTTTTGCGTTTTTGATCCTGTGGATAAGTCGGAGAAAGCACCAAATAAACACCATATCAATTTAAGATACTGATTCTAAAGCGGAGTTAATAAACAATGATTTTAGTGACCGGTGGTTTAGGCTTTATAGGCTCTCATCTTGCTTTAAGTCTGCTCGCACAAGGGCAACAGGTCATTGTGGTTGATAATCTGGCTAATGCCAGCTTACAAACCTTGGAGCGTCTGGAATTTATTTCCGGCATGTATGTGCCATTTGTCAAAATCGATATCCGTAATACACCAGCTTTAAACAAGGTATTTGAACAGCATTCCATTGACGCCGTTGTCCATACCGCCAGCTTCAAATCGCTAGAAGAATCTGTCCTAAAACCGCTTGAATATTATAATGATAATGTCAGTTGTATTATGAGTCTGCTACGCGCCATGCAGCGCACGGGTGTGCGTCATCTGGTGCATTTATCCAGTCTGGCTGTGTATGGACAGTCGAGTGCTGATCTGACTGAAGATATGCCTTTTAACTATAGTTATCCCAATCCCTATATCAAATCGCAGCAGATGGTTGAAGAAATCATCCGGGATACGGCAAAAACTGATAATGAATGGAAAATTGCTATTTTAAGGCTGTGTAATATTGCCGGGGCATTTGAGCATGGTGTGCTTGGTGAACTGGTGCCGCCATTGCCCAAAAATATTATTCCGTTGGCTATGCAGGTTGCTGCCTTACAACGGGAAAGTATTGAACTGCGTAGACATGCCAATACCGAAGATAAAACCGTAGAACGCAGTTTCTTGCATGTGCTGGACTGCTGTGACGCCATTATTAAGACTCTGCAGTGGTTAAGTAAACAAATTTTTGCCTGTGAAGCCTTTAATATTGCCGGAGAGATGATTTCGATACAAAAACTGCTGGATGAGATTGGCGAAGTAGCACAAATTGCCATCAAGACGGAAGAAGCGTTGTATGACACTAGTCCAGAATTAGATCAGGTCGGTTCCCAGGCAGAAAAAGCCAAAGAGATATTGGGCTGGCAACCGCAACGTTCGATCCGGCAGATGATAGAAGATGAATGGCGCTTTTATCAGAGCACCTTAAGGGGACAATAAGCCGATCAGCATGATCTTTATTATTGATAATAATTATCATTTACTGCTTGTTTTATTTTGCTTAAGATGGAGCAAGAACAAAGGAAATATCAAGACTTAACAAAGAGGTGAGCTATGCAAACACGTATTGAACATGACACCATGGGTGAAGTTGCTGTTCCAAGCGAAGCATTATGGGGTGCACAAACTCAACGTAGTTTGCAGAATTTCAAAATTGGTAATGAACGTCTGCCTCGTCCGATGATCCGCGCCATGGGTTTAGTTAAAAAGGCAGCAGCACTAACCAATGCTGAACTTAATCAGATACCGAATGAACTGGCGAATTACATCGTTGCAGCAGCAGAAGAAGTTATTGAAGGAAAATGGGATAGCCAGTTCCCACTGGTGGTATGGCAAACAGGTTCAGGTACGCAAAGTAACATGAACTGTAATGAAGTAATTGCCAATATTGCCAACCAGAAACTGGGCAATCCTTTGGGTTCGCAAAAGCCAGTGCATCCGAATGATCATGTCAATCGTGCACAATCCACCAATGATTCGTTTCCAACCGCAATCCATGTGGCGGCAAGTTTGCAAATCAATGAATTGTTGATTCCAGCGGTCAAAAAACTGCGTGATACCTTGCATACCAAATCTCAGGAATTCTCCAACATTGTCAAAATCGGTCGTACCCATTTGCAGGATGCGACGCCGTTGACCTTGGGGCAGGAATTTAGTGGTTATGTTTCTCAGCTAGATCATGGCTTATTACGTCTGGAACAGGCATTACATGGCTTATACGAATTACCTTTAGGTGGTACTGCGGTAGGAACCGGTTTGAATGCGCATCCGGACTATGCAGTAAAAGCAGCACAAACATTGGCAAAGCTAACCGGTTTGCCTTTTGTCACAGCGCCAAACAAGTTTGAAGCTTTGGCAGGTCGTGATGCGGCAGTGTTTGCTTCCGGTGCTTTAAAGACTTTGGCAGTGAGCCTGAACAAGATTGCCAATGACATTCGTTGGTTAGCTAGTGGTCCACGTTGTGGTTTTGGTGAATTGCGCATTCCTGAAAATGAACCAGGCTCAAGTATTATGCCAGGTAAGGTCAATCCAACCCAAAGCGAAGCCATGACCATGGTGGTAGCACAAGTGCTGGGTAATGATACGACTATTAATGTGGCAGGGGCTTCTGGTAATTTTGAACTCAATGTTTTTATGCCGGTAATCGCTTTTAATCTGTTGCAGTCGATCCAATTGCTAGGGGATGCATGTAATAGTTTTAATGATAATTGCGCCGTCGGTATTGAGCCGAATCGTGACAAGATTGAGCATTTCCTGCATGACTCATTAATGCTGGTAACTGCATTGAATCCGGTAATTGGTTATGAAAATGCGGCCAAAGTGGCAAAAACGGCTTATAAAGAAGGTAAGACTTTGAAACAGGTTGCAGTTGAGCTTGGTTTGGTCACTGCTGAGCAGTTTGATGAAGTCGTTCGACCGGAGAAGATGGTTGCACCGAATGTAAAATAAGCCTGATCTTATTAGCATAGGAAAGCCCTCTTAAAGAGGGCTTTTTGTTTTATAGAGCTGTATAGATACAAAATTAAATAATATCCGTAACCCTAAGTTTTCGCAGAAAATAGATCCTCTAGCGTGTGGAAATTGATCCAGAAGCTGGAACCATCTATCGCGCAGCTTTTGACAGAGATTTGAGCTCAGATTACTAATATAAGTTCCCTGATAATTAGAAAAACGAGGTAAGGGCAATGGTAGATTTTGATGATGATTTTGACATAGAAGAACCATATCACGATGATGATGCATACCCAGAGTATGTTGCCAAAAATTGTAATAGCTGCAAGGGAAGTGGCTATGATGTCGTAGATGGTAAACAGTGTGCTGAATGCCTAGGAAGCGGTAAAGTCAGTAAAATTGAATAATTCATACCCATCTGTTAAGCCCGCTCAATGAGCGGGTTTTTTATATGGGTAGAAAACAAAGATTAATGTCCAATCACAATTTTTGGATTACTTTAATTCTTAAGATATTTTATGTATTTAACTATATTAAATTTATATATTTGTTTGAGTTTTCTATGGTTTGGCTATAGTGAATACGTTTTTCAACAACCCTAAAATCAG
This sequence comes from Acinetobacter sp. ANC 7912, assembly GCF_039862785.1. Classification (NCBI taxonomy): domain Bacteria; kingdom Pseudomonadati; phylum Pseudomonadota; class Gammaproteobacteria; order Moraxellales; family Moraxellaceae; genus Acinetobacter; species Acinetobacter thermotolerans. The sequence continues at coordinate 1,489,440 of NZ_CP156795.1, forward strand.
CGCAAAATGATTCAGGGGAAAGCCCACAGTAATTGTGGGCTTTTTTTATTGCCGAGAATAAATGTGTTGTAAAAACAGTCAAAGGAAGGGTTAAAACCTGATTTCTTCATTTCTGTCGTTTGATCGAGCATGAGCTTTATCATATTGTGGTTGAGCATGATGTAGAAGTGTTCTTCGGTGAAATTAAACGGTGGGGTGCTGACGAATCTATTAAGCTCTAAGAATGCGCCGTTTGTACCTGAATGTATCACTGCGTGTTGTGGCACAAGTGTTATAAATTGAACATATACAGGACTTTTCCATTAATTTATATAATACTAATTTATTATAATTAAATAACTTATGCCATTTTTTTAGAGGTGTAGTAATACATAGAATTTAATTTCTACTTTTTATTTGAAATTTAAGAAATGAAGAAATTAACGAAAATTATTGGGGTAATTTTAGGGCTTGGTTTAATTAATTTTGCAGCGAATGCTCAATATCCAAAAACAAAGGTTCCTAGTGAGATTTGTTACTATTTCAACTCTAAAGATATTCTTGGTGGAAGTTGGAAAGAAGAGTTATTGGTTTCTAAAAAGAAACTCACTTACAAATAGGCCGCTGCATTTATGAAGAAAAATCATGGCATGTCTGAAATCTACGATATGGAAGAATTGGACGAAATTGACTGTGATGCTGCAGTTGTAAGTTATAGCTATGAGCCAGGCTATTTACACTATTACAAGGAGCCTCACGCCCCAGCTAGGGCACAGACTACCAAAGCCCAAGCTCAAGCAGTTAAAAAATCCAATACCACAGCTAAATGATGGTAACTAATAAAGAGATCGGCTAAATGCCGGTCTTTATTGATCCATGTGGAATAATTTTTAAGCTAAAACCTTTTCTGTAATGAATCTATTATTTAATTAACGTTGAATAAGATGTCATAATTGCTAAAATGCACACCGCTTTTTATTACAGTTTTGCAAGAATTTTACAAGTGAGAAATTAAGTTTTTGTAAAACAGTATCTTATCTAGGAAAATTTTCAATGCTCGATATTTATTTAATAGATGTTCAAAAGAAGGTGCAATTCAAGGATTATCCAGGTGAGCATCCTGTTAAATTTATTCTGAACTTTAAGAAGATTTTCCCAAGTGTGATGGAACTGCTGCTTCCTGTGCTGCCTGAAAATGAAAATCTGGATGAAATGACATGGGAATCCACGTCTGAAGATTTTGAAACTTTCCAGATGTTATTAGCTGGCTGGGGCATTATTGAGCTGCGTTTAGGGGCGATTAGCCAGTTTAAGGATAAAGCTTTTGCAGACCAATTGATTCGTCAGACACAACAAAAACGTAAGGAATATCAGAAGAAGCATCTAAAACTTTCTACAGTCGAACTAGACTATCTGTTTATGCACGATATCCATGCCTTGATCGATGCTGAGCTCATCGAAATTGGTGAGAAATTCTATCTGCCGACACTGCGTGAACTCTGGAAAGCTAAAGTTCCTGCGAATGTGCTGAATGCAAAACTCTAAGCTTTTATTGAAAATTTCATGATTCAATAATCCTCCCAAGCGGAGGATTATTTTTACCGGTTGATATAAAAGGTATTTTTGGTTTATATGAAATAGCCTAAGCAAATTAATTTAGGTTATCATTCTGATTTTGCTTTATAAAATAGAATACTAGAGGGGTATGTTGGAATCAATTTTGCTTATTTGTATCATGTATATAATTATCAAGAAAATAGCGTAGCAATCTCAGCTATTTTTTCTTAAGGTATACAAAGTCATCCAATCAAGTTGGTTTTTCTTTTGAATAAGAAAAACTTAATAAAATTACTGGATGGTTCAAATTTTCTCGAAGATATATCCAAGGATTTTCCATAATGTCGAATCAGTTTTTAGATTTAATTACAAAACGCCGTACTGTATATGCCATTGGCAAGAATGTTTCACAATCTCCTGAGTACCTGACTGATTTGATTCAAAATGCAATTAAGCAAAGTCCATCTTCATTTAACTCGCAATCTTCACGTGCTGTGATCCTGTTTAATGGTGAGCATGAAAAATTCTGGGGCTTTGTTGCAGACAAATTAAAAAGCTATGTCAAGGATGAAGAGAGTGCAGCAAAAACTACTGCGAAAATGGCAAGCTTTGCGGCAGGCTTCGGCACTATTTTGTTCTTTGAAGATCAAGAGGTGGTAAAAGGTCTGCAAGCGCAGTTCCCATCTTATGCAGAAAACTTCCCGATCTGGGCAGAGCATTCTACTGCAATGGCGCAGTTTGCTACCTGGACAGCATTGCACACTGAAGGTTTAGGGGCATCGTTGCAGCATTACAACCCGATTGTTGATGAGCAGGTGCATGCAGAATGGGAAGTTCCAACAAACTGGAAACTTCGTGCACAGCTGGTATTCGGTTCAGTAGAAGGCGAGTCTCGTGACAAAGACTACATTTCTGACTTGGAGCGTTTCAAGGTATTCAAATAATTTGAAAATCCGGCATCTGCCTGAATTTTTATAGGCAGATGTCATGTATCAAGCGACAAAAAGCACATTCAGAATTATAAAAATTAGGCTACACTTAGGGCGCATTGAATTTAGAGTAATGACGCCATGTCAAAAAACACCCAGAAACTTTCACCACTTCAAGAACTTATTGCAGAACAGAAATTACTGTGTGAAGAAGTTGGCTCTACCTATGTTGAAGTGAGTGGGGATGATGTAATTGCTGTGGCTGTCCATACTTTAAATCAGGATCCTATTGTTGGTATTCGCAAAGCACCAGATATAGCAAGCAAAGTCAGCTGGTATATCTATGGTGGTGAAGAAGTGTCTAGTGATGCAGATTTCGAACTGATGACAGTGCGAGAATTGCAGGATATCGCGCCAGACGTTCTGCCGTATCTGGCCTTGGAACAAGGCTATCGTTTCATGATCGATGCTGATGATTATGAAGATGTCTGGAAAGAAGGTCAGGAATGAAGAAGCTTGCTGGTATCATTTGGCTAGGACTTAACGGCGTATTCTTAATGAATTACGCCGTGGCTGAAAGTATGACTCAGGAACAATACGACCAGTATATTGCTGACCAGACCCGTATTGTGAATGAAACCAAAGCTGTTCTGGATGAGCCTCATACAGGGGAACAGAAACCCAGCATCAATGCTGAGCGTCAGGCTCTATGTGACCGTATTCAAGCCTATGAGAATATTTTGAAAGCTTCTCAAGAAAACAGTCAGCTGAATATGGCTTCCATGATGGCTACGATTGCCCAGAATTTTCTTGATCGTCAAAATCAGAGCATGAATAGTTCAGGCATGACATCTGGGGTATTTTGTAAGAACAGGGAAGAACAACCTACTGAAGAGGAATAATCTAAATTATAAATATAAGGCGATCTTTTATTTTTCTATTTAGTAGAACTATATAAAAATAGAAGTGATTAGTGATTTTCCCAGGCATATATCCACAAAATTATTAGAATCATTAGTATTTTTAAATATTAATAGGGCGAAACTAAGGTTGGTTTATCTATTAGGTTAAAAAAATAGCCTAAGCTATTTTTTTAAAGATATAATCAATCTTTTGAGTAAATAATTTGAGTAACTGAATCAAATTATTCCTATATAAATTTAGCTCAATCAGTAGCTATTTATTTTGTGCTATATAATTAATTTCATAAATAAAAATTACTTTCATAGCGTGGTCGGATGAGCTTAACTTAACCAGTTTCAAAGTCATTCAGTAGCCTAAGAGATTTTCTTAACTATAAAATAGCCTAAGCAGAATTATAATTCTAAATTGGCAACTGATTAATTTCCTGTAAAATTCACACACTAACTCCTAAATAAAGAAATCAGCGGAATTCGAAATGATCCTTAACTATCAATTAACCACTCATGATGACTCACAACTTAGTCCAATGGTCTTCATACATGGTTTATTTGGGAGTTTGAGTAACTTAGGAATGCTGGCACGACATTTTTCCAGCCAAAGAGCTGTGATTCAGCTTGATCTACGTAATCATGGTTTATCAGGACATAGTGATGAGCATAATTATGAGCTGATGTCACAAGATGTACTAGAAACATTAGATAGCCTGAATATTACAAAATTTGTTGTCGTGGGTCATTCTATGGGCGGAAAAGTTGCGATGAAATTAGCAGATCTGGCACGTGATCGGGTAGAGCAACTTGTAGTACTAGATATGACACCAATTAATTATCATGAAAATCATCATGCCGAAATTTTTGAAGCCTTATTTGCTGTTGAGCGAGCCAATGTTTCCTCACGTCTTGATGCCGCAAAAATCATGCGTGAATATCTGAATGAAGAAATGGTCATTCAATTTTTGCTGAAATCCTTTAATAAAGGAACATGGTTGTTTAATGTACAAACTCTTTATAACCATTACCCAGATATTCTGGTTTGGGAAGATATTGAACCTGTGAATACGCTAGCATTGTTTTTGAGAGGTGGAAATTCATTTTATATTTCTAAACCAGAACATTTTGCTGCGATCGAACATCAATTTTCAAATGCAAAAATAGAACTGATTGAAGATGCTGGACACTGGTTACATGGTGAAAAGACGGCGCAGGTCTTGGGGCAGATGCAGAATTTTCTGGATGCTCAGTCATAAAATTTGTTGAGGCTAATGCTTGGTAAGCAACAGCAACTGGTCTTTATTTGAAATTTGAAGATCTTGAGTTAAGTAGATAAACAACGATGGTCGTTCAGTTAACTAAACTTGTTACTAATAAAAAACATTAAATTCAAATAGATATAATTTATAGGTAAGAAGTTTAGTTAATTATTATTTAATTAAAGTTGTAACTTTTATGAATTATTAACTAATTTTGTATATTATATAAACATTATATTTATCAAAACCTTATATGCCGAAAACTTTTATTTCGGAACATGGTTATGACATTGCCAGTTATTGATACAATAAGATGCATCCCATTCATCTCTTTTAATCCTGGGCAAATATCTTTATATCTAGAAATTTCCTTCTTTCCAACACTGTAATATATTGCACCATTCTTGTAGTTTTTACGACCGAATCTTAATAGATTAGCAATATGTTTACTCTTCATACCACGCTGGGTAGATCGTTTGGCAGCATGGTTAGTTAAACCCAATGAACCGTACCGGGTTTGTCGGAGAGTCAATATTCTGAGAGACTATCCCGATGACAAAATTAAAATATACCCCTGAAATCAGAGAAAGAGCGGTTCAATTATTGATTGAATCTGAAAAAGATTATCCATCGAATTGGGCTGCGATCACCGCTATTGCTCCCAAGATAGGTTGTACTCCTGAAACACTACGTGTTTGGTATCAAAAATATTTAGATAAACAAAATCCAGTTAAAGTACAGCAGCTTTCAGACCAAGAACGTATCAAACAACTCGAACGCGAAAATAAAGAACTGCAACGCGCCAATGAGATTCTACGTAAAGCAGCCGCTTTTTTCGCCCAGGCGGAGCTCGACCGCCCACACAAATAATGGTGGATTTTATCCATAATAATAAAGAGCTGTACGGAGTCGAGGCGATTTGTAGAATTTTACCGATCGCACCTTCAACCTATTACCGGACTCTAGATCTCTGCGATGAGAAGCATTGCTTCGCAAGGGAACATCGAGCAAAGCGAGATTTACATGACTTGCATCATGCTGAGGAGATTAAACGAATTTGGAAAGAAAGTTCAGGTCGATACGGTGTGCGTAAGGTCTGGCAACAACTGAAACGTGAAGGCTATGTGATTGCACGTTGTACAGTTGCTCGATTGATGCAGAAGCTAGGTATACAAGGTGTTTGGCGCGGTAAGAATAAACAAACTACCCGTAGCCGGGATGACCAAAAACGGGCAGATGATTTAGTGAAACGTAATTTTAGTGCTGATCATCCAAACCAACTATGGGTCGGTGACTTTACGTATATTCAAACTCATTCAGGCTGGGTCTATACCGCCTTTATTATTGATGTGTTTTCACGAGCAATTGTTGGATGGAAAGTATCTACACGGATGAATACAGATATGGTGCTCGATGCATTGGAGCAAGCATTGCATGATCGCGGCATGCCAAAGAATGTGATTCATCATTCCGACAGAGGTGTGCAATATCTTTCCATTCGCTATACCAATCGTTTAGAAGCTGCAAATTTACGAGCATCAGTCGGTACGACTGGTGATTCATACGATAATGCTTTGGCTGAAACGGTGAATGGCTTATACAAAACAGAGGTGATTGAATATCTAAAAGCAGATTGGCAAGGTTTAGCAGATGTACAACTTGCGACATTAAATTGGGTAGATTGGTTCAATAAAAAGCGTGTACACAGTGCACTGGGTTATGTATCGCCTTTTGAGTTTGAAGCAATGTACTATGATAAGATTAACCCGTTAGGTCAGGTGGCCTAACTTAAATAAAAAAGTCTCCGACAAACCCGGTACGGTTCACAAAAAGAACTGCTCTGAATTCATATAGATTGTCATTGCTTTCATCCCTTGCTTGTATTTTATGTTAGTAAATATAGTAAAATCTCGAATAGGAATATTTATTTGGCAAGCTTACGCAGGGACTAGTATTCTTTCTTTATATAAAAATAAAATTAAATAAAAATCTTGGTGTCGAATCAGAGACTTTCTTTGGAAGCTTACGCTCTTACATACATCGTATGAATCTTCGCTAAAATCCAAGCTTGCTTTTGTTCGCACAGATATAAAAACAAAAGGCCACTTTTATGTATATTGCACTTGAAGGCACTAATGAGTTACTTAAAGAAAAATTATTTGCTCAGTGCTTAGAATTTTATAAAAATAGAAATCAATCTGTTGATGTCTTTCATCCAGTAGCACCGATGCCATCTTACGTTTGGTGGGAACAAGTTTTTTTTAAATTTTCTAGTAATAAAGTTTTCACATCAGACTTGTTGGTCACTAGAGCCAAATATCATTTAAAACATATAAAATTTAATGGTGAGATACTTATAGGAGTTGGTAGTATTTTCACAAATTTAATTGAAAACTGGCCTGGTAAAGATTGTTTGGCAAAAGCACATATCAGAAATTTATTAACAGATTTGCATCCTGTCCCAGTACCTGACAAAGTTATTTATATAGGAAAAAGTAGAGATGCTAATGAGAAACATCAGATATATATGCATATCTTTGAAAATATCCAGAAATATGGTTTTGAAAATCTAAAGATATTTTATATTGAAGAAAACGTTATAGAATCAAATCCTGTTCAAGGCTGTGATCAATTGTTTGAAATATTACTGAGTACAACGTAAGGGAAAAGGCACATGCAAAAGGACATTTTATTTTTAGTTACAGGAATGACACCGCAAATCATCACGGAAACCCTGTATGCATTGGCTGCTGATCCCGAAAATAATGATAAATGGGTACCAACTGAAATACATGTGTTGACTACGGCGAAAGGAAAAATCCAAATTCGATCTCGGTTGTTTAATGATGGTATTTTTGAGAAATTTCTTAAAGATTTTCATTTATCAAATATTAGATTTGACGATTCCACTGTTCATGTCATTAGGTATCAAGGAAAAGAGTTAGAGGATCTTAAGACTTTAGATGATAACGAGTTAGCTGCAAATGAAACATGTCGTTTGATTAAGTTATTTACTGAAGATGATGATTCTAAGTTACATGTGTCTATTGCAGGTGGTCGTAAAACAATGGGGTTTTATGCAGGCTATGCACTTTCTTTGTATGGCAGAGCCCAAGATAGTATGTCTCATGTTCTAGTATCAGAAGAGTTCGAATTTGCAGATGGCTTTTACTATCCAACACCATATGAGCATTATGTTGGCAAAAATATGTCACAAGAACGATTAAATGCACAGCATGCTAAAGTTTTTTTGGCAGATATCCCTTTCGTGCGCTTAAGAAATGCATTGCCAGATACTCATCCGCTTAAAATGGACACCTACCAATTTTCAGATGTTGTGGAACAAATCAACCAATCTAATCAAAATCTTTCATTAGAGATCGATGTCACTCATCAATATATTAGGGTTAATGGTGGAGAACAGATAGATATTCCTGCTCGAGAAATGGCCATGCTGATGTGGTTCGCTGACAACAAAATTAAAGGTCAGGCTGGCATTAAAGCACCAACAGGTAAGGCAAAGGGTGATAATTCTGATGCAGAAATTCAAATTATAGAAGAACTGACTGCCGAATACCTAACACATTATGATGAGCTTAAGGGTGGTGAGACATCTATAGTCGTGAATAAAGAATTCTTCGAGTCAACAAAGTCTAAGCTAAAAAAACATCTAGAAAAAAAATTAGGTGTCGAGTTGGCAGCTAGAATCGTACCAAAGCAAAATGGAAGAAGTATGCCTTTTTATCTTCCGATTGAAAGAGAGGACATTACTATAAAAGATAATTTTAAGGATCGCGTTATATCTTTCTAATATTATAAGGGCAGCTGTAAGCAGCTGCCCTTATAAATCATCAACGTTAGTTTAGTAAAGATCCTGTTTTTGTAATTTATCGATAGCTTGTTCAAGGATTTTAATATTACCTTTTAAATCATGAATAATATGTTGATAATGACTTTGATTATCGACATTTGATGCATGCATAACGCTGTTACGGAATTTACGGGCTAGGTGTAAGTCATCACGCAAATTTTGATTAATGATTGCTTGATTATATAGGTCATCAATCATTAATGAAGCAGATACCGATTTGCCCTTAGAGTTGTTTAATTGTTGTTGGAGTTCTCTAGAACATAAACGTTGAAGTTGTTTTTCGAAATATGTCCAATATCGTACAAATTCCCCAACTAAAGTGTAGCCATGCTTAATTTCATATTCCTCAATACGACTTTGTAATTCCTGTTGAGCGCGATCCTTTTGACCGAGTACTCTTAAAAGTTTAGATTTTTCGCTTTCATTATTTCGAAGTTCGTTTTCTAGTTCTTGTTTTTCAACTAATAGAGCATCAATTTCTTTGCGATCAACCGAATTTTCAATTTTTACAATAAGATCTTGGATACTAGAGTTAAGTAAAAAAGCCTCATGATCTTTTTCTTCTAAGTCTACATTCAATTGTTGAACAGATTTTTCTAGTTCAAATTTCTCCTGATTTAAACGTTGTTGCTGTTTAATTAACTTGATATTTATTTTTTCAATTTGATATCTGCGCCAACCACCGTACAGAGCCACACCTAAAAGAATAAAAACGAAAGGTAGAGAAGGATAGAAACGTTCCCATGCTACTTTTCGAGCGAAATCATACCAAGACATTCCTTCAATTACAGGTCCATTGCCTGTAACTCTGCTTGTAAAATCTTGGATATAGTTCCAAGATGAAAAGGTCATGGCGTTTAAAGAGTTTAACCAAAGATTTGAGTAGCCAGTAAGTTTTGAAATTTCCAATCTTGGCTGAAGAGTCTTAAATTCTGAAAAGGTATGGGTTAAAGTTACTGGTGTGCGATGATCATAAATTGATTCCTCTTTTTTCTCTAGAATCAGCTTATTATTGCGGTCATGTAAAGAAATTGTACCCCGGTTACTATATGTGAACCGTACCGGGTTTGTCGGAGACTTTTTTATTTAAGTTAGGCCACCTGACCTAACGGATTAATCTTATCATAGTACATTGCTTCAAACTCAAAAGGCGATACATAACCCAGTGCACTGTGTACACGCTTTTTGTTGAACCAATCTACCCAATTTAATGTCGCAAGTTGTACATCCGCTAAACCTTGCCAATCTGCTTTTAGATATTCAATCACCTCTGTTTTGTATAAGCCATTCACCGTTTCAGCCAAAGCATTATCGTATGAATCACCTGTCGTACCGACTGATGCTCGTAAATTTGCTGCTTCTAAACGATTGGTATAGCGAATAGAAAGATATTGAACACCTCTATCTGAATGATGAATCACATTCTTAGGCATACCTCGATCGTGCAATGCTTGCTCCAATGCATCGAGCACCATATCTGTATTCATCCGTGTAGATACTTTCCATCCAACAATTGCTCGTGAGAACACGTCAATAACAAATGCGGTATATACCCAGCCTGAATGAGTTTGAATATACGTAAAGTCACCCACCCATAGTTGGTTTGGATGATCAGCATTAAAATTACGTTTCACTAAATCATCTGCTCGTTTTTGGTCATCTCGGTTACGGGTGGTTTGTTTATTCTTACCACGCCAAACACCTTGTATACCTAGCTTTTGCATCAATCGAGCAACTGTACAACGTGCAATCACATAGCCTTCACGTTTCAGTTGTTGCCAGACCTTACGCACACCGTATCGACCTGAACTTTCTTTCCAAATTCGCTTAATCTCCTCAGCATGCTGCAAGTCATGTAAATCTCGTTTCGCTCGATGTTCTGGATTTACTGTGAGATCTAAAGTCCGGTAATAGGTTGAAGCAGCGATCGGTAAAATCCTACAAATCGCCTCAACACCATATCGATCTTTATTGTTAAGGATAAAATCCACCATTATTTGTGTGGGCGGTCGAGCTCCGCCTGGGCGAAAAAAGCGGCTGCTTTACGTAGAATTTCATTGGCACGTTTTAATTCTTTAATTTCACGTTCCATTTGCTTCATTTTTTCTTGGTCAGATACCTGTTGTACTTTGGCGGGATTTTGTTGATCTAAGTATTTTTGATACCAAACACGTAGTGTTTCAGGAGTACAGCCAATTTTAGGAGCAATTGCGGAAACTGCTGCCCAATTCGATGGATAATCTTTTTCAGATTCAATTAGTAATTGAACCGCTCTTTCTCTAATTTCGGGGGTATAGTTTGGTTTTTTCATCGGAATAGTCTCTCAGAATATTGACTCTCCGACAAACCCGGTACGGTTCATACATACAAAAACCAAGATGCTGTAACCGCATTTATGGAGTATGCAGTAACACATAGAAAGCTGCCACCACATCCCGCTTATTTAGAATTACAAAGGATATTAGTAAATGAAGAAATGATGCAAACAGATTCTTCAATTAATGATGAAAACGTAATCAAACCATTAGATATTTCTACACCTCAAGATGAATCCAAATCGACTCTATCTCCTAGTGAGGAGTCTTCAGCTAAATCATTGGAAAGAAGCAGTAAGAATTATGATTTAACAAACTTACCAGCAAGAAGAAAAATAGTGCAGGGGTGACATATGAATTCTAGAGTTGATCCCAATCATCCTATATTTACCCAGAAATATACTATTTATACTCCACCTATGGATGAAATGATTTCGGTAATTGGAAATTGGATAGAACAAAGACTGAGTGGAGAGTATTTGTTTGGACCATCTCGATTTGGCAAAACTCGTAGTGTAAGGGATTATTTGATTATCGAATTGTCACAACGCTTTGGACAGGACGTGCCATTAGTATTATGGAGTCGCAAAGACTCTTTAATGGGTGAAGGCGAGTTTTGGAATGAAATACTAAAAGCATCAAAGTATGAACTTTATGATATAAAAAAACCCAAAACAAAAATTGTTGCAAGAAATTTAGTAGAAGAAAGATTTAAAACGATAGCTGATTTTGCTCAAAGTAATTATGTAATTCTTTTAATTGATGAAGCCCAAGAAATAACACTTAAAGAATGGAAATGGCTATTAGGGCTGCAAAATAATTTAGATATAAATGGATACAAATTAAGTGTATTTTCAATAGCTTCACATAACATTAATTATAAACCGAATTATTTGGCTAGAACTGGCAATCCACACATAACAGCTAGATTTTTTACAGGTAATTATCGATTTAAAGGTATTACAGATATAAAGGAACTTATTTTTATTCTTCAGTCATATGAGGAAGATTCTGAGTGGCCGGATGGAAGTGGAACTACATATTTGGAATACTTTGCCCCAAGGGGGTATAAAAAAGGAAAACGGCTTTTCAATTATGCTGACTTAATATGGGAGGCTTTTCAAAAAGAATATCCACAAAATTTATATAAGAAAAATAAATTCGAAATACCTATGCAGCATATAGCAGCATTAATTGAAAGAACTCTTAAAGACTTTGTTAATGATGATGAAGACTGGGAAAAGCTTGAATCATTAGAATATTGGTTAAATTCAATAAAAACAACAGGTTTTGAAAGCCATATTCTTATGATTTCTGAAATACCACTTTAGGTGAGTTCATGATTAAAAATATAAGCAATCTTAATAGCTTTAATGAAAATTATATCGCCTTTAATTGGGGTATTGATATCTTGAGTGAAACGGAATCATTCGAGTGTTTTGCTGCTAAATTTTGTTATTTAAATCAGATGACTGCTAAAAATTTTTTTAAATTCTGGTCAAATCTATATGAGAATGAGAGGAAATTTAATATTTTTTTTAATAACATATCATTGAATGATAAGGAAATTTTAAAATCCTATTCGAATTTTCTATATAAAAGACATGATTGCATTGAAAGAGAAATAATTATTGAAAAGAATCATGATTGCCATAGTAAGATATTCTCTTATTGTGAATCATGTATTAAATCTGGTTTTCATAGTGAGCTATTTAATAAAAATTGGATGGTTATATGTCCTGTCCATAGGATTAAATTAAAAAAAGAAAGTCTAATAGTAAGAAAAAATTTGAGTAAAAATGATATTTTTTCATTAAGAGTGCAGAAAATAATTGAATTATCAGTTATGGAAAATCCATCCTGGCCAAGGAATAAACATAAATTTTTAACATCATATTTTTGTAAAATAAGAGATTGGTTGATTGGTTTGGAGGAAAATATAAATTGTTATTCTTTAATTACAGGGAATATAATTCATACGGTAAATGAGAATAATCTTAAAAATTTGATAAGTTTTTTAAATTATATTTCTCCAATCCCTAATGAACTTCTTTTTTTGTTTCCTTATTTTAGGAAAACAAAAGCTAGAGTTAAAATTTACGATAACGAGGAAATTTTATTTTTCTTGATACAGTATAAAGATCAAATAAATAACATATTAGAATTTTATAAAAATAAATTGCAACTAAATAAATTTAATAATTTTAAAATCTTTAATTTGGTTAATCATTATCTTGAGTATAATAAGATCATTCACCTTAAAAACAAACGTAAATGCAAATGGGCTGAAAGAAAAAGAGAGTATCGTTGGGTATCGGATGGTTCTCAATTTCATAATAATATTTGGACTGTTTGTCAATATGAGTATGCAAGTCATTTAATGTGTTCAAACTGGTTGGATTTTAATCTATTGGGTAGGAATGAAATAAAAAGAATCATCAAATTAGAATCCACATATAAGAATCTTAAGATAAGTAGACCCATTAAAGAATTTATTGAAGATATTTTGCTTGAAATACTTATTAATACTGTGATTGGTTTAGATAAAAGAATTAAAGCAATAGATAATTTTTATTCTGTTGATATCCGTGAATTATTTGCTTCAAATATTTATTTGAAATTAGAAGACAAAAAATGTCTACTGATAAATACTTTAGGTACGTCTGAAAGAATTACAAATTTACTTTATTTTCAATTACAAGTTTAATTAAATGAACGATGGTGGATCCGTTGAATTAGAATCAAATATATTGATTGTGTTATTCCCAAGTAGAAATGTCCTACCTAATAACCAAATAGAAATGTCCTATATGGACATTTCCAAGTCAAGCACAGGATTCAGATTTCGTTGTTGAATTGCTGTTTTCTGTGCACGTCTGCTTGGCATCTTTTGAGAACGATTGCGTTTGTTTTGTTGTTCCAGTTCTTCATGCTGTTGTTGGATATGATTCAGAACAGCACCCAACCGTTTATTCTCAACAATCTCTCGCTGGTTGAGCTGACTTAATTTATCGAAGATGCTGTAATTGATCTTCCGGCCTTCATGCATGATGGCCACGGTACCATCCGGGTATTCCAGGAACTCAAGATATTTACCAATCAGCCTCTGGTTTTCTTCTGTACTCTCCAGGAGATATACACATTTATCATAAGTAATGGTCAGGCTATTGGTGACTCTACGTGGCTCTCGCCAGGTAAAAATATCATCTAATTGCTCGGCTGTTTCGGTGGCAGAGCGGTGTAAATCCTTAGGGTTAAAGGCCATCTTGGCAAATTTGCGATTAAATTGCTCAATAAAGCAGGGCAACCACTTATTGGCATCTGCAATCGAACTGATACCTTCCAAACGCATCTCTTTGATCAGACGGTCCTGAAGGGTTCTGTTGGCACGTTCCACACGGCCTTTGGCCTGGGGTGAATTGGCGAAGATGATATCGATATTGAGGGTACTGAGTACGCGTCCAAACTGGGTAATCTTGCTGTCTTTCTTGCTGCTTTGATTCACCCTAAAGACTGAATGTTTGTCGCTGTAAAACGCTAAAGGCTTACCATGCTGTTCAACATACAAGCGTGTCGAAATCATATAGTCAAAGGCTGATTCTGATTCACAGAAGCGTAAATGCTGCAATTTGCCTGTGGCATCATCGATAAAGACTAGCAGACAGCATTTAGCGGCTCTTCCTTCAGACCAGTCATGGTGTGAGCCATCGATTTGTACCAGTTCACCATAACAATCCCGGTTATATCGAGGCTGATATGGGCGTTTCAGGCGCTTGGATCGAGGAATCCATAAGTCAGCTGCAATCATCCAAGAACGCAGGGTTTCTACTGAAAGATCGAATCCATGTACGGTAGTGAGCTTTTCATGCGCTAAAGTGGGTCCGAAACCATGGAGTTGGTCAGAAACAATATTGAGGCACTTGAGTCTGAGTTCTTCAGGAAGTTTGGAATTGCTAATTTGGCCACGACCGGCATGGGCTAATGCAGCGGGACCTTGAGCTTTGTATTTCTGCAGTAAGCGTCTGATCTGACGTTCTGAAATATGAAGTAGCTGAGCAGCCTGGGATTGAGTTATGCGTTGATCGCAGATTTCCTGCAAGACCGACAATCGTTTAAGTTCTTTATCCGACATAGACACCAACATATCAAACCGTCCGCTTCAATAATCGCAAAAGTGCATATTCTAAAAGCGGACATTTTTACTTTGGAGAAACCGGACATTTCTATTTTGGGCTTACAGATTGATTTCGTATAATGTAGCCGAAGATTATGTTACTAAGCCCCAGTGAGAAAATAGACCGTCTCACGGGGCTTTTTAACATCAATCTTCATTATACGAACATCTGTCTGCGCATCATGACGAACGCGAGGAGCTTCGACGAGTGTGAGGAGTAGGGCGCTAAGAAAAAGGCACACTACTGTCTAATAGTGTGCCTGACTCTCGAAAGTTTTTTGCAATTCGCTCTATGAGCTATATATAACGGAGCTTTCAGAGTTATCAAGAATGTTTCGCATTTAAGCCAATTATTTAGCTATAACCCTTACTTGTCCACTTGTTGTTAATTCAGTTTCATTTATACATTGTTCTAAAATAATATGTACAAGCTCGCTTTCTTTTATTGGCATTAAATTTCTATTAATCAATAGTTTATTAAGCTCAATACATTTTTTTCTAAGCATTTCTTGCTCTTTATCGTTTAGCCTAACTGTAATTGCCATTTTTTAACCAATCTGTATTCATCTAACATGTTGTCAATACTACTTGTATACATGTAATTTGTGCTTGATATTCATGTGTACATGTATTAAATTTATCTCAATGTAATTTGTATACATGTATAAAAATGCTCGATTTCCTCCGTTTAGCGATTCCAATCATTCCTACGCATGTGCGTAGTTTTGATAATCACCATCAGTTCAATGGTGATATTCGCGATTATGGAGTTCCAGCAGCAACACGCCATGTAAGTAAGACAGATGACGGCCAGACCATAACAGGGGACTTGTATCACCCTTATGAAGCTCTACCAAGTGACTATACAGATATGGCTGTTAAGTTTTATACCAATACTATGAATACAGTACCTTATGTTGAGTTAAAAGCATCTCCACTTAAGCTTTTACAGGGTCACAATGTTTATGGTTTTGAATCTATAGAACTTGGTGCTATGCACATGCTTGGAATGTTTTTTGAAGCATTTCCTAAATTGAGTGCGATTCTTGATAGAGATAAAACAGAAGTTCTTTGTCTTGATACTACTTATCTTTTTAGATTGCCTCATCAGAATATGGTTCAGCCAGTTCTTGACTATATGTCCAATCTTGCATCTGGCCACCGTAAAGCGCGTCAAGTCAAATACGATAATTACATTACTTGGGGTAACGATGGTGCAAGTGTTCGTCCTAAAGCGTATGGCAAATTTGAAGAAGTAAAAGCCCAATTAAATAAGGTTCAGAAACAAGCAGAGAAGGGCTGTATGCGCTCTAAATCACTTGTCATGGCTATGCATGATGCTTTGCCTTTTGCTAATGCTGTTTTACGTCTCGAAGCACGTATTACTAAAACGTATCTAACTAAAAACGGTTATCCGTCTAATTTATTTCAGTTAATTAATTTGCAACATGAACAGCCAGAATTATTGCTACGCCTCTGGCACGTAGCTTTTGACCCGATCTTAGACACAATGAAGGGTAAATATATGAATTTTTCAAGTGATGGCGAAATTTTAGATTTACTCAAATCTAAATTAGTGACTTATACAAAGACTGGTAAAGAAAGTTTTACAAAAGCTAATAACGCTATGAAGTTTTATTCTTTGGTACGTCAGATTGGATTAACTGCAACTAAGGGTTTGTATAGTGAAGCTCAATTTTATAAATGCCTTAATTCATTATTAGATTGCGGTATTTCAAAATCTCACATTCAAAACCTTCATAAGAATCCTAACGGCAAAGTTATTCCGTTTGTCCGTATGTTTGAACTCAAGATGTGCGACCAGCAGCCATCTGACTATCAAATTCCAGTTTCACAATACAGTCCTAAAAAGGGCTTATATCTAGTTGCCTGAGGAGGCTATAACCATGCAAGTTCAATTTAATAAACGCACAATTACACCAATTGCTAACAAGTATCAGGATAAAAAAACAGGTGAAGATAAGCTTTCCCTGAAAACCACTGTGTTAAGTCCTGTTCAATATAGTTTAAAACCTACACCTGGCATGATGCCAGTTGAACAGATCCAAGCAGTCCTTATTGAGTGTGCGGAAAATTATCAAGAAGTAGAAATTGAATTTGTTGAACGTCAAACAAATTATGGTGCAGAGATGCAAATTTTCAGTGTTAAGCCAGTGCTTAAGAAAGTTGGAGCTTAGATATGGATTTCTGTTCAGGGTGTGGCCAATATTTTGTTAATGAACAAGATTTATCTTTTCATGAATGCTTTGCATTTAGAAAGCTTAGCAAAATCAAAGGTTTAAAATACATTATTTCGTATAATGTATAATATGTAAATAAATCAATAGGTTAGGGTAATAATTATAATGTCACAGCTCATTTATAAGTGCAAGAAATGCGGTGCTAAATTCTCTGATCAATTGGTTTATTGCAAGCATTTTTATAACTGTACAAAGAGAATTTAAGAAATGGCAAGCATCTGTGAAATTGTCGAAGAAAGCACAAATGCCTGCCTTAAGTGGGTCGAGTACACGCCAGTAATCGACCAGTTAGCAATCACAAAGGACGATGCACTTTTAATCTTAACACCGATTGCAAGTATCTACGTCCTTTTGATTGGGTGGTCTTTCATTATGCTCATCTACCACCAGAGCAAATAAAAAAGGAGACGATTATGTCTAATTTAAAAAACGTAGAACGTATGGAAGCAACTGTTCAACAGGGTAAAAAAACTTGGTTCCAACGTCATTGTCCTACTTTTGCTGCTGCTGGTGCTGCTGTTGGTTCAATGGTAGTTGCTTCTAGTGCAAATGCTGCTGGTGTTGCTGATCTGTTTACCGAAATTTCAACTGAAATGAGTGGCGTTTCAACTGGCGTTTTGTCAATTCTAACAATCCTTGCAGGTGTAGTTGCGTTGCTTCTTGGTTGGGCTTACGTCAAGAAAGCACGTTAATTACTGCTCGAATCTCCCAGCTTCGGCTGGGATTTTCGTATAAGGGGGAAGTATGGAAAACGCATCTATTTTTTATTGGTTATTAGTCATCGTTCCTTGGGTTGCTTTACATGGTATTTGGAGAGTAATCAGATGAAAAAGTTTTTAACTGTACTTCTTACATTTACTCTTTATTTCAATTTATTTACTACGGCTCATGCTGCCAATGTTGGCGGTTGGACTTTGGGCGGTGGTGTTGCTCAAGGTGCTTCTACTGTTTATGAAGGTACAAAAAGAGTTGTTATTGATGGCGTTGATTACATAAAAAAAGGCACTGCAAAAATTACTCCCCCTGCAAGCGGTGTTGCTAAAGTCCTCGCTCGTGGTGCTGCTGGTTATGCTCTTTCCGTTGCTGTTGAACAGTTGTTAGGCTCTGTTGATTGGGTTCTCGATCCTGAAAATAATGCAATTAAATATTTTCCTGAAGTAAGTGATTGTCAATCTTCAGGCTGTCCACATGCTCAAAAAGTTTTTACTGTTTATGGCGATGATAGACAAAGATATCTTTTTGATTCTCTAACTACTGCATGTGCTTTTGTTGCAACTCAAAGCAATCAAAGGGACTATACCTTAATCAGTACCAATATGGCTAATGCCGAAAATGGTAATTGTTATTTTCATTCTAAGCGTTATCCCGATCTGCGTAACTGGGATTTGAATTATCAAATTCCTTATGTTTCAAATCCTGCTTACAATCCCAATGCAGAACGTGAGGAAAAATCTATTCCTCTAGAAACTGTTGCTCAACAAGTAATTTCAAATGCTGAAAGTGGTGATGCTTCTGCACAAGTTGCTACTACTGCCGCTGCTGCTGATATTGTTGCCGAAGCTGAAAAAGATGATGCAAAAGCTCGTCCTATCGTTCAACAGTTAGAAGCATCTGCACAAACAAAGCCTGCTGATGAAGCTGCTGCTGAAAAAGCCAATGAAGCTACTGGAGAAGCAAAACCTAATACAGCTAATCCTGAAGCAACCGATTTATCAATTGAATTTCCTGTTTTTTGTGGTTGGGCACCTTTGGTCTGTGAAGCTGCTCAAGTTGTTATCTCTTTTCCTCAAACTCTTACAAATTGGTGGGAAACAGGAAAATCAAAGGCCGAAGAATGGGCTACATCAATTTCTGAAGCCTGGACTGCTGTTAAGGATTGGGCTAAGTCAGAACAACAAGATGACACTGAATTAGATATTCCAGAACAAGAACAACCAGATATAGATACTGATATTGCTTTTGGGGGTTCATGTCCTTCCGATCGTGAAGCCGAGGTCAATATGGGCGTCGGTATCATCAAATTACCTATCTCTTATGAGCCAATTTGTACAACTGTTTCTACAGCTAAACCTGTGCTTATTTTTGTCGGTTTTTTTATTGCTGCATTAATTATTGGTGGGGTGAGATCAGAATGAGTTTATCTTCTTTATTACAGGATTTACAAAAGGGCGCTCTTAAAAATATCCTGACTGGTGCTGGTGTTGCTCTTACAACTTCATCAATTTCTTACATTGCTTTTCAACAGGCGGTTAATGCTGTTCAACAACAATCTTACGGTATACCCGGTGATTTGATTGCGATTCTACACTTAGCCGGATTTGATATTTTCTTTTCAACTGTACTTGCTGCAATCGTGACAAGGCTATCACTGAATGCTGGCAACTTGGCATTAAAGAAGATTTAAAATGATTCGTTTAGATACAGGAACACCAGGTGCAGGCAAAACGTTAATTAACGTTCGTGATATTGTTCAATTAGAAAAAACTAATCAAAAAAATATCATTCTTAATCCAAAAATATATGAAACTAATTTAAAGCTTATCCAGGATAAAAGTTTATCTGACGAATTTGCTTATTGTGTTCGAAAAGTTGGTCAAGGTGTTGATTTAAAAGATGAAGTTTTTCATTTTGATAATAATTACTTTGATTTTTTAAAATCATCAGAACGTATTGAAGATTATTTTTATCGCTCTATTTTTTATAATGAAATTATTGAACGAGTTAATAAAGAACATAATCTTTCTTTAAATAAAGTCCGACCTGTTAGAACTATCTATACCAATATCGCTGGCTTAGAAATTGATACAGTCCGTCCTATTCCATCAGATGCAGACTGGCGCAAGCTCCCAGATGGCTCTTATGTTGTTTATGATGAAATCCAGAATATTCCTATATTTTCATCTGAAAATAGGGGAGTTGATCCAATTGTTAAAGACTTAACTATTCATCGTCATCGTGGTTTTGACATTGTTGGTATTACTCAATTTCCTGATCTTGTTCGAAAAGAATTTAGGGCTTTAGTTGGTCATCATCGTCATTTGGTCAATTCTTTTGGTCTTAAACGCTCTACACAATATGAATGGTCAACCTGCAAGATTGATCCGAATGCGTTTAAGAATAAGGCAACAGCCGAAATTAAAGATACTTTTGCCTTTCCACCTGATCTTTATAAATATTACCGTTCTTCAACTGCTCATACACATAAGCGTCGATTGCCTTGGCGCTTTATTATGATTTTATCTGCTGTCTTAATTGCTTGTATTTCCTTATTTACCTGTACTTTTTCAAAGGAAAATAACGTAGTTAGACAGATTGCTACAGGTACTCCACATGATTCAGCCAAACCATCAAGCGATAAATCTGATTCTAAGCAATCACCAGCAACAACAGAAACAGGCTCTGAGAAAGTTCAGGGGGAAAATGACAATCCTCTTAATACTTCTAACAATGAATCTACTCTGGATATTGAGCCAGCTTATGACCCTGCCGATCCATTCGGCTATCAGCCTGTTCAGTTCGTTCAGCCTACAAGTATTCGGGTTTTTTCTGGTTGTTTTTGTAGCAAGAAATCATGTAAAGCTTATGACCAGCAGGGAACACAAATTAACGGAATTGATCCAAAACTCTGCAAAGGACTTATGGAAGACAGTTCAAACAGACCATATAACTATTTCAAACAACAGGCCTCAAGCAATCAAACGACTAATTCAGGTCAGCAACCACAATCAGCAGCTCCGCAAACTGAAAACGCTTTACCTGTTCAAGAATCATCTGCTTGATATTAATTAACGAGTGTCTACGAGTGACACGCCACCCATTAAAATTATGATTTTTCTTTCCCTGATTACAAAATCCGGTAAGATGAATCTAATAGGGGCAAATAGAGGGCGTGTTCCGCCCGAACTGACATAATATGGATTTCAAAGGTTTTTTTAAGTGGTGCTTTAAGTTTTTTATAATGCTTTTAATTATTGGCTTTTTGATACGGTTTTTATACTCGATTTTTTAGCCACTGGAGAGATCAATGCTTACCAGGGAGATTGGCATTATGTATCACCTGGGAAGTTATCCTGGGAAAGCATAAAATTTCGTAAGTTATTGATTCTTTGTTCTGATCATTTTTTATTGTTGGCAAAATATTACATTTGACCAGGTGTTATCCTGGTGAAAATCTTATAAGACTGATTTCGTATAATGTAGCCGAAGATTATGTTACTAAGCCCCAGTGAGAAAATAGACCGTCTCACGGGGCTTTTTAACATCAATCTTCATTATACGAACATCTGTCTGCGCATCATGACGAACGCGAGGAGCTTCGACGAGTGTGAGGAGTAGGGCGCTAAGAAAAAGGCACACTACTGTCTAATAGTGTGCCTGACTCTCGAAAGTTTTTTGCAATTCGCTCTATGAGCTATATATAACGGAGCTTTCAGAGTTATCAAGAATGTTTCGCATTTAAGCCAATTATTTAGCTATAACCCTTACTTGTCCACTTGTTGTTAATTCAGTTTCATTTATACATTGTTCTAAAATAATATGTACAAGCTCGCTTTCTTTTATTGGCATTAAATTTCTATTAATCAATAGTTTATTAAGCTCAATACATTTTTTTCTAAGCATTTCTTGCTCTTTATCGTTTAGCCTAACTGTAATTGCCATTTTTTAACCAATCTGTATTCATCTAACATGTTGTCAATACTACTTGTATACATGTAATTTGTGCTTGATATTCATGTGTACATGTATTAAATTTATCTCAATGTAATTTGTATACATGTATAAAAATGCTCGATTTCCTCCGTTTAGCGATTCCAATCATTCCTACGCATGTGCGTAGTTTTGATAATCACCATCAGTTCAATGGTGATATTCGCGATTATGGAGTTCCAGCAGCAACACGCCATGTAAGTAAGACAGATGACGGCCAGACCATAACAGGGGACTTGTATCACCCTTATGAAGCTCTACCAAGTGACTATACAGATATGGCTGTTAAGTTTTATACCAATACTATGAATACAGTACCTTATGTTGAGTTAAAAGCATCTCCACTTAAGCTTTTACAGGGTCACAATGTTTATGGTTTTGAATCTATAGAACTTGGTGCTATGCACATGCTTGGAATGTTTTTTGAAGCATTTCCTAAATTGAGTGCGATTCTTGATAGAGATAAAACAGAAGTTCTTTGTCTTGATACTACTTATCTTTTTAGATTGCCTCATCAGAATATGGTTCAGCCAGTTCTTGACTATATGTCCAATCTTGCATCTGGCCACCGTAAAGCGCGTCAAGTCAAATACGATAATTACATTACTTGGGGTAACGATGGTGCAAGTGTTCGTCCTAAAGCGTATGGCAAATTTGAAGAAGTAAAAGCCCAATTAAATAAGGTTC
Source organism: Acinetobacter sp. ANC 7912 (assembly GCF_039862785.1). Taxonomy (NCBI): domain Bacteria; kingdom Pseudomonadati; phylum Pseudomonadota; class Gammaproteobacteria; order Moraxellales; family Moraxellaceae; genus Acinetobacter; species Acinetobacter thermotolerans. The sequence continues at coordinate 1,512,093 of NZ_CP156795.1, forward strand.
AGAAACAAGCAGAGAAGGGCTGTATGCGCTCTAAATCACTTGTCATGGCTATGCATGATGCTTTGCCTTTTGCTAATGCTGTTTTACGTCTCGAAGCACGTATTACTAAAACGTATCTAACTAAAAACGGTTATCCGTCTAATTTATTTCAGTTAATTAATTTGCAACATGAACAGCCAGAATTATTGCTACGCCTCTGGCACGTAGCTTTTGACCCGATCTTAGACACAATGAAGGGTAAATATATGAATTTTTCAAGTGATGGCGAAATTTTAGATTTACTCAAATCTAAATTAGTGACTTATACAAAGACTGGTAAAGAAAGTTTTACAAAAGCTAATAACGCTATGAAGTTTTATTCTTTGGTACGTCAGATTGGATTAACTGCAACTAAGGGTTTGTATAGTGAAGCTCAATTTTATAAATGCCTTAATTCATTATTAGATTGCGGTATTTCAAAATCTCACATTCAAAACCTTCATAAGAATCCTAACGGCAAAGTTATTCCGTTTGTCCGTATGTTTGAACTCAAGATGTGCGACCAGCAGCCATCTGACTATCAAATTCCAGTTTCACAATACAGTCCTAAAAAGGGCTTATATCTAGTTGCCTGAGGAGGCTATAACCATGCAAGTTCAATTTAATAAACGCACAATTACACCAATTGCTAACAAGTATCAGGATAAAAAAACAGGTGAAGATAAGCTTTCCCTGAAAACCACTGTGTTAAGTCCTGTTCAATATAGTTTAAAACCTACACCTGGCATGATGCCAGTTGAACAGATCCAAGCAGTCCTTATTGAGTGTGCGGAAAATTATCAAGAAGTAGAAATTGAATTTGTTGAACGTCAAACAAATTATGGTGCAGAGATGCAAATTTTCAGTGTTAAGCCAGTGCTTAAGAAAGTTGGAGCTTAGATATGGATTTCTGTTCAGGGTGTGGCCAATATTTTGTTAATGAACAAGATTTATCTTTTCATGAATGCTTTGCATTTAGAAAGCTTAGCAAAATCAAAGGTTTAAAATACATTATTTCGTATAATGTATAATATGTAAATAAATCAATAGGTTAGGGTAATAATTATAATGTCACAGCTCATTTATAAGTGCAAGAAATGCGGTGCTAAATTCTCTGATCAATTGGTTTATTGCAAGCATTTTTATAACTGTACAAAGAGAATTTAAGAAATGGCAAGCATCTGTGAAATTGTCGAAGAAAGCACAAATGCCTGCCTTAAGTGGGTCGAGTACACGCCAGTAATCGACCAGTTAGCAATCACAAAGGACGATGCACTTTTAATCTTAACACCGATTGCAAGTATCTACGTCCTTTTGATTGGGTGGTCTTTCATTATGCTCATCTACCACCAGAGCAAATAAAAAAGGAGACGATTATGTCTAATTTAAAAAACGTAGAACGTATGGAAGCAACTGTTCAACAGGGTAAAAAAACTTGGTTCCAACGTCATTGTCCTACTTTTGCTGCTGCTGGTGCTGCTGTTGGTTCAATGGTAGTTGCTTCTAGTGCAAATGCTGCTGGTGTTGCTGATCTGTTTACCGAAATTTCAACTGAAATGAGTGGCGTTTCAACTGGCGTTTTGTCAATTCTAACAATCCTTGCAGGTGTAGTTGCGTTGCTTCTTGGTTGGGCTTACGTCAAGAAAGCACGTTAATTACTGCTCGAATCTCCCAGCTTCGGCTGGGATTTTCGTATAAGGGGGAAGTATGGAAAACGCATCTATTTTTTATTGGTTATTAGTCATCGTTCCTTGGGTTGCTTTACATGGTATTTGGAGAGTAATCAGATGAAAAAGTTTTTAACTGTACTTCTTACATTTACTCTTTATTTCAATTTATTTACTACGGCTCATGCTGCCAATGTTGGCGGTTGGACTTTGGGCGGTGGTGTTGCTCAAGGTGCTTCTACTGTTTATGAAGGTACAAAAAGAGTTGTTATTGATGGCGTTGATTACATAAAAAAAGGCACTGCAAAAATTACTCCCCCTGCAAGCGGTGTTGCTAAAGTCCTCGCTCGTGGTGCTGCTGGTTATGCTCTTTCCGTTGCTGTTGAACAGTTGTTAGGCTCTGTTGATTGGGTTCTCGATCCTGAAAATAATGCAATTAAATATTTTCCTGAAGTAAGTGATTGTCAATCTTCAGGCTGTCCACATGCTCAAAAAGTTTTTACTGTTTATGGCGATGATAGACAAAGATATCTTTTTGATTCTCTAACTACTGCATGTGCTTTTGTTGCAACTCAAAGCAATCAAAGGGACTATACCTTAATCAGTACCAATATGGCTAATGCCGAAAATGGTAATTGTTATTTTCATTCTAAGCGTTATCCCGATCTGCGTAACTGGGATTTGAATTATCAAATTCCTTATGTTTCAAATCCTGCTTACAATCCCAATGCAGAACGTGAGGAAAAATCTATTCCTCTAGAAACTGTTGCTCAACAAGTAATTTCAAATGCTGAAAGTGGTGATGCTTCTGCACAAGTTGCTACTACTGCCGCTGCTGCTGATATTGTTGCCGAAGCTGAAAAAGATGATGCAAAAGCTCGTCCTATCGTTCAACAGTTAGAAGCATCTGCACAAACAAAGCCTGCTGATGAAGCTGCTGCTGAAAAAGCCAATGAAGCTACTGGAGAAGCAAAACCTAATACAGCTAATCCTGAAGCAACCGATTTATCAATTGAATTTCCTGTTTTTTGTGGTTGGGCACCTTTGGTCTGTGAAGCTGCTCAAGTTGTTATCTCTTTTCCTCAAACTCTTACAAATTGGTGGGAAACAGGAAAATCAAAGGCCGAAGAATGGGCTACATCAATTTCTGAAGCCTGGACTGCTGTTAAGGATTGGGCTAAGTCAGAACAACAAGATGACACTGAATTAGATATTCCAGAACAAGAACAACCAGATATAGATACTGATATTGCTTTTGGGGGTTCATGTCCTTCCGATCGTGAAGCCGAGGTCAATATGGGCGTCGGTATCATCAAATTACCTATCTCTTATGAGCCAATTTGTACAACTGTTTCTACAGCTAAACCTGTGCTTATTTTTGTCGGTTTTTTTATTGCTGCATTAATTATTGGTGGGGTGAGATCAGAATGAGTTTATCTTCTTTATTACAGGATTTACAAAAGGGCGCTCTTAAAAATATCCTGACTGGTGCTGGTGTTGCTCTTACAACTTCATCAATTTCTTACATTGCTTTTCAACAGGCGGTTAATGCTGTTCAACAACAATCTTACGGTATACCCGGTGATTTGATTGCGATTCTACACTTAGCCGGATTTGATATTTTCTTTTCAACTGTACTTGCTGCAATCGTGACAAGGCTATCACTGAATGCTGGCAACTTGGCATTAAAGAAGATTTAAAATGATTCGTTTAGATACAGGAACACCAGGTGCAGGCAAAACGTTAATTAACGTTCGTGATATTGTTCAATTAGAAAAAACTAATCAAAAAAATATCATTCTTAATCCAAAAATATATGAAACTAATTTAAAGCTTATCCAGGATAAAAGTTTATCTGACGAATTTGCTTATTGTGTTCGAAAAGTTGGTCAAGGTGTTGATTTAAAAGATGAAGTTTTTCATTTTGATAATAATTACTTTGATTTTTTAAAATCATCAGAACGTATTGAAGATTATTTTTATCGCTCTATTTTTTATAATGAAATTATTGAACGAGTTAATAAAGAACATAATCTTTCTTTAAATAAAGTCCGACCTGTTAGAACTATCTATACCAATATCGCTGGCTTAGAAATTGATACAGTCCGTCCTATTCCATCAGATGCAGACTGGCGCAAGCTCCCAGATGGCTCTTATGTTGTTTATGATGAAATCCAGAATATTCCTATATTTTCATCTGAAAATAGGGGAGTTGATCCAATTGTTAAAGACTTAACTATTCATCGTCATCGTGGTTTTGACATTGTTGGTATTACTCAATTTCCTGATCTTGTTCGAAAAGAATTTAGGGCTTTAGTTGGTCATCATCGTCATTTGGTCAATTCTTTTGGTCTTAAACGCTCTACACAATATGAATGGTCAACCTGCAAGATTGATCCGAATGCGTTTAAGAATAAGGCAACAGCCGAAATTAAAGATACTTTTGCCTTTCCACCTGATCTTTATAAATATTACCGTTCTTCAACTGCTCATACACATAAGCGTCGATTGCCTTGGCGCTTTATTATGATTTTATCTGCTGTCTTAATTGCTTGTATTTCCTTATTTACCTGTACTTTTTCAAAGGAAAATAACGTAGTTAGACAGATTGCTACAGGTACTCCACATGATTCAGCCAAACCATCAAGCGATAAATCTGATTCTAAGCAATCACCAGCAACAACAGAAACAGGCTCTGAGAAAGTTCAGGGGGAAAATGACAATCCTCTTAATACTTCTAACAATGAATCTACTCTGGATATTGAGCCAGCTTATGACCCTGCCGATCCATTCGGCTATCAGCCTGTTCAGTTCGTTCAGCCTACAAGTATTCGGGTTTTTTCTGGTTGTTTTTGTAGCAAGAAATCATGTAAAGCTTATGACCAGCAGGGAACACAAATTAACGGAATTGATCCAAAACTCTGCAAAGGACTTATGGAAGACAGTTCAAACAGACCATATAACTATTTCAAACAACAGGCCTCAAGCAATCAAACGACTAATTCAGGTCAGCAACCACAATCAGCAGCTCCGCAAACTGAAAACGCTTTACCTGTTCAAGAATCATCTGCTTGATATTAATTAACGAGTGTCTACGAGTGACACGCCACCCATTAAAATTATGATTTTTCTTTCCCTGATTACAAAATCCGGTAAGATGAATCTAATAGGGGCAAATAGAGGGCGTGTTCCGCCCGAACTGACATAATATGGATTTCAAAGGTTTTTTTAAGTGGTGCTTTAAGTTTTTTATAATGCTTTTAATTATTGGCTTTTTGATACGGTTTTTATACTCGATTTTTTAGCCACTGGAGAGATCAATGCTTACCAGGGAGATTGGCATTATGTATCACCTGGGAAGTTATCCTGGGAAAGCATAAAATTTCGTAAGTTATTGATTCTTTGTTCTGATCATTTTTTATTGTTGGCAAAATATTACATTTGACCAGGTGTTATCCTGGTGAAAATCTTATAAGACTGATTTCGTATAATGTAGCCGAAGATTATGTTACTAAGCCCCAGTGAGAAAATAGACCGTCTCACGGGGCTTTTTAACATCAATCTTCATTATACGAACATCTGTCTGCGCATCATGACGAACGCGAGGAGCTTCGACGAGTGTGAGGAGTAGGGCGCTAAGAAAAAGGCACACTACTGTCTAATAGTGTGCCTGACTCTCGAAAGTTTTTTGCAATTCGCTCTATGAGCTATATATAACGGAGCTTTCAGAGTTATCAAGAATGTTTCGCATTTAAGCCAATTATTTAGCTATAACCCTTACTTGTCCACTTGTTGTTAATTCAGTTTCATTTATACATTGTTCTAAAATAATATGTACAAGCTCGCTTTCTTTTATTGGCATTAAATTTCTATTAATCAATAGTTTATTAAGCTCAATACATTTTTTTCTAAGCATTTCTTGCTCTTTATCGTTTAGCCTAACTGTAATTGCCATTTTTTAACCAATCTGTATTCATCTAACATGTTGTCAATACTACTTGTATACATGTAATTTGTGCTTGATATTCATGTGTACATGTATTAAATTTATCTCAATGTAATTTGTATACATGTATAAAAATGCTCGATTTCCTCCGTTTAGCGATTCCAATCATTCCTACGCATGTGCGTAGTTTTGATAATCACCATCAGTTCAATGGTGATATTCGCGATTATGGAGTTCCAGCAGCAACACGCCATGTAAGTAAGACAGATGACGGCCAGACCATAACAGGGGACTTGTATCACCCTTATGAAGCTCTACCAAGTGACTATACAGATATGGCTGTTAAGTTTTATACCAATACTATGAATACAGTACCTTATGTTGAGTTAAAAGCATCTCCACTTAAGCTTTTACAGGGTCACAATGTTTATGGTTTTGAATCTATAGAACTTGGTGCTATGCACATGCTTGGAATGTTTTTTGAAGCATTTCCTAAATTGAGTGCGATTCTTGATAGAGATAAAACAGAAGTTCTTTGTCTTGATACTACTTATCTTTTTAGATTGCCTCATCAGAATATGGTTCAGCCAGTTCTTGACTATATGTCCAATCTTGCATCTGGCCACCGTAAAGCGCGTCAAGTCAAATACGATAATTACATTACTTGGGGTAACGATGGTGCAAGTGTTCGTCCTAAAGCGTATGGCAAATTTGAAGAAGTAAAAGCCCAATTAAATAAGGTTCAGAAACAAGCAGAGAAGGGCTGTATGCGCTCTAAATCACTTGTCATGGCTATGCATGATGCTTTGCCTTTTGCTAATGCTGTTTTACGTCTCGAAGCACGTATTACTAAAACGTATCTAACTAAAAACGGTTATCCGTCTAATTTATTTCAGTTAATTAATTTGCAACATGAACAGCCAGAATTATTGCTACGCCTCTGGCACGTAGCTTTTGACCCGATCTTAGACACAATGAAGGGTAAATATATGAATTTTTCAAGTGATGGCGAAATTTTAGATTTACTCAAATCTAAATTAGTGACTTATACAAAGACTGGTAAAGAAAGTTTTACAAAAGCTAATAACGCTATGAAGTTTTATTCTTTGGTACGTCAGATTGGATTAACTGCAACTAAGGGTTTGTATAGTGAAGCTCAATTTTATAAATGCCTTAATTCATTATTAGATTGCGGTATTTCAAAATCTCACATTCAAAACCTTCATAAGAATCCTAACGGCAAAGTTATTCCGTTTGTCCGTATGTTTGAACTCAAGATGTGCGACCAGCAGCCATCTGACTATCAAATTCCAGTTTCACAATACAGTCCTAAAAAGGGCTTATATCTAGTTGCCTGAGGAGGCTATAACCATGCAAGTTCAATTTAATAAACGCACAATTACACCAATTGCTAACAAGTATCAGGATAAAAAAACAGGTGAAGATAAGCTTTCCCTGAAAACCACTGTGTTAAGTCCTGTTCAATATAGTTTAAAACCTACACCTGGCATGATGCCAGTTGAACAGATCCAAGCAGTCCTTATTGAGTGTGCGGAAAATTATCAAGAAGTAGAAATTGAATTTGTTGAACGTCAAACAAATTATGGTGCAGAGATGCAAATTTTCAGTGTTAAGCCAGTGCTTAAGAAAGTTGGAGCTTAGATATGGATTTCTGTTCAGGGTGTGGCCAATATTTTGTTAATGAACAAGATTTATCTTTTCATGAATGCTTTGCATTTAGAAAGCTTAGCAAAATCAAAGGTTTAAAATACATTATTTCGTATAATGTATAATATGTAAATAAATCAATAGGTTAGGGTAATAATTATAATGTCACAGCTCATTTATAAGTGCAAGAAATGCGGTGCTAAATTCTCTGATCAATTGGTTTATTGCAAGCATTTTTATAACTGTACAAAGAGAATTTAAGAAATGGCAAGCATCTGTGAAATTGTCGAAGAAAGCACAAATGCCTGCCTTAAGTGGGTCGAGTACACGCCAGTAATCGACCAGTTAGCAATCACAAAGGACGATGCACTTTTAATCTTAACACCGATTGCAAGTATCTACGTCCTTTTGATTGGGTGGTCTTTCATTATGCTCATCTACCACCAGAGCAAATAAAAAAGGAGACGATTATGTCTAATTTAAAAAACGTAGAACGTATGGAAGCAACTGTTCAACAGGGTAAAAAAACTTGGTTCCAACGTCATTGTCCTACTTTTGCTGCTGCTGGTGCTGCTGTTGGTTCAATGGTAGTTGCTTCTAGTGCAAATGCTGCTGGTGTTGCTGATCTGTTTACCGAAATTTCAACTGAAATGAGTGGCGTTTCAACTGGCGTTTTGTCAATTCTAACAATCCTTGCAGGTGTAGTTGCGTTGCTTCTTGGTTGGGCTTACGTCAAGAAAGCACGTTAATTACTGCTCGAATCTCCCAGCTTCGGCTGGGATTTTCGTATAAGGGGGAAGTATGGAAAACGCATCTATTTTTTATTGGTTATTAGTCATCGTTCCTTGGGTTGCTTTACATGGTATTTGGAGAGTAATCAGATGAAAAAGTTTTTAACTGTACTTCTTACATTTACTCTTTATTTCAATTTATTTACTACGGCTCATGCTGCCAATGTTGGCGGTTGGACTTTGGGCGGTGGTGTTGCTCAAGGTGCTTCTACTGTTTATGAAGGTACAAAAAGAGTTGTTATTGATGGCGTTGATTACATAAAAAAAGGCACTGCAAAAATTACTCCCCCTGCAAGCGGTGTTGCTAAAGTCCTCGCTCGTGGTGCTGCTGGTTATGCTCTTTCCGTTGCTGTTGAACAGTTGTTAGGCTCTGTTGATTGGGTTCTCGATCCTGAAAATAATGCAATTAAATATTTTCCTGAAGTAAGTGATTGTCAATCTTCAGGCTGTCCACATGCTCAAAAAGTTTTTACTGTTTATGGCGATGATAGACAAAGATATCTTTTTGATTCTCTAACTACTGCATGTGCTTTTGTTGCAACTCAAAGCAATCAAAGGGACTATACCTTAATCAGTACCAATATGGCTAATGCCGAAAATGGTAATTGTTATTTTCATTCTAAGCGTTATCCCGATCTGCGTAACTGGGATTTGAATTATCAAATTCCTTATGTTTCAAATCCTGCTTACAATCCCAATGCAGAACGTGAGGAAAAATCTATTCCTCTAGAAACTGTTGCTCAACAAGTAATTTCAAATGCTGAAAGTGGTGATGCTTCTGCACAAGTTGCTACTACTGCCGCTGCTGCTGATATTGTTGCCGAAGCTGAAAAAGATGATGCAAAAGCTCGTCCTATCGTTCAACAGTTAGAAGCATCTGCACAAACAAAGCCTGCTGATGAAGCTGCTGCTGAAAAAGCCAATGAAGCTACTGGAGAAGCAAAACCTAATACAGCTAATCCTGAAGCAACCGATTTATCAATTGAATTTCCTGTTTTTTGTGGTTGGGCACCTTTGGTCTGTGAAGCTGCTCAAGTTGTTATCTCTTTTCCTCAAACTCTTACAAATTGGTGGGAAACAGGAAAATCAAAGGCCGAAGAATGGGCTACATCAATTTCTGAAGCCTGGACTGCTGTTAAGGATTGGGCTAAGTCAGAACAACAAGATGACACTGAATTAGATATTCCAGAACAAGAACAACCAGATATAGATACTGATATTGCTTTTGGGGGTTCATGTCCTTCCGATCGTGAAGCCGAGGTCAATATGGGCGTCGGTATCATCAAATTACCTATCTCTTATGAGCCAATTTGTACAACTGTTTCTACAGCTAAACCTGTGCTTATTTTTGTCGGTTTTTTTATTGCTGCATTAATTATTGGTGGGGTGAGATCAGAATGAGTTTATCTTCTTTATTACAGGATTTACAAAAGGGCGCTCTTAAAAATATCCTGACTGGTGCTGGTGTTGCTCTTACAACTTCATCAATTTCTTACATTGCTTTTCAACAGGCGGTTAATGCTGTTCAACAACAATCTTACGGTATACCCGGTGATTTGATTGCGATTCTACACTTAGCCGGATTTGATATTTTCTTTTCAACTGTACTTGCTGCAATCGTGACAAGGCTATCACTGAATGCTGGCAACTTGGCATTAAAGAAGATTTAAAATGATTCGTTTAGATACAGGAACACCAGGTGCAGGCAAAACGTTAATTAACGTTCGTGATATTGTTCAATTAGAAAAAACTAATCAAAAAAATATCATTCTTAATCCAAAAATATATGAAACTAATTTAAAGCTTATCCAGGATAAAAGTTTATCTGACGAATTTGCTTATTGTGTTCGAAAAGTTGGTCAAGGTGTTGATTTAAAAGATGAAGTTTTTCATTTTGATAATAATTACTTTGATTTTTTAAAATCATCAGAACGTATTGAAGATTATTTTTATCGCTCTATTTTTTATAATGAAATTATTGAACGAGTTAATAAAGAACATAATCTTTCTTTAAATAAAGTCCGACCTGTTAGAACTATCTATACCAATATCGCTGGCTTAGAAATTGATACAGTCCGTCCTATTCCATCAGATGCAGACTGGCGCAAGCTCCCAGATGGCTCTTATGTTGTTTATGATGAAATCCAGAATATTCCTATATTTTCATCTGAAAATAGGGGAGTTGATCCAATTGTTAAAGACTTAACTATTCATCGTCATCGTGGTTTTGACATTGTTGGTATTACTCAATTTCCTGATCTTGTTCGAAAAGAATTTAGGGCTTTAGTTGGTCATCATCGTCATTTGGTCAATTCTTTTGGTCTTAAACGCTCTACACAATATGAATGGTCAACCTGCAAGATTGATCCGAATGCGTTTAAGAATAAGGCAACAGCCGAAATTAAAGATACTTTTGCCTTTCCACCTGATCTTTATAAATATTACCGTTCTTCAACTGCTCATACACATAAGCGTCGATTGCCTTGGCGCTTTATTATGATTTTATCTGCTGTCTTAATTGCTTGTATTTCCTTATTTACCTGTACTTTTTCAAAGGAAAATAACGTAGTTAGACAGATTGCTACAGGTACTCCACATGATTCAGCCAAACCATCAAGCGATAAATCTGATTCTAAGCAATCACCAGCAACAACAGAAACAGGCTCTGAGAAAGTTCAGGGGGAAAATGACAATCCTCTTAATACTTCTAACAATGAATCTACTCTGGATATTGAGCCAGCTTATGACCCTGCCGATCCATTCGGCTATCAGCCTGTTCAGTTCGTTCAGCCTACAAGTATTCGGGTTTTTTCTGGTTGTTTTTGTAGCAAGAAATCATGTAAAGCTTATGACCAGCAGGGAACACAAATTAACGGAATTGATCCAAAACTCTGCAAAGGACTTATGGAAGACAGTTCAAACAGACCATATAACTATTTCAAACAACAGGCCTCAAGCAATCAAACGACTAATTCAGGTCAGCAACCACAATCAGCAGCTCCGCAAACTGAAAACGCTTTACCTGTTCAAGAATCATCTGCTTGATATTAATTAACGAGTGTCTACGAGTGACACGCCACCCATTAAAATTATGATTTTTCTTTCCCTGATTACAAAATCCGGTAAGATGAATCTAATAGGGGCAAATAGAGGGCGTGTTCCGCCCGAACTGACATAATATGGATTTCAAAGGTTTTTTTAAGTGGTGCTTTAAGTTTTTTATAATGCTTTTAATTATTGGCTTTTTGATACGGTTTTTATACTCGATTTTTTAGCCACTGGAGAGATCAATGCTTACCAGGGAGATTGGCATTATGTATCACCTGGGAAGTTATCCTGGGAAAGCATAAAATTTCGTAAGTTATTGATTCTTTGTTCTGATCATTTTTTATTGTTGGCAAAATATTACATTTGACCAGGTGTTATCCTGGTGAAAATCTTATAAGACTGATTTCGTATAATGTAGCCGAAGATTATGTTACTAAGCCCCAGTGAGAAAATAGACCGTCTCACGGGGCTTTTTAACATCAATCTTCATTATACGAACATCTGTCTGCGCATCATGACGAACGCGAGGAGCTTCGACGAGTGTGAGGAGTAGGGCGCTAAGAAAAAGGCACACTACTGTCTAATAGTGTGCCTGACTCTCGAAAGTTTTTTGCAATTCGCTCTATGAGCTATATATAACGGAGCTTTCAGAGTTATCAAGAATGTTTCGCATTTAAGCCAATTATTTAGCTATAACCCTTACTTGTCCACTTGTTGTTAATTCAGTTTCATTTATACATTGTTCTAAAATAATATGTACAAGCTCGCTTTCTTTTATTGGCATTAAATTTCTATTAATCAATAGTTTATTAAGCTCAATACATTTTTTTCTAAGCATTTCTTGCTCTTTATCGTTTAGCCTAACTGTAATTGCCATTTTTTAACCAATCTGTATTCATCTAACATGTTGTCAATACTACTTGTATACATGTAATTTGTGCTTGATATTCATGTGTACATGTATTAAATTTATCTCAATGTAATTTGTATACATGTATAAAAATGCTCGATTTCCTCCGTTTAGCGATTCCAATCATTCCTACGCATGTGCGTAGTTTTGATAATCACCATCAGTTCAATGGTGATATTCGCGATTATGGAGTTCCAGCAGCAACACGCCATGTAAGTAAGACAGATGACGGCCAGACCATAACAGGGGACTTGTATCACCCTTATGAAGCTCTACCAAGTGACTATACAGATATGGCTGTTAAGTTTTATACCAATACTATGAATACAGTACCTTATGTTGAGTTAAAAGCATCTCCACTTAAGCTTTTACAGGGTCACAATGTTTATGGTTTTGAATCTATAGAACTTGGTGCTATGCACATGCTTGGAATGTTTTTTGAAGCATTTCCTAAATTGAGTGCGATTCTTGATAGAGATAAAACAGAAGTTCTTTGTCTTGATACTACTTATCTTTTTAGATTGCCTCATCAGAATATGGTTCAGCCAGTTCTTGACTATATGTCCAATCTTGCATCTGGCCACCGTAAAGCGCGTCAAGTCAAATACGATAATTACATTACTTGGGGTAACGATGGTGCAAGTGTTCGTCCTAAAGCGTATGGCAAATTTGAAGAAGTAAAAGCCCAATTAAATAAGGTTCAGAAACAAGCAGAGAAGGGCTGTATGCGCTCTAAATCACTTGTCATGGCTATGCATGATGCTTTGCCTTTTGCTAATGCTGTTTTACGTCTCGAAGCACGTATTACTAAAACGTATCTAACTAAAAACGGTTATCCGTCTAATTTATTTCAGTTAATTAATTTGCAACATGAACAGCCAGAATTATTGCTACGCCTCTGGCACGTAGCTTTTGACCCGATCTTAGACACAATGAAGGGTAAATATATGAATTTTTCAAGTGATGGCGAAATTTTAGATTTACTCAAATCTAAATTAGTGACTTATACAAAGACTGGTAAAGAAAGTTTTACAAAAGCTAATAACGCTATGAAGTTTTATTCTTTGGTACGTCAGATTGGATTAACTGCAACTAAGGGTTTGTATAGTGAAGCTCAATTTTATAAATGCCTTAATTCATTATTAGATTGCGGTATTTCAAAATCTCACATTCAAAACCTTCATAAGAATCCTAACGGCAAAGTTATTCCGTTTGTCCGTATGTTTGAACTCAAGATGTGCGACCAGCAGCCATCTGACTATCAAATTCCAGTTTCACAATACAGTCCTAAAAAGGGCTTATATCTAGTTGCCTGAGGAGGCTATAACCATGCAAGTTCAATTTAATAAACGCACAATTACACCAATTGCTAACAAGTATCAGGATAAAAAAACAGGTGAAGATAAGCTTTCCCTGAAAACCACTGTGTTAAGTCCTGTTCAATATAGTTTAAAACCTACACCTGGCATGATGCCAGTTGAACAGATCCAAGCAGTCCTTATTGAGTGTGCGGAAAATTATCAAGAAGTAGAAATTGAATTTGTTGAACGTCAAACAAATTATGGTGCAGAGATGCAAATTTTCAGTGTTAAGCCAGTGCTTAAGAAAGTTGGAGCTTAGATATGGATTTCTGTTCAGGGTGTGGCCAATATTTTGTTAATGAACAAGATTTATCTTTTCATGAATGCTTTGCATTTAGAAAGCTTAGCAAAATCAAAGGTTTAAAATACATTATTTCGTATAATGTATAATATGTAAATAAATCAATAGGTTAGGGTAATAATTATAATGTCACAGCTCATTTATAAGTGCAAGAAATGCGGTGCTAAATTCTCTGATCAATTGGTTTATTGCAAGCATTTTTATAACTGTACAAAGAGAATTTAAGAAATGGCAAGCATCTGTGAAATTGTCGAAGAAAGCACAAATGCCTGCCTTAAGTGGGTCGAGTACACGCCAGTAATCGACCAGTTAGCAATCACAAAGGACGATGCACTTTTAATCTTAACACCGATTGCAAGTATCTACGTCCTTTTGATTGGGTGGTCTTTCATTATGCTCATCTACCACCAGAGCAAATAAAAAAGGAGACGATTATGTCTAATTTAAAAAACGTAGAACGTATGGAAGCAACTGTTCAACAGGGTAAAAAAACTTGGTTCCAACGTCATTGTCCTACTTTTGCTGCTGCTGGTGCTGCTGTTGGTTCAATGGTAGTTGCTTCTAGTGCAAATGCTGCTGGTGTTGCTGATCTGTTTACCGAAATTTCAACTGAAATGAGTGGCGTTTCAACTGGCGTTTTGTCAATTCTAACAATCCTTGCAGGTGTAGTTGCGTTGCTTCTTGGTTGGGCTTACGTCAAGAAAGCACGTTAATTACTGCTCGAATCTCCCAGCTTCGGCTGGGATTTTCGTATAAGGGGGAAGTATGGAAAACGCATCTATTTTTTATTGGTTATTAGTCATCGTTCCTTGGGTTGCTTTACATGGTATTTGGAGAGTAATCAGATGAAAAAGTTTTTAACTGTACTTCTTACATTTACTCTTTATTTCAATTTATTTACTACGGCTCATGCTGCCAATGTTGGCGGTTGGACTTTGGGCGGTGGTGTTGCTCAAGGTGCTTCTACTGTTTATGAAGGTACAAAAAGAGTTGTTATTGATGGCGTTGATTACATAAAAAAAGGCACTGCAAAAATTACTCCCCCTGCAAGCGGTGTTGCTAAAGTCCTCGCTCGTGGTGCTGCTGGTTATGCTCTTTCCGTTGCTGTTGAACAGTTGTTAGGCTCTGTTGATTGGGTTCTCGATCCTGAAAATAATGCAATTAAATATTTTCCTGAAGTAAGTGATTGTCAATCTTCAGGCTGTCCACATGCTCAAAAAGTTTTTACTGTTTATGGCGATGATAGACAAAGATATCTTTTTGATTCTCTAACTACTGCATGTGCTTTTGTTGCAACTCAAAGCAATCAAAGGGACTATACCTTAATCAGTACCAATATGGCTAATGCCGAAAATGGTAATTGTTATTTTCATTCTAAGCGTTATCCCGATCTGCGTAACTGGGATTTGAATTATCAAATTCCTTATGTTTCAAATCCTGCTTACAATCCCAATGCAGAACGTGAGGAAAAATCTATTCCTCTAGAAACTGTTGCTCAACAAGTAATTTCAAATGCTGAAAGTGGTGATGCTTCTGCACAAGTTGCTACTACTGCCGCTGCTGCTGATATTGTTGCCGAAGCTGAAAAAGATGATGCAAAAGCTCGTCCTATCGTTCAACAGTTAGAAGCATCTGCACAAACAAAGCCTGCTGATGAAGCTGCTGCTGAAAAAGCCAATGAAGCTACTGGAGAAGCAAAACCTAATACAGCTAATCCTGAAGCAACCGATTTATCAATTGAATTTCCTGTTTTTTGTGGTTGGGCACCTTTGGTCTGTGAAGCTGCTCAAGTTGTTATCTCTTTTCCTCAAACTCTTACAAATTGGTGGGAAACAGGAAAATCAAAGGCCGAAGAATGGGCTACATCAATTTCTGAAGCCTGGACTGCTGTTAAGGATTGGGCTAAGTCAGAACAACAAGATGACACTGAATTAGATATTCCAGAACAAGAACAACCAGATATAGATACTGATATTGCTTTTGGGGGTTCATGTCCTTCCGATCGTGAAGCCGAGGTCAATATGGGCGTCGGTATCATCAAATTACCTATCTCTTATGAGCCAATTTGTACAACTGTTTCTACAGCTAAACCTGTGCTTATTTTTGTCGGTTTTTTTATTGCTGCATTAATTATTGGTGGGGTGAGATCAGAATGAGTTTATCTTCTTTATTACAGGATTTACAAAAGGGCGCTCTTAAAAATATCCTGACTGGTGCTGGTGTTGCTCTTACAACTTCATCAATTTCTTACATTGCTTTTCAACAGGCGGTTAATGCTGTTCAACAACAATCTTACGGTATACCCGGTGATTTGATTGCGATTCTACACTTAGCCGGATTTGATATTTTCTTTTCAACTGTACTTGCTGCAATCGTGACAAGGCTATCACTGAATGCTGGCAACTTGGCATTAAAGAAGATTTAAAATGATTCGTTTAGATACAGGAACACCAGGTGCAGGCAAAACGTTAATTAACGTTCGTGATATTGTTCAATTAGAAAAAACTAATCAAAAAAATATCATTCTTAATCCAAAAATATATGAAACTAATTTAAAGCTTATCCAGGATAAAAGTTTATCTGACGAATTTGCTTATTGTGTTCGAAAAGTTGGTCAAGGTGTTGATTTAAAAGATGAAGTTTTTCATTTTGATAATAATTACTTTGATTTTTTAAAATCATCAGAACGTATTGAAGATTATTTTTATCGCTCTATTTTTTATAATGAAATTATTGAACGAGTTAATAAAGAACATAATCTTTCTTTAAATAAAGTCCGACCTGTTAGAACTATCTATACCAATATCGCTGGCTTAGAAATTGATACAGTCCGTCCTATTCCATCAGATGCAGACTGGCGCAAGCTCCCAGATGGCTCTTATGTTGTTTATGATGAAATCCAGAATATTCCTATATTTTCATCTGAAAATAGGGGAGTTGATCCAATTGTTAAAGACTTAACTATTCATCGTCATCGTGGTTTTGACATTGTTGGTATTACTCAATTTCCTGATCTTGTTCGAAAAGAATTTAGGGCTTTAGTTGGTCATCATCGTCATTTGGTCAATTCTTTTGGTCTTAAACGCTCTACACAATATGAATGGTCAACCTGCAAGATTGATCCGAATGCGTTTAAGAATAAGGCAACAGCCGAAATTAAAGATACTTTTGCCTTTCCACCTGATCTTTATAAATATTACCGTTCTTCAACTGCTCATACACATAAGCGTCGATTGCCTTGGCGCTTTATTATGATTTTATCTGCTGTCTTAATTGCTTGTATTTCCTTATTTACCTGTACTTTTTCAAAGGAAAATAACGTAGTTAGACAGATTGCTACAGGTACTCCACATGATTCAGCCAAACCATCAAGCGATAAATCTGATTCTAAGCAATCACCAGCAACAACAGAAACAGGCTCTGAGAAAGTTCAGGGGGAAAATGACAATCCTCTTAATACTTCTAACAATGAATCTACTCTGGATATTGAGCCAGCTTATGACCCTGCCGATCCATTCGGCTATCAGCCTGTTCAGTTCGTTCAGCCTACAAGTATTCGGGTTTTTTCTGGTTGTTTTTGTAGCAAGAAATCATGTAAAGCTTATGACCAGCAGGGAACACAAATTAACGGAATTGATCCAAAACTCTGCAAAGGACTTATGGAAGACAGTTCAAACAGACCATATAACTATTTCAAACAACAGGCCTCAAGCAATCAAACGACTAATTCAGGTCAGCAACCACAATCAGCAGCTCCGCAAACTGAAAACGCTTTACCTGTTCAAGAATCATCTGCTTGATATTAATTAACGAGTGTCTACGAGTGACACGCCACCCATTAAAATTATGATTTTTCTTTCCCTGATTACAAAATCCGGTAAGATGAATCTAATAGGGGCAAATAGAGGGCGTGTTCCGCCCGAACTGACATAATATGGATTTCAAAGGTTTTTTTAAGTGGTGCTTTAAGTTTTTTATAATGCTTTTAATTATTGGCTTTTTGATACGGTTTTTATACTCGATTTTTTAGCCACTGGAGAGATCAATGCTTACCAGGGAGATTGGCATTATGTATCACCTGGGAAGTTATCCTGGGAAAGCATAAAATTTCGTAAGTTATTGATTCTTTGTTCTGATCATTTTTTATTGTTGGCAAAATATTACATTTGACCAGGTGTTATCCTGGTGAAAATCTTATAAGACTGATTTCGTATAATGTAGCCGAAGATTATGTTACTAAGCCCCAGTGAGAAAATAGACCGTCTCACGGGGCTTTTTAACATCAATCTTCATTATACGAACATCTGTCTGCGCATCATGACGAACGCGAGGAGCTTCGACGAGTGTGAGGAGTAGGGCGCTAAGAAAAAGGCACACTACTGTCTAATAGTGTGCCTGACTCTCGAAAGTTTTTTGCAATTCGCTCTATGAGCTATATATAACGGAGCTTTCAGAGTTATCAAGAATGTTTCGCATTTAAGCCAATTATTTAGCTATAACCCTTACTTGTCCACTTGTTGTTAATTCAGTTTCATTTATACATTGTTCTAAAATAATATGTACAAGCTCGCTTTCTTTTATTGGCATTAAATTTCTATTAATCAATAGTTTATTAAGCTCAATACATTTTTTTCTAAGCATTTCTTGCTCTTTATCGTTTAGCCTAACTGTAATTGCCATTTTTTAACCAATCTGTATTCATCTAACATGTTGTCAATACTACTTGTATACATGTAATTTGTGCTTGATATTCATGTGTACATGTATTAAATTTATCTCAATGTAATTTGTATACATGTATAAAAATGCTCGATTTCCTCCGTTTAGCGATTCCAATCATTCCTACGCATGTGCGTAGTTTTGATAATCACCATCAGTTCAATGGTGATATTCGCGATTATGGAGTTCCAGCAGCAACACGCCATGTAAGTAAGACAGATGACGGCCAGACCATAACAGGGGACTTGTATCACCCTTATGAAGCTCTACCAAGTGACTATACAGATATGGCTGTTAAGTTTTATACCAATACTATGAATACAGTACCTTATGTTGAGTTAAAAGCATCTCCACTTAAGCTTTTACAGGGTCACAATGTTTATGGTTTTGAATCTATAGAACTTGGTGCTATGCACATGCTTGGAATGTTTTTTGAAGCATTTCCTAAATTGAGTGCGATTCTTGATAGAGATAAAACAGAAGTTCTTTGTCTTGATACTACTTATCTTTTTAGATTGCCTCATCAGAATATGGTTCAGCCAGTTCTTGACTATATGTCCAATCTTGCATCTGGCCACCGTAAAGCGCGTCAAGTCAAATACGATAATTACATTACTTGGGGTAACGATGGTGCAAGTGTTCGTCCTAAAGCGTATGGCAAATTTGAAGAAGTAAAAGCCCAATTAAATAAGGTTCAGAAACAAGCAGAGAAGGGCTGTATGCGCTCTAAATCACTTGTCATGGCTATGCATGATGCTTTGCCTTTTGCTAATGCTGTTTTACGTCTCGAAGCACGTATTACTAAAACGTATCTAACTAAAAACGGTTATCCGTCTAATTTATTTCAGTTAATTAATTTGCAACATGAACAGCCAGAATTATTGCTACGCCTCTGGCACGTAGCTTTTGACCCGATCTTAGACACAATGAAGGGTAAATATATGAATTTTTCAAGTGATGGCGAAATTTTAGATTTACTCAAATCTAAATTAGTGACTTATACAAAGACTGGTAAAGAAAGTTTTACAAAAGCTAATAACGCTATGAAGTTTTATTCTTTGGTACGTCAGATTGGATTAACTGCAACTAAGGGTTTGTATAGTGAAGCTCAATTTTATAAATGCCTTAATTCATTATTAGATTGCGGTATTTCAAAATCTCACATTCAAAACCTTCATAAGAATCCTAACGGCAAAGTTATTCCGTTTGTCCGTATGTTTGAACTCAAGATGTGCGACCAGCAGCCATCTGACTATCAAATTCCAGTTTCACAATACAGTCCTAAAAAGGGCTTATATCTAGTTGCCTGAGGAGGCTATAACCATGCAAGTTCAATTTAATAAACGCACAATTACACCAATTGCTAACAAGTATCAGGATAAAAAAACAGGTGAAGATAAGCTTTCCCTGAAAACCACTGTGTTAAGTCCTGTTCAATATAGTTTAAAACCTACACCTGGCATGATGCCAGTTGAACAGATCCAAGCAGTCCTTATTGAGTGTGCGGAAAATTATCAAGAAGTAGAAATTGAATTTGTTGAACGTCAAACAAATTATGGTGCAGAGATGCAAATTTTCAGTGTTAAGCCAGTGCTTAAGAAAGTTGGAGCTTAGATATGGATTTCTGTTCAGGGTGTGGCCAATATTTTGTTAATGAACAAGATTTATCTTTTCATGAATGCTTTGCATTTAGAAAGCTTAGCAAAATCAAAGGTTTAAAATACATTATTTCGTATAATGTATATTATGTTAAATAAAATATTATGAGGTGAACCTACTCTTATGACTTTGATGTTTTACTTGAAACTACAATTTATTTAAAAGATTTATTGTACTTAGATTTTTTTACTAGCTAACTGTAATAATCCATCCTCATCTTAGAAAACCGCTCAAGCTGCTTCAAAAAACCTTCGAAATAGTTTTTTTGCTTTTCTTCAATTCTATAACCCGCATATAAGCTACGGCGCAAACCTTGAGGCGAAACACATTCCAAACGTCGTGACGATACCCATCCTTTCTGTTCATACTCACTTACAACCCAATCTGGTAATGCAGCAATTCCTCGACCACTAGCCACTAGCTGGATCAACATTTGGGTTAAGTCAGTAGTTCGAATTTTCTTAGGCATGATGTTCGCCGGAATAAATAAACATGACATGATATCCAAACGATGCTTATCTACTGGATAAGTGATCAAGGTTTCTTCTGCAAGTTCTTGTACTGTAATCTCTTTGGCACGCACCAACGGATGTGTATTAGATAAAACTAGCCGAGATTCATACTCAAAAATTGGAAAATATTCGATTCCCTTCAGGGCTATTGGATCAGCAGTAATCAGCAGATCAAACTCACCTGTTTGCAAAAGCTCATGTGGATTCGCTTCAAAACCAGAAGCAAAATCTAAATCAACATCGGGATATTGACTACGGTACTGATTCAGAAGTGGCATCAACCAGTCAAAACAACTATGACACTCTGAAGAAAAAATAATGCGTCCTGTTTGTCCATGAACAATACGAGTAATATCGCTTTGTGCTATTTGAACTTGAGGCAAGATTTCATCTGCCAACTTCAATAGGCGTAATCCAACATTTGAAAAACTAACCGGACGAGTCTTACGGTTCACAACTTCCACACCAAACCATTGATCCAACTCACGCAGTTGATGCGATACTGCAGACGGCGTTAAACATAAATCACTTGCTGCCGCGACTAAAGAGCCATGTTCACGTATAGCGCTAAGTGTCTTTAAGTGTCGTAATTCAATCATGAAAGATCCAAACCATTGGGAAAAGCCTTATCTGTCAGAGACAGCATACGGTAATGAAACTTAAAGATGTATAAATCTCAACTTTCATTGATTTGAGTGAATCAAATTCACTCAATATGAATACATATTACTTATGCTTATTAAACTGTTTCGACCTCACCAATCTGATGATAAGCACGGTTAAAATAGACCAGGCTTTCCTCTTGTTGACTTTGTTTGATGGCTAATACACGACATAAGAAAATGCTATGTGTGCCAACATTTTTAATCTCTTCTATCTTGCAATCAAAACTTACCAAAGCATCTTCTAAAATCGGAGCACCTGTTTTGAGTGTGGTCCAACTCCCAAGTTTGAAACGGTCTTCAGAATTGAATTTGCTTGATGCAAATGCATTTGAGAGCTGTTCATGCTGTGTGCTGAGTACATTGACTGATAGCACTTTATTTTCAATAAAATGTGCATGAGAACGAGAGGATTGATTCATACAAACCAGTAATGTTGGTGGTGTATCGGTGACACTACATACCGCAGATGCAGTAAAGCCATGCATCCCTGCTGTACCTTGTGTTGTAATAACATTTACAGCAGTCGTCAATAAAGACATTGCATTTCTAAAGTCAGTTGCTTCAATCATCTCTTTGATCTCAAATGTATATAATTGGCGTGGTGCTTCGAATCAAGCAGAAGCGAATGATGGATGAATCTTTCGCCCCTGCTCTCGTCCCCTTTGGTGTCAAGCACAAAGCTCCTGGCGAACAATGGCAGCTCCTGCACTTAACGCTTCAAGCTTGCCACGTGCCACTTGACGAGACAGCGGTGTCATACCACAGTTGGTTGAAGGATACAGCTTGTCTGCATCGACGAACTGAAGTGCCTTGCGTAAAGTATCGGCCACTTCGTCAGGTGTTTCGATCTGATTAGTTGCGACATCAATGGCACCGACCATCACTTTCTTGCCACGAATCAGTTCAATTAAATCCATCGGTACACGTGAGTTTTGGCACTCTAAGGACACAATATCAATCTTGGATTTTTGCAGTTTAGGGAAAGCTTCTTCGTACTGACGCCATTCTGAACCCAAGGTCTTTTTCCAGTCTGTGTTGGCTTTAATACCATAGCCATAGCAAATGTGAACGGCTGTTTCACATTTCAGACCTTCAAGCGCGCGTTCCAGAGTTGCCACCCCCCAGTCATTCACTTCATCAAAGAACACGTTAAATGCTGGTTCATCGAACTGGATGATGTCTACTCCTGCTGCTTCGAGTTCCAGAGCTTCCTGATTCAGAATCTTGGCAAATTCCCAGGCCAGTTTTTCACGGCTCTTATAGTGACCATCGTACAGTGTATCAATCATCGTCATTGGACCAGGTAATGCCCATTTGATCGGTTGATTGGTTTGGCTACGTAAGAATTTGGCATCCTCAACAAAGACAGGCTGTTTACGAGAAACTTCACCTACAACTGATGGTACGCTGGCATCGTAACGGTTACGGATACGAACGGTTTCACGTTTCTCAAAATCCACACCTTCAAGATGTTCAATAAATGTGGTGACAAAGTGCTGACGGGTTTGTTCACCATCGCTGACAATATCAATGCCTGCTTGACGTTGTTCATGTAAAGATAACTTCAGTGCATCACGTTTCGCCTCTAAAAGTTCTTCACCTTCAAGTTTCCACGCAGACCACAGCTTTTCAGGTTCAGCAAGCCAAGATGGTTTCGGTAAGCTGCCTGCTGTTGAGGTAGGAAGTAAAATTGCCATAACTAATCTTCTTTCTTTAAATTCGCAAATCTGTAAATATCTTGAGTTTTTAAGCAGCTTGGTTTTTCTGGGCTGTTTCTACTTTGAAATTGGCAGCCCATTCATCAAGGATGTGTTTATATGGCTTGATGAAGTTTTCTTCAGTCCATTTGCCTTGTTTCACAGCTAACTGACCACGTTCAACTCGGTCATAGACAACACGCGTCAATGAATAATCGCCATAACTCAAGCTTGGTTGATACACCACACCTGCAGGTGAATTGGTATTGTAGATTTCAGGACGATAGATGCGTTGGAAGCTTTCCATGGTGCTAATGGCACTGATCAATTCAAAATCGGTGTAATCACGTAACAAGTCCCCTGCGCAGTAGAATGCGAGTGGCGCGTTCGCACCTTGAGGCTTAAAGTAACGTACGCTTAAACCCATTTTGGCAAAGTAGGCATCAGTACGAGAGTAATCATCATTAGTGTATTCCACACCGAGTACTGGATGTACATTGGCAGTTTGGTAATACGTTTTGGTTGTCGAAACACTTAAGCAGATCACTGGCTGTTTTTTGAATTCAGCTTTAAACACATCAGAATTCACTAAATGTAAATAAAGCTTGCCGTGCAGGTCGCCAAAGTCTTCTGGCATTTCATTAAACTTACAACCTAGTGCTGGTAGTACCACGCTAAAGTCATAATCACGCACATACGATGAGAAACTGTTACCAATCATGCCTTCAATACGTTCACCCGTTTGATGGTCAATGATGGTACTTTTTAGGGTTTCAATAAATGGAAACGTTTGGCCGTTGCCTTCGATATCAATTTCAGCAGAGATAATATCGATTTCAAGTGAATAGCGATCACCTTTTGGATTATCTACCGTTGCCAAGCTATTAAAACGGTTATTGATCATCGCCAAGGTACGACGCAGGTTTTCTTCACGGCTTTCCCCGCGTGCCAAATTGGCAAAGTTCGTAGTCAAACGTGTGCTGTTTGCTGGCTCATAGTTCTCATCAAAACGAATACGTTTAATTGAACATGCAAATTTGTTACTCATGGAGATTCACAACCTTAAATTTTTAAAATAAAAGCAAAATTTCTGAATGGGCTTATTTAAGCGTGAATTTCTAAATGAGTAAAACGATATAAATTCAGTTAAAGTTGAAGGAAATTCACTTTAAGGTATTCTCCAAACGATTTACTAAATATTTTCCTAAATATCGATCTCTACCTGAAAAAACAGAAACCTCCCCAGTCTGGGGAGGTTTTCATGGAATATTTCCAAATTGATTAGAATGTATATTTCAGAGAAAAACGATAACTACGGTCTTCTGCTGGGTGTATATGCTGATCTACAAACCCTTCACGGCTATCTGAAGCTGCATCGCACTCAGGTGTAGAACGTTCATTGGCTAAACAGGACTCATACAGGTATTCAATGTCATTCACTTTACGGTTGAACAAATTCAGCACATCCAGTTTTGCCTCTAGATTTTTAGAAATCTCGTAGCCAGCTTGTAGATTGACCAAAGTTGATGCACTTGATTTCACACTGTTATCTTCAATCAGCGGTCTTGCACCAAAGTAACGCATTCTTAAGCCAATGCTCCATGGTTGTGCAGGTGTGTAAATAATTCCAGCGGATGCAGTTCTATTAATCGCACCAGGAATGTACCTCCCTTCCTCAGCATGGTCTTTATATCGTGCTTTGGATAAGGCCAAATCAACATCTACCATCCAATTGTCATTTGGCTTATAGAAGTTACTCACCTCAATACCTTGACGACGACTCGGACGGCTCGCTTCAGTTGTACCCGCGTCACCCACAAAGAGTAACTCCGAATCTGAATCCAATTGCCACAATGCAATGGTGGTATTTAAATTTGGCAACCACTGTCCACGAACGCCAAGTTCCGCATTTTTCGTTCTTACCAGTGGATCTACGGCATCTATTTGTTCTAGATAACTTTCATCTCGCGGATCTGGATTGATTTTAATGGTCGTCCCACGTGCATCATTGCTATGAAAACCGTAAGCATAATTCACGTAATATTCGGTATTCGCCCATGGACCAAAAACCAAATTCAGTTTTGGACTGAAAATGTGGTCATCTGTATGACCCGAGTTTACTGCTAAATCTGAATCTACATCGAAATTGAAGTAGTCTGTACGCAGACCTGTAATACTCCTGAACCATGGTGTCCATTGCACCTGATTCTCTGCCCAAACCCCGACGTTATATTCTTTCACCTGATCTTCACGGATAGTATTAAAACGTTGGCGACCTTGTGTCTGATAGAGGCCTAATCCATCTATATCATCAAAACGTGTAGATGCGCCTATTCGGATAATCACCAACCGATTATCCCAGTGACTGTGCCAATTATGCTGGACAGCTCCACCAAAGATATAACGATCCTCCGCCTGTTCAAACTGATCGCCACGCTCTGCATCCGTAAGATAATAAGTAAAATTAGAGAACAGATTTAATTTGGAATGAATGCCATATAGATTGAACTCTGTTTGTTGATCGTCATGTGTCACCAGCTTTTCAAAGGCAATGGATGTACGGGTGGTCTCTCCACCATCACTTGGATCGAGCGTACCAAAACGTCCAATTAAGCCCTGTTCAACTGCACGCTGAGCCACCTGATCTGTCGAATTCCAGCTGGAATCGTAATGATTGCCTGTTAAGCTCCAGCCATTCTTTTCATCACCATGTGTGTATTTTAATAAATAGTTTTGTTTTTTTAGATTTTGATCTCTATCCCATGGCCCATCATTGCTTAAACCTTCTACGGCACCAAGCAATGTACCGTCTGCAATTTCTGCAGCTTCAGCAGCAATGATACGTTTGTAATCGTGTGAACCTAATGTCATTTGTACAAATGGACGATCAAGTGTGCTGATGGTTTTGAGTTTGACACTACCTGCCGAAGCAAAATCACCATCAGCAGCCTCATTAGAACCTTTATGATAATGCAGGTTTTCAATAAGTTCAGGGATAACAAAATTTATGTCTGTATATCCCTGCCCATGTGCATGGGTCACCATATTTAATGGCATACCATCAACCGAGGTCGCGAAGTCTGTCCCATGATCGAGGTTAAAGCCACGTAAAAAGTATTGATTAGCTTTACCATCACCACTGTGTTGGGTCACGATTAAACCCGGTACAGTTTCTAGAACTTCAGCAGGTCGAAGCATAGGCCGATTTTTGAGTTGTTCTTTAGTGACCGTTCCTTGGGTAGCTGAATATGCAATACCATTTTGGCTTTCAGAATCGGCATGTGCAAAAATGTGAATGGTTTCAAGTTGGGGATAAAGCGTTCCACCAGCAAAAGCAAAATTAAATAAATTCCCAGTGGCAAAAAGTCCGATGGTTAATGCTTTTAATCTCATCTTAATCCCTATAAGTATAATGCGCCCCTTACAAGCAAAACGTATGCCAAATATCTATTTTTATTAATTTTTAAATTTACCTAACGATATATTTTGGGAATAATCTCGAATTTTCCATTGAAGAACTTATCATTCTCTAATTACTTCTATTTATAATTTAACTAAAACTTGGCAACTAATGCCGAACAAATAGCTTTTTTTCTGGCTCAGGTAACTGATGCGCTAAAAGACCTTCTATAGTAAAAACAGCTATTTTGACTCTCGTTTCCATTTGATCTGCGGAAACACCTATCTGTTGTAATTCCAAACGGAATAACGCTTCTACCATGGTATGAAATCGCTCATGCCACTCTTTCAACTCGGGTGAAAACTTTAATCTGGCATGTACAGTACTCACTAGACGATTCACCAATTGCAGCTGATCCACCACCCAGATCAGGCGTTCAGAAAGCTCCTTTTCGGATTGCATCATGTATTCATTTGCATGCCTGGTTAATTCCGCATTGAGAATACTCACCAGCAGTTCATCTTTATTTTTGAAATACCAATAAATGGTATTCGGCGCAACTTGAGCTTCCACGGCGATACGGCTCATGGATGTCTCATCATACCCTTCAGTCAGAAACAACAAACGTGCAGCATCAATGATCTCTTGTTGTTTTTGTTCTCGATCTTGTACACGTTTATTACGGGCCATTCAGATTTCTCACTCTTCTAGTAATTAAAGTTCTATCGCATAAAACTATCAAAAACAGCATCGTAAATATTTCTTGAATAGTATTCAAGAATATAGTTAAATTTAGTTATCTTGATTGTCATTCAAGATAACGTAAAAGAATAATAATGCACTATGGATTGATCAAAATAAGTTTAATTTTCTGGTGCATTCTTCAATAAAAATGAGATGGAAGGTAGCCATCGAAAAATCTAAGAGCAGGCAAACATATATGTCAGACCGCAAATATCCTGATACCTCACATATCAAGAAATCTGTCCTTGAATCTACATTTTTAACCGATGGCACCCTTTGCTCGGCAACATTACATGTTCCAAACGAGTGTAAAAATCAGAAACTTCCAGCAGTTCTTATGGTGGGTGGTTGGGGAAGTATTCAAGGTGCATTAACCGACTCTTTTATCAATCACTTTGTTGCCCAAGGTTATGCGGTAATGGAGTTCGACTATCCAGGTTGGGGACGTAGTGCTGGCTTACCACGGCAAGATATCAATCCGTGGAAACGCGTAAAAACTGCTCACCAGGCATTAGCACATCTGAAATCCTTATCCCAAGTAGATGCTGACAACATCATTGTTTGGGGGACTTCATTTGGTGGTGGACACGTAGTGGACTTGGCAGCAAAGCATCCTGAATTAAAAGGCGCGATTATCCAGGTTCCTATGCTTGATGGCATCAAAACTGTTCGCTCTGTTCCCCTCCCACAAATGTTTAAATTCTTAGGGTATGGTCTGGCAGACAGAATTAAACCTGGTGAACGCATTTGTATTCCCACTGTTTCTCAACCAGGTCAATTGGGAGCCATGGATCGTGATCAGGCCTGGAATGCCATGGAACTTGCCAAAGAAAAGTTGAATATAGACTATGACAATCGGGTAACTGCACGGTCCTTATTAACCATGGGATTCTATCGCCCATGGAAACGGTTAAAACAGGTCAAAGTTCCTATGCTGATTATTGGAGCGAAACAAGATACTGTCGCACCTTTTGTTCCTGAAAAAATTGAAAAGGTGAAGAATCCTTTCCTGCAAGTTATCGAAATGGAAGCCGATCATTTTGATCCATACTTCGAGCCTTATTTCTCAAAAAATGTCGGATACCAGTTGAATTTTCTTAAGAATTTAAATGGATGAAACCAAAGAAATCTATTTAATGTAAAGCAATCAATTGAAAGTACTACGTACCTGACAAAAAGCAGCCTAATTTTGTATCAGGCTGCTTTTTCATTAGGGATCTGACTCTGCATAGGATTCTCTATCGATTGATGCTTTCAATGCTTGGAATCACCTAAGTTGCTGAAGAAACCTAAAATGTTGTGACTGAATCCGATTCATGAACGGCTGATGAAATAGATCGAAATGCCCACATTCCTCTTCAAAATACTCGATATG
Organism: Acinetobacter sp. ANC 7912; assembly: GCF_039862785.1. Taxonomy (NCBI): domain Bacteria; kingdom Pseudomonadati; phylum Pseudomonadota; class Gammaproteobacteria; order Moraxellales; family Moraxellaceae; genus Acinetobacter; species Acinetobacter thermotolerans. The sequence continues at coordinate 1,540,574 of NZ_CP156795.1, forward strand.
GCCTGATTTTTGGGCGGTCTTACGTGTTCTTGAAATCGGAATCAATGAATCTTGCTTAGCTCCAACGATCAAGGTCGGCGTTTGAATTTTATGGCTGATCGCGATGGGGCGATAAAATGGGATCGTCAATACAATTCTGGCAGGTACTTGATTATCCCAATGCTGATTTTCAGGAATTAACGAGTAATATCCATCATAGCAATCTTTGCCTGAAAGTACTGCAAACCGGTTTTTGGCAACCACGCTCATATTCTTGGCTTTTCCAAAAACACGATAGCACATATCCGTAAGCGCTAAGAAAGTTGCAGGCAAAAGATATTGGATTGGATATTTGCAAAGGCTTGCCAATCCGTCGACATGGGGAAAATTGGCAATGACGGCACGGTAATTCTGCTCACTGGCAAGTGTTAAGACATGTCCCCCGCTAAAGGAATATCCCCATAAAATGAGGTCTTTTTCAGTCAGATTGAACTCATCTTTAATATATTGAATGACCGCTTTCCAATCCTTCAATTGACTGTTTTTATCAACGAGATTTTTATATTTTCCACTACTCTTACCAAATCCGCGATGATCAAAACAGCAAATATTATAGCCCTGTTCCAGATAAGCTTGAATGTAAAGGTCTAGAGCGCAACTTTTATCACCACCCAAGCCATGTGCCATGATTACAAAGGGTAAGTCTTTATTATTTATATATAAATCAGCCTGAATGTGAAACGACTCTATGGGAATTAGAATATTTTTTATCTGCATCACGCATTCCTTGTAATACGGTTCTTTTTTTAATTATTTGTAATAAGTGCAGGGAGCACTTATTACAAAACTTACCGCATTTAGCTAAGCAGTCAATAATCTGGAGAATAATTTTGTCGCTGAAATATTGAAATGACGAGGAGGTACTTGTACACCTGCTGATGCTAGATCAGAAACAAGTTCAGTACGGAACGTATTGTAATCTACTTCTACAGCATGCCGTTGCCCACCCTCAAATTTGTAGTGAGGATGATCCAGCTCATGTTGGATTGCTGCTTTCATATCTTTTGGACGCTTATACTTGCCCAAGATTTCCTGACAAGCGATACGTGCCTGGAAGTCTGCTAATGGCCAGATACAACCAATCGGCTGGAACAATCCAATAAAGTATAAATTGTCATAATCCGCATGCATCATTTTACGATACAGCGGTATTTTTTCAGCATGCTGGAAATTGATAAATTCAGGGTCAAAGAATGGGAATACAGTCCAGAATCCGGTACAGCAACAAACGATGTCAAACTCTTGCTTGGTACCATCGGTAAATTCAACTGTTTTGCCATCTAATTTTTTAATGGCTGGTTTAGGCTTGACCTTCCCATGGCGAACATAATCAATTAAATCTGAGTTGACTGTCGGATGCTGGCTTAATACTGGCTTCGTCGTTGGAGGTAATCCAAAACTCTCATAATTACCAGTCAGGATTTTTAAAGATTTGGTCAGAATGCTCTGACGTGTTTTAGGACGTAAATTCTCTAAGGCTTTTGCGACCATATCACTTGGAAGGCCAAGCAGAAATTTTGGCAGGAACCATTGAGGGCTACGCATTGAGAGGTAAACATCTTTACTGACGCGTGCGGCTTCTACTGCGACATCACAGCCTGAGTTCCCGGCTCCAATCACTAAAATCTTTTTATCACGCCATTCATCATTCACACCTTTAAAATCATGTGAATGCATCCATTTGCCGGTAAATTTGCCTTCATATTTTGGATACTTTGGCATCCAGTGATGGCCATTACACACCATCAGATACTGATAAATTTTTTGGTGCTTCTGCCCTTCTGCATCGGTGTAATCCACTTGCCACTGACCGTCAGCCATACGTTCAACATGATCTACGGTATGGTTAAACTTGATCTGGTCATACACCTGAAAGTATTTACTATAGTTCTCGAAATATTGTTGTAGCTGATCATGCCGTGGGTAATCTGGATAATGATCCGGCATCGGGTAATCTTCATACTCTGAAAGTTTTTTGGAACTGATAATATGCGTGTTCTCATAAACAGATGAATGACCTGTTTTTGAGTTAAATACCCAGTTTCCGCCAACTTTGTCATTCTTTTCAAATAGATCAAACGCTATATTATATTCTTTACAGTTTTTTGCTGCGGCAATGCCTGAAGGGCCTGCGCCAATAATGCAGACAGTTTTATTCATTTTTAGCTCCATGAAAATATTTTAATCTAAAATCCGTCACGTGTCGGTTTTTTAAAATATAGGGTAGTTTTTTTAGGAAATCAATGAGGGGATGTAAGATGCTGATGAATGAAGTGAAGATGCCAGTTCAGAAAAGAAGTATCGAGCGTCTGGAAAAAGTGATTCAAACCACCATAGATCTTTTAGAAACCAGGGCTTTAGCTGAATGCAACATCCAGGAAATTTCACAAATTTCAGGTGTGCCACGAAATCATATCTATCAGTATTTTCCTACGATAGATCATCTGTTTAGCTTAATCGTAAATCGGTATTTCCAAAAATTGCAAAGTTACTTGACCCATAATGCTCAGATCTACAAGACATGGTCAGTGCTGGACATCATTCAAGATGCCTTGAGTAACGCCTCTGCTTTTTATAACCAGAATAAGCCAGCCAGCATGCTGATTCTGGGTGGTCCAGTAAACATTGAAGGTTTTAGCCTTCAAGAAGCTGTGATCGAAGAGATATCCAAAGAGTTCGTCAAAATTTTTACCCAAAAGGAAAATCCTTTAACGCTCAAAAAAACCGAAGATATCACCATCATGATTGAATTAATTTTCTCGTTGATGAAACACAGCTTTTATCGTTATGGCTATATTACTGAGGAATTGCAGCAAGAAGCCCTACTGGTTTGCGAAGCTTATCTGGAGAAAAAAGCTTATATTTAATCTAAAGACCAGACAAAAAAAAAGCTCATCCGCGGGACGGATGAGCTTAGAAAAACAAGAATAAGAAATAAATCAGAAACTACAGCCTTAGTATCTGGGCGAGAATTATACAGATCACTTCTTAAACAATAAAAGACTTTATATGTATAATATAATACATAAAAACTATTATTTGATTTAATCTATATTATGCAGTCCATGTCAAAACCAGCATTAAACACTTCAATTGCTCTATTTTTTAATTAAATGTTTTAACTTTTAAGCCTTCTACGGGTCGTATTACCCAAAACGTCCAGTAATATAAGCCTCAGTCAACTCATGATCAGGTTGAGAAAAGACTTTTTCTGTTGCATTCACTTCAATTAAATGACCCAGGTGGAAATATGCTGTTCGGTTGGATACACGCGCTGCCTGTTGCATCGAGTGCGTGACGATTGCAATCGTGTACTGCTGCGCTAATTCACTTATCAGTTCTTCAACTTTGGCGGTTGCAATCGGATCAAGTGCTGAACAGGGTTCATCCATTAAAATCACCTCAGGTGAAACTGCAATGGTACGTGCAATACATAAACGCTGCTGCTGTCCACCTGACAGGCTTGTTCCTGGTTGATTCAGTCGATCTTTTACCTCAGCCCATAACCCCGCCTTACGTAAACTGTTCTCAACAATTTCTTCCAGATCATATCGATCTAGAGCTAGTCCATGCAGTTTTGGACCATAAGCCACATTTTCAAAAATTGATTTTGGAAACGGATTCGGTTTCTGGAACACCATGCCGACTTGGGCGCGTAGCATTACCACATCCAGAGTCGGATCATAAATATTCTGATTATCCAGCAACACTTTTCCTGTCATACGGCAACCCTCAATACTGTCATTCATGCGGTTGAGCATACGCAGGAAAGTTGATTTCCCACAGCCAGATGGACCAATAAAGGCAATGACTTCATTTTCATAAATGTCCAGATCAATTCCTTTAATGGCCTCAGATTCGCCATAGTAAACATGCGCATCCTGGGTACTGATTTTGATCTGATGACTTTTGTCAGCTTGCTTGCTTTCAGTTTTAGCGACTGATTGTGGAGTCAATATAGGGATGGATTTAGCTGCTGCATCTGCTGAATTAAATAATAATGCTTGTGAATTCAACTCTGGATCCTGCATGATAGATTTTAAAATTTCTGTCGTGTTCATCATTCTTTTTCCTTATTACCAACGGATTTCAAATTTCTTGCGCAACCAGATGGCTAAACTGTTTAATCCAATCATGAGCGCAAGAAGAACAATAATGGCTGCGGCAGTACGTCCTTCGAAGAAGTTACGCAGTTCATTGCCCTGCCACAGGAAAATTTGCACAGGTAAGGCTGTCGATTGATCCAGTGGAGTGGCCGGTACACTGGCAACAAAGGCACTCATCCCAATCAATAGAAGTGGTGCTGTTTCACCTAATGCTTGTGCTACACCAATGATTGCACCAGTTAAAATACCCGGCAGTGCCAGTGGCAACACGTGATGGAAAGTTGTTTGTAAGCGTGAGGCACCCAAGCCCAGTGCAGCTTGACGAATCGACGGCGGTACGGCTTTTAAAGAAGCTCGGGTAGTAATAATCACGGTAGGTAAAGTCATCAGGCTTAAGACCAAACCACCTACTAATGGTGCAGATAAAGGTAAATGCATCCAGCCAATAAAGATCGCTGCACCCAGTAAACCAAAGACAATGGAAGGTACTGCTGCGAGGTTGTTGATATTCACCTCAATCACATCTGTGATCCAGTTCTTTGGTGCAAACTCTTCCAGATAGATAGCTGATGCAACACCAATGGGAATCGAGATCAGGATGACAATCAGCATCATGAACAGCGACCCCATAAAGGCACCTGCCAAACCAGAAGCCGCAGGTGAACTGCGTGAATCTGGACTGGTAAAGATCTGGGTATTAAAACTGCTTTTGATGAGCTCTGAAGTTTTCATACTGTCTGCCAGTTGGCGTACTTCTGGACTCAGCTGTTGTTGTTCATCTGACAGATCGCGGTCAATATTGCCTTTTAGCCAGACATCAACATTGGCATCCGCCAGAATTTTTACCTGCTCTGTCTGACCGATCAGTGATGGGTCATTCATCACCATGTCCCGCAAACGGTAGGCTTCAGAACTGGCGTATAAAGCGCCCAGTTCGTCACGCTGTGCTTCTAGCTTGGGATTCCGTGCCAACATGCCATTGATGATCAGTGCATCCCAATCCACCATGCCCATTTCCATTTGCCAGGCTAACAAGCGTTCCTGATATTGTGCCGGTGATTCTTTGTCAGACTGCACTGGCTTCGGCTCTACATTAACAATAGCTGGGTCAAAGTAAATCGGCAGGCTCATGCTGCTCTGCCAGAATGCAGGTAATCCTTTGGCCAAGATGCTGCCAAATAGCAACACCACAAAGAACAGACCCGCCAATACTGCAGACTGACCAAACCTGCGAAATGATTTTTCCTGGCGATGGCGCTTGGCCAAGGAATCCTGAATGATCCTTTTGCGCTTTTCCCGCTGCGCTGCTGCACTTACTGGATCTAGATCCTGATCCATCGGCGTGGTATTTGAAGTAGTCATCAGTCGTATTGCTCACGATATTTGCGCACAATGATCAGTGCAATGATGTTTAAACCTAAAGTAATCACAAATAGGGTTAGACCGAGTGCAAAGGCTACCAATGCCTGTGGACTGGCGAAATCTGTATCCCCTGTCAGCTGATTCACAATGGTCATGGTGACGGTAGAGACCGCTTCAAGCGGGTTGGCATGCAGGATCGGACTGTTCCCCGCAGCCAGTACCACGATCATGGTTTCACCTATGGCACGGGAAGCTGCAAGTAAAAAGGCGCCCATGATACCGGGTAAGGCAGCGGGAAGCACCACCTGACGGATGGTTTCCGATTTGGTTGCGCCCAGTCCTAGCGAACCATCGCGAAGTGCACGTGGTACCTGGGTAATGATGTCATCTGAAAGTGATGAGACAAATGGAATGATCATGATGCCCATTACCACACCCGCTGTCAGGGCACTGGTGGCATTGATATCAACACCTAACATGGCACCTAGACTTTTCAGAAATGGACCTAAAATCATCAAGGCAAATACGCCATAGACAATCGTTGGAATCCCTGCAAGTACCTCAATGATCGGCTTGACCCAGGCTCTAAATCGTGGAGAAGCATATTCCGCCAGATAGATTGCAATCATCAAACCGATAGGTACAGCAACCAGCAGTGCAATTGCACTGACCATGACTGTGCCCCACAGTAATGGCAACAGACCATAACTGCCTTCGGCATCGCCTGAACTGCTAAATCCCGGATTCCATTCAGTACCAAAGAAGAAATCAATCGGACTAACAAAGCTAAAGAAGCGCATGGCTTCGCCAAACATCGACATGACGATACCCAGTGTGGTCAGGATGGCCACGCCAGAACAGAGTGCCAGACTAATATTGATCACTTTTTCGACCTGATGGCGGGCACGTAACTGTTTGGTGATGCGTCGCTTTGCCCAGACCAGCCCGGCAACCGCAGCTGAGATGACCACCACCAGCTTGGCATAGCTGCTGATGCTCAGCATGCGTGCCATCTGTTCTGCTGCAGACAGTTCATAGGCTTGGGGCGTATCGCTGACGCCAAAACCGGAAGCCAGTGCCTGTACCCGATCCACCACGATGCTTAAGCTTGCCTGATCCATGTCTGCCACCATCTGTCCTGGCAAATGGTTCACAACCAACTGTTTCAGGATGACAGGCTCTACCAGACTCCAGAGCAGAAAAATAAAAAATGCTGGAATCCCACACCATAAAGCCACCATCGCACCATAGTAGCCAGGACGTGAATTCAGCATGGCGGTATTCTTACCCTGACCTGCCAATTGCTGGCTTCGGCTTAATCCGAGCTGATAAGCAATCGCGATGATCGCCAGTAATATACCGAGTAGTAGCAGATTCATTGATGCTCCACTGTTTTTTCAATCTTCATCGTTGAAAAAAAGCTGGTCACAGTTTCCTGCTCCCAGCCATTTCATTACCTACTTCAGTACAACTGCCTTATTTGCTTTGAAGTTTGTCAGCACCACTGACCGCTCCTTGTCAGACATGGCAATCAGCCCTGCTCTTTCCAGTTTTGATCCTTTGCCCGATACTTTTTTATTCAGGAAATATTCAGTGAACTGTTGCAGACCTTTAATTGATTTCAGGTGTTCACCTTTGACATAGAAGTACAATGGACGGGATACCGGATAAGTACCATTCAGGATCGTTTTCTCTGATGGAGCAACATTGTTCACCGTCGCGACACGTAGCTTGTCACGGTTCTGATCATAGAAACCAAGCCCAAAGACTCCTACTGCATTTGGTGATGTTTTCAGGCGTGCCAGGGTTTCAGTATAATCACCGGATATTTCAATCACCCGACCATCTTTACGGAAGGTACTACACGCTTTTTTCTGGGCATCTTTGTCTAGAGACTTAATTGCAGCGTACGTTTCACAACCTGCATCCACCATCTTCTCCTGGAAGACTTCGCGCGTTCCATGATTAGAAGCCGGGATAACCAGCGTGATTAGCTCATTCGGAAGTGCTGGATCAATCTGGTTCCAGCGGGTATATGGATTAGGTACCATCTTGCCATTAGATGGCACTTCAGCGGCGAGTGCGGCAAAGACATGTTGTGGGCGCAGTTTATAAGCTGCTTTCTTGGCATTCGAGGCAAAGACAATGCCGTCATAACCGATCTTGATTTCCAGAACTTTATTGACACCATTTTTCTTACATTCGGCGAGTTCGGCACTTTTGATCTGGCGGGAAGCATTGGCAATATCAATCGTGTTATCACCCACACCACGACAGAACTGCTTTAAGCCTGCAGATGAACCACCTGAACCGACTACTGGGGCTTTAAACTGTGGGAATGTGTTGCCAAATTCTTCAGCCACGATACTGGCATAAGGTAAGACAGTTGAAGAACCTGCAATCTGGATCGTATCGCGTGCGGCATTCGCTGCACATGCCGCTACAGTTCCCATTAATGCCACTGTTGTCATTGCTGTTGTTAAACGCATTTAGTATCTCTCTTTATATTTAGCTACGCCTTTAGCGTGTTACTTGTTTCGATACCAACATTTTGATTTTTGAATATGACAAGCAGGTTGCAGATTTATTAAAGTTTTATGAAAGTTATTACAGCAAGAAATTAATTATAAATAATCAATATTTTCAAAATATTGGGTTGTGTTTTGAGTCTGTAGTACAGAAAATAATGTGATAGTAAATCAAATCATCAGATGCAGTTTTACTAGCCGCTATGTCCGGTACAAGGCTACCTAAGAACATACCCAATGCCATGATCAATTAAATAAAAAAAGGACACCTTAGATGGGTATCCTTTTATATCAGTGTTTGTTGATTAGAAATCGTAGCGCATACCCAGTGATAGCGCGAGAGCATCTTGACCTGCTAATCCACTAACGCCATTACCTAAACTTCGGCCTTCTTTCCAAGGGGTTAAGTTGGCATTTTTATCATTCAGAGTGGTTGCGACATTACCGTATAAGCGTAGAGCAGGATCAAGTTTGTGTTCCACGCCTAAGGCGATTAAACTCGTGTTCGCATCCTCTCTGTCGACATCCCGGTAAAAATACTCAGTGCGTAGCAGTGTTTTAGGTGTGAATTTATATTCACCTGAAACTCCCCAAACTTGTGCATCTAGACCGCGATCTGAATCATCAAACTGCGCTTTTTGATATAAGGCACCCAAGTTTAAACTTTCAGTGAATTGATAAGAACCTGCGATACGAAATGCATCGCGCCCCGAGTTCGTCTCTTCTGTAGGTGCTGCTGTATTGGCTGAATTTTTACCGAAATTCTGGTAAGCGGCTGCAAAGTCAATGCGATCTTTTTTATAGGTCAGCGCAAGGTCATATGCTTTGCTATCGTCTTTACCAGATCCATCTGCATCCTTGGAATTTTCTTTACCACTGTTCATAGAAATTGCAGCGAGTACATTAAAGCCATTTGCAAATTTGGGTGATTTATATTCCAGTGTATTTTCATTGCGCTCATCGAATTTTAAGTCGCCAACACGCGTTACATTCCGAATATCGCCGATCATATCGCCAAATTGATTGACTGGACTACGTGCAGTTTTAAATGGACTATCAAATCGACCTACACGTAGTTGACCGTATTGATCATTTTTAAGCCCTACGAAAGTATCGCGTGTAGAAAAATTAATGGCTTTTGAGTCTTGATCACCACTCGCGAAACTGATTTCCTGTTCAATTTGTGCAAAAACATTTAAATCATCATTAATTTTTTGTTCAACTTTAAAACCTAAACGTGATGAGTTAGAGGATAGTCCAACTTCCTGGTAGTCTTGACCATCCTCTAAGTAGTCGAGAGAGACATGTGCTCGCCCATATAATTTAACGTCTGCAGCTGACGCAATCATAGGTGTTAAAATGCTTGCCCCAATGGTAAGTGCGATAGCAGTTTTTTTCATTTTTGCTCCAATAAAGACTTATCGTCGTTTTTAAATGCTGTAGTGATGAGGATCACCACGTCTCTTTTGGAGCCAGTATTGATTTCGAATATGTCAGTATTATTAAGAAAATATTACAAAAATATTAAATAACTCGAATCCCGTTTAAGCCTATGACTACATAATTTGAGTTTAAAGAAAGCTGCTTAAATATATATTCCAATCACACGTAATTGTAAATTTACCTTTTCTGTCCCTGTCATTAAATTGACATCAAAGTTTCATGGTTTTGTCATTTTTTAATGTTGATATAAGTCCGTCAATCTAAATCTATTCAATAAGGAATAAAGAAATGGCAGGACTATCTATCTGGCATGTATTGATTTTTGCAATCGTCGTGATTTTACTTTTTGGTACTTCCAAACTAAAAAATCTAGGAAAAGATGTAGGCGGTGCAATCAAGGACTTCAAGAAATCAGTTCGTGAAGAAGAAACCGAAATAGCTCAACTTCAACATTCCCGTACGATTGATGCTGAAGTTAAAGCGAGTGAGACTTCAATCAAGAATTAAGGTATCGCTATGCTCAATATTGGAATGACTGAGCTCCTGGTCTTTGGCATCATTGCGCTTCTCGTTCTTGGACCAGATAAACTGCCTGAAGCAGCACGTTTCATCGGTAAATGGTCGGCCAAATTCAAAAGGATCGCTAGCAATATACAAAATGATCTAGACCGTGAATTAAGACTGTCAGAACTGCGTGAGCAAATGCAAACTGAGCTAAATCGTATTCAGGAATTAGAATCAAAAATGCAGGCACAACTAGCGAATACGAACAGCGTTATTCAGCCAACGTTTAAAAGTTCTGAAAAACCGATATTAAACAACGAACGTACTTATCAATTCATCACCCAACCTGTTTCGCCAATATATCTACCGCCAACCCAACTGGATAAGGTAGCAAAACAAGAAAAAAATTATACTGATATAAAGGTGGCTGTATGAGTATTTTACCTTCGACCCAAATGAATAAGGATGCGCAATCAATCCAGTTAGAAGAAATGCCGATTTCGAAACACTTGGTGATTTTAAGAAAACACCTTTTCAAAATTGTAAGTGTATTATTAGTGCTATTTTTATGCTTATTGCCTTTCGCATCGGAAACTTATCAGCTTTTATCAGAGCCTTTGCGTGCTCAGTTACCTGTAAGTTCCACCATGATTGCAACCGATGTAACTGCGACATTCATGGCACCCTTTAAATTAAACTTTTTCATTGCTTTGTTTATTGCAATGCCATTTATCCTATATCAACTCTGGACCTTTATTCGGCCAGCGTTATATACAAAAGAAAAAAGACTCGCTTTACCCCTATTAATCAGCAGTATTGCGCTTTTCTATACAGGTATTGCTTTTGCTTATTTAATCGCTTTGCCGTCTATCCTTCATTTTTTTATCAGCGTATCGCCAGAAACCGTAGCACCGATGACCGATATCAATAGTTATCTGGCATTTTGTCTTAAACTTTTTTTAGTGTTTGGTTTTACTTTTGAAATCCCGATTATCACCCTATTATTCATCCTGATTGGGATAGTCAGTACACAGACTTTGGTGGAAAAAAGACGGTTTATTATAGTGGGATGCTTTTTTATTGCCATGTTTGTAACACCACCAGACGCCCTGTCCATGATCATGTTAGCGGTGCCAATGTGGTTATTATTTGAATTAGGTTTAGCAGCCGGTAAATGCATAGAAAAGGCATCTTTAGAGAAAAAGGAATAAGAAGAAAAAGAACATACAAGAAGAAAAAAACTTATGAAGCAGCCTTGGCTGCTTTATTTTTTCTATAAAAATCAATATTATGTTTAATAAATTTGTAATATTAGCTTCACCGATCTGTCATATTTAACCAGTAATTTATTCCTGACTTTAAAACACAACCAAACCTTAGTTATGGGAATAAAAAAATGACAGACTACCTGCCATATGATGAAAATCAGGAATTAGACAATAATAATTCTAACAATCAACACTTTCGGGATATTTTAGAAATATCCGTATCTCGTCGTGACTTGATTGCTAAAACTGCTAGTGGAGCTGCCGCATTAGCTTTAGCCTCTTCTCTCACAGGCTGTGGTAACGATGATGATAATGAATCTACTCTACCACCCACTGAGACAATGCCAAATCCACCTGCCCTTAACCCAGATGCAAAACCTGAGAAACTGAGCTTTAGCCCGGTTGCTAAGAATTTAAACGATATCGTCACTGTACCAGACGGCTATGAGGCTAATGTCCTATACGCACTTGGTGATTCGATTAATCCTGCGTATTCAGACTGGGATGATAACAATATTCCAAATGGTCCAAGCTTTCAGTTTCGCTCTGGCGATTGCCATGATGGCATGAGCTTTTTTGGCTTGAACATGACCAATGGTCGTTATGATCCGACTGTGTCTGAACATGGTCTACTTGTGATGAACCATGAATATATCAATCCAACTTTCTTACATCCTCAAGGCCCAACCAAAGTTGATGGTCGTCGTCCTGAAGATGAAGTGATTCGTGAAACGAATGCACATGGGATTTCTATCGTCCATATTCAAAAAGATAGCACCACTCAAAAGGTAGAAATTGTTAAAAATTCGATTTTTAACCGTCGTATTACTGCCTCTACTGTCATGAGCTTTTCAGGTCCTGCAAGTGGGTCAACTCTACTATCTACACGTTTCTCGCCAGGTGGAAAATTAACCCGGGGTACTCATAACAACTGTGGTAATGGCTATACCCCTTGGGGAACATATCTCACCACAGAAGAGAATTTTATTGGATATTTTGTCCGTAGCAAAACGGATGACGATAATCGCCAAGCTCATGAAAAAATAGCTTTAGAACGTTATGGTTTAAAAGCAGGTTCAAGTTCACGTTATGCTTGGGAAACTGCAGTGGGTTCAATTGAACCGCAAGATCTTTATGATCGATGGAATGCGGATGTGACAGCTGATCAGGCAGCAAAGGACTACCGTAATGGACCAAATACTTTTGGTTGGATTGTAGAAATTGATCCCTTTGATAGCCGACAAATGCCTGTGAAGCGTACAGCTTTAGGCCGTTTTGCTCATGAAGATTGTCGCGCAAGTCGGGCTCGTGAAGATGATAATCTGGCTTTCTATATGGGTGATGACTCTCGTGGAGAGTACATTTATAAATTTGTCTCTGACTACAAATGGAATGAAAACGACCGTAATGGTGGTTATGCAGCCGGAGATAAATATATGGACAATGGTAAACTTTATGTTGCCAAATTTAATGCAGACGGTAGTGGCCAATGGATTGAACTGAGTTATGCAAGCAATGGTTTGAACGAGCAAAACACTGTCTATCCTTTTAGTTCACAAGCTGATGTTGTGACCTTTGCCCGACTGGCAGCTGATAGCGTTAGCGCGACCAAGATGGATCGTCCTGAATGGGTTGCAGTTAATCCTGAAAATGGCGAAGTCTATGTAACGCTGACAAACAACTCAAACCGCGGTACTACACATCCTTTAGATACAGCCAATCCGCGTAACTATAGTGATCCTGAAGGTGGTAAGGGTAACGTAAATGGCCATATCATCCGTTTGCATGAAGATGCGGATACAACTACAGCAACAACATTCAAATGGGATATTTATCTATTTGGTGCTGAAGCCCAAATGGCACAAAATATCAACCTATCTGGTTTGAATGATAATAATGACCTCTCATCGCCAGATGGAATGTGGTTTGACCCTCGTGGAGTGCTGTGGATTCAGACTGATGATGGTGCTTATACAGACACCACCAACTGTATGATGCTAGCTGCACTTCCAGGTCAAGTTGGAGATGGTATCCGAACAATAACATCTTCAGGTCAAGAAACGATTGTCGGTGCTCAAGTGACAGACCAGACATTACGTCGTTTCCTGACAGGCCCAAAAGGCTGTGAGATTACAGGGGTAACCATGACACCAGACTATAAGGCTATTTTTGTCAACGTACAGCACCCTGGAGAAGACTCGCGAAGTTATGATAAGCCGACCAGTCATTGGCCTGCTTCACAGACTAACTCGTCTGCCACTTCTCGCCCACGCTCTGCTACTGTAGTCATTACTCGCAAGGATGGCGGAACTATAGCTGGATAAATAACTGACTTATCTCAAAATGCTGGCTTGATGCCGGCATTTTGTGTTTTTTATAAGTTATTGTAATAAATAATAATTTCTTTATGAGGTGAGCTTTTGATTGAGATTGCATATTATGCAATGAGTCTATTTTTTTTGAGGCTGTAAAAGTTATTAGGGCTATTCTTTATCTAACACATTGATTGAATAGATAAAAAATATCTACGAAGCTAAGCCACAGTCACGTTAAATAATGAACCGATCCAGGAACTAAACAGCATCGCGATGATGCCCCAAATCATTACTCGAACTGAACCTTTCCAGATACTTACTCCGCCTGTATAACTCGCCAGTGCTCCTGTAATTCCCAGGCTCAAGACACCGACCAGTATTACACCTTTATCTAGGTATTGTTCAGGCAGTAACAAAATTGAAAGTAATGGAAAGAGTGAACCTGTGGTAAAGGCACAGGCGGAAGAAAATGCCGCACGAAACGGTTGCGCAGCGTTACTTTCAGATATTCCGATTTCATCGCGGGCATGGGCGTCTAAAGCATTGTGCGCTGTAAGTTGTAAGGCAACGGTTTGTGCCACATCTGGTGAGAGTCCACGCTTGATATAAATATTTTCAAGTTCTTTCAGCTCATTATCCGGGTGGCGTTTTAGTTCACGTGCCTCCATTGCCAAATCATTCTTTTCAATATCCTGCTGGGATTTAACCGAGATATATTCTCCCGCAGCCATCGATGCTGCCCCAGAAATTAATCCAGCTACGCAAGTCACCAGTAAGGTATGTGTAGAGGCCCCACTCGCTGCCATTCCCACGACCAGACTGGTCACGGAAATAATACCGTCATTTGCCCCAAGTACAGCAGCACGCAACCATCCTGCCCGTTCAAAATAATGCTTTTCACTATGATAAGAATGCCGCACGATGAGCTCTCTTTATTGTTATCAACATTCTTATCCTATAATTATTTCCCTAAAAGAAACAACTATTTATTTTAAGAAAATAACGGTGTGGTCATCTCCCGGATCATGATTCAAAAGATAAAATCATGATGTGTTTTTGAATACTAACTCACTGGGCATCAAACCTATTTAACTCGGTAAAACATATCCTTTATCGCGAATTAAACGCACAGCAGCGTCACACACTTCGGCATCGTAAATTGAAAAGTGGTGAAGTGATTCATACCACCGCAAATACTGGCATTATTTTGGTGGAGTCGAATGAAAGCATGCAGACTGCGATTGCACGAGCAGATCAGGCCATGTATCAAGGAAAGCAGCAAGGCCGAAACCAGGTTGTCTTTGCCTGATTCAAGATTATTCATTTTTTATCTGTCTAACGGAAATGACCGCATGAAATCATGCGGTCAAAATTCTAGAGATTATGCTGATGATCTTTATGCAATCATCTCTGCATATTTTTCCTTAAAGGCATGATGGCGTTGAATAATATGCTTAGACAAATATTGTGAATCTTGATCGATCCCTAGGAAACGTCCTGACCCCCAAGTGTATAACCATGGTAAACCAATAAAGCTGACATCTGGATCTACTGTGATCCCACGATCATGTTTTGGATAGCCGCTGTTTTCAAAAATATCCAGATCAATCCATGAGTAATCCGGTTTAAAGCCGATGCACCAGATAATTGAAGTAATATTTTCCTCAGCTAAATTGATTTCTGTCCGCTCTGTTTCTGGTTGCCAAACTGGTGTATAGACACTGGCAGGTTCAGCCGTTTCAATTTCATTCTGCTCAATATACGTATCAATGGAAGCATTAATACGGTTATAGGTAGCATCTGCATTATCCAGGTTTTGTACCAGGTTTGGCTGGAATTTAAGTGAACCATTCTGGTAGTCAGCAAAACGTCCAAATAACTGCATGCCCTCGAGCGCAAACTTACGCAGATCGATGTCTCGACCACCATCACGACCGGTTACATAATGGTTGGTACTGTTACGAACTTCTTCACTATAGCGATGATCTTTCACCGTGGTTTCGTAATAGCCCATCTCAAACAGCCATTTCACCACATCCTTGCCACGGTAAAAACGTGCACAGCGCGGTGCATCACCAATGGAGAGATAGACTTTCTTGCCAGCTAAATGCAAATCCTCTGCGATCTGCGCACCAGACTGGCCAGAACCGACAACCAGGACATTCCCTTCCGGTAATTGCTCAGCATTAAAGTACTGCTCGGAATGAATGGTATAGACATGCTCCGGTAATTCAGAGCTGAGTTTTGGATATATTGGCGTGTGATAACCGCCCGCTGCTATCACCACCTGATTTGCAGTCGTTTCACCAATGCTGGTTCGAATGTGAAAATGCTGCTCGGCAATTTTAGTGACTTGTTCAGCGACGACATTTAATAATGCAGGTGGATTTAGCTTTTCAATAAATCCATCCAGATAGTCGACAATTTCATCCCGTTTCATAAAACCGTCTGGATCATTGCCATGATATGGATGGTTCGGCAATAAACACTGCCAGTTTGGCGTTACCAAAGTGAAATTGTCCCAGCGTTTTTTACGCCAGCTATGGGTTAGACAATCTTCTTTTTCTAAAACGACATGATCGATATTGGCCTGTTTAAGATAATGACTGACTGAAAGTCCAGCCTGCCCACCACCGACAATAACGACATCATAATGTGATTTTAAACTTGTTGATTGAAACATAATGATTTCCTCTAGTCGATGTTATAAATGTCAGTTATTTCAATGGTGTCTTCAGGCTTGACTGAGAATGACGTTGCCTGTTCCTGAATACGGTTGAGCGTATCCATAGCTGAACTGCAGGCAAAGCCGTAACGCGCACGTACCCGTTCGGAAGCAGCATGCAGGGCCTGTTCAGCCTGTTTTAAAAATTCCTGAACGGCCCATTGCTGACCTTTGTGAAAATATTCATAGACAATGGTGCTTGGTGAATAGAAATTACTGCTTTGACCATTCGGCCATTTCACTGTGAAATTCACGCTTGGCATACGCTGAGCTCCGCTTGTCTAAAATCATGTTGATATCTTTGAAAATCTTGGATCTGTTTTGCATAGCACAGACCGGTAAATGCTTGCTGGAAGTCCCAGAATTCAGCTTTTAAATCTTTATTAGCAACAGTGACTTTGTCTGAATCTTTTACTTGCCCAATCACGGCACAATGCAGATCTTGCGAAGCAAAAAGTTCAATAATTTCTTCACACTCAGCATCATCTGCAGTCAGCAGGAAACCATAACTAGGAAAGATTTGTAGCCAGTGCTGCCAGTCGACATCTTGCGGTTTAATAATCTGATCCAGCTGAATATCTGCACCACAGCCGGATGCCTCCAGTAACATCAGCAGGCTGCCCAGAATGCCGGCATTGCTGATATCTCGTGCTGCATAAGCTAAGCCCTGTTCTGCCAGTTGTGGGAAAATTTCCAGTTCTGCCTGTAACTTGGCTCCATCTACGTTTTCAAAGCATTTCCAGTAAGTGGTGTTTGGATGGAACTGGCCTTTCATATTGAGTGCCAGCAAAATATTTTGTTGTGGTTGCACATGCATGACTGATAACAGCCGTTTAGCTTGCCCCTGAATGGCAACCGATAGTGCTGGCTGAAAATTAGAATCTATATGTGTATGTCCACCGACTAATGGCACACCGTAGCACTGACAGGCATCCTGCATCCCTTGAATTAATGCTTGTGCTTGCTCAGTGTTGCGATGCCAGAAGCTATTCACAACAGATGTCGCTCGGCCTCCCATCGCTGCAATATCACTGATATTCGCCATCACCGCTGACCAGCCTGCAAAATAGGGATGATGTTCAACAAAGCTGGGAATCATGCCTTCGCAGGCATGCAGCATATAGCCATGTTCTGTGGCAATCGCAGCGGTATCATCTCCCGGCAAGGCATACAGATCTGCCAGCTTTTCAATGTTTGGCTGGGCTATTTTGATCCCTTGACCAATATTCATTTTCGCCTGCATGGCGGGTGTCTGTTTGAGGTAGCCGAGCAATCGTTCAAGTTCTGACTGGTTCATTTACACCTCCTGCATTGCATAGGAATGCTGCATGTAAGCCTGACTGATATTGCTCAATGGATAATGTGCTAGATCTGCCTGCATCAGTACATGCGGAATATTGGCAACTTGAATATTCTGTTCGCTATGCCAATGCAGCTTCTGGAAATACCCTTCATTCTGTTGCTGTACTGTCGCGAGAAAACGCTGACATCCCAGATTTTTTGCAGTAGAAACAGCTGCATTGATTAGGGCCTTACCAATGGCTCGGTGGTGACGGTATAAGGGATCGACACAGAGCCGGCCACCCCACCAGGTCTGTTTGCCGTCAGGAAAGATTCGGACTGCACCAATCACACGATCCGGTTCACCAAACATCTGACCAATTGCCACAATACCGAATGCTTTAAAATCGTATTCATCCCGATCTTCTTTCAGAATTTGTTGTTCATCACGAAATGTCGCTTCACGGAGACGGTAATACTGGCGGCGTTCCCAGTCTTCACTAACGATTTTGATCACGATATCTGCACTAATAAATTCATCAGCCAGATAATGTTTCAGTTGCTGGTTAACTGCCTGCAGCCATGGGTTTTGTGAAAGATCATCATCTAAATACATCGCGATCTCTCCTATTCATAAGCTTTGAGTGATGAGCAGGCACCGCATTTGGCACAACCCGCCTGAGTGTCTTCAGACTTCAATTGATGCTGTTTCAACTGAGCACCAATTTCCAGATAGAGCGCCTGCATAAATTCAGGCTCAGGTTTTGGATGATGCTCAAGTGGTGTACCTTGAATTGGTACGAATGGCACCACAAATGGATAGACACCGATTTCAGTCAGTTTAGCTGTCATCTCCAGAATTTCTTCTTGGGTATCGCCAAGCCCAGCCAGAATATAGGTACTGACCTGCCCCCGGCCAAAGACTTCAACGGCTGCCTTAAATGCCGCAAAATATTTATCTAGGGATACTTCCGCTTTACCCGGCATGATCTTGTGTCGCACCCGATCACTCACAGCTTCTAAGTGCATGCCAATAGATACGGCACCTGCATTTTTTAACTTGGCAAACCAGCTAAAATCATCAGGTGGTTCACATTGCACCTGGATTGGCAAATCAACGGCTGCACGAATTGCAGTTACTGAATCAAATAAAATCTCAGCACCACGATCCGGTGTATTCGGTGTTCCTGTGGTCAGAATCATCTGAGAGATCCCATCCAGCTCGACAGCTGCTTTAGCCACTTCCGCCAGTTGTTCAGGACGTTTACGGATTAAGGTCCGGCCATCTTTGAGAGATTGATCAATCGAACAGAACTGGCATGCAGTTGCCTTGTTATTCATGCGAATACAGTGCTGCAAAACTGTGGTTGCCAGAACATCATGACTATGCAAGGTGGCAATCTGTTCATATGGAATGCCATCTGCGGTTTTCAGGTCATAAAACTTAGGGCGTTTCGGTGCAGTCAGCGTGGCAACCGGAATCTTATTTTTGAAAACAATGACATTGTCGGTTTCTTTGTCCTGCTGTGCAGTATAAGGAGAATCCTGAGCGGCAAGATTCAGCACAGGAATCATCATGGTCTGTCCATTCAGACTCAGGGCTTTGTGGTCGCTTGGGCCGGCACCACCTTTACGGGCCAGACCGACTTCACCTTCCCATTTCAGGCCATTGCATTGCAGGTCACTGAGTAATTCAACTGCTGACATGGCGGACACTCCTTACACGTAATACTTAATTCATTTTCAAATTTGACTGCTATGCTTTACTAAACAGCTCTTCTGTTGGCGTGGTAAAGTTGCTCAGTTTTTCTTGGTTTGTTGATAGATTTGATTCTGGATATTCATGTAAAACCTGGGTTTTGCGGCGATCAATCAGCAGGCTCAGCAATTCAGGACGACTGTAATGACCCACTGAGTCCATCATGCGTTTGCGTTTATCGATCAGGCTAAAGTCCAGATCGGCAATTACATAACCTTCACCTTCAGTTAACGGTGCTGTTAAAAATTTGCCTTCTGGTGAAACAATGGCAGTAAAGCAGCCCCCTGAGATTGGACCTTTTTCACAGCCGGTATCCTGCATAATTTGTTCTTGCTGTTCTGGTGTCAGCCATGCTGTGGCATTCACTACAAAACAGCCGGATTCCAGTGCATGATGTTGAATCGTTGCGGAGATCTGATCGGCAAAAACCTGTCCCACTAAAGAGCCAGGGAACATTGCGGCATGAATTTGTTCACCATCTGCCATCAGGGCAAAACGCGCCAATGGGTTGTAGTGTTCCCAGCACGCCAATGAACCAATTCGTCCGACGGCGGAATCAATGGCGCGTAAACCACTGCCATCACCTTGTCCCCACACCATACGTTCATGATAAGTCGGGGTAATTTTGCGACGATGCTGGATGATGCTGCCATCTGTATCAAAGAGCAGCTGGGCGTTATAAATTGTCCCACCTGCACGTTCATTAATTCCAATAGAGACCACCATCTGCGCAGTACGACATGCAGCGCCAATGAGGTTTGTGGCTTCTGAAGGCACCACCACAGATTCATTGAGCAGTTTGAGATGTTCTTTACCCATCGCAAACGGTGGCTGGACAAAGGAAAAATAAGGGTAATACGGCACCACAGTCTCAGGAAAAACTGCAAATTGCACACCTTGCTGTCCAAGCTCAGTAATCAGCTCACAGACTTTTTTTACGGTGCCTGCTTGGCTATAAAGCACTGGACTACACTGTACGGCTGCAGCTTTTACGATTCGACTCATGGTTTTACTCCCCTATTTTTTCCTAATCTTTGAATTACACAGTCCAGGTATCGATAATTAATGCGTTGTCACGACGCATTAGTAGTTTTAAGTCCATCACATCCAGTGGATTGATAGCGCGAATACCAGGAATGAGCGCTTTTTCAGTCTGGCCATACAGTGCCTGGAGTGCGAAGCGGCAGGCATAGACTTCACCACCTTCTTCCATAAAGGCTTTCAGCTGGTTGTTAACTGCCAAGTGACCTGGAAAAGCCTCAGCACCTAATGTCGGGAAACCACGTTGTACGCCAAGTTGTACGCCTGGACCGTAAAGCAGGATTTTGGTTTCAAAGCCTTTACGTAACAGACGTTTCGCCTGCAGTACATTGACTAAACCAATCGAACCTTCAAATGCCACGGTATGGAATGTTACCAGTGCTTTTTCACCTGGCTGGGCTTTAACATCCTCAAATACCTTTTCTTCATAGTCGACCAGGAAGTCGCCATCTTTATATTGTTCGATATCTACTTTTGGCATAATGCGCTCCGATAAGATGAGTTAAACAACCTTGATTGGTTTGTCTTAGTTATTGCCAAAGCTGTGCCAAGTTAAGAGAATGGCTAAAAATATTTTTTAAATTATTGTTTTTATTTAATAATTAATTTTCATCATTTTTTTAATGTTTAAATAAAAGTCTTTTACAATTATGAAATTTCGTATTACTATGATTTTTCATAGCTATATCTACGAAATTTCATATCATGGCAGCAGACTTTATTTCAGGTTGGGCACAATCTGAGGACTCTTTACGGCCTTTGGCTTTCGAGCATACCGCACAGGCATTGATGATGATTGATCCGAAAGAGAACCGTTTTATTGATTTCAATATTGCTGCTGCCCGTCTACTGCGTTATGAGCGGCAAGACTTGTTAAATAAATCAGTTACTTCTCTTTTTGGTCATTTTACCCAGCTGCCCTATCTGATCGCTTTTACCGAGGAAACGTTAAATAAAGGTCAGGCCTGGAATAATGAGATTTATGCCTTTGACCGCAATGGCGAGAAAATCCAGCTGGATGTGCATTCAATCCATTTACCATATCAACAGCATGACTACATGATCTGGTCGCTGGTGGATGTTAAAGATCTGGAGCTGCGCCAATTTAATAAAAATGCCGACAAGGCCATACGTGCGGGTCTACTGGAATGGCAGGCATTACAGGAACTGTTTATTGATTCCGATACGGGTAAACATTTACTGCTGAGCGCCGTGGGCGACGGGATTTATAGTATTAATCATCAAGGACTGTGTACCTTTATTAACCCCGTTGGCGCCAAAATGCTGGGGCTGAAACCTGAAGATGTTATCGGCAAGAATATTCACCAGATTCACCATCATACCCATGAAGATGGCCGGCATTATCCCGTAGAAGAATGTCCAATTTATGCAGCGGTCCATGACGGCGTGGTGCATGAAGGTATTCAGGAAGTGTTTTGGCGGGTGGATGGCAGCTATTTCCCGGTTGAATTTACCAGTACCCCGGTGATTCGTGATGGCGAGATTATTGGCGCAGTCGTGGTCTTCCGTGACATTTCTGAACGCTTAAATACCGAGGCCAAGCTTACCCAGGCACTGAATGAACTGCAAAACCTGAAAAGCCGTCTGGAGCAGCAAAATGAATATCTGCAGGAAGAAATCCTGCAAGATAATCAGTACCATGAGATTGTCGGGAATAGTAGTTCGATCCGGGAAATTATCGAAAAGATCAAGGTCGTTGCACAAACCGATGCCAACGTGATGATCTATGGCGAGTCTGGTACGGGTAAGGAATTGATTGCCCGTGCGATTCACCAGTCTAGTCATCGCAAGCAGCAGCCTCTAATCCGGGTTAACTGTGCCGCAATTCCTGCTGAACTGTTTGAAAGTGAGTTTTTTGGTCATGCCAAAGGTGCCTTTACTGGCGCTGTCCGGGATCGTGCCGGACGTTTTGAACTGGCAGATCAAGGCACACTCTTCTTGGATGAAATCGGTGAAATTCCACTCGAGTTGCAAAGTAAACTGCTTCGTGTCTTGCAGGAGGGCACCTTTGAACGGGTCGGTGAAGAACGCACGCGTAAAGTTAATGTCCGGATTATTGCTGCGACCAACCGTAATCTAAAACTGGAAGTCAGACAGAAGCGCTTCCGGGAAGACCTGTATTTCCGCCTGAACGTATTTCCAATTTTTTCGCCTGCATTACGTGAACGTAAAGAAGATATTCCGCTGTTGGTTAGCCACTTTAGCAAGCTGATCAGTGAAAAACGTAAAGTGCCTTACCTATCCTTTAGCCAGAAACATATCCAGGAATTGCAACGCTATAACTGGCCCGGCAATATCCGCGAATTACAGAATGTGTTGGAACGTGCCATGATTACAGCTCGTCATGGTGCTGTGTCATTTCAGTATTTATTGGAACAGGATGGTCAGCCTATTGCGCATCCGGCAAAACAGCCTAATATTCCATTACAACAAAACATTCCAGAGATCCTAACTATCGAGGATATGAAACAGCTGGAAATAGATAACCTGAAACGCGCCGTTGAGCATTGTGATGGAAAAATTTTTGGAGAAAATGGTGCAGCAAAATTGCTGGGAATTAATCCAACGACCTTAATTTCCAAACTGAAAAAGTTGAAAATTGAATATTAATTCAAGGTACATATCAGGGGATAATCATTCAATTTTAATCAAGAAACTGACTTAAGTTAAAGTCTAAAATATATAAGTTTTTGAGATGATTATATATAAACATGATCATGATTCTGCTATTTTATTGAGTAGAATTAATCATCCCTATTTAGCGAATTTTACATAATTTTAAGTAAACATTTCGTCTAAATGGATTATACAGCCATGAAGCAAATATAGATAATATAACGACAACAACAGGATGGTCTGCCATATGGGGCAAACAGCAAGTTATTTAGACACCCAATCAATCTTTGATTTGATTGGGCAACATGCTGATTTATCGCTCATATTTCAAACCATCAGTGAATGGCTGGAAAACCGGATACCGAATTCGATGGTATCCGTCATGCTGTATTCAGAAGAACAACAAACTTTAAATTTGGTCAGTGGTGAAAAACATTTTTCCCCCCGTTATCGTGAACTGATTACTGATCTTAAAATTGGTCCAAATGTGGGAGCCTGTGGTTCCGCTGCTTTTTATAAAAAATTAGTCATTTGTGAAAATCTGGATACAGATCCCAACTGGCAGCCATTCTATGATCTGATTCAAGAAGAAAATATACACGCCTGCTGGTCTGCCCCGATTATTAATGCTATGGGAAAACTCTATGGCACCTTCGCGACCTATTATCGCTTTCCTAAACGTCCAACTGCTACGCATATTCAATTAATTCGCCATGCCGCCTCTTTAATTGCCTTGAGTATGGATCTGCATGTTGAACGGCAACAACGGCTGGCGCTGAATGACAAATACCGCTCTTTCTTTACCTATCACCCAGATGCGATTTTTGAACATAATCTGGATGGCATTATCATTGAAGCCAATCTAGCTTCTGAAATAACAACCAAATTCCATCTGGAAGAGCGGCTGGGGGTCCATTTTTCGAATTTCATTGCTGAAGAATATAAATCCGTTACACAAGCCGCCTTCGATCAGGCCTTGAAAGGCAATAGTCAGCATCTTGAAATTCAGGCAGTCAATGGTTTGGGTAAAGCATACTGGTTGGACCTAACCTACCTGCCAATTAAACAAGCTGAAGAAGTGGTTGGAGTTTTCAGTATTGCCCGTGATATTACTGAGCGACGTGAAAGCGAAGAAATGTTACGTCTGTTGAAACGCAGTGTCGATGCCAATCCACATGGACTCGCTTTGATGCGCGCGACCAAAGATCAGCCCATTGAATATGTAAATCCAGCTTTTGAAGAACTTACGGGCTATAAAAAAGAAGAGCTGATTGGTAAGAGTTGCCGAATTCTAGAAGGTCCGGACACAGATCCTGAGATCATTCTGGAAATAGAAAAGGCACTCATAGAAAAAAAAGAAATCAAAACTATCCTTAAAAACTATCGTAAAGATGGCAGCTGGTACTGGAACCAGTTAATCTTAGGCCCAGTTTTTAATGATAGTAATGTCTGTACCCATTTTATTGGCATACAGCAGGATATTACCCAACAGCTGGCCGATAGTGAATATATCGCCCGTCAGCAAACCCATGACACTTTAACTGGCCTGATTAATCATCACACCTTTGAAACACAACTGGAGACTGCCTTCCGTGAACACCGAGAGAATCATGGTTCGCTGATTGTCATGTATATTGAATTAGATGGTTTCCAGCCTCTCAATCACAGTTTAGGTTACCTGCTGGGTGATCAACTTCTGGTTGCGGTTGCAGAGCGTCTAAGTCAGTTCTTTAAACAAGACGATATAATTGCGCACTTCTCTGCTGACGAATTTGGCATCATTCTGAATAATTATCAGGACTTAAAACAGGTCGTTGTCATTGCAGAACAAATCCTCAAAAGCCTTTCTGCCCCATTTGATATTGAGGGTCATAAAATCCATATCAGTGCCAGTATTGGGATTGCTGACGATGACCCTCAGATCGAAAAATCCAGCCAATTCCTGCATCATGCCATCCATGCCATGAATGAAGCGAAAAAAGAAGGTGGCAATACCTGGCATTGGTATGCATCTAATTCTGCCACCACACCAAAAGTGGATTATGTCATGATGCGCCATGAACTCATGGTGGCGCTGGAAGAAAACCAGTTTAGGGTGTTCTATCAACCGGTAATTGATGCGCGCTCAGGCCAGCTCAAAAGTGTAGAAGCCTTAATCCGCTGGCAGCATCCAGAAAAAGGGTTTATCTCTCCAGCCGAGTTTATTCCATTTGCTGAAGAAACAGGCCAGATTGTCGCCATTGGACAATGGGTTTTACAGCAAGCATGTCAGGATATTGTCGAATGGAATAAGAAAAATGGGGCGAGTCTCAGTGTAGCGGTGAACCTTTCCCCTTTACAGTTTAAGCGCACCGGCTTTTTGCACGAATTACAAGAAACACTGAAAAATACCGGACTAGCACCTGAATTATTAAAAATAGAAGTAACCGAGAGCATGTTAATCGCCGGTGCGGATCGTTCTTTAGAGATCCTGAAAGCGCTGCGTGATTTGGGAATTCAAGTGTCTGTGGATGACTTTGGAACGGGATATTCGAGTCTGAGTTATTTACGTACCTTACCGGTAGATGAAATCAAACTCGATCGCTGCTTTATTGAACATTTACCTGAAGATGAAAAAGATAGTGCGATTGTTGCCGCGATGATTGTGATGGCGCATAAACTCGGTCTTCAGGTCGTTGCGGAAGGGATTGAGGACTTAGCGCAAGCAGAGTTTTTAAGACAACAAGAGTGTGATTATTTCCAGGGTTATTATTTTGCGAAACCTGCCGCGCTGACCGAGTTGAAGTTAAATTACCCATAATTCTGCATGATGGATTCACGAGTAAATAATTAAAATTATAAGTAAGACCAAAATTTGGATATAGCTTATTTATTCTGCTTCACATCTAAAAATCTAAGCGTATTATTAGGCACAGTCTATTAATCGCTTTTCTCCTAAATGACCAATACATTTTCTGACAATCATCAAATTCAAGTTGTTTCTACTTTTGCCGAGCTGATTCATACAAAGTTTAAAGATGAAATGAATGCTGCCTGCTGGTCTAGAAATTTAGTGGGAGATTTTAAAGAAATTGTTGATCAGCTTGAATTAAAAGAAAATATCACTGAAGTTACTATTGATGATTTATTAGCGCTTCAATTATCTAAAAATGGCCTTCTTGCCCGAGAAATCATTCTGCAAGATATGCAGTTATTAACAGAATGCGGTGCTTCCCCTGCTCTAAATTTGCTTAAATGCTATGAACGGGATGATGAACTCGATTTTATTTCGACAGATGTCTATTCCTATCATGTGGACCGCTCACTAATCGAAACAGATACTTTTTTATGTACCTATCATGGTGCTGCGAGTGATATTTTGCCCAATCATCAGGCCGAACAAAAAATCCTGATCCCAGAAATCAGGGAACAACTGAAACAATTACATGATGGCACTGAAGAATCGTTCGAAAAGTTTCTGGAAGAATATTACTTTGACCTGCATTATCAACCGAAAGCGGATGCACAGCCTATCAATTTAGGATTGGGTAATCTTTGGCGACTGGCTGTTGATCATCCTACCCAACAGGCTTTACCCTGCGTGCACCGGGCGCCTGTAGAAAATGATGGAGAGTATCGGTTGTTATTGATCTGTTAAAAGATTCACTATTCCCTTATTCAATCCGTTTAAACTCTGGGTTAATCAGGAGTAGAACCAGTTGTTTTATATGAAATTTCATATAATGTTAACTTTTGTATGAAAAAAGTACTGCTTTGTAAGTAATATCCTACATAATTTAGAGTAATTACCCTATTTTAACATTGCTTAATTCTTGTCATTATCTTTCACACAAAGAGCTGGCAAGGAAAGCCGGTAATAACCGCATAATTATTATTATAAAGTCGAAAGACAGCGAACTTAAGGGATGTAAGTGATAAAAGAAGAGACTACAGCCGCTAAGCCTTATAGTTTTGGGAGAGACTATAAGGCTTTTATTTTTGTGCCTACTTTTGAATCACTCTATCATTTGGGTGACACACGCCAGATCACATTGCCTACATCATCCGCAACTAATATCGCGCCTTCGGCATCTACGGCCACTCCAACAGGTCTTTCCAAAGCCTCCCCTTTATTGCTGAGAAATCCAGTCAGAATATCTTGCGGCTGACCAGCAGGTTGGCCATTTTGAAATGGCACAAAAATCACTTTATAGCCACTATGCGGTTTTCTGTTCCATGATCCATGCTGGCCAATCAATGCACCATCACGATATTGCGGCATCAAATTAGCTTTATAAAAAGTTAAGCCTAAAGATGCAGTATGGTTACCTAGTGCATAATCTGGCTTAACTGCACGTGCAACCAGTTCAGGGTTTTGTGGTCTCACTCTTGTATCTATATGCTGACCAAAGTAACTATAAGGCCAGCCATAAAAAGCACCATCTTTCACCGAGGTTAAATAATCAGGAACCAGGTCATTGCCAAGCCCATCCCGTTCATTAACCACAGTCCATAACTCCCCACTCTGTGGCTGCCAGTCCATGCCATTGGGATTGCGCAGTCTGGTGGCAAATGGCCGGGCTTTACCTGTTTCGATATCAAACTCCATGATCAGTGCGCGTCCCTCTTCCTGATCTAATCCATTTTCAGCCACATTACTATTGGAGCCAACTGTTATGTAGAGTTTGGTACCTGCAGGATTGGTGATGACATTTTTCGTCCAATGATGATTTAAGGGACCGGCTGGTAAATCTAATACTTTGCTGCCACTTTCCCTGATTTGCGTGATACCGGATTGATAAGAAAAACGTACTAAAGCATCTGTATTTGCCACATACAGCACATTACCCACCAGTGTCATTCCAAACGGTGAATATAAATTCTGCAGAAATACCGTTTTCTGGTCAGCAACGCCGTCATTGTTGCTATCGCGAAGCAGGCTGATACGATTGGCACTTGGAAAGGATGATCCTGCCTTTTGCATCACCATTTTCATGATCTTGCCTTTAATTCCTTTACTATCCTCCGGCTTAGGTGGTGCGTCGGTTTCAGCCACCAGCACATCTCCATTGGATAATACATATAGCCAACGTGGATGTTGAAGGTCTTTGGCAAAGGCTTGAACTTTTAAGCCGGCAGCCGGTGTAAGCATTGTGCCTGCAGGCCAGCCCTTAGCAGGTGCAATATTAACGGTTGGAAATAAACTAGCTTTGGGTTCTGGTAAATGCGGCTGAGGACCATAACTGTCTGTAATTGGCGCCTTAGAGGATGAGGTACAACCAGTAAATGAAGCTATGAATGTAGCACTCAGGATTGATAGGAAAAATCGAGCAGACATGGTTATTCCCTGCTTTCTTGTAGTTCTTTCCTTATCTTAAAAGCCTGTTTAAGTTGTCTCGATATAGTTCTTGTTTTATCTGGTTGCCGATT
The DNA here is from genome assembly GCF_039862785.1 of Acinetobacter sp. ANC 7912. NCBI lineage: Bacteria > Pseudomonadati > Pseudomonadota > Gammaproteobacteria > Moraxellales > Moraxellaceae > Acinetobacter > Acinetobacter thermotolerans. Next base: position 1,568,991 of record NZ_CP156795.1, read on the forward strand.
CATTATTATAGTCGGCACATCTCATTTCATTATCTATTTAATAAAGTCCTATTTATCCTCTTAATCAGTCCCTATATGACTTTCATTTTATTTAAGATAAGGCCATGCGATACTCAAGAGCAGTAAAAGCCCTAATACCCCACAACAGACCTGCCAGAAAAGCAAAGGATCACGTTCGATTATTGCCGATGGTTTGGTTTTTAACAGTTCTTTGGATGGGTGTGATAAATCATGAATGAATTCCGACAATGCCTCATAACGGCGCATTGGCTCAATATTCAGTGCTTTATGTAGCACCTGATCCAGCCAGACAGGCAAATCAGGCCGATATTTCTGAATAGAATGATATCGAACCTTTTTCTGCTGGTTTAAGCTCTGGCAACGCGCCAGATCGGTGCCATAGGGTAATTGCCGGGTAAGTAAGTAATAAGCCATTACAGCTAGAGAAAACTGATCGGATCGAACGGACGGTGCGGTATCAATAAAATATTCCGGTGCCATAAAAGCTAATGTGCCTAAAGGACGATTGGCATGCTGGGGATTGATTTCTGCCAGACCACGTACCGCCGTTGAACCATAATCAATCAGCTTAATTTTGATGTCATTTCCAGTATCTAAGACCATGATATTTTCTGGTCGTACATCCTGATGCAGCATCTCAAGTCGATGCATTGCATTTAAAGCCAAAGCCGTTTGTTGCAGAATGGGTAAAATATCTTCAAGCTGTAATGGCTTTTTCTGGCGATGCAGCCAACGATCCAGGGTTTCTCCCTGCAAGTATTCATAACATTGAAATAAATATTTTTTCTGGTTGTGATGGGGATAGCACTGCATCAGGTTGTCATGTTTCAGGCGTTTTGAAATCCAATCTTCCAGTTGAAACTGTTCTACTGCGCTTTCATCCTGCTGTAAATCGACAGCCAGGGTCTTAATCACCAAGGGCTGATTCTGGGAATTGTGTGCCAAATACAGGCAGCTGCGATGATTTTGGTGCAGGATTTTATCAATGATATACCCTTCAAATACTTCGCCTTTGCTCAGCTGCTGCGGAAATACGTAGTCTTGCTGAGTTCGAAATTGTGCCATTTCAGGTAACTGCTCGATACAAAGCACCTGAATACTCAAGTTATCATCACTGCCCTGCTTTAAAGCCTGCTCGACGAATGCTTGAGCAAGTAGGTTTAAATCGTCTGTTTCTAAGCTGAAATCTAATAATTGCTGGTCTGTAACAAATTCATAGACGCCGTCGGTCATGAGTAAAAATAGATCTTTTTCTTTTAGCTCAATGCTTTGGTAATCGATCTCTATCCGATAATCGACACCCAAGGCTCGGCTCAGGTAGTGTTCTCTGGAAGATAGCCAGACCCGATGATCATTTGTGAGTAATTCAATTTTTCCATTGCGGATTCGATAGATCCGGCTATCTCCAACATGAAAAATATGGGCATGTTGCTGTTTTAAAATTAGTGCAGATAAGGTGCATACATAGCCCCGGTCTTTATCAAAACGTCCTTGGCTTTGCTGGGTTTGAGCATACAGCCATGAATTGGTAGCACGAATCACCCGTTCAGCCGAAGTCTGTGTGCTCCAGGCATCTGAGGTAGAATAATAGTCCGATAAAAAACTACCGACAGCGGTTTCAGCAGCAATATGGCTGACATTACTACTACCAATCCCGTCAGCAATCGCACAGGCAATCCCTTTTTGTTTTAGGACATGACCTTCTGGCAAATAGATGCCATAAAAATCTTGATTCTGCTCTTTAATTCCAGCCGTAGAATTTTGCCCGACACTGACTTTTAAGCTTTTTTTCATGCTAAAAACTCAAAAAGGGATCAAATTGATCCCTTTAAACATGGTGAATGATTAAAATTCTTTTTTCGCACCAGTACGGACATGTGTCGTATAAAGTGCCAAACCAGTTAGGGATAAACCACCCACCAGGTTACCTAAAGCAACTGGAAGTTCATTCCATAAGAAGTAGTCAGCAATCGAGAAGTCACCACCCATCATCATGGCAAATGGGAACAGGAACATATTCACGACAGAGTGTTCAAAGCCCATGGCAAAGAACAGCATCACTGGCATCCACATCGCGATAAATTTACCGCTAACAGTGGTTGACATCATCGCGCCAATCACGCCCAAAGATACCATCCAGTTACACAGCATGCCGCGGATAAAAATGGTCAACCAGCCAGAAAAACCATAAGCAGCATAGCCAAGCGTACGGTCTTCGCCAATATGGGAAATCTTTTCGCCGACCGGGTTTGGATCTGCTGCAAAGCCCATGGTGTAAACCACAGACATCAGCACAGCAACTACCAAACAGCCAGTAAAGTTACCCGCAAAAACCAGCCCCCAGTTCTTAAGAATCCGTGCCCATGTGACACCTGGTCGTTTATCCAGCCAAGCCAATGGTGTCAATACAAATACGCCAGTTAACAAGTCATAGCCCAATAAATACAACATACAAAAGCCGACTGGAAACAGTAATGCACCAATTAATGGTGACTCGGTTTGTACGGCAATAGTAATGGCAAATACTGCTGCCAAGGCTAAAATCGCGCCCGCCATAAATGCACGGATCAAAACATCACGCGTTGCCATATGAAGCTTGGCTTCACCAGCATCTACTACTTTTTTTGCAAATTCTGCAGGAGCAAGATATGCCATATGGTCGTCCTCATTATTTCTAAATCTTAACCCGTTCTTTAAACAAAACGACGCCTAAGGTCTTTTAAACCTTAGGCGTCGTTGCCTTAAATATCAGAACAGGTAATTTGTGTTATGGCGCCATTGCCATGTTTGTGATTAATGAAGCAAAAGCTGTGCCACAAATAATATAAAAATCATTCAATTTTTTATTCTTCATTTCATCCTCATGCCAAAGCTATTGTTGGCATGAGAACTGCATTGTTGAAATTTCACATAAATCTATTTTAAAAATATTCTGGAGATTTTTTATGATTACCCATCGTCAACAAGTAACTGACATGATCATTTCAGCGAAAGTTTTAAAGTCAATTAAATGGACAGATGTCGCCAAGGAAATTGGTCTTTCTAAAGAATGGGTAACGGCGGCTTGTCTGGGACAAATGGCATTTAATAAAGAGCAGTCAGAGAAAATTGGTCAGATTTTTGACCTGAGTGATGAAGCTGTCGCATGGCTACAAATTGTGCCTTATAAAGGCTCTTTGCCAACAAGCGTTCCTATAGATCCTCTTATTTACCGCTGGTATGAAGTGGTAAATGTGTACGGCTCTACCATTAAGGAACTGATTCATGAAGAATTTGGTGACGGCATTATGAGCGCGATCGACTTCAGCATGGATATTCAGCGTGAGGAAAACCCGAATGGTGACCGCGTCAATGTCGTATTGTCTGGCAAATTCCTGCCTTATAAAACCTATTAATCAAAATGTGATAAAGCCATCGAACACGATGGCTTTTTATTTCGAATAAAAATTTTCTTTCTTATCGTTCTTAAACTTATTTAATTTTGACGATACACAGCCTCTGCGTATAAGAAGAACCCACATCAATATAGTGGCAGTTATCAATCTGGGTATGCCCCCTGACAATAGTATGCCCCAGATAAATCTCATCCACTTTTTTCACGGTTCTATAACGGCGTGAATGATGGCGAATGCGGCCTCTACCCCAGAGTGTATTGGTATAAGCTGAAGTAAAGCCCGGAATTTTCCTTTCACCCTTGGCAATTCTTTTCTTAAACCGGTTCCAGTCATGGATATCAATATCAGCGTGCAGAATGCCAATCTTTTTATCTTCCAGCTGAACTTCAATCACCAGTGGAAGTGACAGAAAAATATCGCTTAATTGATCCTGTTTTTCTATGGGCAAGAGATAAAACCATTCGCCGCCATTGCGGGCATGCATCTCCTGCATCCAGACATCATCGCGACCTTTGATGCACATTTCCTCATGGTTACCGCGCACACTGCAAAACCAGGGTTGATCCAACAGTGATACACATTCCAGGTTTTCACGGCCACGATCCACCAGATCACCGGTGCAAATCAGTAAGTCTGTCTCAAAATTAAAGCAGACTTTCTCCAGTTCTTGCATCAACAGGCGATAACAACCATGCAAATCCCCAACTACATAAATGGCGGCGTAATCTGTTCCTTGAATAGTTCTACAAAGCGCTGTCATGTGATCTGAATTTTTCATTATTTGAAAGTGGACTTATTCATCAATCAATGATAAGTCCAATAGTCATAGTTTTTCTTTATATTTACTACACTTATTATTAATCTATTTATTCAGTTTCCTCAACGATATTTCGATTTAATTCATTAACGACTTTTCCTTTTTGCGCCATCCATGCATCACGACGTTCAAAGAGTAAAGGCGTTACTCGATTCACTTCATCGATTAAGTGCTGTAGATCTGCATTTAGCAATTTACCATTTTCAACGACGATTTGACCACCGACCATGGTCATCACCACATCCTGTCCCTGCACAGCATGCACCAGATTGGTAAATAAATTAAAGAGTCGACCTTCATCGATCAATGGTGTCATACGTGGTGTCGCTATATTCACAGCAATGATGTCTGCTAATTTACCTACTTCAAGACTGCCAATCTGATTCTGCATACCTACGGCTTTTGCACCAGTACGCGTTGCCATCTGACAAATAGATAATGAATCCAATGCTGCGGCATCTAAAGTAGAGAACTTCGCCAATAATGACGCCGTTTTCATTTCCTCAAACATATCTAGATTATTATTTTCTTTTTCGCCATCCGTACCTAAGCCTACTGCAATCCCCTGTTTGAGCATCTCCAGCACAGGCGCAGCACCTGATGCCAGTTTCATATTGGAAATTGGATTATGGGCAACGCCGACATTGTGTTGTTTCATAATTTGAATTTCAGTCGGATCTGCCCAGACACAATGTGCAAGGAGGGTTTGTGGTAAATCCAACAGACCTAGTTGTTCTAAGGTTTGGATGGGACGTACACCATGACGGCGTAAGTTTTCCTGAACATCGAACTGGCTTTCATTGCTGTGGGTGTGGAAACCTGTCTGATAATCCTGACATAAGCTTTGAATACGTTTTAGCGCATGCGGTTCTGCATAAAATAAATGTTCTAAACCGACCCAGACCTGAATTTGCCCATGATTTTGTTGATGCCAACGATTAATTAAGGACTCATTGCTTTTTAAGGTTTCAAAATAGTCATGGTCCGGATGCTCAGCTACATACGGCACCAGAACAGCACGAATTCCTAAGTCTTTTGCTGCCTCTGCACTGCCATCCATATAACGCCACATATCTACGATAGTTGTGGTACCAGAAAGTAATGCTTCAGCATAACAGAGATAGGATGCAGCCTTGGCATCTTCGGGTAGTAGAACACGATGCATAGGATCAATAAACTGCTGCAGCCAGTCCCAGACAGGCAGACCTTCAGCAGTACCCCTTAAGAGTCCAGAATGACAGTGGGTATTGATTAAGCCTGGCATCAGCAAGGCTTTGGGATAATCATGCACCATCACGTCTGGATATTGCTGGGTCAGTTCAGCTTTGGTGCCAATGGCTTTGATCTTGTCGCCATCAACCAATACAGCCCCATTTTTGATGCATTCATTTTGATGATTCATGGTCAGCACATAGGCTGCTGCTAATATTTTCATTTTGCTCTACATCATCTTTTCATTAATGAGCTTTAAGGTACGAAAGTTTTGCCTAATGACGCTGGCAAATTCATCTTTAAAAGTTTCTTGTCGCGGGAAATTACCACCAACACCACAATTGTTGCTAGGTAAGGCAGCGCTGCTAAGAATTCATTCGGGACTTTGATCCCAAGCGCCTGTGCATGAAATTGTAGAATCGTCACCCCCCCAAATAGATAGGCACCCAGCATGAGTCGGGTTGGCTTCCACACAGCGAAGACCACCAGTGCAATTGCGATCCAGCCACGACCTGCAACCATATTTTCAATCCACATGGGGGTATAGACCGTCGATAAGAAAGCGCCGCCAATCCCTGCCATGAGTCCGCCGAATAGTACAGCACCGTAGCGGATTGCGAGCACGTTATATCCCATGGCATGGGCACTTTCAGGCGATTCACCAACTGCTTTTAACAGCAAACCTAGACGGGTTCTAGCCAGCACAAACCAGATTGCGAAAAATGTCAGAATGGATAGATAAACCACATAGTTTTGCTGGAACAGGATTGGCCCAATGAATGGAATATCGGCTAATACAGGAATATTCCAGCTGCTGAGGCCGGGTAAAGCCATGCTGACATAGTTTTGTCCCCAGAACGCCGAGATCCCGATACCGAAAATCGTCAATGCCAAGCCACATGCGGACTGATTGGTGCTAAGTGAAAGCGTGAAAAATGCAAACAACAATGCCATAAACATCCCTGCCAGCCCACCGATCAATAAGGCACTAAACACGCTGGCCTCATATTGGGCAGCGAACGCAAAGCCAGCAATTGCGCCGACCAGCATCATGCCTTCCACCCCTAAATTAATCACGCCAGTCCGTTGTGACACCAGTTCACCCAAGCCTGCAAAGATCAGAGGCGTTGCTGCGGCAATGGTTCCTGCCAGAATTGCAGTCATTTCTATAGCCATATTCTTTTTTTCCTCTTATCTTGTTAAGCATTCGCTGAAGCAGGTTCAGCTGCAGGCAGCGCGCGTTTTTTGGCAAAACGGTAGCGGTTTTCAATCAAGGCATCAGACGCCAACAGGAAAAATAGCAATAAACCCTGGAAAATCCCGGTAATCGCGACTGGGAGTTGTAATTGCATTTGTGCCATTTCCCCGCCCAGGTAGATGAGAGCCATTAATGAACCTGAAAGGACGATTCCAATTGGATTTAAACGCCCTAGATAAGCCACAATAATCGCGGCATAACCATAACCTGGTGACAGGTTTGGATTGAGCTGACCTATAGGACCTGCCACTTCGCATATGCCTGCAATCCCCGCCATCATTCCAGAAATGACCAGACTGAGCCAAATCGCTTTGGAAGATGAAAAACCAGCATATTTAGCGGCTAAAGGTGCCTGCCCGCTGACTTCCAGTTTGAATGCTGTCAAGCTTTTACGCATGAACACCCAGAACAGAATCACAGCCACAATCGTAATAAAGATCGAAGTATTGACGCGTGTCCCTTCCACAATCATTGGCAACAGTGCACCATCACTAAACATTACGGTTTGCGGGAAATTCATGCCTTCAGGATCGCGCCATGGCCCATTGACCAGATACAGCAATACAAACAGCGCCACATAATTCATCATCAAGGTGGTTAGGGTTTCTTCAGCATTGAAATGGGTCTTTAACAAAGCAGGAATTGCACCCCATACGGCACCGCCAATGGCACCCATGACGATCATCAGCGGTAGAATCCACCAACCTGTTTGCTCATGAAATAGCAGTGCGATCCCACCACCAAAAATGGCACCCATGATCAGTTGGCCTTCTGCCCCGATATTGAATAACTTGGCACGGAATCCGACGGCTAAACCCAGTGCAATCAGGATTAACGGTCCGGCTTTAACTGCCAGTTCGCTCCAGCCATAAGAGTTCATCAGCGGTTCAATAAAAAACACATACATGGCTTGTGCCGGACTGATGCCCAGCATTAAAAATAAAATACTGCCTACGATCAGCATGGCGACTAAGGCAATGATGGGTGAAAGCCATTTCATCAGTTGTGATGGATGCTCACGCGGTTCGAGTAAATGCATGTGCTCATCCTCCCAAAAGTATTAACTGTTTGAATACGGTTTTAAGCATGAACACCTACCTCTTCTGTTGTTGTAGAGGTAGCTTCCTGCTGTTGAATACCGGACATGAGCAAGCCGATCTTTTCCGCATTGGTTTCTTGAGTCGGTACTGGTGCTGATAATTCCCCATTGGAAAGTACACAAAGGCGATCGCTCATCTCAAACAGCTCTTCCAGTTCTTCAGAAATCACCAAAATACCAACCCCCTGACGAGATAGATCGATTAAGGTCTGGCGGATAAACATGGAAGCACCGACGTCCACGCCCCAGGTGGGCTGAGCCACAATCAGAAATTTTGGGTTTTGTAGAATTTCACGGCCAACAATAAACTTTTGTAGGTTACCACCTGATAAAGATCGGGCTTCTGCTGAAGCACCACTGGCTTTTACGCCAAACTTTTCGATAATTTTTTCTGCAAAAGTCTGGATATTCTGAAATTTAATCAGCCCCCATTGGGTAAACTTCTGGCGATAGGCCGTCAGCAGCGTATTTTGTGACAGAGTCATATTCGGTACGGCACCACGACCTAAACGTTCTTCTGGAACAAAGCCCAGTCCAACATCGCGGCGTTGACCAGCACTCAGTGCAGTAATGTCCTGCCGTTCCAGATACAGCATGCCGTTTTTGGTCAGTGCTTCACCTGAAAGCAAAGACAGCAGTTCAGCCTGTCCATTTCCTGAAATACCGGCAATGCCCATAATTTCGCCAGCCTGAACGCTGAGATTGATATTTTTTAAAGAAACTCCAAAGGGGTCTTCGGACTCAAAGCTGAGGTTTGTCACTTCGAAGCAGGTTTCAGGCGTACCTTCATATTCTGCGCGTACATAAGTTGGTAAATCCCGACCAATCATCAGCCGAGCCAGTTCACTGGTGGATTTTTCTCGTGGATCTACATTGCCAGTCACGCATCCATTCCGCAAAATCGTTGCTTCATCACAGAGTTCCTGAATCTCATGCAACTTATGGCTGATATAGAGAATAGATACCCCTTGAGATGCCAGCAGGCGTAAGGTTTTAAATAATTGTCGTACAGCCTGTGGGGTCAGCACTGAAGTGGGTTCATCCAGAATAATCAGCTCTGGATGTTGTAACAGGCAACGAATGATTTCGACACGCTGGCGTTCACCGACAGATAAGGAATGTACTTCACGTCGTGGATCAACTGGTAAACCGTATTGTTCAGAAACGGCAATAATTTTCTTGCTGAGATCGGCTAAATCTGCTTTTTCGTCTAGCCCTAAGAGAATATTTTCAGCAACTGTCAGGGTCTCAAACAAAGAAAAATGCTGATAGACCATGCCGATACCCAGCTTCCTGGCGAAGGATGGGCTGTCGATTCTGACTTCTTTGCCATTCCAGAGAATCTGGCCCTGATCTGCTTTGACCGCACCATAGATGATTTTCATCAGGGTACTTTTGCCTGCACCATTTTCACCTAAAATGGCGTGAATCTGTCCGGGATAAACAGTTAAATGAATCTGGTCATTTGCCTTAAGAGAATTATAACTTTTACAGATATTGATCAGTTCCAGACGTGGAATTTCTCGGCTTGAAACTGTATTCAGCTTGGGCGAATGCGCAGACAAATCTTGTGTTTGGTTCATTGTCAGTGCCCTGTTTTATGTGGCTGGATGACTCATCTGACTTTCGTTCAAGAACAGATGAATCACCAAGCCTGTTTTTAGATCAAAGTGCTGCTTATTGTTGTCATTATTTTGGTAATGCGCCTTCTACACCTTTCACGTAGTAGTTCATTTTTCCTAAGGTTGCATCATCCAGTGTTTTGCCTTTAGCCACTAACAGTGAGCCATCCTGTTTGTAAATTGGTCCGCTAAATGGATGAAGGGTGCCTTTTAGAAGCGCGTCACGTGCAGCCAAGGCTTTTTTCTTCTCATCCGCAGTGACCATTGGACCAAAGTTTTCGATATCCACTGCTTTTTGTTTTACGCCATACCATAAAGCACTTGGTTTCCAGGTTTTATTGCTGACTTGCGTCATCACTGGGGTATAGATTTTTTCCCAGTGTAGTACTGAAGCTGCCAGATGCGCTTTAGGACCAAACTTGCTCATGTCTGAGTCCCAGCCAAAAGCGTAAACACCTTTCTGTTCAGCGGCTTGAACCACGGCTGGAGAGTCAGTGTTTTGCATCAGCACATCTGCACCTTGTGCAATTAAAGCTAAAGCTGCATCACGTTCTTTACCGGGGTTGAACCAAGAATTTACCCAGATCACTTTGGTTTTTACTTTTGGATTGACGCTTTGTGCACCCAGGGTATAGGCATTGATGTTACGCACCACTTCTGGGATCGGGAATGACGCTACAACGCCGAGTGTATTGTTTTTGGTTTTCTGGCCTGCGACTACACCGAGCATATAGGCACCCTCATAAGTACGTACGTCATAGACGCCTAGGTTTTTACCTTGCTTATAACCTGTCGCATGCATAAAGACGGTATTCGGGAACTGCTTGGAGACTTTCTCCATCGCATTCATATAACCAAATGAAGTCGCAAAAACCACTTTATTGCCCTGCTGTGCCAGGTTACGGATCACACGTTCTGCATCGGCAGTTTCAGGCACATTCTCGATATAGGAAGTTTTATATTTGCCGGCCAGTGCTTTCTCAGCCTTGATTCGGCCCTGATCATGTGAATAGGTCCAGCCATGGTCGCTGGTCGGTCCGATATAAACAAATGCGGCTTTATCCTGTGCATGTGTCATTGAAGCAGCCATCAGGCCACCCGCAAACAGCATCCCCATGAGTGTTTTGAATCCGGTTTTAAAGGTCTTTTTTTCTTTCATTCTCTTCCGCTCTTGTTGTACGTGTGCTCTTGCACATTCATTAAAAACTTGGCTCAGATGAGTTCAGTCGGTTCTATTTATAATTAGCAATAACTATTCCAACTTGTTTAAAAAACCATGGATTTAATTTATTCCTTTTAAATAAAAGCTCATCTTTAGTGTTTTTAAATTTATAAACAGAGATTATTTTTTATATTGAATAAATGTGTTTTAAATAAGTGCATTTTTAATATTTTCTGCAATTAAATTGGGCGTTTATATTTAAAATTATTACGTTATAAAATAAAAAATCCCATTATAAAAATGGGATTTTAGTTTAAATAAATATTTATCGGTTTTGCCAGAACTGCTGTTGCAAGCTGACAGTTTCCGCTTCAATTTCTGGCACTGGACCAATCAGATCAATGTCCTTTTGTCCATGACTAAACACATATTCCGAGCTGACACTCATGGTCGGGTTTTCCTGATGATTGCCGGTACATTCCAGCAGTCGTTCTTCCGACATGCCATACACCACACGGCCAATATTGGCCCAATAAATGGTTCCTGCACACATGCAGCAAGGTTCTACAGCGGTATATAGCGTACATTGCCATAAATAATCCGCGGGATAATTGGTCGCTGCGATACGGGCCAAAGTTGATTCGGCATGATTGACCGTATCGATATTGCACTGGGTCAACAGTACCGTTTCATGATCTGGCGCGACCAGTACAGCTCCAAAAGGATGATGCCCTAGCTCGGTCGCACGACGTCCAACCTCATTGGAGAGTTTCAAAAATTTTAATATCTGTTCCTGATTCGGACGGCTCATTTAATCATTCCATAATTTATTTTAAATAAAATCATATTTAAAATATAAGCTGCACTTAAAATATATTATTTAAATACAGCTTATATTAAATCCAAATTAATCTCTCATATTAAACAACATAGCGTTTACTTAATCCCATTTCAGCTAATATACGTCGATAAGTAGTCGATGAACGGTCGGCTTCAAAATGCGCTTCCATTGAAATATCCAGCGGAAGTTCTTCTGGTTTTTGGCTTTCTACCATTTCCTGATCTTCAGCAAAGATTTGCGCGTTGAAATCGTAAACTGCCTGTAAATCGCCTGTCGTATCAAAATTACGGGTCAGTGGTACAAACAGTCGGGTTTTATTATGTGAGACCGGACAGCACGCATTCAGGATTTTAAGGATGCCATCATTAGGGAAATGCACGGTTAATGTTGCTGAAAATGGCGGATAGACATCAAACACACGTTTCCATAAAAAACCTTCTGGTGCCAGATGTTGCAAGCCATGCGGGTAGTTGCTGACATTGCTAACATATTCAGTATGCAGGCCATATGGTGTACGTTCGGTACTGTATTTTGGCACCACCGGATTGTCACGATCAGCAAAGGCATTGTGATGCACAAAGGCAAAATGTGCGACATCGATAAAGCCTTCTAATTGACGACCGCTGGAACCACCAATATCTACAAACGGTGGCAGGATAGATTGATGTTCTGTTGTATCCCAGGTTTCTAGCACCGGGAAATTCGCTGTGCTTTCATCACGATTAAACAGGCTAGTCCACACCAGACCGTATTTTTCGACCACTGGGAATTTGGTCAGTGAAAAACGGTCAGAAATTTTGGTCAGCTCAGGTTGTGCCGGAATTTTGACGCATTTCCCGTGCTCATTATATTCGAGGCCATGATATGGACAGACGATACTTTCTCCAGAAACCCATCCCTTACTCAGTGGGACCCCGCGGTGCGGACAGATATCACGGACTAGATGAATTGCACCGCTTTCAGTTTTATAGATTGCCAGTTTGACATCCAGCAACGTGACTTGCTGCGGTTTTTCGGTGACGTCCTGAATACGTGCAACCGGATACCAATGATGCGCCAGAATCTCCCAATCCTGATCGTCAAACTGGCTGTAGCATGGTTTGCTAAATACATTGATCATTGGAATAGCGTTCATATCAAACCTTTTTTCTGCAAAATTCTGAATCGTTTTAATGTCTTGGAACGTGGCCGAGTTCAGTTAACGTCCCACTTATTTATGATTGAAATTACTGGTTTTTTTGATATTTCGTCTATTAGAATGTTTCGTATAAATCATTCTAAAAATTAGAACATAAGACTGAAATACCTGATTTTATTGGGTTCTAGTTCCCGGCCTTGGCATAAAACTCGCATAAAGCTGTTTATCGAATTTTAAATACAGGTAGATCTGGCTTGAGTAAATTGTTGAATACTCCTTTCTCACGTTTTTCCGAATACTTTATTGCGGTAGCGAAAAGCGGAAGTTTGCGTAAGGCTGCGGATCAGCTGTTTATCTCGGTATCTGCAGTACATCGTCAAATTGCCCTTGCTGAAGAAGAACTGGGTATCGATCTGTTTGAGCGCTTACCGAATGGGCTGAAACTGACTTTGGCGGGTGAAATGCTGTATGCCGATATTCTGAAATGGCAAAAGGAATTCCAGCAGACCTGTATTCGCTTTGATGAAATTCAGGGGCTAAAACGTGGCAGTATCGAATTCGGGCTGATTGCTGCTTTGAGTGAGGGTTTTGTCATGCAGTCGCTGCAGCATATGTATGAACAGTATCCCTGGATCAATTTCAATATTAGAGTGGCTGACAGTGAAGTGGTTGCCCGCAAAATAATGGATGCTGAACTGGATTTTGGACTCATTATGAATCCCAAAGCCCATCATCAGCTTGAAGTCTTACATTTCCTTGAATTGCCATTGGGTTTTGTCATGTCCAAACAACATCCACTGGCAGAGGCTGAAAAGATTTATTTTTCGGATACGTTAAATGACAACCACTTTATTCCCTCAGAACCGCTAATTGTGCATGACTATGTACAGGCGATTTATAAACACCACAAATTTATACCTGCACGGAAAACGGAATCGAATGATATTCGTTTAATGAACAGTATGATCAAGGCCAATACCGGGATTGGCATCTTAAGTTATCTGGATGTCTATCCCGAGCTGCAACGTGATGAACTGATTTTTAAACCCATTACCGAAAAAGGTGTACGCCCTTTGACTATCGCACTTTGCGTGGCACCGAAACGCCAAATTTCCCGTGCGTCACAACTGATGATTAAACACATTATTGAGCAGATGGAACACCTTAAAAATCAGCTCTCTCAGGAATTGGAGGGATAAATAATGGCTTAGATCGTCTAAACCTCAGGTTTAAGCGAAAACACGCTTTTTGTTAGGCATGTCGTTTAGCTGTTCTAATTTTCTTAATGCGTTGTCCAGATTTCTCTAATTTCAGTGAATGGGTCCTTGTTCTATAGTCATGAAAAGCAGACGAATTTGAGGCCATGATGAATAGCAAAACGATCCTCACCCATAATCCAGACTTGCCAGTTCATATGACATTTTCTGAACATGACTGGCACTTGTTGGCAAAATACTGGTATCCAGTCGCACTGGCACGTGAAGTCACAGAGCAGCCGATGGGCACAATGCTTTTGGATATGCCCTTGGTGATTTATAAAATGGGTGATGAAGTGATTGTTGCCAAAGATGCCTGTCCGCATCGTGGGGTAGCGTTAAGTTTAGGCAAAAATGACGGCCAAGGTGTGGTCTGTCCCTATCATGGTTTGCGCTTCGGTGCTGAAGGTAAATGCAACCGTATTCCTGCCCATCCCGATCAAAAGATCTCTGATCGATTCCATCTAAAAACCTATGCCTCAGTAGAAAAATATGGCCTGATCTGGTGTTCTCTACTGGCGGATAAAAATGCGGAACCGAATATTCCGTATATGCCTTATTGGGAAGATCCTGATTATCAGCAACTGGTCTGCCCAATCGTGGACATTAAATGCTTTGCGGGACGTCAACTAGAAGGTTTTATTGATGTCGCGCATTTCGCCTGGGTCCATCCAGATACCTTTGGTGATCCCGATAATGCTGAAGTGCCTGATTATAAAACCTATGAAACGGATTATGGTTTTGCAGCAGATTATCTAAGTACTGTTGGACGTTACCCGATTGGACTGGATCAACGGGGAGCAGAAAATTTTAAATGGTTACGACATTTTGAAATAAGTGTACCATTTACGGCAACACTCACCATTCATTTCCCGGAAGATGCCAAACAAGTGATTATGAATGCGGCTTCACCGATGACAGCGCGTACCACTCGCCTGTTTGCCCCCATCTGTCGGAACTATGACAAAGATCTGCCAGTTGAAGATGCGTATGACTTTAACCTGAAAATCTTTGAAGAAGACCGTATGATTGTGGAGAACCAGAAACCAGAATATTTGCCTTTGGACTTGTCTTTGGAAGCCCATTTCCCTGCCGACCGTAGCTCCAGCATGTACCGGAAATTATTACGTAAGCATGGTTTTAGTCCATTATTTGCAGCCTGATTTAAGTATTTTCTAAAAGAAAGCCCCAGAACTTATGCTGGGGCTTTTTATCTTTCAAGAAATTAAGGATTCAGATATTGTGTTGACACTTTTGGCAATACCACGCTGGATGGATACTTGGAGTTCGAATAAATCGAAATTGAACCATTCAAGGTGGATTTCAACGTTGGTAATGGTGCAACGCCTTTCCAGATATCACTTGCTACCACAGAAATCTGTAATTGATGCCCTTTCGGAATCAGTGCTGCCACTGGTGCAATTTCAATATTCATCAGCACTGGTTTGTTCTTCTCCAGTGGTTGGACATCCTCTTTCTTGAAGGTATGCCACGGCTGCATCATCACGCCATTGATATACCGAGAACGCGTTTCATCCACCTTGCGTAAAGAAGCGGTCAGAATACCGGTACTCAGTGCTTTGGCATTGCCTGTTTTTGGATCCACATCTGCAATACGAACCACCAGTCCCATATCCGGAGCACTGGAAGAGACCCAAAGATCTGCCTGAATTGGCCCATTCAGATAATAGTCATTCTGCAAGGTATCAGAATTAAACACTGCTGCTGGAATGTTCGACATATTGTTATTTTGCAAACATGGGAATGGCAATATTGCAGCAACACCAATGGTCACTGTCTCAACTGTATTCGAACAAATCCCGAAAGTAGGTGCTTCAAGCAGGAAACTTTCACCAATGCTGGACGTTGACTTGTTCGTCACCAGTTTGCCCAAGCTATTCAGGTATAAACGGTCTGGCTGAATTCCGATATGTGGCCAGTCGGTTGATGTCACAAATTTTTCATGACCATAGACCCATTGGGTTACGTTGGGTAATTTTTCTGCTTTTGTATCTATACCCTTGAGATACTGGTCAAACCATTGTAAGGCAATGTTGTTGACTGCAGGGACATCTCCATTGCCTGAAGTTGAACCCAAAGCAGCCTGTAAATGGTTCCATGGACCAATTAGAATTTTGGCTGTGGTCTGGTCTTTTAACGCTTCCAGCCATAAGGGTTCACTACGCTGGAACAGGTCACGCGTACCACCGACAACAAAGGTCGGCACCTTGATTTTATGGGCATATTCCAACGGCGAACGTTGACGCCAGAAATCGCTGTCAAAAGCGGTATCGGTACCCTGTAGGGCCTGGAAGGTTAAGGGAAGCTGGAATTCAAACAGCATGTTCTGGATTTTGTCCAATCCCATGACAATGCCGTTGACCGGATCAACCTGTAGTGCATCGACCGGCAAAGCACCCAGCAAGCCGACCAGACTCATCCATAACGGAATGAAGTTGGTATTGAGTTGACCGCCATTGAATAGAATGTCACGGTAGCCATCGCCAATCGGTACCATTGGGAAAGCGGCCTTGACTGCTGGATGTTGCGTAGATGCACCGAGCAGGCTGGTAATACCAAGATAAGACACGCCATAGAGGCCAATCTTGCCATTTGACCAGTACTGCTTGCTGGCCCAGTCAATAATTTCCTTGCTGTCTTCCTGTTCTGTTTCATCGAAGGCCTGCCATACTCCTTCCGAAGAACCGGTGCCACGTACATCAGCAACGACGGTGGCATAACCACGACGAACAAATTCCGGGTTTGGGCCACCCGCCATGTCAGCAATCTGCCCTGCTAGGCCGGTGTTATACGCCGTCTGGATCAGAATCACCGGGAATTTGCCATAGATTGGCTGCTTATTTTCATCTGCAGGTAAAGTCACTCGCACTGCGATTCTGGTGCCATCACGCATGCTGAGCCACTGCACCGGCAGCGTCACCATATTCGGATATTGATAGTCCCGTGTGTAATTACTCCATCTTGCATTTGCATTATCAGATACAGGTGTTTGAGCCTGGCTCTGAAACTGGCGGGTACCAAGTTTGGTATTTTTTAAAGTTGTGGTATATGAAGAGCTTGAGCCTGTAGAAACAGGTAAAACCTGAGGTTGCAGGTAGTTTAAATCTGCATCTACCTGCTGGGTGGGTGATGTGACCTTGTTGACCACACCCACGGTTACGGCAACTACGGTTACCGTGGCTGCGATTGCAGCATAAAGTTTATTAAGAAGCGTCATGGCTGTTGTCCTGAGCTTTATTGTGTTTTTATTTTTTTGGACTTTTTGTTTATCCATTTGTTTATTTTTGATTTTCTTTAAAATAAGAGAGTAGATTACTATCATTAAAAATATAGACAAAAGACACCAAACATATACAATATGTATATGTTTTTTATTAAATATTCTAACACAAGGTTTTACTTCTTTTGAAACTAACCCGCATCCACCACTGTAAAAACTTGAATGTGCAAAAGTACAAACAGCTTGAGAAACAAGCTGTTTTACTTGGTCGTATTCGTAGCGAGGTTTGGGCTAAATATGGTGCTATTTCAGGTTTGAATATCAGTGACAGAGCTATTCGTGATGCGTGGATGAAAGAAGGTCGTGACTTTGGTGTTTCAGCAAATGCGTGGAAGGAAACGCTACGTGATTGCATAGGTGATATTAAAGCCTATCGAGAAGCATCAAAAGAAAAGGTAAAACAAGCAATCCGAAAAAGAACGACATGCGATAAGGAATTAAAAAGACTATACACGTTGCTTAAAAAAGAAGAGTGGGCTACTGATAATTTCCTCCATCGTCAAATGCGTAAACACTTTAGGCATGGCGTTAATCACACGTATAATCAGATTATTGTTCGTGCGGATATGTGTAAAACCTTTGAGTTAAATGGTCAATGTTGGCTTAAAGTACCAAGCCTAATCCCTCGACAAACCATTAAAATCCCATTAAATACGACTGTTGATTTTGCACCGCAAGGCACATTAAGGATTATTCTAAGAAATGGTAATGTTGAAGTTCATTCAACCTATGATGCAGTTGAAACTCAAGATTGTGGCACAGCAACGGTAGGCGTTGATAAAGGGTACTCAGAAGCTTTTGTGGACTCTGATGGCGATGTATATGGTGATGGTTTAGGCAATTTGATCTCAAGTGAATCAGATTATTTAAATCAAAAGTACAAGCACAGAAACAAGCTCAGAGCGATTGCCAAATCTAAACCACACAAGAAACAGAAAATTGAGTTAAATAATCTAGGTCGAAAAAAACTAGATAAGCGACAAGATACTCAAAAAGCAAAGCTCAAGACATTGATCTTTACAGCTACCCACCGATTAGTTGATAAGGCTAAGGTTATTGTTGCGGAGGATTTAACATCCCCAATTCAAAGTAAACGCAACTATGGCAAAAACACCAATAGACGCTTAAATACATGGGTTAAAGGCTTATTAGCTGATGCCCTAACAGGTATATCTCACCGTAGAGGTTCTACGGTGCATCTTGTCAATTCTGCATATACTTCGCAAATTGATTCCTTTAGTGGGCTATTGATTGGCACACGTAAAGGAGATCGGTTTTACCGTACTAATGGGGAAGTTATACAGGCTGATTGGAATGCTGCGAGAAACGTGCTTGCAAGATTAAACGACAATGAGATAAGTCGTTATACGCCTTACAAAACTGTAAAACGTATTCTGCAAGAACGGACTGACCGCTACAAGTCGGAACTGACCGACTCAGGCTCTAGTTACACGCTTGGCAACAAGACATTAACAGAGTGCGAATTAGTCCTTGACCATGTTTGACTACATTTTAAGGAACAGTCTCCTTGTAATTCTGATCCATTTTTAATCTCAATTCTTAACACTTCGATATCAAAGTGACAATGTTGCTTGTCATGAATAAAAAATCTTATACAAAAGCGCATCTATTTATCTGTTGTATAGCGGCAGCAAAATAATGTCGGATGTAAGCGTCCGCTGAACCCCATGCCTATTTTTTTAATTTGAGTTGGATTTCCAGCGATGTGGTAGTAATTCTTCTATTTGGGTCGCTTTATGCGTCGGCAGCCTTTTCAGCACATCACTTAAATAGGCATACGGATCCAAGCCATTCAGCTTTGCTGACTGGATTAAAGTCATGATATTTGCCGCTCGCTGTCCACTGCGCAGCGAGCCAGCAAACAGCCAGTTCTTGCGCCCTAAGGCCCAAGGTCGCATTTGATTCTCTACCCAATTATTGCAAATCGGTAGATTGCCATCATCCAAATAGCGGCTTAAGGCTGGCCAACGCTTCAGAGTGTAATTGATCGCCTTGGCGGTGGGAGAACTCGATGGCACCGTCAGATGATGTTGGTTGAGCCATTCATATAGTTGTTGCATCACTGGTTGACTATGCTGTTGTCGGTATTCGCGGCGGTCTTCCGCTGTACCATCGGTCTTTTTCCTGAGCTCTGCTTCTATCGCATACAGTTTCTGAATCAGCACTAATGCCTGTTCAGCGACCTGACTTTTCCCAGTTACATGCAGTTCATGGAATTTACGACGTGCATGGGCCATGCAGCCCACCTCAATGACCTGGCCTGATTTAAAGCGTGCTTTATAACCACTGTAATCATCACAGACTAGATAACCCTGCCAGCCTTTCAAGAACTCTGCAGCATGCTGGCCTGAACGACTATCCTGAAAGTCATAGATCACCGCCTGAACTGGATTGTACTGTGTAGTGGCATAGGCCCAGACATAACCTTTCTTCGGTTTTTTATCATTCTCACCCATCCGCATGATGGTGACCGGTGTTTCATCTGCATGCAGCACCTGCTGTTGTAGTACCACCTCTTTTAAGGCATTGGCCAGAGGTTCCAGTTCTACACCGCAGCGACCTATCCAGTCAGATAACGTTGATCTAGAAAGCTCGATTCCCGCCCGCTGATAGATCAGACGTTGACGGTACAGCGGTAAATGATCGGCATACTTCGATACCAGCACATGGCTGAGCAGTTCAGGTGAAGCAATGCCTTTATCAATCACATAGGCAGGCATCGCTTGCTGAGTCAGGGTGTCACACTGATCACAGACCCATTTGCCACGGACATGCTGTTCCTTATAGAACTGTGCCGGTCTGAAATGCAGTTTTTCACTGATATCTTCGCCGATACGACGTAACTGGCAGCCACAACTGCATTGGGTTGATGCTGGTTCATGCTCAATACGAATGGTGTGTAGATGATCGGGCAGCAGTCGACGTTTAGGTTTGTTGACTGTGGCTTTCTCTGTCGCTGCATCGGTTTTATCTGCATTTAATCGTTCTAATTCTAGATCAACGGCTGCAATATCTTCTTCGACCGCTTCATCCCAGAGATGGATTTGTTTTGCGGTGAGATGTTCGTTTTTACTGCCGAATTTGTGCTGTTTAAATAGTGCGAGCTCATGCTCGTATTTTTGCGTGAGAATGGAAAGATGTTGAACTTGAGCATCTAATTGCTGATTGGTGACTTCAAGATGCTGAACTTTGGTATCTAATTGTTGGTTTGATTTTTCTAATTCTTGATTTGATTGTGCCAGAGACTGATGCTGCATTGCCAACTGCCGGGTGAATTCCAGCAGTTGTTCATGGGTCAGTTGGCTTAAGTCAGGCAGCGTATTCATGACCGCAGTATGCCTGAGGTCATGAGAAGAATGAAATAGAACGTTTGGAGAATAGCAGAATGGACCAACCTAGTTTAGAGCATCGTCACCACCTGCTGTCGTCCAATGCGCTGCCAAGGTAAACCCTGGATCAGTGCCTGTAACTGTTCCGGACTGATCGCCATGCTTTCACCCTGGTGAACCTGCGCCCAGTGGAATTTTCCCTGTTCCAGCCGCCGGGCACACAGCCAGATGCCCAGTCCATCATGTACCAGCACTTTCATGCGATGGCCACGTTTATTACAGAACAGGTAAGCACAATGCGGTTTAATGTAGCCAAAGGCTCTCACCACCTGAGCCATGATAGTATCCATCCCTGCTCGCATATCCAGAGGTTGGGTGGAGAGCCAGATTTCATCAATGCGGATCATGTTGCAAGTGCCTTGAGTAATTCTGCTAAAGCAGATATTTCTGATACTTGCCATTTCAAGCCAATTTCTGCTTTTGAGTGGGGTAAAGTAATTTGAACCGTTAACATGTCAGTAGGAGTAGGATCTAATGGTGCAGAGCAAGATAAGGCAATAAATGCAGGTTTATTCGGTAGTGGTGAGCGATCATTCCCTGGCTTACCATCAATTAAGCGAATCCATTTGGATACAAGATTTGTATTCAATCCATGTTGCAAAGCGACCGAAGCAATTGAAACGTCCGGTGCTTTACAAGCCTGAACGATCTGCTGTTTAAATTCAGCACTGTATGTTCTTCGTTTTTTCGCAAGAGATGCGATGGATGTCTGGTGATTTGTAGTCATAAATTTTAGTCCCCACTTGTTTTTAAGTGGGGACTAAATTAAGGCTTATAGGATGAATTCATAAGGTGTGTTCAGCGGACGCTTACTGTCGGATAAAATTAATCTAGGTATTAGATTTTCAAGATATTTTTACAAGATATTTCAACGTTACTTTAGATAGGCGAAATGTATTATTCATTGTGAGAATAAAAAAAGCAGTTCTTTTGCATGCTATAAAAATAAGCAATGCATCAAAGAGACTGTAATTTTTTACAAACCAAAATGAAAACTTCATACCCCGTCCTTGATCTTATTTTTAATAAAATCGCCAACAAAGTTGAGCGACGATCGAATATTAATAACAATCCTTTTATTTTATTTTTAGACATTGATGGCACCCTTTCAGAATTCCATCCTGATCCCGAAAAAAGCTTCATTCCTACTTCGACATTACATGTCTTGAATCAGCTGCAACAGCTGATTCCTCTATATCTAGTAACAGGACGCTCCATTTCTCAGGCACAAAAGTTGATTCAACCACACCAGTGGAATATTGCCGGTTCACATGGTCTGGAATTGCTGCAACAAGATGGCAGTGTTCAACAGCTGGTACAAGTCAATCTCGAAGAATTAAATCAACTCAAAGTCCATGCACAGCAACATTCCGAACAATGGCATCCAATCCGCGTTGAAATCAAAACCTATTCAATCGCCCTGCATTTTCGTGAGCATCCTGAATATGCGGATCAGGCAAAAGCCATTATTGAAGATTATCTAAAACACAATTCAAGTTTTGAACTGAAAAGCGGCAAATGCGTTTATGAACTGGTACCTCGAGGCTGTAACAAAGGTGCGGCCATCCGGCACGTCTTAAACAGCCTTGAAGATCATGCGTTCTACCCCATTTTTATTGGGGATGATTTAACGGATGAAGCTGGTTTTCACACCATTAATGACTATGGAGGTATGTCGATCAAAGTTGGTCCAGGAGAAAGCGCAGCCCGAGGTCGTTTAGATCATGTGGCAGATGTCGGTTTTTTCTTACATGAATTTTTAACAACACTACAAGCGTTAAAACAAGAAATGAAAGGAGAAAACACGTGTCCCGACTCATTGTATTATCCAACCGCGTAACCCTGCCGAATCCAAAATCCACACAGGCAGGTGGACTGGCGGTTGCCATTGAAGATGCCCTCAACG
This sequence comes from Acinetobacter sp. ANC 7912, assembly GCF_039862785.1. Lineage (NCBI taxonomy): Bacteria > Pseudomonadati > Pseudomonadota > Gammaproteobacteria > Moraxellales > Moraxellaceae > Acinetobacter > Acinetobacter thermotolerans. The sequence continues at coordinate 1,591,429 of NZ_CP156795.1, forward strand.
GTATTGGTGGCATCTGGATGGGATGGAATGGTAAAAAGACGACAAATCGGCAACATACATTTGACGTCCTGAAAGATCATCAAATTGAATATCATACCTGCAGCTTCTCAGAAGCTGAATATCAGGGATATTACTGTGGTTTTGCCAATGGTGCACTTTGGCCATTGATGCATGACCAGAATCAGTATATTGACTATACAGATCAGGACTACCAGATCTATCAGGATGTCAATTTAAAGTTTGCCCGCCAGCTACAAAAGATCGCGCAACCTAGCGATATGATCTGGGTGCAAGATTATCACTTTTTAAGTGTTGCCCATTATTGCCGTCAGCTCGGTATGCGTAACCGGATTGGTTTCTTCCTGCATATTCCTTTTCCGGAAACAGCGAAATGGAAAGATCTGGTGTGTGCACCGCAACTTGCCGTGCATTTGGCGCAATATGACTTATTGGGCCTACAAACCCAACGTGATCAGAAACACTGTTATGAATTTCTGAAAACGACGTTTGCCTTGACTGCGCATTCACCGAATACACTGCGCAATGGTCAGCGCCAGGTAGAAATCAAGGCTTATCCGATCAGTGTACATCCAACCGCAATTCAGCGTCGTGCTGAACAGCAAGCATCCATGGATTTGCCTTTTGATTTTAGTGCTGATCCAGACGTCAAACACATTATTTCTGTAGACCGGATTGATTACAGCAAAGGCTTATTACAAAAAGTGAATGCATTACGGCAGTGTTTCCAGCAATCACCAGAAATGCTGTCACAAATACGTCAGTTCCAGATTGCTTCGCCTTGCCGGCTGGAAGTTCCGACCTATGCCCATCTTTATCGTGATTTCCAAAAAGGTGTGGAACAGCTCAATCAGGAATTTGCTACAGAGAAACCGGTGTTTGATTGTTACTACGATACTTTAAGTCATCATGCCCTGATGAGCTTGTACCGCAAAGCGGAAATCTGCTGGGTGAATTCCATTTATGATGGAATGAATCTGGTGGCTAAGGAATATATCGCTGCGCAGGATCCACAAGATCCAGGAATCTTGATTCTATCCAAATATGCGGGTGCTGCAGAACAAATGAAGGAAGCCCTGATTGTTGATCCGCATGATCAGTACAGCATGATCAGAGCATTAAAACGGGCCATTACCATGCCAAGAACTGAACGTATTGCCCGTTATAAAGCCTTATTTCAAGGTTTGTTGGATTATGACATTCTGCATTGGCGCGATTCGATTTTAAAAGATCTGAAACATGTGGGCAGCCAGTATATTTACCGCCCGCTCAGCAAACAAAAGGCACATCATCTCTCTTTACAGCACTAAATTATTTAACTTTTATTTTTATAAAGAAAAACACCAGCTTTAAGCTGGTGTTTGTGTTTTTTCTGCTGCAGTTGCCGGTGCTGAACTCATCTGGTTCAACACAGTGATCCCGATCAGGCCAACTGCAATCACAAAGAATACATGACTTAAACCAATCATTTCACTACCAAAGCCGACCAGTGCAGGTCCAAGCAGCGAACCGGTGTAAGCAAAGATCGAAACATATGATAAAGCAATATGTTTAGGCATGTTTGGTTGACGTCCGGCACGCGAGAACATCAAAGGTACGATGTTGGCGCTGCCTAGACCCAAAATTGCATAGCCGATCAAAGCCACATACCAGACTGGTGCAAATACCACAGTTAACAGACCTAGACCCGCCAATGCTGCACTGTACAAAATGGTATTCTTTTCACCAAAGAATTTGATGATCAGGTGACCACTTAAACGGCCTGCCACCATTAAAGCTGCGAAACAGCTATACGCTAAACCTGCCTGAGATGCTTCTACTTTAAATTGAGTATTCAGGTAAATTCCACTCCAGTCCATCGCTGCGCCTTCAGACAGAAAAGCGATAAAACAGATAAGTCCCATGCACAGAATGGCAAAGCTAGGGCGATGCTTTTCTTCTTCAACTTTACTTACCTGTGTAGTTTCAGTCGCAGGAGCTTCTGCTTTTAGGCAGAAAGGTACAGCTAGCATCATCACCAGCATAATACTCAGGCTGATCACCAGTGCACTTAATGGAACAGCTAAACCCAAGCCAAGCATAGTTGTCATGCCTAATACACCAGCCAAACCGCCTAAGCTACAGATACCATGGAACAATGACATCATACTTTTACGTTGCTGGCTTTCCAGTTTAATGGCCTGCAGGTTGACTGAAACACCCAGTGCACCTGCACTCGAACCGAACGCAAATAATGCTGCAGCGAGTACACCTTTAGATGGACTTAATGCTAATGCCGGCAGAATGACAGCAAAAGCTGCCAGCACAGTGGCAATCACCGGACGGCAACCAAAACGGTGTGCCAGACGGCCAGCCAATGGCATTGCAATCATTGAACCTACACCTGCACCCAGCAGTAACACTCCAAAATCTGAGTGTGACAGATTCAGGCGCTGCTGTACCAATGGAATCAACGGTGCCCAGGCTGCTGTGCTAAAGCCTAGAGCGAAGAAACATAATGCAGTCGCAATGCGTTGCCATTGAGAACGTGGAAGCGCACGAACAGAAGCAGGTAATAAATACATATCGCATGAACCATTAAGTAAATCAGTGCGGCATCCCTAACCGTTGATCCATAGAAAAACCTCATGTACTTATACTTGAAATGTATTAGTACATGAGGCTTATTTCGGATGAATTATAAGCAGTTTTATGCGAAATGGAATAGTTTTTAATCAGCAAAATCAGGCTAAATTGTTAAGCCTATGATTCATGAAAAAATAAAGTTTCAAAAAATTTCAGACAATTTTTCTGAGTGCAGATTCAGATGAATATTCATGCAGATTTTCCTGTTCAATCACCCGCAGGAAGCGGGAAAAGCCTTCATCTACACGTGAGTTCAAACGGCTGCTGGTGATGACGCGCAGCTGATTCGACCAGCTAATATGTAGTCCGATTTTTTCAGCCCTTTTGACCAGATCAACATCTTCATGACATGGCATCGCTTTAAAGCCGCCTAAAGCCAGATAGCTGGATGCCCGGAAACATAAATTGGCACCATGAATATGTCGGTGGCCCGTCCGATCCTGATAATGAGAAAGGTAATCTTGACGGGTTGCATCACTCAGGTGTTGCCATTCTGCAATTTCGACAACTCCGCAGATCACATGTGTCGGCTGATGTTTTAGCATGCTGGTAAACCAGTCCAAGCTCACTCGGGAATCCGCATCAGTACAGCAAATCCAGTCACAGCCTTGTTCAATGAGATAACGTATCCCTAAATCACGCGTTTGCCCCACACAGCGATAGGTACAACTTATCATTGAAACATTATAAGTCTTGATGATTTCTAAAGTTCGATCAGTACAGCTATCCAGTACGACTAAGATTTCAATATCAATGTTTTTGGTCTGGGATTGATGCTGGTAAAAATACTGGCGTGCTCGTTCCAAAGCTTGTAGACAATTTGCAATTTCCAGCTCTTCATTACAGGCTACAATGCAACCATTGGGACTTAAATGTGTATTCACCCAGTAGATTAACTGCTGCAGAATCTGTTCTTCCAGGTAATACAGCACTTCACTGGCGACAATGAGATCAAACTGCTGCTCAGGTAAATCCAGTGGCACAATCCCCTGCACTACTTTTACATGATCATGTGTGAGTCGTTGATTGGCCAACTGGATCGCCGTTGGATTAGCATCCATACATATTAAATATTCACAACGTTTCGCAAGTTCGGAACTCAGCACACCGTTACTACAACCTATTTCAATTCCTGTTGAGAATGAAGGTTGTGGTAATACTGCCAACGTGATGTCACGTTTACGCTGTTCATACCAGCGTTGTTCATAACGCCATGGATCACCATTATTTTCACGGTATAGTTCAGCAAAGTAGTCATGCTTATATACAACCTTGGTCATAAATATAAACCTCCCAAGGCTGTAATAAGCGTTCCAATGCACTGGCTGACACGATCGGATCATTGCCTGTGCTCAAGTCTGGCTCTAACTGGCTTTTAAAGCACTGCATTGCTTTTGATTTGAGCTTTAATTGACGTGAACTAAGTTCTAGTTTTAAGGCTTTATGCCATGGAATGCGTGCATCTTCCGGATTTGCCCAATGCCATGCCCAGATTAAAACTTGCAGGCATTTTAAAGACATCTCGATTGACACTTGTTTACATACCTGCCCAGTAATTTCATGGTCCGGATGACCATCATACTCAAAAGCCGTGACTAAAATATCATGGGACTTCAAATATTGTTTTAAGGCAGCTGCCAGCTGATCACGCTGCTGGGCGACTTCTCCATCCTGAATATTGAGGGCAATCCGTTGAACAGGTTTAGAGAGATTCAGGGTTTGCAAGGCATTTAGGCTTTCTCGTGGGCGGATCAAATCCAGTTGTTCAGGTGTATACAGGCTGGAATTTGGATGGCTGGCTGTACCATTAGTCACAGCAAACAGGACAATTTCATAACCCGCAGCATCCAGCTGTTGGATCATGCCAGCACATCCCATAATTTCATCATCCGGATGTGGCGCGATAATACAGATTCGGTGATTCACTGGAAATATAGAAGTGAAGTCAAATAGCTTTAAGTTAGCGAGTTGCTGGCTTTGCTGCCATTCTTCTAACGCCGTGCCTTCGCCCTGAATGATGCGGTCCTCAACGATTGGATGTTTTAAAGTGCCCATGACGGCGCATCCCCCATGGAAAGTTGTCCGATCCTTTGCAGGTCAAAAGCAGCATGGCTTTGCCGGATAAACACTGGCAGATCGGCTGCACAACGGGCAAAATCTGCCTGCTGACAATACGGTGCTGCACCCAAGGCTTTTCCTGTCAATTCTAATACGGCTAGTGCAGTATTTTCGACCTCGGCACGCAAAGATCGAACTATCAGTTCATGGCTATGTTTAAGGTCAGCGTCAATCTGTTTTGCAGCTTCATAAAATAAGGCTTGTGAGGCATATAGCTTACTGCTCACCTCACCCAAATACATTTCCCTGAACGCATTGGATTGATGTTGCATCGCCTGTTTAAGAAAACCTGCCAGTTTCGCCGTTGCCCCATACCAGCAGGCAGCCACACCCGCTGCGCCATGCCAGAATCCGGCACGATCTAAGTAGTAATTGGGTTTGCTAATCAGTTTGGCTTGAACTTTATCGAAGGTCACTGCAGCAGTCTGGGTATATTGCATCCCGACGGCGTGCCAGGCACTGGTATCAATCTCAATGCCATCCTGAGTCATATCGACTAACAACAGCTGAGAACGTTCTTCTTCATCCCGATAAGTTACTAATGCCTGTTGTACCTGTTCAGCTGCCGAACACCAAGGTTTAATCCCGGAAAGAAGCCCATGTTCCAGCTCTAATGGTTCAGGACCACCTTCTGCTGCCCAGATTGCGGCGAGTCCAACTATCTGCTCAGGGCCTGCATGCAGTTCATGCAGAATCGCCAGTACATCCAGATGTGATTCAAAAATTTTAGCCAGGCTTAGATCAATTGCTGCCACCTGACTCAGGATTTTCCAACGTTTTAAGGTTTGTCCTTCACCCGGATATGGCACTTCAGCACTATGCTGAATCAGCTGATACAAGGCATGATCAATCTGCTGCTCAAGCTCGTTTGCAGTAGGATCAAAGTCTGCTTTTAATTGGTCGATCAGCTGTTTGAGGTACATGAATTTTCCTCATTCAATATTTTTATCACGCTTTTATTACCCTGACATCGCATTAAATCTAGGGTTTAAATGACTGTTTTATGAATTATTTTATGCCTATACTCAGGACTAAACGCTGTAGTGTTTCTGTCAGAAATTTGTCGGATTTGTAAATAAAGGGATTTTTCACCCATAAAAAAACCGCCTCCAGAGAGACGGTCTTTTGGTTAAGGTTAGACAGTATTATTGCTGTGCAACAAACTTGGCACGGGCTGCGTGCAGTTTCTTGTAGCTGTCGATCAGACGTAAATGACGGTCCAGACCTTCCAGTTTCATGCTGGTTTCAGTCAGGCCATAGAAACGGACAGTGCCTTCAACCGAACCAATGACGGCATTCATACGTTCGTCACCAAACATTCGGCGGAAGTTCGGTTCAAAATCTTCCAGTTCCAGCTCATCATCGAGCAGTACTTCAAGTACTACATCCATGCACTGATAGAACAGGCCACGTTCTACCGTATTGGTATTGTATTGCAGGAACTGTTCTACCAGATCTTTGGCTTCTTCAAATTGCTGTAGAGCCAGATAGATCAGCAGTTTTAGTTCCAGAATGGTCAGCTGACCCCATTCGGTATTTTCGTCAAATTCAATCCCGATCAGGGTACGAATCTCGGTGTAATCATCTTCATCTGCTTCTTCCAGGCGTTCAACCAGTGCTTCCAGCTGTTCATCATCCAGACGATGCAGGTTCAGAATATCTTCACGATATAACAGCGCCTTGTTAGTATTGTCCCAAACCAGATCTTCCACCAGATAGATTTCTGAATAACCCGGTACCAGAATACGGCAGGCTGTTGCTCCCAGATGCGTATAAACCGCCATATATACTTCTTTATCCATATCTTGCAGGATGTTCAGCATGGCTTCAGCTTCTTCGGCATTGCTGTTTTGACCGTTATTGGTAAAGTCCCACTCCACGAATTCATAATCCGCTTTGCTGCTAAAGAAACGCCAAGACACTACACCGCTGGAATCAATAAAGTGTTCTACAAAGTTATTTGGCTCGGTCACAGCATTTGAGCTGAATGTCGGACGTGGCAGGTCATTTAGGCCTTCAAAACTACGGCCTTGTAGCAGTTCAGTCAGACTGCGTTCTAGTGCTACTTCAAAGTTTGGATGTGCGCCAAATGAAGCGAATACCCCACCAGTACGTGGGTTCATCAGGGTGACACACATGACTGGGAATTGACCGCCTAATGAGGCATCTTTGACCAGTACCGGGAAGCCCTGTTCTTCCAGACCTTTAATCCCTTCAACAATCTTTGGATATTTGGCTAGTACATGTTCTGGTACATCTGGCAGGGTCAATTCACCTTCCAAAATTTCACGTTTCACCGCACGTTCAAAGATTTCAGACAGACATTGTACTTGAGCTTCTGCCAATGTATTACCGGCACTCATACCATTACTCAGGTATAAGTTTTCAATCAGGTTCGATGGGAAATATACGGTTTCGCTGTCAGACTGACGCACAAATGGCAGTGAACAGATGCCGCGTGCTTTATTACCTGAGTTAGTGTCATATAAATGTGTACCCAGTAACTCACCTTCCGGATCGTAAATTTCACGGGTGTAGTCATCTAAAACTTCAGCTGGCAATTCGCCATTTGGACCTGGCTGGAACCATTTTTCATCTGGATAATGAACAAACTCGGCATTGGCCAGGTCTTCACCCCAGAACTGGTCATTATAGAAGAAGTTACAGTTCAGACGTTCAATAAATTCACCCAGCGCCGATGCCAGTGCACTCTCTTTGGTCGAGCCTTTACCATTGGTAAAGCACATTGGTGACTGTGCATCACGGATATGCAGCGACCAGACATTCGGCACGATATTACGCCACGAAGCAATCTCGATCTTCATGCCCAGACCAGCCAGAATGCCAGACATATTGGCAATCGTTTCTTCCAGCGGCAGGTCCTTACCCGGAATCATGGTGCTCTGACCAGAAGCCAAGTTTGGCATTAGCAAGGCCTGTGCATCAGCATCAATGCTTTCGACTTCTTCAATGACAAATTCAGGACCGGTCTGGATTACCTTTTTCACAGTACAACGGTCGATTGAACGCAAAATGCCTTGGCGGTCTTTTTCAGAAATATCAGCTGGCAGTTCAACCTGAATTTTGAATATCTGTTTGTAACGGTTTTCCGGATCAACAATATTGTTTTGCGACAGACGAATATTATCGGTTGGGATATTACGTGCCAGACAGTAAACTTTTACGAAATACGCTGCACATAAAGCTGAAGATGCCAGAAAATAATCAAATGGGCCTGGCGCAGAACCATCACCTTTATAGCGGATCGGCTGATCGGCGATTACCGTGAAGTCATCGAACTTGGCTTCCTGACGAAGATTATCGAGATAATTGACCTTAATTTCCATGTGGATACCTAAATATTCTTATGTGCCGCCACGGACAGATAAGATGCTAAATCTGAATATACAAGCCGAATCACGGAGGAGAATTTGACTCAAAAATAAAAATAACCCGGGTTAAACCTTCAACCAGTTAGCTTGAGGATAAGCTCGAGTAAGAATGGGCGCTATTATAGAATCATTTTATGAAATTGATAATGTTTGCTCGAATTTCCTGCAGATTTATCAAAATATCTGTTAATTAAATATTCAGGAAATCTGGCTTTAAGCCGGGAACAGGCTGTTTTTATTGATACTTGCTGTTCCCGACTGGATTTTATGGGCTGTGAGATATGTCGTTTAAATCAGATAAAGATCCAAATTAAAAGTCATAGCCAATACCAAACACAGCGAGATCGCGCTGTTTATCACCAAAACGGTCATAACCACCGAAGATATAATCACCAGACAAGGTCAATTTCGGCGCAACTTCATAACTCAATCCGGCAGTTGCATAACGGAAAGCATGCTGTTTTGTGGTATTACCCAGCTCATTACCTTCATATTTGCCTTCATCATTAAAGTAACCACCTGCTGCACCGACATGCGCACCAAGCTTGTTATTAATCTGATGGGTTAGATCCAGGGTATAAAAAGTATCACCTTGATTGGCATAGGCGACATCATATAAATAGGTCGATACACCTGCTGTAACACTGGTCTTGTCATTCAGTGCACGACTTACATTCAAACCTAATTCATTTGAAGTGGTATGGCTGCCACCCGGATAATAGTAGGTCGCATCCCAAAAATTCCAGTCGTAGTTTTCACTGCTATAGGTATAGCCCACGATAAAATCATGTTCGACTTTATCGCGACGATGTGACTTCTTGCCTTCCAGTTCCGGATAGGAATAACCTAAGGTTGAGCCCCAGTAACCGACATAAAAATTACCATAAGCCAGATTCAGCGCTGCCTGTAAGGCAACGTCATCATTTTCTGGCGCATTGGTCAGACCACGGGAGATGTATTTAGAAACTACACTGATGTTTCCACTGGTTTCAATTTTTTTTGCTTCTGCATCATCTGCAAAACAATAAACACTAGAAACAGCAGCACAGCCGAAAAGGACTGTTTGTTTGAAAATTCTCATAAAATATAAATTATATTAAGCAAAGAATGGATAACACTGAAACCGATGACAGCCCTATCCAGCTTTGGGTAAAAATAAATTTCGCTATATTCCTTGATGCAATAAGCAACAGGAATATAGCCATGACTTAAGCGCGTGGGGCCCGGTAGAAAGGCGCTGTAGAAGCAGGTAATGCCTGCTTGCCACGGATATGATCTGCAAGCTTTTCAGCCATCATGATCGTGGTTGCATTGAGGTTGCCTGTAATAATAAGCGGCATAATTGAAGCATCGATGACACGTAGGCCTTGCATCTCATGCACACGCCCATAACCATCGACAACTGCCATATCATCCTCACCCATTTTACAGCTACAGGACGGATGATACGCTGTTTCTGCATGATTACGAACAAATTCATCAATTTCTGCATCAGTTTGCAGATTTTTGCCCGGACTGATTTCCTCACCACGATAGGGATCCAGGGCGGGCTGATGCATAATTTCACGGGTAATACGGATAGCATCCCGGAATTCGCGCCAGTCCTGTTCAGTGCTCATATAGTTGAACAGAATGCTTGGATGTTCAAATGGATCTTTGGATTTCAGGCGAACCCGACCACGAGATGGTGAACGCATAGAACCGACATGGGCCTGGAAACCGTGCTCATGAATAGCATTGGTCCCATTATAGTTAATCGCCACTGGCAGGAAGTGGTATTGGATGTTTGGCCATTCAAACTCATCCGAAGAACGGATAAAGCCTCCGGCTTCAAACTGGTTGCTGGCGCCAATGCCTTTGCCCAGGAATAGCCATTCTGCGCCAATCATGGGCTGGTTATACCATTTCAATGCCGGATATAAACTGACCGGTTTTTTGCACTTATATTGTAAGTACATTTCCAGATGGTCTTGCAGGTTTTCACCCACACCCGGCAGATCCTGAACCACGGGAATATCCAGACTTTTTAATAACTCAGCCGGACCTACACCAGAGCGTTGCAAGATTTGTGGAGATGCAATTGCACCTGCACATAGTAGAACTTCACGATCCGCAAAGACCTGAATCGGCTGTAAGGTATTTTGACCTTCAAAATATTCTACGCCAATCGCCTGATTGCGATTAAACAGAATTCGGTTGGTCATGGCATGGGTAATAATGGTGAGATTATCCCGGCCTTTGGCCATATCCAGATAACCACGTGCCGTACTGGAGCGACGACCTTGTGGTGTCACAGTACGATCCATTGGCCCGAAGCCTTCCTGTTGGTAGCCATTCAAGTCATCGGTACGTGGATAACCGGCTTGAACCCCAGCTTCCACCATGGCATGAAACAGCTCATTATTACCATTCTTAGGCGTTGCGACTGAAACCGGGCCTGAATCGCCATGATAGTCATTGCCGCCAATATCGCGGGTTTCAGCTTTTTTGTAATAGGGTAGACACTGCGCATAGTTCCAGTGTTCCAGACCTTTAAGGCTGGCCCACTGTTCCAGATCCATAGCATTACCACGGATATAGCACATGCCATTAATCAGTGAAGATCCGCCCAGACCTTTACCACGACCACATTCCATACGGCGATTGTTCATGTGGGGTTCTGGATCAGTCAGGTAGGCCCAGTTATAACGGCGTCCTTGTAAAGGATAAGCTAAAGCAGCCGGCATCTGGGTTCTAAAATCCAGACGATAGTCCGGACCACCTGCCTCAAGTAATAGCACTTTAGTATCTGGATCTTCAGTTAAACGCGCTGCCAGAACATTACCCGCAGAGCCCGCACCGATAATAATATAGTCGTAATTCATCAAATCCCCCTTATGCGCTAAATACAGACTGGAAAGGACTGAGTTCGACCTGAATCGATTTGGTCTGGGTGTAATGCTGCAAGGTTACAAGCCCATTTTCACGTCCAACACCGGAGTGCTTATAACCACCGACCGGCATTTCCGCAGGTGATTCACCCCAGGTATTAATCCAGCAGATACCGGCTTCGACCTGATGAATAATTCGGTGTGCACGGACTAAGTCTGGTGTGACGACACCTGCGGCCAGACCATAATCGGTATCATTGGCACGGCGAATCGCTTCTTGCTCGGTATCATAACTCAAGATGCTCATGACTGGACCGAAGATTTCTTCACGTACAATGGTCATGTCATCGCGGCAGTCGGTAAACACGGTTGGCAGGACATACGCCCCTTGGGCAAACTGTTCATCCTCAGCACGGCCGCCGCCATACAATAAGCGCGCCCCTTCTATCTTGCCTTTTTCGATATAGCCCAGCACTTTTTCCATATGCTCAAAGCTGGACACCGGACCGAAATTGGTTTCAGGATCGAGAGGATCACCCATACGGATATGTTCAACACGCTGCAAAATCTTTTCTTCAAATTTTGCTTTCAATGCCAAAGGTACAAAAACGCGAGTACCGTTAGTACACACCTGACCGGAACTATAGAAGTTGGCCATCATGGCAATATCAGCCGCCAGATCCAGATCGGCATCTTCACAGATAATGAGTGGAGATTTTCCGCCCAGCTCCATAGTGACTTCTTTCAGGCTAGAATTTGCAGCTTGTGCCATAACTTTTTTGCCGGTTGAAAGGCCACCAGTGAACGATACTTTGGCAATATCAGGATGCGAAGTCAGATAACCACCAATTTCACCACTGCCGGTAACCACATTAAAGACACCATGCGGTACACCAGCTTCAGTATAAATTTCTGCCAGTTTCAGCGCAGTTAAAGGCGTAACTTCACTGGCTTTGAAAATCATGGCATTGCCTGCAGCGAGTGCCGGTGCAGATTTCCACAATGCGATCTGAATCGGATAATTCCATGCGCCAATTCCAGCGACAACACCCAAAGGTTCACGGCGAGTATAGACAAAGGAACTGCTTCTCAGCGGGATTTGCTGGCCTTCAAGAACCGGTAGAATCCCCGCATAATATTCGAGTACATCTGCACCTGTCGTAATATCAACAGTCGATGTTTCACTAAAGGCTTTACCGCTGTCCAGACTTTCTAATTTTGCCAGCTCATCGTTGCGCTCGCGTAAAATGGCGACTGCCTTGTTCAAGATGCGCGAACGTTGAATCGCGGTCATTTCTGCCCAGATTTTTTGTCCTTGCTGTGCAGATTCAACCGCACGATCAATATCATTTTTTGAACAGACCTGCACTTCAGCCAGGACTTCACCGGTGGCAGGATTAATAGTTTGAAACGTGCTATTGGACGTTGCATCGACATATTGTCCATGGATATAAGGACGTTGCAGTTTGAATGTTGTCAATGGAATTCCCTCGCAGATTGGTTATTTGAGTTGTTGCCGGATATATTCACTACACAGTTCAATCGGCAGTTCTGGATCAATTTCGCCACTTACTAAAGCACCTCTTAGCCAGAATCCATCAATGAGTGCAGCCAGACCTTGTGCTGCCTTCTCAGCTTGATCCTTACTCAGCTTTTTCATGAATTCATATTTAAGATTGGAATGTAAGCGGTAATGGTTTATTTGCTGTAAACGATGTAAATCGGGCTGATGCAGACTGCTGGCCCAAAAAGCCAACCACACCTTCATGGCCGCTTTATCCGTTTGTGGAGCAGTAAAATTGCCACGCACAATCGCCAGTAAGCGTTGTTCAGGGGCGTCATTCACCTGTGACTTGATTTCAGCAACAGACTTACCTAATTGCTGCAATAAGTAACGCATTGTGGCTTCAATTAACCCATTTTTACCTTGAAAATAATGACTTATGATGCCGGTTGAGACACCTGCCCTCTGAGCAATCTGACTAATTGAAGCTTCTGCAAAACCTAGCTCATTGACTGCAGCTAAGGTGGCATCGATCAGTTGCTGACGACGGATCGGTTGCATACCAACTTTTGGCATAGGACTAACCTGAATAACGGATGTAGCAATAAAAAATCATTCTGCTAATGCAAATAGCTGAATGATGTAACAATTCATAAACGCTTTTTTAATTGAACGTTCAATTAATAAAAATTATACTGCCAGCTCACCCTTGATGTACAGCGCAGTTTGTTTTGGATTTGCAAAAGTTTGTAATTCACGAAAACAAGGAAGCTTTAGGGCCAACTTTTGCTTTTAAATCACACTGCACTGTAGATCATCCGGCAACAAAAACGATGGTCAGAGATTTATGCAAAAGAAAAACGAAGAGGTGCAAGATAGTCTGAATAAGGTAGTCTTTTATTGTTCGGCGACGCTTATTCTGCTGTTTTCTATCATCACGATTTTATTTAATGAACAAGCCAATCTAGTCATTATTAATATTTTAAACTGGGTCAGTAGTACCTTTAGCTGGTATTACCTGCTGGCGGCAACGCTGTATCTGGTTTTTATAGTCTTTATCGCCTGCTCACGTTATGGCGAAATCAAGCTTGGTCCCAAACATTCTAAACCCGAATTCAGCCTGCTGAGCTGGTCGGCCATGTTGTTCTCAGCCGGGATCGGGATTGACTTGATGTTCTTCTCGGTCGCTGAACCTCTGTCGCACTATATGAGTCCACCAGTGGGTGAAGCTGAAACCTTTGAAGCCGCACGTCAGTCCATGGTCTGGACCCTGTTTCACTATGGTCTGACCGGCTGGAGCATGTATGCGCTGATTGGGGTTGCGTTGGGTTATTTCAGTTATCGCTATAATTTACCGCTGACAATTCGCTCTGCGCTTTATCCTATTTTTGGAAAAAGAATTAATGGCCCAATTGGCCATACAGTAGATACCGCTGCAGTACTCGGTACGATTTTTGGTATTGCCACAACCTGCGGTATTGGTGTGGTTCAGCTGAACTACGGTCTGCATGTCCTGTTCGGCTTGCCGGAAAATATCTGGATTCAAACTGCATTAATTGGTGTTGCAGTCATTATTACTATTATTTCCGTGACTGCGGGTGTCAATAAAGGTATTCGGGTTCTGTCTGAAATTAATATCTATGTATCAATCGGGTTGCTGCTCTTTATTCTCTTTATGGGAAATACAGAGTTTTTATTAGCGGCTCTAATTCAGAATTTTGGTGATTATCTCAGCCAGTTCCCGAAACTCTCTTTAAGCAGTTTTCCTTTTGAGCAGCCTAAAGAATGGATGAATAGCTGGACGCTGTTCTTCTGGGCATGGTGGATTGCCTGGTCGCCTTTTGTCGGTCTGTTCCTGGCACGTATTTCCCGTGGTCGTACTATTCGTGAATTTGTCACCGGGACTTTAGTTATTCCTCTGTTATTTACCCTGACCTGGTTGTCTATTTTCGGTAACAGTGCTTTATACAGCGTGATTTTTGATGGTAATACTCAGCTTGCGACAACTGTTTTAGAAAATCCAGCGCATGGTTTTTATGACCTGCTAGCACAGTATCCAGGTTTCACATTTCTCGCAGGTGTCGCCACCATTACAGGTTTGCTGTTCTATGTGACTTCAGCGGATTCAGGGGCATTGGTATTGGGGAACTTCACCACTAAATTCACTAATATTGAGCATGATTCACCGCGCTGGCTCAGTGTGTTCTGGGCCATTGCTATCGGTTTGCTAACTTTGGCAATGCTCATGGCGAATGGCGTGACAGCATTACAGAACACCACGATTATTATGGGTCTGCCTTTTAGTTTCGTGATTTTCTTTGTGATGGCCGGACTGTATAAGTCCTTGCGTCTGGAGGATTTTCGGCAGGCCAGTACCAGTCTGAATGCTGCGCCTGTGGTCGGTAATGTGGATATCCTGAACTGGAAGAAGCGTCTGAGCCGGGTCATGCTGCATCCAAGCCTATCCCAGACCCGAACCATGCTGGATAATGTTTGCAAACCAGCCATTGAGGCCGTTGCAACCGAGTTAATTGACAAAGGCATTCAAGTAAATATTCAGGAAAAACCGCTTGAGGAAGAACCTGAACTGTATCATCTGGATCTCACCATTCAGCTGGATGAAGAAGAAAACTTTGTCTATGAAATATGGCCGGTACGCTATGACACGCCAAATTTCAGTTCACGGGGTAAACGAACCAAACGTTATTACTATCGTCTGGAAAGTTATCTGTTTGAAGGCTCTCAGGGCAACGATCTGGTCGGTTATAGTAAGGAACAGGTGATCAATGACATCCTGGATAAATATGAACGCCATATGATGTATCTGCATATTAACCGGATCAGCCCAGGTAAACGTCCGCTGTTCCCGGACCGTGAAATCTAGGATATCTCAACTACGGAAGGACTGAATGATGTCAGAAAGTTTGAATGCATTTGCCCTGTTTTTCTCCCTGCTCAACCCTTTTCTGATGAGTATCTATATGCTCGGAATTATCCGTAATTCCGACGCAAAAGTATTCAACATGGCATTGATTCAGGGCAGTCTGATCAGCTTTATTGTGTTCATCATTTTTGCAAAAACCGGTGAAGCCTTCTTTAATGAAGTCTTGCATGTACGGTTTGAGTCCTTCCAGATTTTTGGCGGTATTATTTTTCTGGTGATTGGCTATCGTTATGTCTTTGAAGGTGCTGATACGATTGGTGTGATGCGTGGAGCGCCCAGTCATCTGGCGGGTACGATTGCCATGCCGTTTATGATCGGTCCCGGCACCATTTCGGCTTCCGTGATTACCGGGATTCAGCTCAGTTTAATGCAAACCATTCTGGTGATCTTTTTCACTTTATTTTTAACCTGTAGCTTACTGATCCTGATGAAGTATCTGCATGATCATATGCAGCACAAATATTCTAATTATATTGACCTTTATGTCGATATCGTTGGTCGTGTCGCAGCACTATTAATCGGAACCATCGCCATTGATATGATTGTGACAGGTGTCAGTGGCATCATACAGAAATAATTTAATCATTATAAAAGTCGTCTTAACTGCTTGTTGCGTGTCACCAATCCCAAGACTTTTCGGCGCGCCATAATATCTTCTTGGCTGCATTTCAGCATTTCACTGAGCTGTTCAATCGGCAAGTGATTATTTTCGATTAGAATAATGTCCTGCTCACGCGTCCAATGTGCCGTGAGCAATTTAGCGGTTAATTTCTTGGTATTTACTCTCATTCATTTCAACATATCATCAAACAGTTGATTTTATTTTAAAACACTATAAATCATGTGCTGTTGAAGTCTGGTAAATGAAAATTTGTGGTTTGAAACGGATTTATTTAAGTAACCTGAGTTCGATATAAAAAAAGAGTAGAAAAAAAGCCCTGTTTTTGTAACATATTGGTTCTCAAGACAAAATGTTATAAAACAAGGCTTCTCAATGGATCATATTACCGAATTATTTTGTATTTTGGATGATTTCTGCAAAAAATTTAATGAATCTTTAGAGAAAGCTTTAATTTCTAATCAAAAAACCAGGTTGAAAAAGTCAGCTTTAAGCTTGTCTGAAGCAATGACCATTGTCATTTTATTTCATCAATCCGGTTTTAGATTCTTCAAATATTTTTATTGCCAAATGATCGTTCCATTCTGGAAATCTGCTTTTCCTAAACTGCTTAGCTACAACCGATTTATTGAAATCATGCCCCGTTGTTTGCAAGCTCTGAGTAGCTTCTTCCATCAGGTGAAAGGAAAAGATACGGGAATCAGTATCATTGACTCCACTAAATTGGTAGTTTGCCATAATCTTCGGATTAAAAGGCATCGTGTATTTAAAGGCTTGGCCGGTCGTGGAAAAAGTAGTACGGGTTGGTTTTATGGTTTTAAATTACATCTCGTTATCAATAATTTAGGTGAAATTATTAATCTCAAGCTGACATCGGGAAATGTTCATGATGTTGCTATATTAGAATCTTTAACTCAAGAATTAAAAGGGATCCTACTCGGAGACAAAGGCTATTTGAGCAAAGCAAAAGCCGAAGCTTTAGCAGCAAGAGGACTGAAAATATTGACCCCATCACGTCGGAATATGAAAAATAAACCCATCCAAACTGAAGAAGAAAAACAATTACTTTGCAGAAGAGGATTGATCGAAACAGTGAATGATCAATTAAAAAATTTACATCAACTTGAACATTCACGTCATCGTTCGGTAAATAACTTCATGGTGAATATCATGGCTGCTGTAGTGGCTTATTGTTTGAACCCCAATAAGCCAACTTTCCAAAATATGCTAAAAGGTTAAGTAATAGATAGTCATCCGAGATACTCAAATTTTAAAACGCTGATGATTAAGCTTAACTATTATGAAAAGTTATAAATCAAATACATAAATCCATTTAATTTCATATGAATTGAAAAATAATATCATTGCTTATTCTTCATCCATCACCTATTTTTAAATCATTACAATAAGCCAAGGAGATCGAGATGAAATTAATAACAGCAATTATTAAACCATTCAAACTCGATGATGTACGTACTGAGCTTTCTCATCATGATATTCATGGTTTAACAGTCACTGAAGTCAAAGGTGCCGGACGCCAGAAAGGTCATTCTGAAATGTATCGTGGCGCTGAATATAGCGTTGAGTTTCTTCCAAAAGTAAAAGTAGAAGTTGCCGTCCCAGATGAAAAAGTCGATCAGGTGATTGAAGGCATTATTAAAGCGGCATGTACTGATAAAATCGGTGATGGCAAGATTTTTGTCACTCCGCTTGAACAGGTGGTGCGAATCAGAACCAGTGAGACTGGCGTAGCAGCACTTTAAGATGTTTGTTTAAACCTAAAATCTATCTTTATTCAAGTGTGGTTCATGAAGCTAAATAAATTATATTTCACTTCGATATAGACCAATAATTTACTAAAAAGCTCACCCATCTCATGATGCAGTGAGCTTTATTCTGAATAAATGAAAAATCAAATCTTTTAAATCTTTAGTTTTGAATTTTAGCCTCAACAGTTTTGGCCTGTAAAACCTCGGCATCTGTTACCGTCACTTTCTTTTTCTCCTGGTATTCTGCAGCTTTGGCAATATTTTTTTCAGCAAAATGCAAACCACCCTCGCCCGCCATACTGACTGTCGTGAACATGGAAATGCTACCTAAAAATGCGAGAGTAGATATTATTCTTACTTTCATCGCTCACCCTCCAACTTTTTAACTACTGAACTGATTTTGTTTGTTTTATATCAAGCAATTATTATTCCAATTCTTAAATTTGATCATATTTTATTCACTATAATCTAGCATATTCTTTATTAAATAAAACAATGCAATATCAATCACATATTTTTGCCTATCTTTCCTTTTATAAAATTCAGATGAAATAATAAAAAACCTCAAAGATGAATGATCTTTGAGGTTTTAAACAGGCACAATCTACATTCAGAAGATCGTTCAAATGCTATTTTTATTTTTGCGTCTTAGGCAGGAAGAAGCTCAATATGCCTAATAATGGCAGGTATGAACATAACTGGAAGACCCACGCGATGCTGGTATGATCTGCCACATAACCTAATCCGGCTGCTGCAATCCCGCTGATGCCAAACATCACACCAAACATCAGTCCAGCAATCGTTCCGACACGACCTGGGACTGCTTCCTGGGCATAAACCACCATGGCAGAAAATGCTGAAGATAAAATCAGGCCTGCAAAAATTGAAAAGATACAGGTCCAGAATAAATTGGCATACGGCATGAGTAAGGCAAATGGTGCCATGCCCAAAAAGGAAAACCAGATCACTGCATTTCGGCCAATCCGGTCACCAATTGGGCCACCAAAGAAAGTACCCATTGCCACGGCACCTAAAAAGGCAAATAGATATAATTGTGCATCTCGAATTGAGATGCCAAATTTATCAATGAGATAGAAAGTAAAATAGTTGCTGATGCTTACGGTATAGGTAAACTTGGCGATCATCAGGATACCAATGACACCAAGCGCACGTACTAAAGTGGTTCCCTGCAGTTTAGCCGCTGCTGTACTACCCATCTTTTTTAGTTGTGTCTGACTATTTGTAATGGTCCAGCGGCTAACCTTAAACAGCACAAATATTCCAAAAGCAGCAAACAGCATTAGCCATGCTGAAGATGCCTGACCATTGGGAATAATAATCAGTGCAGCCAGTAAAGGCCCTACCGCAGAACCACTATTGCCACCCACCTGAAAGGCCGATTGTGCAGTGCCGAGCTTGCCACCTGATGCCATACGCGCGACTCGGGATGCTTCTGGATGAAAAGTCGAAGAACCGATCCCGATAATCGCAGCAGCAACTAGCAACATTGCAAAACTCTGCGATAGAGCTAATAGCAAAATTCCAAATAAGGTAAAACCCATACCGATCGGTAGCAAATAAGGCTTTGGATATTTGTCGGTATAGAAGCCCACCCAAGGCTGCAATAAAGAAGCCGTCAATTGATACACGAGAGAAATTAAGCCGATCTGACCGAAACTCAGGTCATAATTGGTTTTCAGCAAAGGATAGATCGCTGGTAAACAGGCTTGAATCAGGTCATTGAGAAAATGTGCAAGGGCAACAGCAAAAACAATGGGTAAAACCATTTTTGAGGCAGACTGCGTTACTTCGGCCTGTGCGGTATCCGTCATATTCATCCATGTCGTATTCGGTAATGGCTGAAGATTATACGCTAAGCCAAATTACTTGAAATTTATTTTATTTTTCTATTTTTTCGTATTTTCAAATCATTCATTACGGCAAATTGCTCAAGCGATGATCTTTTAATTCAATCATTTCTGCATCTAGCTGTTCTAACTCCTCATGATGATGGGTCACATAAATCATCGGCACCTGAATTTCATCCCGGATTCGGGCTAAAAAAGGCAGGATTTGCTGTTTCAGTTTGCTATCTAATCCTGTGAGTGGTTCATCAAGTAAGAGTAATTCAGGGCTAGATAACAGTGCCCGACCGATGGAAACACGTTGTGCTTCACCTCCTGATAATTGTTGCACCCGTCGTTCTAATAAATGATCAATTTCCAGCAACTTCGCAATTTCATTTAAATGGAATTTGCTCTGTTTCAGTTTGCCCCAGTTTTTGGCATACAGCAGATTCTGTTGCACATTCATGTGTGGAAATAACATCACTTGCTGAAACACCAAAGCGATTTTACGTTGATGCATTGGAAGATCAATTTTCTGGCTTGTATCTGTCAGGATCTGTTGATTTAAATGAATAAAGCCTGTTTGTGGTTGATAGAGTCCAAGTAGCAGTTTCAAAAAGGTCGTTTTACCTGCACCGGATGGCCCAATAATGCCTAATACCGAATGTTGCATCTGGATGGCTGCATCCAAACTAAAGTTTTTATTTTGATAATGAAACTCACACTGCAGCATTAGCACTCCTGAATTTTTCGCTGGTATTTCTGCATGATCCAGTAATTTGCCAGCAAAGCGGCAAAAGCCAGCCCAAGAGACAACAATACCAGCCGCAACGCTATTTGCTCACCATCCGGTTGTTGTAACAATGAATAGATTGCAATGGGAATAGTGCGGGTTTCATCGGGAATATTGCCAACAAAAGTAATGGTGGCACCAAATTCACCCAGACTGCGGCTAAAGCATAGAATGCTGCCAATCAGAATACCGGGAAAAGCCAGTGGCAGACTGATACTGCAGAAGACTTTGAAGGGATGAACCCCTAATGAACTGGCAACCTGCTCCAGTTGTGGATTCATCAACTGAAAAGATAAACGGATGGGCTGCACCATGAGTGGGAAAGCCACGATCATCGCTGCTAGCACAGCCCCTTTCCAGTTAAATGCTAGTTGTATGCCCCACTGCTGTAACCATTGTCCAATCCAGCCATTGCCACCAAAAACGACCAATAATAAATAGCCCAGCACCACAGGTGGCAACACCATCGGCATTTGCAGCAGTGCTTCCACAATATATTTCAGGCGAAATTCATAACGTGCCAGAACCCAGGCCAGCAGGATAGCAAAAGGCAAACAGATCACTGTCGCAAAGCCAGCGACTTTGGCGGACAGATACAGTGCATTCAGTTCCTCTGGCGTTAGCATGCTGGACCCATCCTAGAATCTAAAACCATAATGCTGGTAAATTTCTCTGGCTTTGGCATGATGACTCATAAAGCGCATTAGTTTCATGGCATCAGCATTTCGAATCCCCAATTGGGTTACTGCGATTGGATAAACGATCCGGCTGTGACTATGGGGTGGGAAGATACCGGCAATTTTGACTTTCTTGCTTTGCAATGCATCGGTTTTATAAACGATCCCTGCCTGACATTCACCACGCTCGACCAAAGCCAAAGTTGCACGGGCATTGTCAGTTCCGACAATTCGGCCATTCAGGCTGTGCAGCCAATTGAGTTTGCTTAAACTCTGTTTAGCATATTTCCCAACCGGCACCGACTCCATTTGCCCGGTACATAAATGCCCCTGAAAGGACTGTGCAAAATTAAATTGAGGACTGGCCTGGAATTTTTGCTTGGAATAAATGGGATTAATCAGAACCAGCTGATTGCTCAACAGAGGCTTGACCTGTGCTTTAACCACCTTTTGCTTATTTACAAGATAATTCATCCAGTCCTGATCGGCTGAAAAGAAAATATCACTCGGTGCGCCCGCTTCAATCTGTCTTGCGAGGGCTGAAGAAGCCCCAAACACAGGGACAACTTTCACTTGGGGATGTTGTTTGACAAATAGCTGCACGATATCCGTCACGGCATTGGTCAAGCTAGCTGCGGCATAAATTCGTACCGTTCCCGCCTCAGCAACAGGTATTAGGCTGCATACCCCCAAACTGAAAAATATATTCTTCAAGACTGAACCAACGTAAATTAAATAAATAAGCCCTGTAATACTTGCCCTGACTGTATGTTTTGATGGGCTGGAATCCGCACCAGGCAATTGGCCTGCATCAGGTTACTCAACATATGTGACTGCTGTTTTGGCAAGCTGGACAATTTGAGTATTCCTGTTTCAAAGCTGGCGACCATGCGTAACAATCGTTCCCGACTATCCGCTTTCAGATCATGACTAATTACCCCATTAAACCATTGCGGTAACAGCTTTTGGCCCTGTAAAGCATCCATCAAAGTCGCTACATAGA
Source organism: Acinetobacter sp. ANC 7912 (assembly GCF_039862785.1). Lineage (NCBI taxonomy): Bacteria > Pseudomonadati > Pseudomonadota > Gammaproteobacteria > Moraxellales > Moraxellaceae > Acinetobacter > Acinetobacter thermotolerans. Next base: position 1,613,608 of record NZ_CP156795.1, read on the forward strand.
TTTGCATTCCGACATAGACTGCGCCCGGATTACCCGGCAGCCCTAGTAAATAACATGTGCCTTGCTCGGATCGTTCTGACTTGGCAAAAAACATTGGCTTGCCCGGTTTCTGTTTCACTTTCCAGAAGATTTGTTCAAAACCCAGTTTTAGTGCCACCGGACGGACAAAATCATAATCGCCAACCGATACGCCGCCTGTGGTCAGGATCAAATCATATTGATCGCGTAGATTTGTAAATAAATCACAGACTGCCTGCTCTGTATCAGCCACATGCAGAATATCGACTTGCTGGTTTCTGGACTGAAACCAGGCCTGAATCAAAGGCGCATTGGCATCAAAGATTTTGCCGGAATTCAGGTCTTCAACTGTTTCGGCGACTTCATCGCCAGTAATGACGACCGCAATTTTGGGATAGCGATAAACGGATACTTCACGTACACCTGCCATGCTTAAGGCAGCAATAGTCCCAATGCTAAGCTGCTGTCCTTGGCTGGCTAGACATTGTCCAATGGTAATTTCTTCACCGGCTTTACGGACATCGGCATCCAGTCGCAAAGCTTCGGTCAAAGTAATGGATGAACCGTCAAACTGCACAATTTCCTGACGTGCGACTGTCGTGGTTTGCTTAGGGATTTTCGCACCAGTAAAAATACGTACGGCCTGCCTCGGTTGCAGTTCAAAATTAGCGACTTGCCCGGCACGGATTTCACCGATCAGCTCAAAAGTGCTGCGAGATGGCATATCTGTATCCATACAAATGGCATAGCCATCTACGGCACTTTGCGAAAACATCGGCAGCTGAATTTCTGAATAGACATCTTCGGCAACGAAACGATTCAATGCCTGACTGAGTGGCAGTATTTCCGTCCCGAGATGATCCGTATGATCCAGAATCATTTGCAAGGCTTGATCCACAGAAATCAGGCCGGGTTCACTGCCACAGGCGGAATGCACTGTAGCATTCACTGCATGGTTCATTGATAGCCTCCTGTATGCGGAATATTTTTCTGCACGTCAAACAGATGTACTAGTGCAGGCAGAATGGCGATGAGAGACTCCTTAGCCCCTTGGCGACTGCCCGGCAAAGTGAGCACTAAACTGTTTTCGATATACCCTGCAACTCCACGACTTAAGGCAGCATACGGCGTACGGCGCTGACCAAAGCTACGGGCAGCTTCCATTAGTCCCGGAATTTCACGGGTTAATAATGGCTGAATGGTTTCTACGGTCAGGTCTTTTGGTCCAAGTCCAGTACCACCGACAGTCAGGATCAATGGATAATCATTTTTTTGCTGTTCAATGAGCGCTTTGAGCTGTTCTGGACTGTCTGGAATCACCTGATATTGGATATAACCAAAATTGGCTTCTTCCAGAATGTCCACGACGTTTTGTCCCGCAGTATCGGCTTTCTTTCCAGAAGCCACGGTATCTGACAGCACAATCACAGAAGCGGGTAAAGGCGCTTTCAAAACACGCGTGAAATGAGATTTACCACCTTTTTTCTTCTCAAGTTTGATTTGATCCAGACAAAGATCTTCAGGCTCACAATGCGGTTTCAGCATATCGTACAGGGTTAATCCTGCCAGACTGACAGCAGTGAGTGCTTCCATTTCCACCCCGGTTGGACCAATCGTTTCCACCACAGCTGTGATCACCACATGAGCTTCTTCCAGCTGATATTCCACATCAGCCCGGTAAATTGGTAGTGGATGACAAAGAGGAATCAGCTCATCAGTACGTTTGGCCCCTAATATTCCGGCAATACGTGCGGTTTTTAAGGCATCGCCTTTGTCAGTATTGCCATTACGGAGCAGTTCGATGCAGTGTGGCGGCGCATGCAGAATCCCAGTGGCAATCGCGGTACGGTAACTTTCCGGCTTCATTCCGACATCTTTCATGGCTTATCCTTCTCTCATCTTTTCATTTATCTGTTCAAAATTAATGTATAGCGGCCACTAATAAACAGGAACACTTGGCTGGATCGAGTTCAGAGACAATTGTTTCGATTTATGTGCATCCGTACAGGCATGGCTATGGGTATGTGAGTGTTCAGCATGATGGTGAAGCATTGCCTCATCGTCACGACGGATACAGCAGCCTTCGACATATTGGCTTGTGCCATCCATATAGAATTCTTCTTTCCATACTGGCACTTCGTGTTTGACCCGTTCCACTGCCTCTTCACAAGCCTGAAAAGCTTCGCGGCGGTGTGGTGCATAGGCCATGGCAATAATTGCCGTATCACCAATATCCAGTGAACCAATCCGATGTACCACCCGGACATAGGACACACCATATTTGGCCTGAATTTCCTGTTCGATCTGGCGAATCATCTTTTCAGCCACAGGCGCATAAGCCGTATATTTCAACGCTTTGACCGCTTTACCTTCATGATGGTTGCGTACCGTTCCGACAAAGATGCCGATACCACCGCATTCAGGAAAATGCTGAATGCCATCAAAAACATCCAGTTGCAATGGGGTGTCCTGAATACGGGCAAACTGTTTTAGTTTCATTTCAGCCTCCTGCTACCGGTGAGAGCAACACTAACGTGCTGTCTCGGTTCAATTTGGTCTGGCGGGAAATGATGTCTTCACCAATGGCACAGGCACAGCGTTCTAACAGGTTGTAGGCTTCAGGAAAGGATTGCACGACTTTATACAATACATCCGCCACCAGACTGTCAGCCTGACATTGCACGGTTAAGTCTTGAGGCAACTGACGTTCGATCGCACCGAAAGATTCGATTTTGACGGTGATCGATGATTGAAGTTCTGTGGTCATCTTAGCCTCCTATCATATGCATACTGATTTTTCGGAAATTCGGATTGGATTTAGGTTCTAGATTGAACTGTTTTTGCTGAGCTTGGATGGCATGAAAACCAGCAGCTTTGTTCCAGATGTAGGTTTGCAGCTGTTGTTGCAGGATTTGTTCGGCTGATAGGGATTGCTGTCGTAACTGCTGGATACTGTCTTTCAGCTTCAGGCCTTGAGTTGAAAATAGGCAGTTAAAAAATTCACCTTGGGCATTGAGACGTAGTCGGTCACAGCTGCCACAAAATGAATTGGTAATGGTGGAAATAATCCCGATCGGCATGTTATCAATCTGATAAGTCCGTGCTGGATTAGCGCCTTGGCTTTGTCCAATCTTGATTTCAAATTCTGTGGCCAATTGATCCAGAATGTCCTGCTCACTAACCACATGATCACTTGACCAGTTCTGGTCGCCATCTAAGGGCATAAATTCGATAAAACGCAGTTCGACGTTTTCGCGTTTGGCCCAGTGCGCCAAATGCAAAATCTGGTTGTCATTGCTGCCTTTAATCAGCACCGCATTAATCTTGATTAAAAATCCTACTTGCTGTGCAGCTTGAATGCCTTCTAAGACAGGCTGCAGTTTTTTTGCGGTTAACTGTTCGAATTGTTCAGTATCCAGACTATCCAGGCTGATATTCAGATCATCCAGACCAGCCTGTTTGAGCTCTGCTGCATATTGTTTGAGATAATGACCATTCGTGGTCATGGAAATACGTTTTAGGCCGATTTTTTTCAGTTGTTGTAATTCGGCAATAAAATGCACTACGCCTTGGCGCATTAACGGTTCGCCACCGGTAATCCGGATCTGCTCGATACCACGGCGAACCATGAATTCACAAAAATGATAGAGTTCTTCAAAACTGAGTAAATCGTGCTTTTTCATCCATTCTGGATGCTCGGGCATGCAATAAACACATTTAAAATTACAGCGATCCGTCACGGAAATACGCAGTTTGCGCTTGTTACGACCAAACTGGTCCTGAAATACTGGAACCAGTTCAGTTTGCTGCAAAGGTTGAATGCGGTTCATTACATGTTCCATGAGGCGGGATCATTCACTGTGTTTTTAAGCAAGTGTTTTACTGATCTATGCCCTATTAAATTGCGATTTCTTTAAGGTTGATTTGCAATAAGTGTTCCACTTTTGCGCAGAAAACAGAGTTTTTTAATATTTAAGTGCGATTTATTGAAATTTAAGCAAAATGTGGGTCTTAAACAGGTTTCTTGCCCTGCTTTTAAGCATCAACTCATTCACATTTAGAGAAAATGTAATTGCTGATGCTGCTGCAACTCCTCAAAAGAGTTAATACTGTGAAAAAACAGTGCGTGATTCTTAAATCTTGCCATCTGCATGTGCATTTGGGCAAAACATTGCTTTAAACTGCGCTGATTTTGTTCAATCTGCTGAACTAGCGTTGGCAAACTGCTCCGTTTCAGCAAGCAGAACGGATACAGTGCAGTGCCATTAATTTCCACCACAGCGACTTCACAAAGCGGATTACGCTGAATGGCCTGGTGTAATCTGGAAATGACTTTTTTCGGGATATACGTCACGTCGCATGGCACAAACAGCACATAGTCGGATTGTACATACGACCAGGCACTTTTCATGCCCATCAGTGGCCCCTGAAAGCCGGGTTCATCATCCTGAAAATATTGGATGGATGGAATAATGCGTTCATAGATGGAATGATCCCGGTGGCTGTTGATCCAGACCTGACCAACGCGTGATCTGAGCTGTTGGTGAATCTTGATCAACTGAATTTCATCATCAAACTTTTGCAGCAGTTTGTTGATGCCATTCATACGGCGCGCCTGGCCTCCGGCCAGGATCACGAGATCGGTAGGTGGATAATTAATATTCTTATGGATTCTTTTCATTATACGGACTCCGTCTGGCAGGCTTTAATCAAGCCACGAATTTCAGGTAAGCAGGAACCGCAATTGCCGCCGGCTTTTAGACATGCGGTTACTTGTTTTTCGTTGGTGATATTTTTTTCTTTTATGGTTTGGATGATGCGATTTTTGCCGACTTTAAAACAGCTACATACTAATGGACCTTCATTATTGCGCATTGAAATGGGCTGACCAGCCAGCAAAGCCTTACGGTGCATGGCACTCAGACGTTCGCGCTGGAACAGACCAGATAACCAGTCGCGATCAGGTAACAGTGCTTTCGGTGCGATATACAGACTGGCAATCAGCTTGCCATCTTGTAACACCACGCTATGACTGATATGTGCAGTCTGGTCATCCAGATTCAGCCATTCAAAATCTTCTTCAGTAAATGGCAACAGACTTTTCAGTTGCTCAGTCGTGGTGCTGAATTTCTGACGATCCGCGATTTCATAACGTGTCGCACGAACCGCTTTGACCTTGGTCCACCAGATGCTCTTGTCAATAAATGGCTGCACATAACTTTCATAACCTTCACGTACATACAGCACACCCTGCCATTGAATATGGAATGGCTGGATCAGCACTGGCGTATGCTTGAATTCTGGTTCACCAGAAATAGCATCCACCACTGGATTCACAAGTTTGCCAATACGTGCGTCGGATGCAACCTGATCATTCCAGTGAATCGGTGCAAAGACCTGGCCACGGCGAATGTCTTCACTGACCTGGGCACGTAAAACACATAGACCCCACTCCGAGTACACTTCGACCAGTTCACCATCTTGAATCCCATATTTCAGTGCATCATTTGGGTGAATTTCGCAGTAAGGTTCGGCACGGTGCGTACTCAAATTCGCCGATAAACCGGTACGGCTCATGGTATGCCACTGATCCCGGATCCGGCCAGTATTCAAAATTAAAGGATATTCACTGGAAACCTGATTCACCGGATCAATCGCTGTGGTGGCAATAAACTTGGCTTTGCCACCCGCATGACTGAACTGGCCTTGAGCAAATAATCGGGCGACAGATTTCGCATCTTGTTGCTTATCCCAAACCGGCCATTGTACTGGATCGAGTTCGTCATATTCTTCTGCTGTTAAATCAGTTAAACCTTGCAGGTTAAAATAACGGAAATATGGAGTGTCGACGCGTTTAGATAGTTCTGCATTCTGATAGGCGGAAAGTCCAGCATGTTCCTTAAAGATTTCATAACTGTTCTGGAAATCGAAACCGCTAAAGCCCATGTATTTTGCCACTTGAGCAATGGCCCACCAGTCGGCTTTGGTTTCACCCGGTGCATCCAAAAATGCATGCTGACGTGAGATGCGACGTTCTGAATTGGTCACGGTGCCATCTTTTTCCCCCCAACCTAAAGCGGGCAACAAGACATCAGCATATTGGGTGGTATCCGTGTCCTGACAGATATCGGACACTACCACGAATTCACATTTTTCCAAGGCACGTTTGACCTGATCTGCATCTGGCAGGCTGACCACCGGATTGGTGGCCATAATCCAGATCGCCTTGATCTTGCCGCTTTCAACCGCCTGAAATAAATCGACTGCTTTTAAACCCACCTGCGTCGCAATGGTTGGGCTTTGCCAGAAGCTTTGTACCAGCTGCTGATGTCCCGGATTCTCTAAATCCAGATGTGCAGCCAGCATATTGGCTAGACCACCGACTTCACGGCCGCCCATCGCATTTGGCTGACCGGTCATGGAAAATGGCGCTGCACCGAGTTTGCCGATTTTACCGGTGAGCAAATGACAGTTGATAATACTGTTGGCTTTATCAACGCCACGTGATGACTGGTTTACACCCATGGAGAACAACGTCATTACTTTGTCAGTCTGGGCAAATTTTTCAAAGAATTGAGTGAGTTTAACTGCTGAAATACCGGTACGTGCAGCCACATCATCAATTAATGCTTCTGTTGAACTGCTTGCCAAAGCCTGTTCCAGCCCTTGGGTATGTGCGGCAACAAATGCATCATCGATGTAACCATGCTGATGCAAGTACTGTAATAAGCCATTAAACAGCGCCACATCCTGACCGGGCAGAATTGGCAAATGCAAATCTGCTGCTTCACAGGTGCTGGTAAAACGCGGATCTACCACAACCACAAACAGGTCACGTTGTTCCTTGGCTTTCATAATGCGCTGATACAACACTGGATGGCACCAAGCGGTATTGGAACCGACCAGTACCACCATATCGGTATGTTCAAAATCTTCGTAGCTGGCTGGAACCAGATCCTCGCCAAAAGCACGCTTATATGCTGCCACTGCTGAAGACATGCATAAACGTGAATTGGTATCGATGTTTGCAGTACCGAGATAGCCTTTGACGAATTTGTTCACCACATAATAATCTTCGGTCAGCAGCTGACCTGAGACATAGAACGCGATACTGTCTCGGCCATATTGATCAATGCATTGCTGGAATTTATTGGCAATGGACGAAACTGCAGTATCCCAACTCGTGACTTCACGCTGATCTTTCCGACCCAGCATTGGCTGCAGTAAACGGGTTTCCAGTCCTAAAGTATCTGCCAGATTACTGCCTTTGATACATAACTTGCCGAAATTGGAAGGATGGTTGGCATCACCTTCAACAGTCACTTTCGGACCTGATGTAGTCGGCGTTACATGTGCAGTCACACCACAACCCACGCCGCAATATGGACAGGTGGTTTGAGTCGTCATCGTTTTTAATTCTGTGGAGCTATGCAGTTCCACCACTGGGATACTATTCATTGCTGCTGTGCTCCTTAATCATCTAAATTCACGTAATTCCGATTTTTATCTTGGCTTTATTTGAAATACGAAATTTGTGTAAGCATTCACTATCGTGAGGTGGCATGGATGCCACCGATTCCCATCATTACAGGAAGTAATGTATGGGAATCCAAGATTTTTGTTACTTTTGATCTTTCAAAAGTAAGGAAGTGCCTACACGTAAATGGTTGCTTTAGTACTTCATTTGAGGCTATGACATCCTTGTCATGAAGTACTAATTACAGAGATCTAATTACCCTGCTTTCTTTAATGCAAAATCCCGACCAAACAGCAGTTTATTTCGAATCGAAGTGATCGGTGTCTGATCTGCAATCAGCTCGGCATACCATGCACCATCCTCAGTATCGCCAAACAGCACTGCACCAATCACTTTATCCTTTTGAATAATAATGCGTTTATAGATCTGACGTTTCTCGTCATTCAGTACGATATCTTCAAAATCATCTTTTGGTTCGAAGTCACCTGCCGAGAACACATCACAACCACTCACTTTCAGCTGAGTCGGAACCGTTGGCGCTTTAAACGTCAGGCTGCCATGCTCGGCCAGATGTGATGCACAAATGAACGCTTGGCCCCAAAGTGGTTCAACCAGACCAAAGGTTTGACCACGGTGCTCGATACATTCACCCACCGCATAAATACTTGGGTCAAAAGTCTGCATGGTGTCATTTACCAGCACACCGCGATTACAACGCAGACCAGCACTTTGCGCCAATGTGATATTTGGACGAATACCCACTGCGAAGACCACCAGATCAGCAGCCAGCACGGTGCCATCTTTTAATTTCACTTGGGTCACATGTCCTTCTTCACCAATCAGACATTCGGTATTCGCTTCGGTCAGGATGGTGATGCCCTTCTGCTCAATCGCTGTTTTCAGCATCTGGCTGGCTTTGCTATCCAGCTGACGATCCATAATGCGATCCATCAGATGCAATACGGTGACATTCATGCCTTGCTGTTTCAGGCCATAAGCCGCCTCTAGGCCTAATAAGCCACCGCCGATGACGACCGCATTTTTCTTGGTTTTGCAGTAGTTCAGCATGTTGTTCACGTCATAAATGTCGCGGAAGCTGAGTACGCCTTTTAAGTCGCTACCTGGAATTGGCGGAACAAATGGCTTGGAACCCGTCGCCAGAATCAAACGGTCATAACTGATCACTTCGCCTTTTTCGGTATAAACCTGCTTATGCGGACGATCAATGCGAACCGCTGGATCACCTGCAATCAGACGAATACCTTTGTCGGCATACCATACATGCGGATGCAGCATGATGTCATCAATGGTTTTCTCGCCAGAAAGCACTGGCGACAGCATGATGCGGTTGTAGTTGCCCCAAGGCTCTTCACCAATCACAGTAATTTCATAACGGTCTGGCGCCATATCCAGCAGGTCTTCTAGACAGCGCATGCCAGCTAAACCATTACCCACCAATACTAGTTTCATTTTTTCAGGTGAAACACCGTTATTGGTGATATAAGTTTTTTGTGGCACTGGGCTAATGAATACTTTGCCGTTTTCAATCTTGCTTGGAAAAACCAGTAGCTTCTGGTCTTTATCTTCCAGACAGCGGCCAGTCGCCAGACTGAAATGCTGCTTGTAAATTGGTGAAGCGACAACGCGCTCACCTTGCAGGTCACCAATGATACCGCGTGACATCACAAATGCTTTACTAAATGGATCCTGATTACTGAGTGCATAAACACGTTTTTCTGAACCCACACGGAAGATCGCAATTTGCTGATCTTCCACCAAGGCTGCAACACCAGTATTTGGGGTAATGTCATCCAGTGCACATACTTCAACCCAATTCAGTTCATTCATATCTTTAAACATTGTCATATTCTTGCTCCTTTATTCTTTGAATCAGGCTTCAACTACCGGAATACGGCTGGCATTGCGTTCAGCTTCAGTTTTTGGACGGATCTGACCACGCACTTCAGTAAATTGAACGTGCGGATCGTTTTGCTGTTCAGCCTTGGCATTAATAAAGGTTTTGAAACGTTTACGGACTTCTGGATTTTCAACTGCAGTACGCCATTCATCCTGATAAGTACCCACCACATGCTCCATACGACGCTCTAATTCTGCTGCAAGACCCAGTGAGTCATTGACGATGACATCTTTCAGATAATCCAGGCCGCCTTCGAGGTTGTCGCGCCATACTGAAGTACGTTGCAAACGATCAGCCGTCTGGATATAGAACATGAAGAAACGGTCGATATAGCGGACTAAAGTTTGCGTATCCAGATCTGATGCCAGTAGTTCAGCATGACGCGGTTTCATACCGCCGTTACCGCAGACATAGAGGTTCCAGCCTTTTTCAGTGGCAATCACACCGACGTCTTTGCTTTGTGCTTCGGCACATTCACGGGTACAGCCAGACACGGCCATTTTCAGTTTGTGTGGAGAACGTAAGCCCTTGTAGCGGTTTTCCAAATAGATCGCCAAGCCCACAGAATCATCTACACCATAACGACACCAGGTGCTACCAACACAAGATTTAACCGTACGCAGCGATTTACCGTAGGCATGACCAGACTCAAAACCGGCATTGATCAGTTTTTCCCAGATTTCTGGTAATTGATGTAGTTGCGCACCAAACATATCGACACGCTGGCCGCCAGTCAGTTTGGTATACAGACCATATTCTTTAGCAATCTGACCAATTACGATCAGACCATCTGGAGTGACTTCACCACCCGCCATACGAGGAACGACAGAGTAAGTACCATCTTTTTGAATGTTACCAAGGTAATAGTCGTTACTGTCTTGCAGGCCGGCATGGCTTGGTTTCAGGACAAAGTCATTCCAGCAAGATGCCAGGATGTTTGCCACTGTTGGCTTACAGATATCACAGCCTAGACCATGACCATGTTGCTGGATCAGGTCATCAAAGGTCTTGATCTCATTGACACGAACCAGGTGATACAGTTCCTGGCGTGAATAAGCAAAGTGTTCGCAGAGATGGTTGTTTACGGTAACACCTTGACGTTGTAATTCAGACTTCAGAACTTGCGTCACCAGCGGTGCACATCCACCACAAGCCGTTGCGGCTTTGGTGCATTTTTTCAGTGCACCGAGAGAAGTTGAACCATCGGCAATCGCAGAACAGATATCCGCTTTAGAAACGTTATTACATGAACAGATCGTTGCGCTGTCTGGAAGCAGATCTACACCGCTACCACCCGTTTTTGCTGCTGCCTGATCAAAGCCTGGCATGATCAGGCTTTCTGGATTTTCCGGGATTTCCAGACCATTCAGCATCATTTGCAATAGGTCGTTATATTCTTTTGCACAACCAACCAGCACTGCACCCAGTAGTTTGGTTTTTTCTGCGTTTACGACAATTTTCTTGTAGATCTGTGCTGCTTCATCGGCATAGAAGTAGCTCAGTGAACCTGGTGTCATGGCATGTGCATCGCCAACTGATGCAACATCCACACCCATCAGTTTCAACTTAGTGCTCATGTCCGCGCCAGTAAATGCGGCACATTCTTCTTGCAGTACATGTTTCGCAGCAATACGTGCCATGTCGTAGCCGGGCGCAACCAGACCAAAAATCTTGTTATTCCACAGTGCACATTCACCGATCGCGTAAATGTCCGGATTTGATGTCTGGCAATAATCATTGATCATGATCCCGCCACGTTCACCAATCGCCAGACCGCTTTGACGTGCCAGTTCGTCACGTGGACGGATCCCTGCAGAGAACAGGATGATGTCGGTTTCCAGCTCAGCTCCATCACCGAACCTCATGACATGTTTAGTATTTACGCCGTCTTCAATAGACGAGGTGGCTTTTTGGGTATGGACTTTAACGCCCAGATCTTCAATTTTGGTGCGTAATACTTTGCCGCCAAGATCATCGATCTGTACCGCCATCAGACGTGGAGCAAATTCAACCACATGCGTTTCCAGATTCAGGTCACGCAGCGCCTTAGCAGCTTCCAGACCTAACAAGCCGCCACCAATGACCACACCCGTCTTGGCATTTAAACTCGCTGCACGGATCGCATCCAGATCTTCAATGGTACGGTAAACAAAGCAATTTTCACGGTCATTACCCGGAATTGGCGGAATGAAAGCATATGAACCCGTTGCCAGAATCAACTTGTCATAAGTTAACTCTTCACCATGTTGTGTCGTAACAGTGCGAGTTACTTGGTTGATAGACACTGCTTTAGTACCTAAACGCAGGTCAATACCATAAGCATCCGCAAAGTCCGCACGGCATAGAGTTAAGTCTTTGGAAGATTTACCACTGAAGTATTCAGTCAAATGGACGCGATCATAAGCCAATCGTGGTTCTTCGGCCAAAATTGTGATTTCAACGTCATCGCCTGCCTGTTCAAGTACAGATTCGATAAATTTGTGGCCCACCATGCCATGACCAATCATGATAATTTTCATATGTTTACTTCCTACTAATTTTAAATTATTTGGTCTTAATTTTGCGCTTCAGCGAGATTACGATCCTGGATCGCCTGTTCAAAAAGACGCTGTTCTTTTTCCTTATGCTCAACCGAGAAGCGAATCATCAGTACACAGCTCGCAGCAATCACTACCAGTCCACCCAGAATCATCAATGTAGTTTGAATATCCAGCATGCCTTTGAGTAAGAAACCTGCAGCCACTGCACCGACGTTACCGCCTGCACCGATAATGCCCGCAACGCCACCCAATGCATCACGGTCAATAAATGGCACCAGCGCATACGTTGCACCACATGCCATGTGGGTAAATAGTGCGAATACAGTCATCGTCAGAATCGCCAGCATTGCGCTGTTCATTTGTGAGAACACCACCAAGAACACACCTTCCAGCAGAATCATCAGGAAAAGAACTTTGGTACGGCCATCCAGACCTTTGCTCAGTGCAACTCGGTCTGACACGATGCCACCCAAAGCACGCGCGAATAATGCGAGTAAGCCAAAAATCCCCGCAGCCATACCCGCTTCTTTCAGGCCAAACTCGAAGTTTTCTACGTAGTACATTGCCACGATGTTGTGAATGAAAATTTCAATACCAAAACAAGCCGCATAGGCACCAAACAGGATCCAGACACGGTAGTTTTTAGCAGCATGCATCAGAATCGCCATACCACCTTTTTTGTCACTACCGACGCTAATGCCTTGTGCACGTAACTCACTAAAGTTGCCTTGCGGACAGTCTTGAGTCAGTTTCCAGTACAAGAACCCTACGATCACCATCATTACACCTGGAACGATCAGCGCGATTCTCCAGCCCATTGCCTGTTCAACACCGAACATTACAATCGCTGCCAGCATTAAAGGCATGAGCGCCTGTGTCGCACCACCACCTGCATTACCCCAGCCTGCACTTGCTGCATTCGCTGTACCCACCACATTTGGCGCAAACATGATGCTGGTGTGGTATTGGGTAATCACGAAGCTGGCACCGATCGCACCGATCAGCAGACGGAAGAACAGGAAAGATTCGTAGCTGTTAGAAGCTGCAACACCAAATACCGGAATACTGCCGATGATCAGCAATGCGGTATAGGCTTTACGAGGGCCGTATTTGTCACACAGCGGACCGACAATCAGTCGAACCAGAATGGTGATCGCGACTGCGGCAATATTGATATTGGCAATTTGAGCTTTGGTGAGGTTGAATTCACCTGCAATCACTGGCATCAGCGGTGCGCAGGCAAACCAGGCAAAAAAGCAGACGAAGAATGCCAACCAGCTCATGTGGAAGGCACGCATCGCTGCGCTGGAAAAACTGAATAGACTTATTTTTGTTGCTTTTTGAGCGTGTAAATTTGAAGACATGACCATCTTCCTCCAGAACTGAACGTTATAACTACCCTGGCCTGGTGCTTTGGCAGGTCAGAATCGAACAGAACGGACGTCGTTGGCCGTCTACATCTTCATTATCAGGTCGCCTTTGACCCGATAAAAATTTCTCAATAAATACTTAGCAGGAACTGTGCCAATTTTTATAGATAATATTTTTTTCTTATTTTTAAGGGATAAAGCCCTCTTAAAGCTTCTATATAAACAATCAATTCCCCTAATTTATGTATGGAATTGCACTCTTTCAACGCTCATGCACGAAAAGGAATCACAAACAGGTTGATATTTACGTTATATCGCCCTTATTTATGGCGCAAAAATTGCATATAAATGCGGCCAAGATGTACTGATCATTGGATCAAAATAAAGCAGCAATATGCCAAAACTTAAAATTGCCCTGATTGATGACAATGCCGAGCGAGTGGAATTTATCCGGGATTCCCTGACTGCACATGATTTCATTGTCGTGGACTGCCTGATCGTGACTGATCTGAGCATGGTGCATGTCAAAAAACTGCAGGCAGATGTCATTTTATTAAATATGGATCACCCGCATCGTGACATTATCGAAAGCTGCGTGAGCCAGTATGAGTTGCCAACGGTTCTATTTACCCAAAACTCCAACAAGGACACCATTAAAAGTGCCATAGATGCTGGAGTAACCGCCTATATTGTCGATGGTATTGATCCCAGCAAGCTGGAAAGCATCATGGAAATTTCCATTGAGCAGTTCCGTAAGCATAAAAAGCTGCTGGATGATCTCAAGGAAACACAAGACAAGCTGGCAGACCGACGCGATATCGACAAGGCCAAATCCCTGTTGATTCAGCTGCACTCCATGAGCGAAGAACAGGCCTTTGCCCTGCTGCGTAAAAATGCCATGAGTCACCGCATTACCTTGGGTGAAATGGCGCGCCGTCTTTTAGATGCACAAAAACTATTATCGGGCGAATAAGGAGAAGATAATGTCAGAACTGGAACAGCATGAAATCAATATCGGTTTTATTCCCTTGCTCGATTGTGTCGCAATTCTCTGGGCAGAAAAACAGTGCTATTTTCAGGAACAAGGCCTGAAAGTGAACCTGATCCGTGAAGCGTCTTGGGCTAGCTTGCGAGACCGTCTGGCGTATGGCTTTCTGGATGCCGCACATTGTCTGTCTGCGATGTTACCTGCAGCAGCTTTAGGTCAGGATCAACTCAAAGCCAATCTGCAAACGCCATTAGTGTTGAGTATCAATCAGGCCTTTATCAGCCTGCGTCAGGAGTTGTGTTATGCACTGGATTTACCACCGAATAGTGATGAAAAATTTAGCTCACACCAAGTGGTACAATTGCTAAAAGAAAATAAACCGGTCAATCTGGCACATGTGTATAAATACTCGATCCACCATTTTTGCTTACGTGAATGGTTAGCACTCACCGATCCGGATTTTGCTAAAAGCTTTCATATGTTGACTTCCCCACCACCTTCAATGGTGAAAGGCATTGCCCAGCATATTTTTGATGGTTTTTGTGTCGGTGAACCTTGGAATATTCAGGCGCAGATTGAAGGTCATAGTTTTATTGTCGCTTCCAGTCCAAATATCATTCCGGCAGTAGCAGATAAAGTATTAGCAGTCACTCAGGAATGGGCTGAACAGCATCCGCAGACTTTAAAGGCATTAGTGACCGCGATTCAAAAAGCCCAAGCCGATCTGCAACACATGGAAGATTTATCTGACGTCTGGCAGATGCTGGTGGAATACCAGATCATCCAGTTTGAATGTTCTGCGCAGCAACATGTGTATGACTTCCATAAAATCCAGAAGATTATCCGTAATATGCATGGTGAAAGTGCTGAACCGAAATTAGCAGATTTTATCTGGCTGCTGGATCAGATCCAGAAATGGGATGATGTTGAACTTTCTCAAGAAGACCAACAGCAAATTGCCCAGCAGTGTATTTATCAGCAAGATTCAGTGGTGATTTAAAATTATTGCAATAAAAAACCCAGAATTGTTCTGGGTCTTTTTTATTTACTATGTGATTTAGCTGAACGCTTGCTGCAAATCCAGTTGCATGAATTTTTGCAAGGACAATTTTCCAGCGATAATCTGATTGATGAATTGTGACATTTCATCATACAAAGTCTCATATAGCTGCGGTTCTAATGCCATATGTCTTAACTGGATCTGTAAATGCATCAACAGTTCCTGCTGTTCGCATTCACCCTGTTCCAGAGCATAGATATAGCCCAACACTGCGCCTTTTAAAACCACATCAAATGGCAAACTATATTTAAGCAAGGTCGATAATGAACCCATAACCCGTTCATTGTGTTCCAGCTTTCTTAAAGGTTCACGCCCTACACGGGCACATGGGTCCTGATAAGCATAGGCACAGGATTCAGTAAAACTTTGCGCCAGACGCTCCAGTTCTGAAGCATGCTTAGGAATCTGGTAGCAGAGACCATGTTTGACCTGCGCTAAAGCCTGCTGCATGAATTTTCTGATTGCATGATCTGACATGGCCACGCCAATGGTCTGATGACCGCGCAGGCTGGCATACCACGCCATCATCGCATGTACACCATTCCATAAGCGGTTTTTAATCAGCTGGATATTAGCAATATCATCTACCAGAATCATCTGGCGCATTTTAGCCAATAATGGACTGTTATTTTCCACATAGATTGGCATATCCGTTTCGGCATTAAACAGAATCAGATCCATAGACTGCAGAATATGACTAGGCTGGAAATTACGGCGCAAGTCTTCAATATACAAACCGGCCTGATGTTCCTGCTCTGCATTCAGGGCTGTAGAATCATCCAGATCAACTACGGACAGATCTTCATCCAGCTGATACTGTTTGAACATATTGTATTTGATGCGCAGCTGACGGTACAGTTTCTGGTCAGACAGTTTGGATACCATGCGGTTCACCACTGTGTCACAGAAATAATGCTGATCCATAATGTGTTGCGCTGTCTGTTCGTCCGTAATCTGTTGCAGACGGCTCAGAATCTGCTGCATCACCAGCTGTTTGGCTCCGATTTTATTCAGGATAATTAACAGCGTCAGCGGCTGCTCCTGTTGCTCATAAGCCAGGTATCGCGCATATAAACCCTGTGCAATCACCTCTGCTTCAGAAACCAGCGCTTCCTCAGGGACACAGACTGCGACCAGACTGGATTCAATATACATGTTCTGCATTTGCTCCAGATCATGCGCATCAATCACACTCATATTCTCAATACGCTGGTCAAAAGAGTTCTGACCATATCGAATGCAATAGGTGCCAAATGCATTTACGGCAGATTGATAGAGTGGATTACGGGTCGAGGCAATAATTTTGCGTGGACGCGTATAGCCATCCCAGTGTGATAACACCTGAGCCAGATAACCACCGCCAATTGCACCGAAGCCGTGAATCCCAACTGTTAACTGATTCAGCGTTTGCGGAAATGCAGTCTCAAGTTCTGGCATTTCTAGCACCGGAACAAACTGGTTCAGATCTATCAGAAAATCTTCCATCGTTTCATAATAATACTGCGCTTGTGCCAGCATTGATTCATTCGGCGTTTTAATATCTTTAAAAAGTACCGTCATACCGCCTGCATCATAGGCAGATCGCAGGCCATTTTCAGAATCTTCGAACATCAGGCATTGAGCCGGACTTAAATTGATTTTTTCGGCTGCGCTGATAAAAATTTCTGGATGAGGTTTCCCCTGTTTAATCTCATCGCCACACACCAGCACATCAAAAAATTTATAGACATTGGCATTGATCAGATATTCTTCTGCGATCGCGCGTCGACTCGAAGTCGCCACAGCCATTTTTAGGCCTGCCTTGCGTAGGCGTTCCAACACCTGTAATAAACCTTTTTTAATTGGAACACCATAATTGCGTACATGTTCTAGTTCCAGTACATCAGCACGCTGGCGGATCTCGGCATAAGGAACATCTTGTCCATAACGCTCTTTGGCCAGCTGCTCGGCACTACGGGCACTTAAGCCCAAGCACTGCATTAAATAGTTTTCAGAAAATTCGACGCCGATCAGCTCACGTGAAGCTTGTTGCAAGGTTTGAAAGCGCAAACGTTCTGTATCAAACATGGTTCCATCCATATCGAAAATTGCGCCGTGTACGATTTGATTTTTAAATTCTAGCATTGCTCCCCTTTTATAATTCAATGAGTTAAGAAGTGGACAATACCTTAAGGAAAATAAGAGATTAAATAAACTAATGTAAAGATATGAAATAGTTCTGACTATAAATTGATCAATAAAGACTAAAATAAGATTATTTATGTTTCTAGATGTAATCAAACTGTTAACTTGGGTAAGTTGTTGATCCTGCCTATCAGTTTAAATTTCTCTTTTGAAATATCAGCTTATTTTATCATTTTGAATATTTCTGCTTATCATGGCATCCATTTTGCTTGATCAGTATTACGTTTTATAAAAATTGTAATATTGAGGGGCAACACTATGAGTTACGTTGCACGTGAACTCAGTCAAAGAAATAAAATACTGTTTGGCTTTGGCTCTTTTTTAATACCGATTTTGATTTGGTGTGCAGTCAGTTATTTGCCATTTATCTGGCATCCACAAGTCCAGATTGCCGATTCAGGCAGCGTTAGCTATTTACAGGCCGGTAGTCGTATTGATAAGGATATCTTTTTCTCTGCTGCGCAATCCGCCGTGGATCAAGGCCTGGCGCCGCCCCAAGGTATTCTGGTCAATCCGATCTATCTGCCTGCCCCGCATGAAGTGGCGATCGCATTGGTCACTGCATTTACCACAGAACCTGCTCAAGCCAATGCCCATGGTTTCATGAAAGCCTGTGGCATAGTATCAAACTGGTGTTTACTGCCTTCTTTATTTCTTCTCTGATCGGTATTCCACTCGGTATTTTATGTGGCTTCTCTAACAAAATTTCCCAACTCACGGAGCCATTTGTTGAGTTTTTCCGTTATCTGCCAGCCCCAGCCTTTGGTGCCCTTGCGGTGGCTATTTTAGGCATCAATGATGCACCAAAAGTAGCCATCATTGTGATTGGAACCCTGTTTCAGCAAATCCTGATCATTGCCAATACCACACGACTGGTGGATCGCAGTCTGATTGAAGCCGGTTTCACCCTGGGTACTAATAAATTAAAAAGCCTGTTTCATGTGGTCATTCCAGCGGCCCTTCCTGAAATTTATCGTAATCTGCGCGTATTACTGGGCTGGGCGTGGACATATCTGATCGTAGCTGAACTGATCGGTAGTACGTCTGGTATTACCTGGTTTATCACCCAGCAGGCCCGTTATCAGAATTTTGACAATGTTTTTGCAGCAATCTTGATCATTGGGGTAATTGGTCTGCTCTGTGACGTGATTTTAATGAAATTGGGACAACGCTTATTTAAATGGAAACCGGGAGCCAACTGATGCAAAACACTAAATTTAATACCCGTGAATACTTTGACAAGATTTATAGCCGTCCGGTCATTCTGGAAGCCAAACAGCTCACCCAATCTTTCAAGCATGGCAAAACCGAACGCACCATTTTAAATGGCATTGACCTGAAAATTCATAAACGTGAGTTTATCTGTGTGATTGGTCCATCGGGTTGCGGTAAATCGACCTTTAGCCGCGTTGTTGCTGGACTTGATCCTTATACCAGCGGTGAAATTCTGGTGGATGGCAAGCCGATTACTGGCCCAAGTCCGGAGCGTGGCATGGTGTTTCAGGGCTATACCCTGTTCCCATGGAAGACCGTGAAAGAAAACATCATGTTTGGCCCGAAAATGAAAGGCCAAAGTAATGCTTCTGCTGAAGCGCAGGCACGTGAATGGATCAACATCATTGGCCTGGAAAAATATCAGGATCAGTATCCGCATCAACTCTCAGGCGGGATGAAGCAACGTGTGGCGATTGCCCGCGCTTTGGTCAATGAACCGAAAGTGTTGCTGATGGATGAACCTTTTGGTGCACTGGATCCGCATACGCGCCAAAAAATGCAGCGTCACCTGATGGATTTGTGGCAAAACATCGACATTACCATCATTTTCGTGACCCACGATATGGATGAAGCGATCTTGCTGGCAGACCGGATTGTGGCGTTGAAAGCCAATCCAGGTGAAATTAAGGAAATTATTGAAGTGGATTTACCACGTCCACGCCATCCAGATCTAATGCTGACTCCGGAATTTAAACAGCTTCGCGAGCACGTCAATCATCTGGTACATGCTCAGGAGGATGAGCTGGATCCTGCACTAGCCGATCTTCCAGAGATTCCACGCTTGACCAAGGTCAGCACGATTAAATAATCCTTTTAAAAAAGAGCCTTTGGGACGACCCAAAGGTTTTAATCGCTGTGTTGGACGACCAACAATAAGGTGATTGCAATGCAAGACCAATACGTACTCCCACTCGTCGATATTTCTAAAATGCAAAGTCCACATCTGGCCGATCGTCTTGAAGTTGCGGCAGATTTAGACCAGGCCTGTAAAGATATCGGATTCCTTTATCTTAAAGGAGATCAGTTTAATTTTGCTTATGCCAAGTCACTGGTTGAACTGGCCAAATCCTATTTCGAGCAGGATCTGGACACAAAAATGCAGCACTATATTGGCAAATCCAGTAACCATAGCGGTTATGTGCCAATTGGTGAAGAACAGTTCGCGGGCAACAGTTATGACCTCAAAGAAGCCTACGATGTGAATTATGACTATCAGGGTTCTAGAACAGACTGCCCATTGCTAGGCCCAACCTTATGGCCTGCATATCCGAATTTTAAAACCATTGTCAGCCAATATTACGGTCACTTGCGCACCATCAGTGAACAGATTTTTGCAGCCTTTGCGTTGGCACTGGGTGTCAAAGAAGATTTCTTCGCCGATAAAATTAATGATGCACCAAGTCAATTGCGCCTGATTCATTATCCTTACAATCCGGATATCAAAGATGCCGAAGGCATTGGCGCACATACCGACTATGAATGCTTTACCTTGCTGCTGCCTACCGCGCTAGGTTTACAGGTGCTAAACAAAGCTGGTGAATGGATTGATATTCCACTCATCGAAAATACGCTAGTGATGAACATTGGGGACATGATGGAAATCCTGTCTAATGGCAAATACCTGGCGACCAAACACCGCGTAAAAAAAGTATCCGAAGAACGTTACTCCTTCCCGCTGTTCTGTGCCTGCAACTATGACACCGTGATTGAACCGGTGGTACACACCGATGATTCCAAATATGAAGCATTGATTGGTGGTGAACATCTGTTTAACCAGACCGCACAGACGTTCCAGTATCTGAAACAACGCATTGCTGCAGGTGAACTGGTGCTAAAAAATGCCGTTCCACTGTCTTCCTTTGGGCTGAATGAAAAAGCGGAGGCAGCATCATGAACCTGTTAGAAGCCATAAAAAACTTAACGCCAACAACTACTCAACCTGAAGTTGTTCCGAGCTTTTTATACGGGGCATTTCGCAGGAAAAGCATTAGCTTCTTTAATGGCCTGACCGATCAAAACACCATTGTGTACTGGTTCCAGTCACGCAGCTTTACCATTGATCTGCGCCTGAAAAGTCAAAACGACACGCCGGTGACAGAACGTCAGGGCTGGATTGGTAATACCGTATGGGATGATGCAACACAGCTCTTGTCCTGGGAAGTTGAAGACTACGCCAATTACCAGAACCATGTGCAATGGCCTGAACCCGCAAAACTGCACGCGATCGGGAACTGCATTCTGGAATTTTCACCGAGCAATGTTTATGTGGAAGACTGGCGTCAGCAAGTGAAGAAAGGCCTGTTCTTAGGCCTGCGTCTAGAATCTGCGGTAGATGTCCAATCAGGTGCAAAACTGCAAATGGATGGCGGTCTGATCATTTGTGATGATCATATTGCCTATGCCCTAACCCGCTTGCCAGAGGTACAAACTCAGGTTGCAGAACTAGATATTAAGTCAGCCGATACTACTTCATTTGATCTATTACAAAGCTTTGAAGTCTCTATTGGCACTCAAGGTTTCAGTAAAACCTACAGCACCCGTACCGATGCAACCGGGCAAGCTTTTGGCCTGGACAATTTTGAAATTCTGGATGCAACCCATCTGGTTCAGCATGTCGTTCTGGATGACCGTGCAATCGATCTGATTTTTGAGATTGATATCTATCAACCTGAATATGAATTTCAACATACGACCACCACGACTACAGAAGCAGCACAGTGGATGAGCGCAGAACAGGATCACCTGCTCCATCATGCAGAACGGGTGTTATAAGGAGGAATATGGCTTTTTTATATCTTTCGATTGCTATTCTTGCAGAAGTCATCGCGACTTCTGCATTGAAAGCATCCAATGGCTTTAGCGTACTCTGGCCGTCAATTACCACATTTGTTGGCTATGCGATTGCCATTTTCTTTCTTTCCATGGCCATGAAAACCATTCCAATGGGCATTGCTTATGCGATCTGGTCTGGTGCAGGCATTATCCTGATTTCTACGGTTGGACTGCTGGTATTCAAGCAGCATCTGGATATTCCGGCACTGATTGGTCTGTCTTTTATGATTGTGGGAATTATTTTTATTAATGTCTTTTCCAAAAGTGTTGAACTTTAATTTTTATATTTTTTAATGGTATATATAAAAAATCCCCGAACCTGGGGATTTTTATTGTCTGCATTACGACTTATTTCAGCTCTTGTACCAGCGTTGGAACAATCACACTATCCACATTCATTTCAGTGCTATAAATGCCGTTGGTGACGTTGAACTTGTTGACGTGATAGCTTGAACCATAGATTGAATCGAAACCATCACCTTTGGTAAAGACTTTCTTGTTGGCTTCCAGATCCAGCAAGTGTGTGCCATCTACAAACTGCATATAGGCTTTTGCATCCACACCGACACGTTTCGACATGATTTCTACAGCATCTGCACGAGTTGCCGGGTCATTGATATATTTAACGGTTTTATCCCAAACTTGAATGACCTTTTTCCATTGCTCTTTATTGGCTTCCAAATGCGCAGGATTCACAGTTAAAGTGTCATAAATCAGACCAGCTTTATCTTTAGAGCTGAAAATAATTTTTGACCCGGCAACCGCAGATAAGGCCTGATTCGCGACTGGCTGCCATACTGCAATCGCATCAATATCCGCTGTTGCAAAGACCTGTGGCAGTTCATTGGTCATGGTGTTAACCAGTTTCACTTCATTCAGTTTAACCTTTGCATCATCCAGAGCAGTCGATAGCAGCAAGTGATCGACCAGACCTTTTTCAGTGGCAACAGTTTTACCGCGTAGATCCTGAATCGAGTTAATTCCATTCTTGGCAATGATCACGTCATTTCCAGCTGAATAATCCGTCGCCAGAATCATCACGCCTTTAGTACCACCAGAGCCAGTCACCAGATTATCACCATTGGTTACCATGACTGCATCCAGCTGATTTGCGGCAAAGGCAGACAATGAAGCTGAATAGTCAAACCATTTAAAATCGACATTCACGCCTGCTTCTTTTAACCAGCCTTTTTCAATCGCCACTTGCCAAGCTACCCAACCTGGCCAGTCGCTATAGCCGATACGAATCGGCTGAGTATTTACACTGCCTTTGGCCTGACCAGATGATTCTGGAACTTTCGCCGTATTGTCACAACCGCTCATAAAAATTGCGCAGCAAACAGATGCTGCTAAAGTTACTTTCTTGATCATTGTGCGATTTCCCCTATGCAATTACATTTAAAACGTGTATTTGAAAGTTGTTTTGATTTAATAAAGTCTCGCCAGCCACCAAAATGACTGATGTCAGTTGCATCTTCAAGCGCATAGCCTTCGCAGATAAAACCTTTGACCCAACTGCCATCTGCCAGCTGTACATTGCCAATGCCCAGCGGTGCTGGAACTTCCGCCACGATCTGGCCAAAGTTGGCAAACGGAATCTCCCAGACTTCCACTTCGATTTCTTGACCTTTATTGTGATGCTGCAAACCTGGTTTTGGTGGTGTGGTATTTTTCAGTGCAAACAGTTTGTAGCTGGCTGCGGTTTTGGTTTTTTGCACTAAAGTGCCGCCACGTGTAGTCAACTGAAAATTCAATGGCATACCGCTCAGGTGTGCTCCCACTACTGCCAGCTTGACTGAATGCTGTGACTGGATTTGGCTTGTTGGTTCATAAGTTTTTTCAGATGTGCCCAGTGTCAACGCCGTTGCCTGCTGCCAAGTCTGAGCAAAGTTCGCCAATGCCTGATCCATCCAGGCGGGGGCAATAAAAGTTACCCCGCTTGGCAAGCCATCGGCACGAATTGTATTTGGCAGTGCCAACGCACAAAGATCAGCAAAATTGACAAAATTGGTGTACGCCCCCATATGGCTGTTTTTTACCAGCGGATCGGCTTCTACATCGGCAATTTTGTAGATGGTTGGCGCTGTTGGCACCATCAAGGCATCAAAGTCTGCAAGTACCAGATTGATTTGACGAGCCAATTGCGCTCGCTCATATTCCGCCTGCATCATATCGACGGCATTAAAATTGTCTGCCTGACTGATAATCTGGTGAATCACCGGATGGGTTACATCACGGGAAACCCGTTTTTCCACGGCACTGCTTCGTTCTGCTACCCATGCCTTGTTATAAAGTGCCGCTGCCAGCTGATTAAAAATTGTAAAATCAATGGCTTCAACTTTGTAACCGAGCTGCTTGACACGGCTAATTGCCTGTTCAAAGGCTTTTGCTGCCTCGGCATCGCCATAAAATTCCAGCTGTGCCGGAATGGCAATTTTGCCTTTGGAAAATTGGGTTGGCACATTGGCTGGATGCTGGCGTGAATATTCATCTGTCGCATCATAGCCTTGCATGATTTGCGCCACTTGCCAGGCATCATCGACAGTCAAGGCAAAAATGGAAATCACATCAATGGTGCGGCACGCAGGTACCAGACCCGTAGTGGAAAACCAGCCTTTGGTGGGTTTCAAGCCAACAATATTGTTATGTCCTGCCGGTACACGGCCAGAGCCAGCGGTATCCGTGCCTAAGCTAAATGGCACTTGACCATTGGCCACGACTACAGATGAACCCGAACTTGAACCGCCACTGATATATTCCGGATTAAAGCTGTTTTTCACTGCGCCGTAGGGTGAACGTACACCGACCAGGCCAGTCGCAAACTGGTCTAGGTTAGTTTTACCTACGACAACAGCACCGGCAGCTTTTAATTTAGCCACAACCGTTGCATCGCTGGTTGCGAGATAAGAAGCTTCTTTACAGGCTGCAGTGGTATAGAAACCGGCAACATCAATATTGTCTTTGACTGCGAATGGAATGCCGTAGAGTGGCAATTCGGCTGGTGATTTTCCTGTTAAGGCATCAATTTGTGCTTGTAATTGTTCTGCAGATGCAATTGAAATCCAGGCATGATCATCATTCTGAAATGATGCAACATAATCGATCAGGTCCTGTAACTGAATCTGCTGCTGTTGGTAGGCGTTCTGCCAGTCTTGAATTGTCCATAAAGTATTCATGACAATACTCCTTTATTGGTATTTTGGGGAATGGGAGGCATCACGGCATCCATCAGTTCCAGGTGTCCTTTGAGCACCCCTTTTAATGCAATAAATTGTTCGCTAATTTCTTTTAAATCACTGCTCACGCCCTGCATCAGCATGACTTGCAGGACTTTCTGATCATCCAGCTGGATATGCAGCGAGCTGATCACCTGTTCCAGATATTGCTGTTGCAGATCGACCAGCTGGGAACGTAACGGTTTCAGGCTGACGTCATAAACCAGGGTCAGTGTGCCGACCATGACTTCATCACGAGAAACCAGCTCATCAATCAGGTGGCGGTTAATCATGTCGACAATGGCCTGCGAGCGGCTTTCATAGTGCTGCTCGACAATCTTTTGATCCAGCGATTGCAGGGTTTTTTCTGGCAAGGTGATACTGATCCGTGCCAATTTGTGTTTAGACACGCTTACTTTCCTTTGCTAAATCTTGCTTGATATGAAGCCCAGCACGAACACTGAGTATGTCGACTAAAAATTGTGCGAAAGGATGCAGCTTGCTTGTTTTGCGATGTGAAGTCATGTGCATCTCCTCAGGTATTACAAAATCAGAAATTCGTATTACTTAGGAAAATGCAGAAAGCGTGCCAGCTTTTAATCAGACATGTGTGAGCGTGGAAAAAACTAAAACGACATAAAAACAAAGCCCCATGCGCTGAGCTGGGGCTGGTTTAAGGGTCTTAACAACCAAAATGAGAATAATTTTAAGCACTTTTTATTTATAGGTAGGTCATATCATTGTTTTTCTGCCTACCGGATCAACTGAATATCACAGTGTCGAGTAATCAAGCCATTTGCCCTCCTCTGTTGATTGAGTTACATATCAATAGAAGCATAAAACGTACCAGTTCCAACAAAATATATAGATGATAAAAGCATCTCCAAAAAACAATGCCTTAGCGCAAATGGATACCAGTGAAAAATATTTATGCGCCAAGAGTGATCAAACTTGCACCAAAACGATATCAAATAAGGTTTCATGGTACAGTTTTCGGTAATGGAATCTTCACCAGTTACCCTTCTGTAGCCTTAATTATGAATGCTAAAACCACTCAGATTCAGGTTTCGATTAAAATTTGCACTACAGGTGAATTTCTATACAATAAATTCCATAAAAATGCCGAACAATAAGGAAATTTAATGAAGACTTCATCTCTCCTTCCTACTGCCATTCTTTGTACGCCTTTTATTTTTGCGGCATGTAGCAAAACCGAGCAAGCAGAAACCACCAAAACCGAAATTCGGCAGG
This sequence comes from Acinetobacter sp. ANC 7912, assembly GCF_039862785.1. NCBI lineage: Bacteria > Pseudomonadati > Pseudomonadota > Gammaproteobacteria > Moraxellales > Moraxellaceae > Acinetobacter > Acinetobacter thermotolerans. The sequence goes on from NZ_CP156795.1 coordinate 1,639,736, forward strand.
AAGACACCACGCAAGTTGCCGAAATGGCACAGCCTCAAGCTTTTGACCTGAATAAAATTCCGCTAAGTACAGCAACACTCGGTGACTTTCCTTATATTTCCCTGCCAGACGGTTATATCTATCAAAATACTGAACAGCGCAATTTTGAGCGTGTTCCATTCTGGACAGGACAGCAACTGGAATGGGTGGAAGGACAATTATTCAGTTCAGGCATTACTTCGAAACCGGAATATAAAGAAGGTAATTTTTTAGAAATTCAGCGTAATCTGGAAAGTGTGATCAAGGATTTGGGCGGTGTGGAAATTGCCAATAGCCAGATTCCAAAAGATATCATCGAGAAAATTCCGAAGGATTTTCAGGTGCAATATTATGCGGGTCTGGGGGATATTTTTAACTACCCGACCAAGACTTATGTCGTTCGCCAAGAAGATACGTCTGCATGGTTCCAACTGACCCAATCTGGCAATTATATTTCGCTAATGGTGGCTGAATCCAAGCCTTTAAATGTGACTGCCAAAGCGCTGACTTCAAGTGCACTAAAACAAAGTCTGGATCAGGACAATAAAGTTAGTGTACAGATTAATTTTGCAACGGATAAAACGGAAATTTTGCCGGACTCACAAGCGCAAATTGATCAGATTGTTGCCTTATTAAAAGACAATCCTAATTTAAAACTGGGCATTTATGGTCATACCGACAATACCGGTGATGCCGCACATAACTTAAAGCTGTCTGATCAACGTGCGCAAAGTGTGGTTGCTGCCCTGACCAAAGCAGGTATTGAAAGTAACCGTTTAATTGCTAAAGGTTTTGGGGATACTCAGCCTGTTGCAAATAATTCGAATGAAGATGGTAAAGCGAAGAATCGTCGAGTGGAGTTGGTGAAGCTTTAACACTGATAAGAAATAACTTTCATAATAAACCGCCGAAAGGCAGTTTATTATTTTAAGTAAGGAAATAAATCTATAATTTTCGATGAATAACTAAGAAATTTGCTGGAGTATTCAATTAAAAATATTCAGATTTATTTTGATATATGCTAGTTTTAGTACACTTTAAATGAATACATTTTAGAAAAATTTCATGCAAAAATATGCAGTTAATCAATATTTAATTGAAAATATACTTTCATGGGTCTCATCAGGCGAAATCGCAATTCCTGAAATTCAACGTCCCTTTGTCTGGGATAGTTCCAAAGTACGTGATTTGATGGATAGTCTCTACCAAGGTTTTCCCATTGGTTATGTAATTGCGTGGAAAAATCCAAATGTAAAATTGAAAGATGGGACTCTAAGTGAAGGTAAAAAAGTACTGATTGATGGACAGCAACGTATTACGGCGTTAACTGCAGGTATTTTGGGGCAATACGTTATTAATAAAAGTTATCAACGTGTAAAAATCAAAATCGCTTTTAATCCAATTGAAGAAAAATTTGAAGTACAAAACCCAGCAATTTTAAAAGATAAAACATGGTTAGCAGATATTCATGATGCGTTTTCTGGGCAAATTAGCCTAATCAAACTTGTACGTGAATATTTAAAACTCAATCCGGATGTTGATGAAGATCAAATTGAAAATGCTTTTACACGTTTAATCAGTATTACTAAAAAACCTATTGGGATGATTGAATTAGCACCTGAGCTTGATATTGAAACTGTTACTGAAATTTTTATTCGAATTAATTCTAAAGGCGTTGTACTTAGCCAAGCTGATTTTGCGATGAGTAAAATTGCTTCTGATACAGAAAATGATGGTAATACTTTACGTAAAGCCATTGATTACTTCTGTCACTTAGCTATTTCTCCGGACTTTTATAAGCATATTGAAGACTATGATCCGGATTTTGCAAAAACAGACTACTATCAAAAAATGGTATGGTTGCAAAAAGAAAATGAAGACCTTTATGATCCAAGTTACAATGATTTATTAAGAGTAGCCTTTACCTCTCAATTTAATCGTGGTCGTCTCTCTGATCTTGTTAGCTTACTCTCAGGACGTAATTTTGAAACACGTACTTTTGAAGCTGATATTTCTACAGAATCTTATAAAAAATTAAAAGTTGGCGTACAAAATTTTATTAATGAAACTAATTTTAAAAGATTCTTGATGATCGTGAAGTCTGCAGGTTTTATTTCTCCTAAGCTTATACGTTCACAAAATGCACTAAACTTTGCTTATATTTTATATTTAAAATTAAAAGACTTAGGAGTTAATTCTGTAAAAATTGAAAGCTATGTAAAACGATGGTTAGTTTATAGCATTCTAACAGGACGCTATTCAGCATCTCCTGAAAGTACAATTGATTATGACATTAAACAAATTTCAGAAAAATCTTTTGATGTTTACTTAAATGAAAAAGAAGAAAGTGAATTATCAGATGCGTTTTGGAATTCCTCGTTACCTCTAAGCTTAGATACTTCAGTCGCAAGCAGTCCATATTTTCACGTATTTTTAGCATCACAAGTGAAAGAAAATGATCTAGGTTTCTTGTCTAAAGATATTACGGTTGGGCACATGATCGAGCATCGCGGTGATGTTCACCATCTTTTTCCAAAAGAGTATTTAAAAAATGCTGGGTTAGACCGAAGCAAATATAATCAAATCGCCAATTATGTTTATATGCAGCAAGATATTAATATTAAAGTAGGAAAACAATCACCTAAAGAATATTTCTCAATCATCCGAAATCAAATTGATACCAATCAAGTCACAATTTCAGGTATTACGACTGAAAATGAACTATTAAATAATTTTGAAGCTCATTGTATTCCTAAAGAAATTGAAAATATGACTGTAGATAATTATTTTGTGTTTTTGGACCACCGAAGAAAGCTTATGGCACAAAAAATTAAAAATTATTATTTCTCATTATAAAAAATAAAAAAGACCACCTAAGTGGTCTTTTTTATTTCTATTTCATCAAGCCACGGGTTCCAACGTAAACAAAACCTACCCTGTTTTCACTATTAGAGCTGATTAAACATTAAACCCAATATGTTTCCCTGTAGGCAGCTCTACATCAATACGCAGCTTTCCACCCATGGCTTCAACATATTTTTTCATTGTCGAAATCTTGAGATCGTTGCCACGATTCTCAATTGCACATAGTGAAGGTTGTTTAATCCCTAAAGTTTCAGCTAGTTCTTTTTGAGAAATTTCCAGCTCTTCGCGAATCATATGAAGATGTTGCTCAAGCAGCAGTTCTTCCGCCATTTCCTGAATACGTGCCTGACTCTCAGGAGAACGTTTCGCCAATAATTCTTGCAAAGTTTTAGCCATATCAGGTTACTCCTAAAGATTTCAAATGCAGTGAATACTGTTCATCTGCAATTGCCAGCATCTCTGTATAGAAACGCTTGTTGCCACTTTTGTCACCAATGCAGAGTACAATTGCCTGTCTTAATGGATCAAAAGCAAAAAATGCTCGAATTGGTTTTCCTCTATGTTGAACACGTAGCTCTTTCATATTGGTATGTCTAGAGCCATATATCGTGTCTACTAAAGGTCGCCCAAGACTTGGTCCCTGACTCTGCAATACCACCAAAGCTGCTAAGACTTTTTCCTGTGTCGATTCGTCCTGTTGTTCAAGCCATTCATTAAATACATCTGTGGTCAGTACCGTCCACATACCACCACCAAAATATAGACTATAAGCTATATATTACTAATATCCACTCTTTACTGCAAATAAAAAACCGCCCTTACGGGCGGTCTTTAAAAGTTCCCTCCTTTTTCAAAGGAGGGTTAGGGAGGTTTCTTTAAGTCACCGGCGCCAAAGTAAACAACACCTGTCCTGTTTTCACCGTTTGCCCTTTCTCAATCGTAATCGCATCTACACGCATACGCTCAGGCGCAATAATTGGAATTTCAATCTTCATCGCTTCAATCACGGCTAAGGTCGCACCTTCTTCCACGATATCGCCAGACTGACATTCAATTTTCCAGATCGAACCCGGCATATGCGATTCCACCGCACAGCCACCTTCCGGAATAGCCACCGTTTCACCATCATCGACTGCGTCCAGACTTTCAGACACGTATTCTGCCAGTCCAGCTTCATGCCAGCGACGGCGTTCTGCTTCAAAGTTGGCCTGTTGTGTTGCCTTAAACTCGCTAATGCTGTCGGCATTGTCGGTCAGGAACTGGTTGTACTCTTTCAGGTTCAACACGCCTTCTTCAATACGCAGTTTCAGACGACCTGCCTTAAAGTCCTCACGCATTTGCATCAGTTCTTCTTCAGACACTTCATAGAACTTGATCTGGTCAAAGAAGCGCAATAACCATGGCTTGCCTTGCTCGAAGTCCGCATTTTTACGGTAGCGTGACCACATTTGCGTAGTACGACCCACAAACTGATAACCACCTGGACCTTCCATACCGTAGACGCACATATAAGCCCCGCCGATACCGACAGCATTTTCAGGGGTCCAGGTACGTGCCGGATTATATTTCGTGGTGACTAAACGTTGACGCGGATCAAGCGGAGTTGCCACTGGTGCACCTAAATATACATCGCCTAGGCCCATGACCAGATAGCTGGCGTTATACACCACATCTTTGACTGCATGTTTATCCTTCAAGCCATTAATACGGCGGATAAACTCGATATTGTCTGGACACCACGGTGCATCTGGACGCACAGTTTGCATATAGCGTTCAGTTGCCAGCTGGGTTTGCGAATCTTCCCAAGCCAGTGGCAGATACACAGTACGTGATGGCACTTCCATTTCAGTCACATCAGGTAATTCAGTTTCAGCAACTTGCAGCAGACGCAACAGGTCGAGCTGATCCAGCTTGATTGAATCAAAATGGATTTGCAGCGAACGGATGCCCGGTGTCAGGTCGATAATGCCCGGAATATTCTGTTTTTGAACCCATTGCATCAAGGCATGAATACGGAACCGCAGGTTCAGATCTAGCACCAGCTCACCATATTCCACCAGCATGTAATTGTTACCTGCTGGGCGATACACCACATCTGGCGCACCATTTTCACCTTTTAAGGTATCCAGTACGGCATTTTTCAACGTAGCTAGTTCAGGATAGAAGGATTCATTGAATGAAACTTCTTGGGTATCCAGTGCTTCAAGCTGCGCATGATATTTTTCATTCAGCAATTTGGCTTGATGATAGCTGACTGGAACAAATTTCACTTTATCACCGGCTTTGAGCTGACCGAGTTTCCACAGCTCCGAATTGATTACCACCGCGGGACAGACAAAACCACCCAAACTTGGGCCATCTGGACCGAGGATAATTGGCATATCGCCAGTAAAGTCGATCGCACCAATGGCATAGGCATTGTCATGAATATTCGATGGATGCAGACCGGCTTCACCACCATCTTCACGTGCCCATTCAGGTTTTGGACCAATCAAACGGATACCGGTACGGCTCGAGTTAAAGTGGATTTCAAAGGTATTGGCAAAGAAGGTATCGATGTCATTTTTGGTAAAGAAGTCTGGTGCACCATGCGGGCCATACATCACCGCAATTTCCCATTCATGGCTGAATGTCGGCACTTGATCAGGTGTCAGCGCTTTGACTGCATCAGATGTAAATGCGTTGATTGGAAGCATATCGCCAATCAGCAGATTACGGCCGGCATGACCGCCAAACTGACCGAGGGTAAAGGTCGCTTGTGAACCTAAATATTCAGGCACATTCAGACCGCCTTTAATACCGATATAGGTACGGCAACCGGTCGCGATCTTGCCACATTTCAAAATCTGACCTTTACGTACATTTACAGTTCGCCACATCGGTACTGCCACGCCATCTAAGGTGGATGGCATGTCACCACCCGCAAGTACGATCTGGCTGTCACAGTGGAATTTCAGTGTCGGACCTTGCAGGATACATTCCAGACCGGCGGTATTTGCTGGGTTACCTAAAAGCTGGTTTGCGACATTTAAAGACAATGGATCAATCGCACCTGATGGTGGCACACCGACATCCCAATAACCGAGACGACCTGTGACATCCTGCACCGCAGTTTGGATCCCAGCTTGTAACACTTCGATTTTTTGGGTTTTCCACTCAAAGGTATTCAGGAAACGTGTGGTTTGTGTTCCCGCCTTAAACACCTCACAGTCGATAATATTTTGCAGATATTCCAGGTTGGTTTCGATACCGGCAACCTGAGTCTTCGCCAGTGTATCAGTCATCGCCTGAATGGCTGCATCACGGTCATCTGCTGTGACAATGATTTTGGCAATCATCGGATCATAGAAAGACGATACATTCGAACCAGTTTCGACCCAGGTTTCGTTTCGTGCGTTTTCATCAAACTCGACATAGGTTAGCAGACCGGCACTTGGCTGGAAGTTCTTAATTGGATCTTCGGCATAGAGACGCACCTGAATCGAATGTCCTTTGGATTCCAGTTGCTCGGTTGGAGCAGTCCAGTCACCGCTGGCAAGCGTTACCATCCATTCCACCAGGTCCACACCAAAGACTTGCTCCGTCACACCATGTTCGACTTGCAGACGGGTATTCACTTCAAGGAAGTAGAATTCTTGTGTGTCGGTATCCATGACAAATTCAACTGTACCCGCAGAACGGTAGTTCACTGACTCCATCAGCTGAATCGCTACATTCTGGATATAGGCACGTTGCTCATCGCTAATGTGCGGTGCTGGCGTTTCCTCGATCACTTTCTGGTTACGACGTTGTACCGAACAATCGCGTTCACCCAGCGCAATCACCTTGCCTTGGCCATCACCAAAAATCTGCACTTCGATGTGACGCGCATTTTGTACGAATTTTTCCAGGTACAGACCTGCATCTTTAAAGTTGGCTTGTGCCAAGTAAGACACGGTTGCATAGGCATCTTTCAACTCAGCTTCATTCCAGACCAGACGCATGCCGATCCCGCCACCACCCGCAGTACTTTTCAGCATGACTGGGTAACCGATACGCGCCGCCTCTGTCAGTGCTTCAGCTTCATCTGCCAGTAATTGACTGCCTGGAAGCAATGGTACATTGGCCTGAATTGCCAACTCACGCGCCGTATGCTTTAAACCAAAAGCACGCATTTGTGCCGAATTTGGACCAATAAAGGCAATGCCTTGTGATTCACACAGGTCGCAGAATTCTGCGTTTTCAGACAGGAAGCCATAACCCGGGTGAATTGCTTGAGCACCGGTCTGTTTCGCGACTTCCAGAATTTTTTCGATATTTAAATAACTTTGGCTGGCAGGAGCTTCACCAATATACACAGCTTCATCTGCAAGAGTGACGTGCAATGAATCACGATCGGCTTCGGAATAGACAGCGACAGATTGAATCCCCAGTTTTTTCAGGGTACGGATCACGCGGCAGGCAATCGCGCCACGGTTGGCAATCAGAACTTTATTAAACATAACTTATGCCTCCTCGCCTTCACGTACCACCAGCTGGATTTGTGTCGGGTTATAGGCATTACATGGGTTATTCAATTGCGGACAGTTCGAGATCAGTACGATCAGGTCCACTTCCGCCTTGATTTCCACATACTTGCCCGGTGCCGAAATACCATCATCAAATTTCAGGTGACCATCGGCAGTCACTGGCACATTCATAAAGAAGTTGATGTTTGGACCGATGTGACGCACGTTTAAGCCATACTTTTTCGCGACCGGATGCTTCGCCAGCGCATACATAAAGTTGTTACGGCAGCTGTGCATTGGGTATTTGTCATGTGCATAACGGACGGTATTACTTTCACATGAACATGCACCGCCTAAAGTGTCGTGACGACCACAGTTATCGTCGTTGATTACGGCAATCGCGCGACCAAAGTTACTGTATAAAGTGGTGCCTTTTTCCAAATAAATCTGCTGGTTCATCGCTAGGGTATCGGTTGCGCTATAACGCTCTTCCGGATTTTCAGCTGAGATAAATAAGGTATCGACTGCCTGATTCCCTTCCAGATCAATGATGCGGAAATACTGGCCTTTTTTGACTTCGCACATCCATGCTTCACCGGCAGGACAGATTTCGCTAAGTACGGTTTTTTCGAATTGTTGTAGAGCTGTCATGGTTATTCTCCTGCCTTAAACGTTTGAAATTGCGTAGTAACGTGCGTTGTTCTGGAATGCACGCTGGTTCTGTGGACAGGAGTCACGACAGATATCAGTTTCGCCTAAACTATTGGCTTTAAATAGGGATAATTGGATGTCAGCCGGTTGATATTCCGCACTGTTATCCAGACCATGCGGTGCAGCAGACAGGAACACCAGACAGTCCATTTCAAAACGCAGTTCAATGATTTGATCAGTATTGTCTGAAGGGACATAAGACAATGCACCTACATCATTTGGCGTAACTTTCGAGAACAGGTTTACGGTCGCACTCAGGTCAGTCTGACCGAGTGAGAATTTAGATAATTCAACCAACAGACCATCTAAACCACTTTGATACATGTCATTGCGGGCATCCTGAAAAGTACGGGTACCAAACTGTTTTTCAATCTGTTCAGGACGAGATGGACCACAGAAGGTATCGTTCCAGCCAGCTTCATCTTTAACGATGGATGCCATCACACGCCCCAGATCGGAATACAGCACATTGCCTGCAGTGAGGTATGCGGTATGCTGGCCTTTCAGACTGTCTGGCATGTTGTAACGTTCTAGTTTGTCTTCAGCATTGACACAGAACAGCGATACGTTGGCATTGGCACCGAGTGCCTTGAATTGCAGAACCGCACCTTTTTGAATGCGCCCGGACCAATGATGCCCTCCCGGCAGGATTTCAGTCCAAAGTGTTTGATTGTTATGATAGTCGCCCATTTGCATGACCTCTCTAAGGTTTTTGTTCCAACCTCCCGGGCTTTTATCCCTCCGTGTAGCTCAAATCGAGCCGTGAACTCTCGGTCTCAGGCACAGTTTTTTGAACCAACTGCCGGAACCCTAGATCACTTTATGATGCGTAGATAAATGCAAATGACGTGCCAGTTTAGTATTACGATTTTTCATTCAAGTAATACTGATTTGACTTATGAAATGAACAATGAAGGTGCAAATCACGTTTTTAATGAATCAAGATGTACCAAAAATAAAAAAATCCCGGCTTAAGACCGGGATTTTTAAACGTTGAGATTAACCATTTCTAAATAACACTAAACATGAACGCTATTTCGTTAAAATTTCATGCAAGGTATGCCGTAGCCACTGATGACTGATCTTGTGATGGCAGGACATGTGCCAGTACTGTTTGACTGCATAGGTTGGGAACGCGATCGGTGCATTAAAGATTTTTAGATTGCCGCGGGACAACAACACTTCACTTAAATAATATGGCACGGTGGCGATTGCATCGGTTTCCTGCACCACCAAGCCTACACCGAGATAGCTTGGCAGACGCATCAGGATGTCACGCTTCAGTTCCAGATTCAGCAATTCGTTTTCAATATGGTAATGCCCCATCCCGGCATCAATATCAATATGAGTTTCACGCAGATAGTCTTCGGTGGTCATGCTGTCACCAGTCAGACGCGGATGGTCTTTCGCCGCAATCACCACATAATATTGTTCAAACAATTTCTGCTGATAAAAGCCATTTTCCAGATTCGGTAAAAAACCCAGCGCCAGATCGATTTCGCCATTGGCCATCAAATAACTGGTTTCCGAGGTAATCGGGCGCACATTCAGACGGATATGTGAGGCATGTTCTTTTAAATATTGAGAGATTTTGGGCAGCAACACCAGATGCGAAACATCGGTCATGGCCAAGGTAAACTGTTGCTGCGAAGTGGCCTGATCAAAGTCGATGGTGAAATTATTAATCGCTTCAACCTTGCTTAAAGCTTCACTGACCAACGGGAACAAATGCTTGGACAGTTCAGTTGGCAACATTTCATTGCCGATGCGTAAAAACAAGGGATCGTGATAATGCTGACGGATTTTATTGAGCAGATTACTCACCGTCGGCTGGCTCATTTCGAGGTAATCGGCTGCCTGTGATACATTTTTGAATTTATACACATAATAAAAAATACTGAGCAATTTACAGTCTAGTTCAAACACAGCAACCCATTTCCTTTAACTTTTTAATCGTCTGGCTGGCTTATCATCTGCGGAAAATTATCAAGCGCCAATGCTTAAATATAACACTTTGCACGCATTTACAATGTAATGATCCTGCCTCTTTGATAAAAAAATCATTTTATTTTTCCCTGATTAAAGTCATGCAATCCTGATTTTGATCAGGTTCCTGTTGTTCGATTAAAACTGCTTAACCCCCTATCCAGCCTACGCTATACTTGGCCGCGTAGAATTTTATGATTGAATTAAGAAAGGTATTGGATGTTTCAGGGTAAAAAGCTGGTGTGTTTTGATTTGGATGGTACCTTGATTGATTCCGTCGGCATCTGGAACCAGGTAGATGCTGCCCTAATTCAGGAACTTTCCGGGATTGAGGTCAATTTAAATCAGATCCAGCAACAACGCGATCTACAGCTGACTGCAGTTCGACACCTGCCCGATCCTTATCTGGAATATTGTGGTTATCTCAAAGCGCAATACGGTTTTGACCTGCCTAAAGAGGAAGTCAAAAACCGACGCTACAGCATTTCCCGGCATTTTCTTGATCATGTGGTCGAACTTAAACCACAAGCTGATTTACTGATTCAGACACTTAAACAGCAAGACATACAACTGGCCTTGACCACAACCACCAGCCTGTTCAACGTGCAGCGTTATCAGGACAATAATCAAAACATCAATCAGAAGATCAGTTTTCATAATGACTTTGCCCTGCTGCTGACCCGTGAAAATGTACAAAATATCAAGCCACATCCGGAAGTCTATTTAAACGTACTAAAGCATTTTGGCGTTGAAGCTCAAGACTGCCTAATTGTTGAGGACTCTCTGATTGGTGTAGAGGCAGCCCACAATGCAGGTATTGAAGTCGTCGCTGTTTATGACCAGTATTCCGAACATGAAATGGATCTGATTAAAGCTAAAGCAGATTATTTTGTGCAGGACTTTACCGAATTATTAATGCATGTGGCCGAGTCAATTGCTTGACATCCTCTCCGACCTAAAGGACGGAGATTCCTCCTGCGAGACGCCCATGTCCGAGCGCAAGAATATTCAGTGCTGAGTTTATATCTCTATCGTGGAATGTACCGCACTCCACACACTGCCATTCTCTTATTCCAAGTCCTGCTCTACCTTTCAGACTACTGGAGCGTGAGCCGCAGCACGAGCAAGTTTGGGTGGTATAGGCTTCATTGACTTCTTCATACCATACCCCTGCGTTCTCGCATTTATACTTGAGCATGGTTCTTAAGGTCGTCCAACCTGCATCGAGTACAGACTTAGCTAATTTTGTCTGTGCCAATGCTTTGGCATTCACATTACCAACGAAGATGGCTGCATGTTCATTCACCAGTTTATGACTGAATTGATGCAGCATATTTTGACGTAGATTTTTGATCTTGGCATGAATCGCTTTGACACGTTTTTTATTTCTTGCTCTTTGAGCAATACCAAGTTTTTGTTCATATTGACGATAGATTTTAGGCGCTTTGAACTTTACACCATCTGAGCAAGTCGCAAGGTCTTTGAGTCCTAGATCAATGCCAATTGAGGTTTTAGCGGTGGTTTTCTCTGTTTTAATTGAATCAACCACAAGACATACATACCAACGCCCTCGGCTATCCTCGACAAACGAGCCTGTTTTAACATTGTATTTACTTAGTCCGTAACTGTCCCATAGCTTGAATTGATGCTTGCCGTATTGGACATACCCATCGGCATATTTCACCGCCACTTTTTTAAATGGAATCCAACCGAGAGAACGTCTAGCATTTTTTTTGTTACTGACACGCCATTTTAGCTTGGCTTTTTTAAATTGCTTTCTTCGAGTAACTAATTCTTCCGCAACTGCCTGTATGGTTTGGCTGTGCAAATTGCACTCTTTTGATGTACCTTTCGTGTATTTAGCAATATCGTAAGCTGAAAAGAATTGTTGTTTTCTTTGCAAGTGTTTAAAACACAAATCATTGACATAGTTCCAGACAAAATTAACTTCAGATGCCAATTGGTCTAGCACCTTGCAATGTTTGTCTTTTATGCGTAATTTAAGTGTCTTCATCACTAAAATATATTTGGTCTATGGATAATAGTCAAGAGATTAGAACAGGTCGTCACTGTGTTTTTAATATGCACGTTCATTTAGTCTTTGTGGCTAAATATCGTAGAGATGTTTTTACCAAAGCTATGCTCGAAACTATGAATGAAGTATTCAAGCGCATTTGCTTAGACTTTGAAGCTAAGTTGGTAGAATTTGATGGTGAGCATGATCATGTTCATTTACTTGTGAACTATCCACCAAAAGTAGCTATTTCTAGCTTGGTTAACAGCCTAAAAGGTGCATCTAGTCGTATTTTAAGAACTAAACACCCTGAAATTAAAAACAAATTATGGGGGAATGCTTTGTGGTCGCCTAGTTATTTCGCTGCATCGTGTGGAGGTGCTCCCATTGGGATTATTAAACAATATATCCAACAACAGCAAACACCGCATTAGCAATCCTAGCTAATCCCCACAAGGGGGACTAGCGGATTGCAGCCTTATATCCCCGCCCTGAAGGCATAGGTATCTACACAATTTCCATGTTTTGCGTTAAATTGAAGAGCATGCTCTTCAATTTTAACATCTCTCGCTTAGATCAGCGCCTTGTCAAACGTTACAACAACCTCGTTCAACTCAATATGAATCCTCTTGCTTCACTTGCTCCTGCAATCAAAGATATTGCCTCTGCTCAAAAAAATAGTTTCGCAACGACGCAAGCTGTATGGCGGTTTTTAAATAATGATAAAATCTCATTTAAACAATTAAATGAACCTATTCAAAAACTTGCTTGTGATCAGATTAAGACATCGCTGCATCGTTATGCTTTAGTTATTCATGATTGGTCACAAATCCAATATGTGACACATCGTAATAAAACCCAAAAACTCCAAAGGACACATCAGTACGACTCAGGCTATGAATTACAAACGAGCTTACTTGTTGATGCTGCTTCTGGACTACCTGTTGCTCCATTAGCTCAGACCCTTTCTAGTGCTTCAGGTTGCTATTCGACATTCAATGAGCAACAGACCGAACGTAAAACCCATTTAGACTCCCTTTCTGAACAAATTCAAAAAGTTGAACAGTTTCCTCTTGATAAAACCTGCGTACATATTATTGATCGTGAAGGAGATTCCATTGCTCATCTCAGGGAATTAAGCAGTCATGGTTTTCAATGGCTTATTCGAGCAAAGGAAGGAAATCGGATTGAGCATCAGGGTGAAATATGTAAAGTTGGAGAAGTTGCTGAACGTATCGAAATACAGCAAGTGAAACCCATTTCTTATAAGGGTAATCAACATATGCTTTATGTTGGAGAAACCAATGTTCGGCTTACCCGTGCTGCAAAATCAAATAAAAAAGATTGTTTAGGTCAAAGAGTTGCTCCTCAGAAAGGTGCTGCAATTGAGGCTAGACTGATTATTGCGGTGGTTAAAGATATTAATGAAAAGACAGTTGCAAGATGGTCATTGATCAGTAATGTACCAACTGAGATTACCGCAGTAGAACTGACGACTTGGTATTACTGGCGTTGGTCAATCGAATGTTATTTCAAACTTCTCAAGCAAGCAGGCCATGATATTGAGTCATGGCTTCAGACTACGCCAGAAGCGATTTTAAGGCGTTTGCTAATCAGTTGTATGGCTTGTGTGTTGACGTGGAGAGTACAGCGTTGTACAGATGAACAAAATCAGAAAGTCCGTGCATTTTTGACTAGACTTTCAGGTAGACAACAGAAAAGAGGCAAGGTAGAGAGTGCGCCTGCCATATTGGCAGGACTCTCGATTTTACTAAATACTCTTCAACTGCTCTCAGAATATTCAATAGATGAACTGAATGAAATCGCAACTATTGCACTAGGTACCTAAAGATGTGTAGATACCTATGCCCTGAAGGGCGAGGTTTTACGGCTAAAGGGATAAAAAGATGCCATGAATACGAGGCATTCATAGCATCGGGATATTATCTCTGGAATCTTTAGCTTAGAGCATTGGTAGGCTCTTTTATAGAGCAAACCTAATTAACAAGATTTTCGAATTTGTTTCATATTATGTCGTTTTATGCATGCTGCCCGTTTTTTCAAAGTTTGCATGCCAAGACAACGCCTCTTCCAACAGATGTGGCGTTTGTCCACCACGGGCACAGGCACGTTCAAAGTAATCATTCAGGGCATCTCGATAATCGGGATGAGCACAGATATCGATCATTTTGCGGGCGCGTTCACGCGGAGCCAAGCCACGTAAGTCTGCCAGGCCATTTTCAGTGACCAGCACATCAATATCATGTCCGGTATGATCAACATGACTGACCATTGGCACTACAGAAGAAATCGCCCCGCCTTTGGCTACAGATTTGCTCACGAAAATCGCAATATGTGCATTCCGGGTATAGTCGCCTGAACCGCCAATGCCGTTCATCATTTTGGTACCGGTGACATGGGTTGAATTGACGTTGCCATAAATATCGAACTCAAGTGCAGTATTAATCGCAATCACCCCAAGACGACGAATAATTTCAGGATTATTGGATATTTCTTGCGGACGCAGCACAATTCGGCCTTTGTATTGCTCAAAATTCTTCATGACATGTTTTGCACACGAATCTGATAGAGTCATGGAACAGCCTGAAGCAAAAGTCATTTTACCAGCGTCGATCAGCTTAAAAGTACAGTCCTGCAACACTTCGGAATACATTTCCAGGTGATGAAAATTGGAGTGTTCAAATCCGGAAAATACTGCATTAGCAATCGAGCCTACCCCGGATTGAAGTGGTCCGAGATGTTGTGGCAAACGCCCTGCTGCTACTTCTCCCTCAAAAAACTGAATCAGGTGTCGAGCAATCGCCAAAGTATCATCATCCGGTTCATCCATATGGAAAGAGGTATCCGGAATGTCATTTAGCACAATGGCAGCAATTTTTTCCGGATTGACCTGAATACCGCCAGTACCAATCCGGTCACCGGCATGAATGATCGGAATAGGTGAACGGTTTGGGCGAGCTTTAGGCACATAAATATCATGTACGCCTTCGAGAATCGGATTGATGCTGTTATCAATTTCCACAATCACCTGCTCTGCCATTTCCACAAAGTTGGCCGAGTTGCCGCATGAACCAGTCGGAATAATCTCCCCATCTTCAGTAATGGCTGTGGCTGCAATAATCGCTACATTGATCGGCGGCAGGTTGTGATGCCGGATATGATCCGCCATTTCAGAAAGATGCTGGTCGATATACATCACTTCACCAGCATTGATTGACTTGCGCAAGTCTGGATCCGCCTGATAAGGATAACGGCGTTCGATCGCATGCGCTTCATTGAGTCGGCCATCAATCTGATTACCCAGGCTTGCACCTGTGGCCAAGGTGATTTTTAGCGGATGTGCTTTGGCATGATCAGCCAAAGCGAGCGGTACAGTTTTCGCCTCACCTGCACCGCCAAAGCCACTTAAACCCACGACAGCACCGTCTTGAATCAATTCAATCGCCTGCTCAGCAGACATCACTTTGTCGCGGAGAGCGACACAGCGGATGCGATCTAAACCATTCATAATCAGAATCTCAACAATAAATTTATTGGTTGCCAGCCTCCCAGCATGCTGAAAAAATGGCTTTTGACTTGTGCATTCCCGTTCTTAATTGATTGCTCCATTTAGAAAGTTTTAGATCAGTTCAACGGCAATAGCAGTGGCTTCACCGCCACCAATACATAAAGCAGCAATACCCTTTTTACCACCGGTACGTTTTAAGGCATGCAATAAGGTCACAATGATGCGCGAGCCGGAAGAACCTAAGGGATGACCCAGTGCACAGGCACCACCATTGATATTTACTTTGGCCGGATCCAGATGAAAGGCATCAATCGCAGCCATGGTCACCATGGCAAAGGCTTCGTTAATTTCCCAAAGATCGACTTCTGCTGCATCCCAACCGGCTTTTTTCAGAACTTTCTCGATCGCACCGACTGGAGCAATAGTAAATTCGGATGGATGCCGTGAATTAGAGGCATAAGCCACAATTTTCGCCCATGGTTTTAGACCACGTTCTGCTGCAATTTCTTCGGAAGTGAGAACAAGTGCTGATGCCCCATCTGAGATAGAACTAGCATTAGCGGCAGTAATAGTCCCATCTTTTTTGAAGGCTGGACGTAAACTTGGAATTTTTTCGGGTTTGGCGCTTAAAGGTTGTTCATCCGTATCCACAATGGTGTCACCTTTACGGGTTGACACGGTAACCGGAACGATTTCTTCGTGAAAATAACCTTGATCAATCGCGTTTAAAGCTTTATTCAGTGAGTTGATGGCAAAAGCATCTTGCTGTTCACGGGTATAGCCTTTCTTGTCTGCCATTTCTTGTGCCAGCGCACCCATGGAAAGCCCAGTTTCAGCATCTTCCAGGCCTTCCTGAAGCATATGGTCGATAATTTTGCCATGTCCCATGCGGTGACCAGCACGTGCCTTGTCCAGAATATAGGGCGCATTGCTCATGGATTCCATGCCGCCAGCCACCACAATTTCAGCTGAACCCGCTGTAATCGCATCCGCTGCCTGCATCACGACTTTCATGCCTGAACCACAGATTTTATTGACCGTCGTTGCACCTGTGGTATCCGGTAAACCTGCCTGACGCATGGCCTGTCGCGCCGGTGCCTGTTTTAAACCCGCTGGCAGGACGCAGCCAAAAATCACCTCATCTATATCGTTTGGTTGTAAACCTGCACGTGCCACAGCTTCTTTAATGGTTGCTGCACCTAAATCCGGTGCGGTAAGTGCAGAGAGCGAGCCATGGAAACTGCCCATCGCAGTACGAACACCATTCAGAATAACAGTCATCTTTTACATCCTAATTTATAATGTCTGTGGTTAGACATCGGCTGTGCGCCTTACCATTTTCACTTTGTTTGGTCGACTTTAAGATTGTGTAGTGAAATATTCTTCTGGTAACTGCATCATCAGATCAGCCCCAGCTTGAATACGCTGTAGTCGTGCCGCCAAGTCAGGTAAAACTTTACTGGCATAGTACTGCGCCAAAATCAGTTTATGCTGAAAGAAGCTTTCGTCTTTTGCCTGGGCAGCCTGACTGATCCGGGCATACATATATACAAAGCTCAGCAAACCAACTGCATGTAAATAATCCACTGCAACTGCATTGCTAAAATCTGGAGATTGTTTGGCCTGTTCCAGAATAAATTGGGTAATCTCTTCGACTTGCTTAGAGACATCCAAGACCGTAGCTTTAATGGATAAGGCATCATCCATATCTTGCGCAAACTCACGAATTTCAGCGATATATTCAGCAATATAAGCGCCCCCACACCGGATGGTCTTACGACCGATCAGATCCTGTGCCTGTACTCCATTGGTGCCTTCGTAAATCTGGGAAATACGCAGGTCACGAATACATTGCTCCATGCCCCATTCACGAATATAACCATGCCCGCCAAAGACCATTTGAGCTTCCAGACATGTATCCAGTGCTTTGTCAGTCAGGTAGGCTTTGGCAATTGGGGTAAGCAAAGCAACACGATCATTCGCTTTACGCACTGCCTCGGTATCGGTGGAATATTTGGTAATGTCGAGCTGCTGCCCTACATAGACGGCAAAGGCCCGTGATGCCTCATTATTGGCACGCGCATTGAGCAACATACGGCGCACGTCACCATGCACCAAAATCGAATCCGCTGGTTTTTCTGGAGATTTTGTACCGGATGCAGAACGGCCTTGTAGGCGGTTGGTCGCATATTCTGCAGCATTTTGATAGGCGAATTCTGCTGCACCAATGCCCTGGATGCCCATGGATAAACGCTCGTAATTCATCATTACGAACATGGCAGCCAGCCCTTCATTTTTATTACCGACCAGATAACCTCTCGCACCATCAAAATTCATGACACAGGTAGCAGATCCCTTAATCCCCATTTTGTGCTCGACTGAACCTGCTGCCACCGCATTCCGTTCACCAATTGAACCATACGCATTGACCAAAAATTTCGACACAATAAACATGGAAATACCGCGCGAACCGGCTGGCGCATTTGGTGTTTTTGCCAATACCAGGTGAATGATGTTTTCACATAAATCATGTTCACCACTGGTAATAAATATTTTAGTTCCGGTAATGCTGTAGGAGCCGTCTTCATTCGGTTCTGCCTTGGTTTTGATCATGCCAAGATCGGTGCCGGCATGTGGCTCGGTTAGACACATGGTGCCAGACCATTCACCCGTATAAAATTTTGGCAGATAAGTCTGTTTCTGTTCTTGTGAGGCAAGGTCATTGATGGCTATTCCTGCACCCACAGTCAACAGCGGATAGAGCATAAAAGAGGGATTGGTACTCCAAATCATTTCATCTGCCAGCACGGTCAGCATTTTTGGCATGCCCTGACCACCCCATTCTTCAGGTGCGCCAAGTCCTACCCAGCCGCCTTCCGCAAACTGTTTAAATGCGTCTTTAAAACCTTTAGGCGTGGTTACTTCACCATGATTAAAATGGACGCCGCCTTCTTCATCACTGGTACGGTTTAAGTCCAGGATGACATTTTTCGAAAACTTCGCCATTTCTTCCAGAATGGCATTGGCGGTGGCCATATCCAGATGCGCGAGGTTTTCATTACCCTGCCAGAATTCATCAGCCTTAAACACATCATTTAAAATAAACTCCATGTCTTTAAGGGGCGCGTTATAAATAGACATATTGCTTTCCTTGTATGAAGACTGTGCATAAAGATATGGCTTAAATATTTAGTTGTTTTAAGAAGCAATTTAAAATCACGGTTTTATTTGGATGTACATTGGATCAGATCTTATTGGATTTTCTATGAGCTATTTAAGGTTGGTAGAGAAAATTAGAACATAAAACCGTATTTGATTGCTTGACTATTCAGCTTAAACATTAAGCATATCTTGATGACTTTATCATCACGCTTATATGTGACGAATAAAACATGGTTTCTGTAAATTAATTTGACGCAATAAAAAAGATGCCATGAATGATTCCCGTTTCATGACATCTTGGTGTGTTATCTCTAGAGTGATTAGATTAGAGCATTATTTGGCTTTTTTGTAGATCGAGCCTGAACCTACAAGGTTGCCAGTTTTTTCGTCGATGGCAAAGTCGACTTCACCTGCACCGGTGTTTACCTGCAAGAAACCATTTTCATCCACTGCTGCTGGCATTGGATTTTTCTTGTCGGTTTTACCTGTTTCTTTCACTTTTAAGGTATTGGTGATGAAGTAATTTTCACCATTTTGGCTAATCACCAGAATATTTTCTAGCTTTGGATCTTCCAAAGTATTTTTCCAGGTACCCTGATAATCCGGTGCTGGTGCTTTAGTGGGGTTACAAGCAGTTAACAACAGTACAGTAGCAATGCCTGCACAATATTTTAGAGTTTTCAATATTAAAGACCTTGAGCTTTACAACGCGCTCATTATAGAAACTACACTTTTCAAGTGTATTCCGACCTTGTAGACAAAGCGTTTCAGCGGTATCGCATACATTTTTCTTTAGTGATGGTTTTGAAAAAAATCTTCATATTTCATCCATAAATTAAGGATCATGATTCAGAATGATGAGCTTATTCTGGTTATATGGATTGTAAATCGGATATTTTGAGTGATTTTAGAAAGGCAAAAAACTTATGAAATTGGCTATTCAAATATGCTGAAGTATGAAAAAACTGCCGGCAAAAAAAATCCTCAATAACCCATCCAAAGATATTGAGGAGTACCAAACTGGTAAAAACATCAGCGCCTGATGTTGGAAAGAAACACGTTTTTAAGCAAACAGTTTCGCTTTTAATCCCTTAAATACTGATTTCACACCTTGCACTTTCTCTGCAATCTGGTAATTCCATTCATTTGGCAATGAACATTTCGCAAGTTTCACCCAGACTGTGGAGAACTGCTTCATAAAGCTGGCTTCGTTATAGTGAATGCCATATTCAGCACAAAGTGCCTTAATTTTCGGTGCCACTTCAGCATAACGGTTCGCCGGCATATCCGGGAACAGATGATGCTCGATCTGATGGCTCAAGTTACCGCTCAAGATATGCAGCCAGGTGGTACCGCTAAAGTTGCTTGAACCACGGATCTGACGCAGATACCATTCCGCACGGGTTTCATTGTCGGTATTGTCCATTTCAAAGGTTTCAGCATCTTCAGTGAAATGGCCATTAAAGATTACTGCTGAAGCCCACAGACTACGGATTACGTTCGCCACGGCATTGCCGGCAAATACCGGAATGGCATTTGGACCTGCGATCAGCGGGAAGAAGACATAATCTTTTAAAACCTGACGGCGCATTTTCTTGCGCAGCGGTGCTGCCTCTTGCCATACTTCTTTCCAGGTTTTGGTCTTATAAGCAATCACATCTTCCAGGTGCAGACGTTGTACACCCACATACCATTCAAAGAACACCATTAACTGAATCGCTAATGGAATATTCCAGATAAAACGC
Source organism: Acinetobacter sp. ANC 7912 (assembly GCF_039862785.1). NCBI lineage: Bacteria > Pseudomonadati > Pseudomonadota > Gammaproteobacteria > Moraxellales > Moraxellaceae > Acinetobacter > Acinetobacter thermotolerans. The sequence goes on from NZ_CP156795.1 coordinate 1,660,253, forward strand.
AGTTCCCAAGGCTGAGACTCGCTGACACGGATCAAACCATAACCGACATCGTGATCCATGCCAACAATATTGGTATAGGTATGGTGGATATAGTTATGCGTATATTTCCAGTCATCCCCAGTGGCAATGGTGTCCCAATCATAGGTAGTGCCGTTCAGGGTCGGATCATTCATCCAGTCAAACTGACCGTGCATGACGTTATGACCCAGTTCCATATTTTCCACGATCTTGGAAATACCCAGTAAACCAGTACCAACTAGCCAAACCGGGGGTAACCATCCCGCCACCATCAGCATGCCACGGGAAGCAATTTCGCTATAGCGCACAAAATTACGGATTTTATAAATATATTCGGCATCTTTTTCACCGAGGTTATCCATCACTTCACGACGGATTGCATCGACTTTGGCACCAAACTCTTCGATTTGTTCTGGTGTTAAATATTGAGATTTACTGTGCCGCTTCAGATCAATTTGCATGTTCATATGGGAGTACCTTCTTATTTTTCTATACGGTTTAAAGATTAATCACCACAGGGCTTACTGCCTGTGAGATACACAACTTAATCGGAGTATTGTTTTCGTGATCAATTTCACCGGTCAGGATGTTTTTGACTGAGCCACTGACCTTGGTACAGGAACAAGTATTACAGATGCCCATGCGACAGCCATTTGCCGGACGCAAGCCTGCCTGTTCTGCACTTTCTAAAATGGTAGAGGTTGCTTCAAATTCGCGGTGTGAACGCAGGAACTGCACCGGTTGTGCCTTGACCTTTTCATCTACCACGATCTGGAAATATTCCGAGTGGAAACTGGATTTCACACTGAGTTTGTTGGCAATACGCTGCGCTGCTTTCATCATGCCCGCTGCGCCGCAGGCATAAATTTCACGCTGTTCATAATCCGGTACAATCTTGTTCAGTAACTGTACACTCAGGTGCTGCTTATGTTCGACCGTGTTGAAATGGTGATATTTAAAATGTGGATGCATCAATGTCAAGGTTTTCAGCTCAGCATGAAAGGCATCATCACGGGTGAAATACACCAGATCAATCGGATGCTTGAACTGCACCACAGCTTTTTGCAGCAAAGAATAAATTGCAGTAATACCACTACCAGATGCCAGAAACAGAACCGGTTTTGGCGAATTCAGCAAAATAAATTCACCCTGTGGCTGAGACAATTCCACTACTGCACCTAACTGTAGTGAGGTAATCGCACGGGAAACTTTGCCCTGCTGTTTGACTGCAATAATGACATCACCATTTTTCAGAATGGTTACGATGGAATAATGACGCTGATGCAAAACCCCATCCAGACGGACGATCACCGCCACATGCTGGCCTGGCTGGAATGACTTCGCCTGAAAGTTAAAATTTGGACGTAGCTGGATTTTATAAAAATCATCGCCAATCAGCTGGATATTGATGACTTCCGCTTTGACTTTTTTCAGCGCCCAGGTTGGATGCACTTTTTCAGCGATAAAATCAATAAAATCTTCTCTAATCCAATGAGGCTTGTAGCTTTGCATGCTTGTCATTTTTATTACCTCGCATCACGACAGAATTTGAATTAATGTACATCTGTCTATTTATTATGCGTTCAGAATATAGGCTTTTCAGAATCAAACCATATCAATGTAGGCCAAATCATGTGTAATTTAGCCAAAATGGTGTGTTTTGTTAGACAAAAAGAGAGGTTTAAGATCCATTCAATGTTTCAGAATGTAATTTGAGTTGTCATTTTATGCCAATTGCATGGTCGACAAAGTGCAACGAACATCGAAGAAAATTGCTGGTTAATAGGTGAAAAAAAATGTGAAAAATAAAAAAGAGCTGGCTGCAAGCATACAACCAGCTTTGGGGGTGGAGAGAAACTTATTCAACTTCTGGTGTCAAAGCCTCTTCCTGATCCAGCAAGACTGTACCAAATTGTTCACGCAGATCTTTTTTCAGCATCTTGCCCGTACCACTAAGTGGAATCGCATCAACAAAAATCACCTTGTCTGGAATCTGCCATTTCGCCACTTTGTGGGCATAGTAATTCAGCAGATCCTGTACTGTTAGCTGGCTTTCCGGCTTTTTCACAGCGATCAACACCGGACGTTCATCCCATTTCGGATGCTGTGCAGCAATGACGGCTGCCATGGCAACTTCTGGATGGCCCATGGCCAGATTTTCCAGCTCAACCGAAGAAATCCATTCACCGCCAGACTTGATCAGGTCTTTGGCCCGATCTGAAATGGTCATAAAACCGTCCTGATCCAGCGTTGCAATATCACCGGTATCAAACCAGCCATCCGTGGTCAGTGCCGATTCTTCCTTGCCAAAGTAATTATTGATGATCCAGTGACCACGAATTTGCAGGTTTCCCGTAGTTTCGCCATCCCGCTCAATTTCATGGATCGCATTTTCACCATGCGTCAGACGCAGATCGACGCCAAATGGCGGACGGCCTTGGGATAAGCGAATTTGTAGCTGTTCTTCTTCGCTCAAGTCAAGATGCTTCGGCTTCAGCTGGTTGGCAGAACCCAGCGGACTGGTTTCAGTCATGCCCCAGGCATGGATGGTTTCACAGTCAAACTGTTCTTTAAAGACTTTGAGCATGGAAGGCGGACAGGCTGAACCGCCCACCACATTTCGTTTCAGGCTTTCTAGCCGAGAGCCAGCCTGCTGTGCAGCGGCAATCAGCCCTTGCCAGATCGTCGGTACACCGAGTGCAACAGACACTTTATAAGTATCAATCAGATTCACCAGACTAGCGCCGTCCAACCCTGGTCCTGGCAGTACCAAAGTACATCCCACCATAGCAGCAGCATACGGCGTACCCCAGGCATTGACATGGAACATCGGCACTACCGGTAGCATGATGTCACGTGCAGAGACATTTAAGGAATCCGGCAGGCTGATGGCAAAGCTGTGCAAAGTCGTCGAACGATGGCTATACAGCACCCCTTTTGGATGCCCCGTTGTGCCGGAGGTATAACATAGCGAGCTGGCTGCATTTTCATTTAACACAGGCCAGTCGAAAACGTCGGATTGATCAACAATCAACTCATCATAGAATTTGACCTCGGGAATAGCATCTACGATGGCCTCATCCCGGGCATCCAGACAGATAAAATGCTCGACCGTGCTGAGCATCGGTTTTACTGCTTTGATAAGTGGCGCAAAGGTTTTATCAAATAAAATCACCCGATCTGCTGCATCATTAATAATAAAGACCAACTGCTCCGGGAACAGACGCGGATTGATGGTATGGCAGACAAAACCACCTCCCGAAATCGCGTACCAGGATTCCAGATGGCGGTGATTATTCCATGCAATCGTCGCAACGCGGTCGCCATGTTCCAGACCAAACTGATTCAGTACATTGGCAAAGCGTTTGGCATTGCTGCGGATTTCACCCCAGGTGGTATGAGTCATACTGAGATCGGTATTCTTAGAAATGACTGCAGTATCGGCATGATAACGTCCTGCATGTTCAATCATGTTGCTGATGAGTAGCGGCTGAAACATCATATTTCCAAGCATGGTCTGCTCCTTTTTTATCCTTGTTATACGTCCATTTACTGTTTTAGGTATTGTTTAAATCATTGTTATTGGTGCATGAGCCGCAGGCCAATCAGTGGCGCTTCATAAACTCATCACATGTTTGAATCTAGCAAGGAAAAAGGCGAAATCAAGTAGCAAAATGTGACAAAAACAAAGTTACCCACGGATGCGATGAGAAAGGAGAATTCTGAATTTTTATGGTGAAATAAGCATAGAAATAAAAATCCCGGCATGGAACCGGGATTTTGAATTATTTGATACCTGAGAAGAACAGGTTATCTGCATTGACCACAAAGGCGACGCCCAGACAGAACAGTCCTGCATAAATCGCGAACCAAATAATCATCTTTTTAAAAGCTTCATCAGAAATGCTGCTGTCCGCATATTTCGGTGCTTTCTTTTCTTCGTCTGGAGTCATCTGCTCACCTGCCAATAGATTTGGGACTGTCTCTAGTGTCTATGAACACATTCAAAAAATGTAGATACAAAAGCGATCTAAAAAAATATAACAGATGCTGCATAACTGACCAAACTGTTATATTTAATCCGACTAAATATGTTATATATGCAGATAAATTTCTATTTTTATCTTTTTTCTTGATGCATGTACAAATTTGAAAAGCTTGCGCAGAGTATTCGCCAGATGATTGAAGAAGGCATCTGGAAAGCGCATGACAAACTTCCTTCCTTACGCGAACAATCCGAACTTTCCGGCTATAGCCTGATGACGGTACTGAATGCCTATCAGGAACTTGAAGCACAAGGTTGGCTATATGCCAAAGATAAATCCGGCTATTACATTGCAGAACGTGCCGAACTGGAAATTTCCCAGAAAGAAGCACCACCGGCACAAGAAAAAATACAGATCAATTCGGTGGTATTTAATTACCTGAAAGATACCCAGGCACCGGATATTGTGCCGTTGGGATCGGCATTTCCCAATCCGGAACTGCTGTTTAACAGCAAATTTATGCAGCTGCTGTCCCAGCATGCCAAACGTAAAAACAGTTATCTGAATCATCCAAATATGCCACCTGGTAATTTGGAACTGCGCCAGATCATTGCCGGACGCTATCAGTTGCAAGGCATATCATGCCATTCAGATGACATTGTCATTACATCTGGTGCTTTAGATTCCCTTAATTTATCACTACAAGCCCTGACTCAGCCAGGTGACTTTATCCTGCTACAGGAAACCGTGTTTTATGGCGCCTGGCAGGCAGCGGAACGTTTAGGTTTGAATGTGATTACCCTACCTGATCATCCTGAATCGGGTTTTGATCTGAAAGCTTTTGAAAAAGCCTTAAAACAGTATCCAATTAAAGTCTGTTGGCTAATGCTAAATGCACAAAATCCAATTGGTTATACCGTATCGGCAGAGATCAAAGAAAAAATTGCCCAGCTACTGGCCAAATATCATGTGCATCTGATTGAGGATGATGTCTATCAGGAACTGAATTTTGGTAAGGAAAAACCGGTATCCGTGAAATACTTTGACCAGCAGCATCTGGTGCTGCACTGCGGTTCATTTTCCAAGACTTTGGGTATGGGTGCCCGGGTCGGTTGGGTTTTTGCTGGTCCATATTCCAATGCCATTCAGCATGTACAGCTGATGAGTACACTCACCGTCAGCCCACTGCTGCAAAATGCCTTGGTAGATTTTGTCGCGCATCATCATTATGAAAAGCATCTGCGTAGCCTGCGCCGTGCACTGGATCAGAACAAGAAACGCTTTTATCAGGAACTGAAAGCTCGACTGCCAACAGACTGTAAGATTCACTATTACCCGACGGGTTACTTCTTATGGGTGGAATTACCAACAGATATGGATTCTCAGCAGCTGTATACCAATCTGCTGGCACAGGATATTTCCATTGCCCCGAGTCTGTTATTCCGGCCAAAACATCAGGCCCAAAACTTTATCCGTTTAAACTGTTCTTTTGACTGGAATGACAAGCTGGCAGCCGCGGTGGATCAGATCGTGCAGCAAATTGAAACCCATAAAAAAGCGTGAACTGAGTTCACGCTTTTTTCAATACTATATAAAACAGCTGTTAGAAGTTATAAATCGCCACGGCGTTAATACGGTTGTCTTCACCTGTATTGCTACCATTTGCTGCTTTCACAACAGCTTCACGCTCTCCATAAACATATTCCAAGCCAAAGCTTAAAGGTTTAGTTGGACTATAGAAAATGTTGGCCCAGCCTTGCCAGAGTTCTTTGTTCACTTCTAACAGATTTAACCCGGCACCAGTTTTATAACGGTCGCTGACATCGGATTTCATATAGCCATAACCCAGTGTGCCACGCCACTGTTCATTAAATTGCTGGGTTAAACCCACGGTAATGGAGTCAAACTCATTTTCATCCAGTATCTCACCCGCGGCATTTTTACTGATGCCCGGATTGGTCCAAGACACAAAGCTGCTATCGCCTTTGACGTGATAATAATCTGCTTTCAAGGTCGTACTTGGTGCAAATTTGTATTGCAGACCAAGTCCTAGCCCCCAAGCCATGCTTTCATCAGCATCGGTTCTTTTTTCATTAGCTAAGGCACGCAGACTGATACGCCCATCTTCATTAATTTGATGATTCAGACGTGCAGTGACTGCTGGAATACGAGTATTAGAGATTTTATCCTTCGGGTCTTCAGCTGCCAGTACTAACGACGTATCAGAGCCGAGATTCTGCGTATAGCGCAGCTGAGGTGTACGGGTGACTGCACCACCAACATAGCCCAAGGCATCAATGGTTTCTGGCATATAATCCGGTACGGCGAAATTAGACCATGTTTGACCAATCAGCCAGTTGCCATAATTCATATAGGCATGGCGAATCCGCAAATTATCAAAATTGGCCCCGCCGAGGAAATCGACTTCAATTTTTCCTCCAACGTCTTGTCCATTCAGCTGGCTTTTCACATCCATACCTAAACGGGTTGCGGCTAAGGTTGATTTAAAACGTTCACTAGCTTCACCATTTCCTTCCAGCGGTACTTTATTAATGTTGTTATATAACCGATCTACTGCACTGCCTTCAGTTTGATAAGACGCGTCCAGACGGACATTGCCATAGACTTTAAATGCTGTGCCTGTAGAAGTTGCCACTGATGTTGCAGGCGCTACAGGCGATTTTTCCTGAATCTGTGCCACAGCTTGTGAGGTTTGCGTTTGTTGTACTTGCTGCTGTTCAATCAGCGCACGAAGGGCCTGAACTTCCTGACGCAGGCTATCGATTTCTGCTTGCTGGTTAGTATTAGCAAATGCTGGCATAGAAACTGTCACAGCCGCGGCTAACAGGCTTAATTTAAAATTCGGTTTGAAGGTTTTCATCCTAATCTCATTTTTTAAAGTTAAAACTCTCCTGAGAGATAGCCAATCATGGCTATCTCAGGCGTTTATAAAATGGGTTTTGAGTCTTGTTGAAGTTTTTATTCAGTGACAGGTGTAGCTGAAACTCGTGTTTCCGTCTGGACTTCACCATCCACAGAGGCTTTCAGATTCACCAGGAAAATTGCCAGTGCAGCGATCACACCAGGAATGGCAATGGCGAAGAAGTTCATTTGGTGTGGCAGTTCCATAGTGAGCAATGCGCCTGTTAATACTGGTCCTACAATGGCACCGATTCGACCAATGCCTGATGCCCAGCCCATACCGGTAGAACGCACAGTCGATGGGTAATATTGCGCAACAAAGGTATACAGCAGAATTTGTGAACCAATGGTTGCTGCACCCGCGATGGCAATCAGGGTATACAACACAAACTGTGGACTGTTAAAACCAAGCAGAATCAAGGCTGATGCACCGCACAGGAACATGATGGTAAGCACTTTTTTGATATGGAATTTATCTGCCAGATAGCCCCCACCAATGGCACCGACCATACCGCCAATATTCAGGGCAAACAGGAAGATCATACTGGCACCAAGCGAATAACCGGCCTGAATCATCAGTTTTGGCAACCAGCTACCTAGCGCATACACCATCAACAGGCACATAAAGAAAGCAATCCAGAACATAAAAGTACTGAAGGTACGACCTTTCTGGAACAAGGCTTTCAGCGGTGCTTCATCGCCTTTTTTCACTTCATTCAGGACAAACTGGGTATTTTCAGTCACGTCTTGTGCAGGTGAAATCTTTTTAATGATGCCACGTGCCTGCTCGGTCTGATTTTTAACTGTCAGGTACATCAGTGATTCAGGCAGGAATTTCCAGATTAAAGGCAAAGCCACGAATGGAATACCGGCGATGTAGAACATGATTTTCCAGCCAAACTGTGGCACCAACCAAGCACCTAACAGTGCTGAAGTCATACCACCAATGGCATAACCACTAAACATCAATGCCACTAAGGTACTGCGAATACGCTTTGGCGCATATTCTGTCATTAGTGCCACTACGTTTGGCATTACCCCGCCAATGCCCAGACCAGCCAGAAAACGCAGAATACCAAACTCAACTGGCGAGCTAGCGAAAGGCCCTAAAAAAGTAAAACCACTAAAAATCGCCACACACAGCATGATGGTTTTTTTACGGCCGATTTTATCGGACAAGGTACCGAAGCTCATGGCACCAAACATCATACCGAATAATGCAGTACTGGCCAGCATCCCGGCTTGCACGGCACTCAGTGCCCATTCCTGCATCAATAGTGGCAAGGCCACCCCATAAATGACCAGGTCATAACCGTCAAAAATAATAATGATCAGACACCAGAGCAGTACGCCCCAATGGAAAGGAGTAAATTTTGCTTCATCAATCAGGGTATTGATATTGACTTTGGTTGCTTCCATTTTTGCCTCCTGCAAATGCAACGTTCCAATGTATGCGCCAACAATGCATTACGGCCGAAAAAATGTCCAAAACCGAATATATCTATATCTATACCTTCAAAGTTTATTGCAGGCAAAATCTGCCTTTCAGCGGGATTTTTTCACTCGAAAAATGCATTTTTCTGTCAAAAGCAGCACAAATAATCTCTCAAATCAGACTGGAATCAGACCTGAAAGGTTAAATGTCAGATTATAAAGATGCGCAATGATGGGAAGGTTTTAGAGAGTAGGATCAAAGCATTTTTGATCTAAAAAACTGGGTGGGTGAACCTAAGTCGTAGCTGAAGCTATCTCTTTTGCAGGCAGTAGTAGATGTATTTAGCCCAGGCATTAGACTTAGGTCTAAAACCTGGAAGGGCTAAGCGATTTAATGGAGCTTAGAAACTGTTTCTATCATATCGAATTGCTTCTAAATCATAGACTTGATAGATGCAATCAAACAGAGACATGATGTCTTCACTCTCATCCATATTACGCATGGTCAGGAAAATCGGGGTGACGGCACTCTCATCCAAAATCGGGATATAGTTAAGATGAGCTAACTGAATTGAGCGCGCACTTTCCGGCACAATACATACCCCTTCACCTGCTGCAACAAGTCCTAAAGCCAGCTGAATTTCACGAACAATACGGACATGTTGCGGTTCCAGATTGTATTCTGCGAACAAACCTTGTACCTGTGTTGCAAAGCTTGGCGTCGTATGGTTCGGATACAGAAATAACTTTTCATCAACAACATCAGCAAGATACACACCTTCCTTATGTGCCGACAAAGGATGGCTGGCATGTGTACCGAGCACCAGACGCTCTTCACGTAACAGCATCCGCTTCAATGCCGGATCGGAAATACGCAAACGGCCAAAGCCGACATCAATTCTCCCTTCCTTCAATGCTTTAACCTGTTCCATGGTGGTCATTTCTACCAGTTCAATTTTTAAATGTGGCTGTTGCTGTCTATATAAATAGACGATTCTGGAGAGCAATCCATACAGCAAAGAACCGACAAATCCCATGGTCACGGTACGTTCAACCATACCAATCCGCTTGGTCATGGACTTCACTTCTTCCGCATTGGCCAGAATTTTGACCGCATGCTGATAGAAAAAATGTCCAGCTTGGGTGGTTTTTAACGGTCGGCTGCCCCGCTCAAATAATGAAATTCCAAGCTCGGATTCGAGGTTCTGGATCTGACGACTTAATGGTGGCTGGGCAATAAAAAGTCTTTCTGCAGCTTTAGTAAAACTTTGCTCTTCGACTACTGCAACGAAATACCTTAAATGTCTAAGCTCCATGACATGTATACCTTTTAAATATATTAAAATGCAAAAATGGTCTTCGACAGCCATTTATGATTCTTTTAAGGTATCTCACATCAGATACACAAAGCAAGAATGCATAGAGTGGAAATGTACAAATCAATAGAAACGTTGCTTGTCGAGATCCCAACCATTCGCCCTCACAAGATGGCAGTGGCGACAATGCAAACTCAGACATTGGTGCTGATCAGAATTGAAACCCAGGACGGGTTTATTGGCTGGGGTGAAGCTACCACCATTGGTGGTCTGGGCTATGGTGAAGAAAGTCCGGAAAGCATCAAAACCAATATTGATACTTACTTCAGCCCATTGTTGAAGTCACTCCATGTACAAAATGTTGCGCAGACCATGCAGGTTCTGAAAAAGAACATCAATGGCAACCGCTTTGCCAAATGCGCAATCCAGACTGCTCTATTGGATATTCAGGCACAACGATTAGGCCTACCACTTTCTGAACTGCTCGGTGGTCGTCTGCGTGACAGCGTACCGGTGCTGTGGGTATTGGCTTCTGGTGATACTGAAAAAGACATCGCTGAAGCACAGAAAATGCTGGCAGCCAAACGCCATAACTTCTTCAAACTGAAAATCGGTTCACGTGCGGTTGAAGCGGATGTGGAACACGTACTGGCGATCAAGCAAGCTCTGGGCAATGACGTTTCCATCCGTGTCGATGTGAACCGTGCCTGGTCTGAACTGGATGCAATCAAAGGTATCAGTCTGCTGCAAGCCGGTGGTGTAGACCTGATCGAACAGCCATGTGCAATTGACAATATTGATGCCATGCAGCGCCTGACCCGCCGTTTTGACATTGCCATTATGGCTGATGAATCGCTGATGGGCCCAAGCACCGCTTATAAGCTGGCGAAAACCAATGCAGCGTCCGTATTTGCAGTGAAAGTGGCCCAGTCTGGTGGCCTATTGGAAGGTCGTGATGTTGCAACCATTGCCAACCTCGCAGGGATCGACCTGTATGGCGGCACCATGCTGGAAGGTGCAGTCGGTACGATTGCTTCGGCACATCTATTCTCGACCTTTGAAAACCTAGCCTTTGGTACCGAACTGTTTGGTCCGTTACTACTGACTGAAGAGATTCTGAAAACTCCGCTGCAATACCATGACTTTGAATTGCACCTGCCACAAGGTGCCGGTCTGGGGATCCAGATGGACGAAGACAAGATTGATAACTTACGCCGTCAATAAGCACACGGATCAAGGAGTGAGACATGCTGTTTCATGTACGTATGGATGTAAATATCCCGCTGGATATGCCAGCTGAAAAGGCAAATGAAATCAAGGCTGTTGAAAAAGCCTATTCACAGGAATTACAGCGCCAGGGCAAATGGCGTCACATCTGGCGCATCACCGGCCAGTACTCAAACATCAGTATTTTTGATGTGGAAAGCAATGAAGAGTTACACAACATTTTGCAGGGCTTACCACTGTATCCATACATGGATATCGAAGTGATGGCACTTAACCGTCACCCATCTTCCATCCGTGAGGATGATACCTGATCCACTGTGGCTCAGGCCTGGAGCATTCCGGGTCAGCCAAATCTGAATCCATTCAGAGGGTAAATCAAACAAGGACTGTGGCAGCCACGTTTCAAAAGTGATTTGAAACAACAGCCACCAAAAAACAAACATACTTAAGGAGTTATAGTATGAACCGTCAAGAAATCGATGCTCTAGTGAAAAAAATGAACGTGGACACTGCAACTGGTCCAGTGGATGAACGCGTTCAACAAGTAGTCGTACGCCTTGTAGCCGACCTGTTCCAGGCAATTGAAGACCTGGATCTGTCTCAGTCTGAAGTATGGAAAGGCCTGGAATACCTGACTGATGCGGGTCAAGCCAACGAACTTGGTCTGCTGGCTGCCGGTTTAGGCCTGGAACATTTCCTAGACTTACGTGCAGATGAAAAAGATGCCAAAGCAGGCATTACTGGCGGTACGCCACGTACCATCGAAGGTCCTTTATACGTCGCAGGTGCACCTGAATCAGTTGGCTTTGCGCGTATGGATGACGGCTCTGAATCAGACAAGGTAGATACCCTGTTTATTGAAGGTATCGTGACAGATACTGATGGCAACATCATCGAAGGTGCAAAAGTTGAAGTTTGGCATGCCAACAGCTTGGGCAACTACTCATTCTTCGACAAGTCTCAATCTGACTTTAACCTGCGTCGCACCATCTTCACTGACCAGGATGGCCGTTATGTTGCGCAAACGACGATGCCAGTCGGTTATGGCTGTCCTCCAGAAGGTACCACTCAGGCATTACTGAACAAGTTAGGTCGTCATGGTAACCGCCCTTCTCACGTGCACTACTTTGTATCTGCACCGGGTTACCGCAAGCTAACCACTCAGTTCAATATCGAAGGTGACCAATACCTGTGGGATGACTTCGCATTCGCAACCCGTGAAGGCCTTGTTGCAACTGCTGTAGATGTAACTGACGAAGCTGAAATCGCGCGTCGCGGTGTAGACAAACCATTCAAACACATCCAATTCAACATCGAACTTGTGAAAGAAACTGAAGCTGCACCTTCTACTGAAGTAGAACGCCGCCGCGCAAGCGCTTAATACCCTGAGCGTATGAGTGGTCGCAGGAATGCCACCACTCAGAAGCTTCTCAAAAAATTTGGAAAGTCGGAGAACGGACATGCCACGTATTCCAGTAATTAATACCAGCCATCTTGATCGTATTGATGAATTACTTGTAGACAACTTTGAAACAGGCGAATTTAAGTTACATCGCTCTGTATTTACAGATCAGGCCCTGTTTGACCTTGAAATGAAATATATTTTCGAAGGTAACTGGGTTTACCTGGCACACGAAAGCCAAATTCCAAATAATAACGATTACTACACCACTTATATTGGCCGTCAGCCAATCATCATTGCGCGTAACCGCAATGGCGAACTGAATGCCATGATCAATGCCTGCTCGCACCGCGGTGCACAACTGTGCCGTAACAAACGCGGCAACAAGGCAACCTACACCTGCCCATTCCACGGCTGGACTTTTAACAACTCCGGCAAACTGCTGAAAGTAAAAGATCCGGTGGATGCCGGCTATTCAGACTGCTTCAACAAAGAAGGTTCGCATGACCTGAAAAAAGTGGCACGTTTTGAAAACTACAAAGGCTTCCTGTTCGGCAGCCTGAATCCAGACGTATTGCCATTGCAAGAATACCTGGGTGAAACCACCAAAATCATCGACATGATCGTGGGTCAGTCTGAACAAGGTCTGGAAGTGCTGCGCGGTTCTTCAACCTATACCTATGAAGGTAACTGGAAACTGACCGCTGAAAATGGCGCCGATGGTTATCACGTCTCTGCCGTACACTGGAACTACGCTGCAACCACCCAGCAACGTAAAGAAAAACAGGCCGGTGATAACATCCGTGCCATGAGTGCGGGTTCATGGGGTAAACAAGGCGGTGGTTCATACGGCTTTGAAAATGGCCACATGCTGCTCTGGACCCAGTGGGCGAATCCAGAAGACCGTCCAAATTATCCAAAAGCAGCAGAATATACCGAAAAATTCGGTGAAGCCATGTCGAAATGGATGATCGAACGTTCACGTAACCTGTGCCTGTATCCAAACGTCTATTTGATGGATCAGTTCGGTTCGCAAATCCGTGTATTACGTCCAATTTCTGTCAATAAAACTGAAGTGACCATTTACTGTATCGCGCCTGTCGGTGAAGAACCGGAAGCACGTGCACGCCGTATCCGCCAGTATGAAGACTTCTTTAATGCTTCTGGTATGGCTACTCCGGATGACCTGGAAGAATTCCGTGCCTGCCAGGCAGGTTATGCCGGCATCGAACTGGAATGGAATGACATGTGTCGTGGTGCCAAACACTGGGTACAAGGTCCAGATGATGCAGCCAATGAAATCGGCCTGAAACCAAAACTGTCAGGCATCAAAACTGAAGATGAAGGACTGTATCTGGCGCAGCACCAGCACTGGCTGAACATGATGAAAGACGCAATTGCAAAGGAAAAACAATTGGCAGCTGCTGAGCAACAAGGAGAAGTGGCATGAATGCACCAGCAAATTTGAACCAGGTAGGCATCGAACAGATTTCCCAGTTCCTGTACCACGAAGCGCGTTTGCTGGACGATGAGCAATGGGATGAATGGCTGACCTGCTATGCTCCAACCGCTTCATTCTGGATGCCAGCTTGGGATGATGATGACACTTTGACCCAGGATCCACAGTCTGAAATCTCGCTGATTTATTACCCAGATCGTCAGGGTCTAGAAGACCGCGTGTTCCGGATCAAGACTGAACGTTCTTCAGCGACCATGCCAGATACCCGCACCTGCCACAATGTGAATAACATCGAAGTGGTTGAGCGTGATGGCAACAAGGTTACTGTCCGTTTTAACTGGAACACGCTGAGCTACCGCTACAAAACCAGCTACAGCTACTTCGGTATGTCGCGTTATGTGATCGATTTTTCAGGCGAACAACCACAGATTTTAAGCAAATATGTGGTGCTGAAAAACGATTACATCAACCAGGTGATCGACATTTACCACATTTAAATTATCCATCGCCTAAAACCCTCCAGCCCAATGGAATGTTGGCTGGAGGTCTCCCAGATTTAAAGATTTGTTAAGGACACTCAGCCATGTCAAACCATAATGTTGCACTTCAATTTGAAGATGGCGTCACCCGTTTTATCTCTGTTGCGCAAGGCGAAACGCTTTCCGACGCAGCTTATCGCCAAAAAATCAATATTCCCCTGGATTGCCGTGACGGCGCATGTGGCACTTGCCGCGCATTTTGTGAGTCTGGCAGCTATGACATGCCTGAAGAAACTTATATTGAAGATGCTTTAACCCCTGAAGAAGCAGAACAGGGCTATATTCTGGCGTGTCAGTGCCGTCCTACTTCTGACGCGGTATTCCAGATTCAGGCATCTTCTGATGTCTGCAAAACTGAAATTCACCAGTTCCAGGGTACGCTAGCATGTGTCGAAAACCTGTCTGAATCGACCATTACTTTTGATATCCAGCTGGATGAAGGCCAACCAGACATTCACTTCTTAGCTGGTCAATATGTCAATGTCGGCATTCCTGGCACCACTGAAACCCGTTCTTATTCATTTAGCTCCAAGCCAGGCAACCGTTTAACCGGTTTCGTGGTGCGCAATGTGCCGAACGGCAAAATGAGTGAATTCCTCAGTAAAAATGCCAAAGCCGGCGACAAGATGACGTTTACAGGTCCATTCGGCAGCTTCTACCTGCGTAATGTAGTGCGTCCAGTGGTGATGTTGGCAGGCGGTACCGGGATAGCCCCATTCCTGTCCATGCTCCAAGTTCTGGAAGAAAAGGGTTCAGAATATCCGGTACGTCTGGTCTTTGGTGTGACCAATGACTTTGACCTGGTGGCATTGGAACAACTAGATGCTCTGCAGGCCAAACTGCCATGGTTTGAATACCGCACTGTGGTCGCTAGCCCGGAATCTAGCCACGAGCGCAAAGGCTATGTCACTGGTCATATTGAAAATGAATGGCTGAATGGTGGCGATGTCGATATCTACCTGTGTGGTCCGGTACCAATGGTAGATGCCGTACGTAACTGGCTGTCAGCAGAAGGTATCCAGCCAGCTAATTTCCTGTTTGAAAAATTCTCAGCGAACTGATTGAGGATATTTCGACATGACCGAACGTCAAAGATTTTTAAATAAAGTCGTAATCGTGACCGGTGCTGCCCAAGGCATCGGCCGCGGTGTAGCCATCCAGGCTGCTACTGAAGGCGCACAAGTAGTATTGGCCGATATTTCGGACTATGTGCAGGAAACCCTGGCAGAAATCGAAGCGACTGGTGGTGATGCCATCATCGTCAAGGCTAATCTGGAAACCTATGTTGGTGCCGAGGCTGTCATGGCCAAAGCACTGGAGACCTATGGACGTATTGATGTGCTGATCAACAATGTTGGCGGTGCGATCTGGATGAAACCTTTTGAAGAATTTTCTGAAGAAGAAATCGTCAAGGAAGTGAACCGTTCATTGTTCCCAACCATGTGGTGCTGCCGTGCAGTGCTACCGCAAATGATCAAGCAGCAGCATGGCACCATCGTGAATGTGTCCTCGATTGCGACTTGTGGCATTCACCGCGCGCCGTATTCAGCATCCAAAGGTGGCGTGAATGCGCTGACCGCTTCCCTGGCCTTTGCCTATGCCAAAGATGGTATCCGCGTGAATGCTGTGGCAACAGGTGGTACCGAAGCACCGCCACGCAAGATTCCACGCAATGCCAAACCGCTAAGCGAACAGGAAGAACAATGGATGCAGGATGTGGTCGACCAGACCAAGGATCGCAGCCATATGAAACGCTATGGCACGATCCAGGAACAGGTCAATGCCATTCTGTTCCTGGCTTCAGATGAAGCATCGTATATGACTGGAACTATAGTTCCTGTTGGTGGCGGCGATCAGGGTTAAACCTGATTGCATACAGGCTCATTGACCGCAAGGAGGCAACTGCAATGACACACCTGTTTCAAACCCTGAAGGATGACTGGTCGATTTCAGCCACGGTGGCAGGATTTTTAGCCGTGCTGATTTCCTATTCCGGTCCCTTGATTATTTTTTTCCAGGCGGCTCAGCAGGCACAGGTCTCGCCTGCCATGATGATTTCATGGATCTGGGGCATTTCCATTGCTGCCGCCATTTCCAGCATTTACCTGTCGGTGAAGTTTAAAGTCCCGGTAGTGATGGCCTGGTCGGCACCGGGAACAGCCCTACTGGTGACCCTGTTTCCGGAAATTTCCCTGAATGAAGCCATTGCCGCCTATATCACCACGGCGGTGGTGTTGTTCGTGATAGGTATTACTGGCTATTTCGACAAATTACTGGCCTTGATTCCACAATCTGTCGCTGCCGGGATGATGGCTGGGATTTTGGTGAATTTTGGACTGGGGCTTTTTACTGCTACCGAAAACATGCCGATCATCGTGACCAGCATGCTGCTGGTATTCCTGATCGCGAAACGTTTTAACCCACGCTATGCCATGCTCTGGGTACTGGGTGTGGGGCTGGTCCTGAGTTTGATTTTTGGCAAATTCCAGCCTGTTACCATGAATTTCAGTATCGCTATTCCTCAATTCATCCAGCCGGAATGGAGCTGGAATTCTACCCTGAACTTGGCACTCCCACTGATTCTGGTCAGTCTGTCGGGCCAGTTCCTGCCAGGCATGAGTTTATTAAAACTGTCCGGTTACAACGTTCCAGCCAAACCGATTATTACCACTGCCAGTATCACCTCACTGATTTTTGCCTGTTTTGGCGCCATTACTACAGTGCTTGGTTCGATTACTGCAGCCCTGTGTATGGGTGCAGATGCGCATGAAGCCAAAGACAAACGCTATATTGCCGGTATCTGTAATGGCCTGTTTTACATCCTCGGTGGTCTGTTTGCTGGCAGCATTGTGTTGCTGTTTAGCCTGTTTCCAAAAGAACTGGTTGCTGCACTGGCTGGGCTGGCTTTACTCGGTGCAATTTCCAGCAACCTGACCGTGGCCATGCAAACCGAAAACCAGCGTGAATCTGCCCTGATTACCTTTCTGGCTACTGCTTCTGGCATGAGCCTGTTGGGCATGAGTTCCGTGTTCTGGGGCATCTGTATCGGCCTGCTGGCGCACTTTGTACTTAGCCCAAAGAAATCTTCACTGCAAACAAATTTAGCTTCTGATTCAAAACGTGCCTGAGTGATAGGCAGTAAAGGAAAGATTATGATTGATAAAAGTTCTGCTTCACTGGTTGAAGCACTTTCACAAATCAAAGATGGATCAACCATCATGATTGGTGGTTTCGGTACCGCAGGTCAGCCTGCTGAACTGATTGATGGCCTGATCGAGCTTGGTGTAAAAGATCTGGTGATCGTTAACAATAATGCCGGTAATGGCGACTATGGCCTGGCGAAACTGCTGAAGACCGGCGCAGTTCGTAAAATTATCTGCTCTTTCCCGCGCCAGTCAGACTCATGGGTCTTTGACGAGCTGTACCGTGCCGGCAAGATCGAACTGGAACTGGTACCTCAGGGCAACCTGGCCTGCCGGATTCAGGCTGCCGGTATGGGACTTGGTCCAATCTATACTCCGACTGGTTTTGGTACCTTGCTGGCGGAAGGTAAACCGACCCTGAATTATGAAGGCAAAGATTACGTTTTAGAAAATCCAATTAAAGCGGATTTTGCACTGATCAAGGCACATAAAGGCGATCGCTGGGGCAATCTGGTCTATCGTAAATCGGCACGTAACTTCGGTCCAATCATGGCTATGGCGGCAGATGTGACTATTGCCCAAGTTGCTGAAGTCGTTGAACTCGGTGAGCTGGATCCAGAACACATCATTACCCCGGGCATCTTTGTCCAACACGTTGTCCAAGTACAACCGGTACAGTAATTCAGGAGCAAAATCATGAGCTATATCAAACTGACCCGTGACCAGATTGCTGAACGTGTTGCCCAGGACATTCCTGATGGTGCCTATGTTAACCTTGGTATTGGCTTGCCGACCAAGATTGCCAGCTATCTTCCTGCAGACAAGGATGTTTTCCTGCATTCTGAAAATGGCCTGCTGGCTTTCGGTCCGCCACCTGCCAAAGGTGAAGAAGACCCTGAACTGATCAATGCCGGTAAAGAATTTGTGACCATGCTGACCGGCGGTGCCTTTTTCCACCATGGCGATTCTTTCGCCATGATGCGTGGCGGTCACCTGGACATTGCGGTACTCGGAGCTTTCCAGGTCGCTGAAAATGGTGACCTGGCCAACTGGCATACTGGTGCACCGGATGCAATTCCTGCTGTCGGTGGCGCGATGGATCTGGCCGTCGGTGCCAAGAAAGTCTTTATCACTACCGATCACATCACTAAAAAAGGTGAACCGAAGATCGTTGCTGAACTGACTTATCCTGCCACTGGCCTGAAATGTGTAGACCGTATCTATACCGATCTGTGCGTGATTGATGTCACGGCTGAAGGTATGAAAGTCATTGAAAAAGTTGAAGGTCTGTCATTTAAAGAATTGCAGTCGATGACGGGTGCGAAACTGATTGATGCGACTCAGGGTTAATAATCCCTCCTAACCTCCCTGAGCAAGTTTTAAAGCACTGCTTTTAAAATTCAGCGCAAGAAAGGGAGAAAAAGTCCCCCTTTTATAAAGGGGGATTTAGAGGGATTTAAAGGAACAAGGAATTTAATAAATGAAAAACGCATATATCATCGATGCCATTCGTACCCCATTCGGTCGTTATGCCGGTGGACTGGCACCTGTTCGTGCCGATGACCTGGGTGCGATTCCGATTAAGGCTTTGATGGAACGTAACCCAAGTATCAACTGGGAAAAAGTAGATGACGTAATTTTCGGCTGTGCCAACCAGGCCGGTGAAGATAACCGCAACGTGGGTCGTATGTCCGCTCTGCTTGCAGGTGTACCTTATCAAGTGCCAGCCACTACCATTAACCGTCTCTGCGGATCCTCCCTGGATGCGGTAGCCATTGCGGCACGTGCCATTAAAGCAGGTGAAGCGAATTTGATTGTTGCCGGTGGTGTGGAATCCATGTCACGCGCCCCTTTTGTCATGGGTAAAGCGGAGACCGCTTATGGCCGTGCACAAAAGATCGAAGACACCACCATGGGCTGGCGTTTTATCAATCAAAAACTAAAAGAACTGTATGGCGTGGAAACCATGCCGGAAACTGCGGAAAATGTGGCAACACAGTTCAATATCAACCGTGAAGATCAAGACAAGTTTGCCCTGACCAGCCAGCAACGTACTGCAGCGGCACAAGCCAAAGGTTTCTTTAAAAATGAAATCGTGCCCGTGGTCATTCCTCAGCGTAAAGGCGAACCGGTTGTGGTAGATACCGATGAACATCCTCGTGCATCTACAACACTGGAAGGTTTAACCAAGCTAAAACCAGTTGTAAAAGCGGATGGAACCGTGACTGCCGGCAATGCTTCTGGCATTAACGATGGTGCAGCTGCATTACTGATTGCATCTGATGAAGCGGTTGCAGAATATGGTCTTAAAGTGCGTGCCAAAATTATTGGCTCAACCGTGGTCGGTGTAGAGCCACGTATTATGGGCTTTGGTCCGGCACCGGCGATCAAAAAGCTACTGGCCCAGACCGGTTTGACACTAGATCAGATGGATGTGATTGAGCTGAATGAAGCCTTTGCTGCACAGGCACTAGCCGTGACCCGTGACCTTGGCCTTCCAGATGATGCTGCGCATGTAAACCCGAATGGTGGAGCCATTGCCATTGGCCATCCACTCGGTGCTTCCGGTGCCCGTCTGGTGACCACTGCCTTAAACCAGCTGGAACAGACTGGCGGTAAATATGCTCTCTGCTCTATGTGTATCGGTGTGGGTCAAGGTATCGCGCTGATTATTGAACGTGTTTAAAAATCCCTCCTAACCTCCCTTTCTTGCACAAGGCTTAAGCAGTGCTTATGCCTTGTTCAGGGAGGAACTTTTAGAAGGAAATAAAAGGAATAACAAATGCCAACATTTACATCGAATGATGCCCAGATTAATTACCAGACTTTTGGGGATGCTAGCAAACCTGCATTGGTATTTTCCAATTCACTGGGTACCAAATACAGCATGTGGCTGCCACAGATTGATCATTTTCAGCAGGATTATTACGTAATCTGCTATGACACCCGTGGTCATGGTGGTTCGGAAGCACCGCAAGGCCCATATAGCCTGGAGCAGTTGGGTCAGGATGTCGTGAATCTTCTGGATCATTTGAACATTGCAAAAGCTACATTCTGTGGTATTTCTATGGGTGGCTTAACCGGTCAATGGTTGGCGATTCATAAGCCAGAACGTTTTAGCCAGGTGATTGTCTGCAATACTGCAGCCAAAATTGGCCAGGAACAGGCATGGCAAGACCGTGCTGCGCTTGTCCGTGAGCAAGGTCTTACTCCGATTGCTGCAACTGCGGCATCACGCTGGTTTACCGATCCCTTTATCCAGAGCAACCCGGCAGTCGTTGCAGAACTTTCAAACGACCTCGGAGCTGGCAGCCCAGAAGGCTATGCAAACTGCTGTGAAGCTCTGGCTAAGGCGGATGTCCGCGAACAACTTAGCAGCATTCAAATCCCTGTGCTGATTATTGCGGGTCAGCAGGATCCGGTGACGACTGTTGCAGATGGTCAGTTTATGCAGCAACGTATTGCGAATAGCCAGTTGTTTGAAATCAATGCTTCGCATATTTCAAATATTGAACAGCCGGAAGCCTTTAATCGGGCAGTACAAAATTTTCTTGCTGCTTGATTCATTGTTGTAAAAAAAAGCCACGATATTTCGTGGCTTTTCTTTTATTCGTGTATTGGTTAAGCCCAGATCACCAGCATCGCTGCAATCACCACTAATCCCAAGCCCCAGTGCTCGGCACGCGCCAGTTTTTCTTTAAAGAAATAAGCGGAAATTAGCAGACTGAACAGGATTTCGATTTGTCCCAAGGTTTTCACGATTGGCACACTCATCATACTCATGGCGGTAAACCAGCCGAGGGATGCCATAAAGCTACAAAAACTGACTTTAAAAGTAAGTCCCAAACGTTGCCACATGGCGACTAAGGTTTTTCGACTAAACAGGCTCAGGTAAATCAGCATACTGATGCACTGGAAACCAATCACTGAAATCAGTACCCATGAAGCACGATGTATGGTTGGCAACATCGGTAGTTCCAGGCTGGCTTCACGGACCAAGAGCGAGGTAATAGCAAAGCTTAAACCACTTCCGATTCCGATGGCTAAAGTCATGGTGGATAAACCAGTCAGCTGATTGCCTTTACTGAGCAGAAATACCGCATAACCACCGATCAGTACTCCGATCCATGCGAGTACAGAAAGATGATCTGACAGGAAAATCACTCCGATAATGGCAGCCAGAATCGCTTCACTTTTTGCCAGTCCAACGCCAATCGCATAATTTTTCTGTTTAAACAGCTGTACCATCAAGGCGGTTGCCAGAATCTGGCTGATACCGGCAATCAGGATATAGATCCAATACTTCGGGGTAAAATGCACCACACTTTCTACCGGTTTGAAGTGGTATAAACTCGCGATATAAAGTCCAGCCAGAGGAAATCCAAACAGGAAACGCGCTAGCGTCACGCCCCAGATATCAACAGTGGTGCTGAGCTGTTTTTGAAAGGCATTTCGCCAGGCTTGCATAAAGGCAGCCATCAAAGTAAAGAAAATCCAGCTGATTGCCATACGGTCATCTGCTAATACATTAAAAGTAAAATATTTTATGCATTAGCAGACGTTATGACTAATTAAAAATGGAATGTGGGTTAATAGCAGAAAGTTTGGATTGCTTATTTATTTCTTTTTAAACCAAGAAGATCTAAACGCGGATGGTTTGGAACATTTATCCCGTAACCATTCGGTATCCTTTCAGCTACATAGAATGGAATTTTCTGTTCCTCACAAATCTTCTTTAATAACTTCTTATTAGAGTCTTCGATTTTGATTCCTGAAATAACAGTACATAGCAATTTTTCTTTAGGAAATTTTTGTATTGGATTCTTAATTTCATGTTTTAAGATACGAAATTCTTTTTCATACTCCCAATCAATAGCCTTTGATAAATACACTTTATTTGTAATTGCTGGGCTTTCTAAATTTTTCCTATCTACTTTAGAAACAATTGGTATCGAACTGAGATATTGGACTGGTATTGGTAAAAAATTTAAAAGCTCTAAACCCTCTTGGAGTTCTTTTTTAGAAAATTTAAATTCTATTAAAAAACCAGTATGGTTTTCTGCATAATGTGACCACATGAGAATATTTAATGGATTATGATTTAAACAACAAACACCAAAATTCTCATGTAGTTTTCTAAAGTAGCTCAGATCATCCATTTCTTTTTTCTGAACGTGTTTTACTTGGCGAGCTAGCAATATTCTTTTAGCAGGAGAAACTTTTGGTAATCCCCCTTTTTGTATAATCGATCGCAATTCTGTAGCGGAATGAAAGTGATCTTCTGAAATACCATAAACACAATCAAATGGGTCATTAAATTCAGCAGGTGGAGTAAAACGAATCGTTCCATCTTTCAAAATAGCCAACGATCCATTAGAAAACCGTACATGCTTATATAAGTAAATATAGTTATGATCTTGATGTACAAAGGGGTATTCAGAAATATTTTGCAAGTTTAGAAACTCTTTTAAGTCATTAGATTTTTCTTTTTGTATACCTTTCGCGCAAACATCACAAGCTAGCAATTAATACTTTCACCTTCCTCCCAATCTTCTCTTAAAGGGCATAGGTATCTACACAATTTCCATGTTTTGCGTTAAATTGAAGAGCATGCTCTTCAATTTTAACATCTCTCGCTTAGATCAGCGCCTTGTCAAACGTTACAACAACCTCGTTCAACTCAATATGAATCCTCTTGCTTCACTTGCTCCTGCAATCAAAGATATTGCCTCTGCTCAAAAAAATAGTTTCGCAACGACGCAAGCTGTATGGCGGTTTTTAAATAATGATAAAATCTCATTTAAACAATTAAATGAACCTATTCAAAAACTTGCTTGTGATCAGATTAAGACATCGCTGCATCGTTATGCTTTAGTTATTCATGATTGGTCACAAATCCAATATGTGACACATCGTAATAAAACCCAAAAACTCCAAAGGACACATCAGTACGACTCAGGCTATGAATTACAAACGAGCTTACTTGTTGATGCTGCTTCTGGACTACCTGTTGCTCCATTAGCTCAGACCCTTTCTAGTGCTTCAGGTTGCTATTCGACATTCAATGAGCAACAGACCGAACGTAAAACCCATTTAGACTCCCTTTCTGAACAAATTCAAAAAGTTGAACAGTTTCCTCTTGATAAAACCTGCGTACATATTATTGATCGTGAAGGAGATTCCATTGCTCATCTCAGGGAATTAAGCAGTCATGGTTTTCAATGGCTTATTCGAGCAAAGGAAGGAAATCGGATTGAGCATCAGGGTGAAATATGTAAAGTTGGAGAAGTTGCTGAACGTATCGAAATACAGCAAGTGAAACCCATTTCTTATAAGGGTAATCAACATATGCTTTATGTTGGAGAAACCAATGTTCGGCTTACCCGTGCTGCAAAATCAAATAAAAAAGATTGTTTAGGTCAAAGAGTTGCTCCTCAGAAAGGTGCTGCAATTGAGGCTAGACTGATTATTGCTGTGGTTAAAGATATTAATGAAAAGACAGTTGCAAGATGGTCATTGATCAGTAATGTACCAACTGAGATTACCGCAGTAGAACTGACGACTTGGTATTACTGGCGTTGGTCAATCGAATGTTATTTCAAACTTCTCAAGCAAGCAGGCCATGATATTGAGTCATGGCTTCAGACTACGCCAGAAGCGATTTTAAGGCGTTTGCTAATCAGTTGTATGGCTTGTGTGTTGACGTGGAGAGTACAGCGTTGTACAGATGAACAAAATCAGAAAGTCCGTGCATTTTTGACTAGACTTTCAGGTAGACAACAGAAAAGAGGCAAGGTAGAGAGTGCGCCTGCCATATTGGCAGGACTCTCGATTTTACTAAATACTCTTCAACTGCTCTCAGAATATTCAATAGATGAACTGAATGAAATCGCAACTATTGCACTAGGTACCTAAAGATGTGTAGATACCTATGCTTAAAGGGAGAAGGAAATATAACAAATTAAAATCCCTCCTAACCTCCCTTTGGCAAAGGGAGGAAAGTCCCTCTTTATAAAAGAGGGATTTAGGGAGATTCTTAAAACAAGAAATAACGCTGCGCCATCGGCAACACTTCTGCCGGTTCACAAGTCAGTAACTTGCCATCTGCCCGTACTTCATAAATCTCCGGATCAACTTCCATCACCGGACAGTAAGTATTCAGCTTCATATCCTTTTTCTGGATATTTCGCGTGTTCTTACATGGACTGATCAGCTTTTTCAAACTTAGTTTTTCATGTACACCAGCATCAATCGCCACCTGTGACAGGAAAGTAATACAGGTGTTGTGCACGCCACGCGGATACGCACCAAACATCGGACGGTAATGCACTGGCTGTGGCGTTGGAATTGACGCATTGATGTCGCCCATTGGCGCTGCTGCAATCATGCCACCTTTAATGATCATTGAAGGTTTTACACCAAAGAAAGCCGGTTTCCATAACACCAGATCCGCCAGTTTACCTTCTTCCACCGAACCAATTTCATGACTTAAACCATGAGTAATTGCAGGGTTGATCGTATATTTGGCGATATAACGTTTCACGCGGTTATTGTCATGCGTTGCATTATCACCTTCTAAAGGTCCACGCTGTACCTTCATTTTATGGGCGGTTTGCCAGGTACGAATCACTACTTCACCGACACGGCCCATCGCCTGCGAGTCTGAGGACATCATGGCAATCGCACCCATATCCTGCAAAATATCCTCTGCGGCAATGGTTTCACGACGGATACGGCTTTCAGCAAAAGCCACATCTTCTGCAATTGCAGGATCAAGATGGTGACAGACCATCAGCATGTCCAGATGCTCATCAATGGTATTGATGGTATATGGACGGGTTGGATTGGTTGAAGATGGCAATACATTCGGCTGACCAATTGCTTTCAAAATATCGGGCGCATGTCCACCACCCGCACCTTCGGTATGGTAAGTATGAATAGTACGATTTTTAAATGCCGCTAAAGTTTCTTCTAGAAAGCCACTTTCATTTAGTGTGTCAGTATGGATCGCCACCTGTACATCATATTGATCTGCCACAGTCAAACAGTTGTCAATGGCAGCAGGTGTAGAACCCCAGTCTTCATGTAGTTTCAGGCCCACTACACCGGCTTTAATTTGCTCTGCTACTGGTTCAGGTTGGCTTAAGTTACCTTTACCCAATAAACCAATATTCATTGGCAAGTCATCAATGGCTTGTAGCATGGTGGAAATGTGCCAAGGGCCTGGCGTCACTGTCGTTGCAGATGTGCCTGCTGCCGGACCTGTACCACCACCGATCATAGTGGTAATACCAGACATCAGTGCAGTTTCGACCTGTTGCGGGCAAATCCAGTGAATATGGGTATCTACACCACCGGCTGTCAGAATCTGTCCTTCACCGGCAATGACTTCCGTCGCAGCACCTAGGGGAATGGTAATATCTGGCTGAATATCCGGGTTACCGGCTTTCCCAATTTTCCAGATGCGACCATTTTTTAAGCCTACATCAGCTTTAACAATTCCCCACCAGTCTACAATCAAGGCATTGGTAATCACCGTATCCGCGACTTCATCAGCAAGTAACTGGGATTGCCCCATACCATCACGAATAACCTTACCACCACCAAATTTGACTTCTTCACCATAGGTGGTCAGGTCCTGTTCGACCTCAATAAACAGCTCGGTATCGGCTAGACGGACACGGTCACCGACGGTTGGACCAAACATTTCCGCATACGCGCGGCGTGACATTTTCATTTTATTGTTATCTCCTTAGTCCAACTTACCCATGACACGACCCGCAAAGCCATACACTTCACGCTTGCCTGCCAATGCTACTAGCTCTACATCGCGGCTTTGTCCCGGCTCAAAACGTACCGCTGTGCCTGCAGCAATATTCAGGCGATAGCCTTTGGCCTGTTCACGGTCAAACTGCAAAGCATCATTCGCTTCATAAAAATGAAAATGTGAACCGACCTGGATTGGACGGTCACCAGCATTGGACACTGTGAGTTTTAAAGTCTGCCGACCGACATTTATTTCAATATCCAGATCTGGCGTAATAATTTCACCTGGAATCATAATCTGCTCCTAGACAATCGGCTGATGCACAGTGACAAGTTTGGAACCATCCGGGAAAGTCGCTTCCACCTGAACTTCAGCAATCATTTCCGGCACGCCTTCCATCACGTCTTCACGCTTGAGCAAGGTTGTACCGTAGTGCATCAGTTCACTCACACTCATGCCATCACGCGCACCTTCCAGCAGGGCTGCCGAAATATAAGCAATTGCTTCCGGGTAATTCAGTTTCAGCCCGCGTGCCTTACGACGCTCTGCCACCAGTCCTGCAGTAAAAATCAGTAGCTTGTCTTTTTCTGTGGGATTGAGTTCCATATCTCTTTCCTAATGTATTTCAATTTTTTAAAGCAAATTTTGTGCAAGGTTATAGTTCCTCCCTGAACAAGGCTTAAGCACTGCTTTAAACCTGGTGCAAGAAAGGGAGGTTAGGAGGGATTTAATTACCCTCACCCTAACCCTCTCCCATAGGGCATAGGTATCTACACATCTTTAGGTACCTAGTGCAATAGTTGCGATTTCATTCAGTTCATCTATTGAATATTCTGAGAGCAGTTGAAGAGTATTTAGTAAAATCGAGAGTCCTGCCAATATGGCAGGCGCACTCTCTACCTTGCCTCTTTTCTGTTGTCTACCTGAAAGTCTAGTCAAAAATGCACGGACTTTCTGATTTTGTTCATCTGTACAACGCTGTACTCTCCACGTCAACACACAAGCCATACAACTGATTAGCAAACGCCTTAAAATCGCTTCTGGCGTAGTCTGAAGCCATGACTCAATATCATGGCCTGCTTGCTTGAGAAGTTTGAAATAACATTCGATTGACCAACGCCAGTAATACCAAGTCGTCAGTTCTACTGCGGTAATCTCAGTTGGTACATTACTGATCAATGACCATCTTGCAACTGTCTTTTCATTAATATCTTTAACCACCGCAATAATCAGTCTAGCCTCAATTGCAGCACCTTTCTGAGGAGCAACTCTTTGACCTAAACAATCTTTTTTATTTGATTTTGCAGCACGGGTAAGCCGAACATTGGTTTCTCCAACATAAAGCATATGTTGATTACCCTTATAAGAAATGGGTTTCACTTGCTGTATTTCGATACGTTCAGCAACTTCTCCAACTTTACATATTTCACCCTGATGCTCAATCCGATTTCCTTCCTTTGCTCGAATAAGCCATTGAAAACCATGACTGCTTAATTCCCTGAGATGAGCAATGGAATCTCCTTCACGATCAATAATATGTACGCAGGTTTTATCAAGAGGAAACTGTTCAACTTTTTGAATTTGTTCAGAAAGGGAGTCTAAATGGGTTTTACGTTCGGTCTGTTGCTCATTGAATGTCGAATAGCAACCTGAAGCACTAGAAAGGGTCTGAGCTAATGGAGCAACAGGTAGTCCAGAAGCAGCATCAACAAGTAAGCTCGTTTGTAATTCATAGCCTGAGTCGTACTGATGTGTCCTTTGGAGTTTTTGGGTTTTATTACGATGTGTCACATATTGGATTTGTGACCAATCATGAATAACTAAAGCATAACGATGCAGCGATGTCTTAATCTGATCACAAGCAAGTTTTTGAATAGGTTCATTTAATTGTTTAAATGAGATTTTATCATTATTTAAAAACCGCCATACAGCTTGCGTCGTTGCGAAACTATTTTTTTGAGCAGAGGCAATATCTTTGATTGCAGGAGCAAGTGAAGCAAGAGGATTCATATTGAGTTGAACGAGGTTGTTGTAACGTTTGACAAGGCGCTGATCTAAGCGAGAGATGTTAAAATTGAAGAGCATGCTCTTCAATTTAACGCAAAACATGGAAATTGTGTAGATACCTATGCCCATAGGGAGAGGGAATTTTTACTTCTGACTCATGAAGTTCTCCCTCCCACTGGGAGGGAGTTAGAGTGAGGGATTCTTTAAATCTCGCTAAGTCCTCCAAATCCTCGGAAACTCTTCATCCAGCCCAAACCAGTAACGGCGCAAACGAGCACGAATTGCTGCAAATGCATCATGACATTGACGTACATCATCTCCGAGATAACGGGCTGTCACCACATCATCCAGCGCAGTCAAAGTCACTGGCACATCCATACGCATAATCAGTTCACGAATCAGATCCAGATGCTCATCCAGATAAAAATTGGCGCGGTATTTTTCCGGCGGCACGGCCCAGAAGCTACCCATCACGGCATGACCATTCATCCCTAGACAGGATTTTAACCATCGATCCTGACCGACAAATTTCAGTTGATCCGCAACCAACAGCTTTGAACCGCGATATAGCAAAAATCGGCTACGATAACCGCCCTGCTCAAACTGCTCGGAACGTGCCTGACGACCTATTACCAGCATGTCCCAGCCAATAAAGCTGGCAGTTTGATCGAGCTGAATCGTGGTAGACGCATGCGCATTGGCACCATCAAACAGCATGGTTTCCTGTGGCAGCCATTCAAAAATGCCCTGTTCTTCCACCCGGATATCAATATGTTGATAGGCCTGTTTCAGATTGGTCTTGTACCATTTGCCTGCACCCGGTGTAGTGACCAGACCATGTGCATTCGCTCCAACCTTCATGTCAAAGCTGAGATGATCACCACCGGCAATCCCGGCAGGTGGATGCACAATGATGGCGTGGCAGACCCCAGTTTTTTCAGGCCACAGCATTTTCTGCACGCGCACTGGCCCTTCATGCCTGCGATGCTGCAGGATGGTTCGTCCTGTGCTGGCATCGGCTTCAAAGCCCAGTTGCAAACGTGCAAACCAGAGTTTTGTTGCCGATCCGTGTTCTGCTTCTACCACACTATTCATATTGCTGTGCACTAATCCTGACTGAGTTAAGCCTTAAACAGCCCTTGTTTTTCAATGAATTCGATAATCTGATCCAGACCTTCTTTGGTTTTCATATTGGAAAACAGGAATGGCTTGTCACCACGCATACGTTTTGCATCCTGATCCATCACTTCCAGGCTTGCACCTACCATTGGCGCCAGGTCAGTTTTGTTAATGATGAGCAGGTCTGATTTGGTAATCCCCGGGCCACCTTTACGTGGAATCTTTTCACCACCGGCAACGTCAATCACATATAAAGTCAGATCAGAAAGCTCAGGACTAAAAGTCGCTGCAAGGTTATCACCACCACTTTCAATAATGATCAGCTCCAGCCCATCGAACTTTTCACACAAGTCATCAATCGCAGCCAGGTTAATCGAGGCGTCTTCACGAATCGCAGTATGCGGACAACCACCGGTTTCTACACCGACAATACGGTCTGGCGACATTGCTTCATTGCGGGTTAAAAAGTTGGAATCTTCCTTGGTATAAATGTCATTGGTGACCACAGCCATATTGTATTTTTCACGCAGTGCCTGACATAAATTCAGGGTTAAAGCAGTTTTACCCGACCCCACTGGACCACCGATACCAACGCGTAATGGACTACGTTCTGACATAATTTTTCCTTTAATTTTTAAGATCTAAATAAACGTGAATATTGATTTTCATGGCGCATGCTGAGCATGGCGTAATTTGGTAAAGCACTGCTCATCTCGTCATCAGTCAGGGTGATAGCACGCTGAATCAGTGCCGGAATTTCTCCATGCAGATCCCATAAAATCCGCTGGCCGCTCATCTGTCCAAGCGGTACGGTTTTCACCGCAGCCAAGACCTGATTCTCCAGCACTGCAAAGGCATATGCGGTGAGTACATCATCGACTTCAAGTTGCAGTTCACCACATAACTGGGCATATACAGGCACATAGCCATATTGTTTTTTGACTTTGACTGGTCGTTTTAATACATCACGAATCCAGGCATTCAGTGAAAATGCCAGCTGCTGTGACTCCGCCAGTAATTCCCGACTTTCCCGGCTAGCCCGATAAATTTCCGCCCAGTATTTAAAAGTGGCTTCATCGTCATAGCTTTGCATCAGGCGTTTTAGAATCGGAAATTCAAAACGCAGCAACAACATTTCCAGCACTTCATTAAAGTAGGCAATGCTAGAGGCTTCGTCATGAATCAGGCCGGTATCAATCGCGCTTTCTACCCCTTGCGAATAACAGTAGGCCCCGATCGGCAGCGCCGTCGAAGATAGGGTCAGCAGGCTGAGGAGCTGAGAAGCCTTAATGTGCGACATGATGCAACGACTTGATTGGGCTTAAACGGTGCTCATGCTGATGCTGTGCATAAGCGCCACTTTCCGGTTCAAAAGGATGCTGAACCGTAGTGACATTCAAACCGAGTCCTTGCACCATTTCTGCCAGCACATGATCGGGCTCAAAATACAGCGCAGTTGGGGTCAGCATCAGTGGTACATGGCGATTGCCGAGGTGATACGCCGCTTTAAGTAAATCGAAATCGGTATCAGCAGTCACCCGCATCAGGATTTCTGGCTTGGCATCGACGCGTAATAATTCGCCATTTTCAGTCGCAATGATTGAACCGCTACGTAAAATGCCGGTACGAGGCAGGTCTGCACCAATATCAGTGCCATTTTTCAATGTCGCACGAAAGCGGCTTTTTTGACGCGTATCAAAGCTGAGTTCAATGCTTTCAATATCAGCAGTCTCACTGACATTTTCCAGACGTTGGGTAAAAATCTTCATCTTGGCCCTATATGCATCAATTTGATCCATCACGTTCCAAAGCGGAACAATTGATCAAAAAACGGTAAATATTGCATCAAAATAAAGCATTTATCGTGCCAACCAGACTGGTTCAATTTTCTTACATAAATAGCACGAATGACATTTCACCTATCTTTTACACAGGCTAAACTATGAACAATATCTGTCGATTGAATGATGTGCATTGGATTGCACAACTAACTGAATTAAATGATTTTTAATTAACTGGTTAATAGATCATGTTATTCAGATAGATGACTTAGGCATGGAGCCACCATACTTTTCACGGAGTGCAGATGAAATATTTTGAATGTCCCAAATGTGAGCATCAGATTTTTTTCCTTTCAACTGAATGCCGTCACTGTAAATATCCGATTGGCTATATTGCCTCGGAAAAGGACATGTGCACCTTTGAAAAAGTCAGTGAAGATGAATGGGTGCCGTTTAAATCTGACTATCGTGCCACCCACTACAAGCCCTGCTATAACTACACCCATTACCAGGTCTGCAACTGGATGATCCCGAGTGATTCAAATGAAGATTACTGTGAATCCTGCCAGCTAACCCATATCATTCCCAATCTGGATGATCCTGAAGTCATTACCTACTGGCGCCGGCTGGAGGTCGCTAAACGGCGTTTTCTGTATCTTATGCAGCGTATGAACATCATGCCGCGTCCTAAACGTCATGATGATGATCCTTTTGGTTTACGTTTCCATTTTCTTATGCCTATGGATGGTAAACCGGTACTCACTGGACATACTAATGGCCTGATTACCATGAATGCCAGTGAAGCCGATGTGGTGTATCGGGAAACTACACGGATCAATATGGGCGAAAACTACCGCACTCTTTTGGGTCACTTTCGCCACGAAAGTGGGCATTTTTATTTCAATGTGATGCAGCATCTGCATCCGGAACTCATTGATGAATTTAGACATTATTTCGGAGATGAGCGTCAGGACTATGCAGCGGCATTGCAACGCCATTATGAAGAAGGTGCCCCAGAAAACTGGCAGGAACGTTATATTAGTACGTATGCTACAGCGCATCCCTGGGAAGACTGGGCAGAAACCTGGGCGCATTATCTGCACATCATGGAAACGCTGGAAACAGCCTTCTTTGCCGGTTTGCGCGTAGATGGCAATGGTAGAACCCTGGCTAGCATGTCCTTTAAAGAATGCCCAATCGGGGGGCAGGATTTTGAACATATTCTGGAAAACTGGGTCACCCTGACCTTCAACCTGAATGCGCTCAATCGTAGTATGGGACTGGAAGATGCCTATCCATTCGAACTGACCGAAGTAGTCAAAGACAAGCTGCGTTTTATTCACCGGCATGTGCTGGAAAAAGCTTTTAAATAAATTGCTTTTTACGCTTGAACTGCGTAAGTTTAAGATTCAAGGCACTAATAAAATAGTGTCCTGTTTTCATTATTTATTGATTAACCGTATAATTTTTCTTCAATTTACATCCACATGCACGACCTTAGTTTGATAGTCATTGTCGATAAAAAAACTTAGGCTGTTCATGTTCTTTTTCGACACATAAGTAAAGATAAAATGACCAGTGTAAGACAACAGAACTTCCTTCTGCGTAAGGAAAAAATCCTGAGCATGGCTGAGAGCTTGTTACTGGACAATAATGAAGATATTACGCTGAATGAACTTGCGGCTGAAATGGATATTGCCAAGGGGACCATTTACAAGCATTTTAAAAGCAAAAACCAGTTGTATCTGGAACTGATCATTTTAAATGAAAAGCGTCTTTTAGAAATTTCCAAACGTTTTAATGCGGATTTTCGTACCTATGTATCGGAATTTATGCTCTATCACCTGCATAATTCCAACCGTACCATCCTGCTGCATATGATTGAGGAACGCCTGACCAATACCGAGAAAGGTCTAAAGGAATTATTTCAGGAACTATATCATGTACGTGAAGAACGCATTCTCAGTATCCGTGACATTACCCGTGACTATCTGGATGCCAACCATAGCAGCATGTCAATTCGTGATTACCTGTCCTTTATCTGGACGGTGACTTATGGTGCGTCGCTGTTACTCAATTCCACCAGCTATCAAAAAGCCATTGGCTCACGGGAACGTCTGATTGAACTGTATGTGAATCAGGCACTAATAATTGCCCCTGCAACCACCAATAAAAAAGCCTAACGTTCTTGTTAGGCTTTTTTATTTCGAACTGCTTAGAGTACTTCTGGTGGAAAGCCATCTTCAGTCAGTGCAGCAATAATTTCATCCTGATGTACACCGCTTTCGACTTCGACCAGTTTTTTCTCCACATCAATTTCAACATGTGCATGTTCATCCAGATCTTTAATCGTTGCAGTCACACTACGGGCACAACCACCACAAGTCATATTTTCAATACGAAATTTCATGTATTTACTCCTTAAAGTGAATTTAATTTTATCTTGAAGTGTGTACTTTTGCAGGTTATTGATTTGTATCTAAACCCTGTTCAATATCTTTTAAAATTTCACAATCCGAACGTTCATCACCAGCACAACGCGCGACGGACTGCTTCAACATGCTGACCATCGCCTGCATATCACGGATTTTTCGTTCCAGCATATCAATATGCTTTTGTGCCAGAGCTTTCACCTCACTGCTCTGCCGTACTTCATTCAACCACAGACCCAGTAATTCCTTCATCTGTTCCGAAGAGAAACCCAGTTCACGGGCATGCTGGATAAAACTCAACGTCCGGATATCTGCATCAGTATAATGACGATAGCCACTTTCACTGCGTTTCGGCGCGGGTAACAGCCCAATCTCCTCATAATAACGGATCATTTTGGCGGAAATCCCCGAACGTTTTGCTGCCTGTCCAATATTCATACAGCCTCCTCGCCTAACCCGGCTGATAGAGTTTCAGTCGCAGCGCATTGCTGACCACAAATACGGAAGATAAGGCCATCGCACCTGCAGCGAACATTGGCGAGAGTAAAATGCCGAAGAATGGATACAGGATTCCAGCTGCAATTGGAATCAAGGCAATATTGTAAACAAAGGCCCAGAACAGATTTTGCCGAATATTTTTAATGGTGGCCTGACTAATGCCAATCCCCGTTGCTACATGCTGCAGGTTGCCAGACATTAACACCACATCCGCCGCTTCAATGGCTACATCAGTGCCTGTACCAATTGCCATACCCACGTCCGCCTGAGCCAGTGCCGGTGCATCATTAATACCATCACCCACAAAAGTCACGATGCCATGCTGTTTTTGCAGTTTTTTCACAGCATCAACTTTTTCATGGGGTAGAACTTCTGCAATGACATGGTCAATCTTAAGTTGCTGCGCCACTGCTTTCGCCGTATGTGGATTATCGCCAGTAATCATCGCTACTTTCAGTCCCTGATGGTGCAGTTGTTCAATGGCTTTAAAGGTCGTATCTTTAATCGGATCAGCTACAGCAATAATCGCTGCCAGCTGACTATTCATTGCAGCATAGAGGGGTGTTTTTCCTTCTTGCCCTAATTTAGCCGCAATTTCAGCAAAACTTTCAGTGCTTAAATCGAGCTGCTGCATCAAACGTTCTGCCCCGATCTGAATCTCTTGATCACCAACTTTAGCTTTAATGCCGGCACCGGTAATCGAATCAAATTCACTGACTTCGAGTAATTCAATCTGCAACTCTTTGGCAGCCTGCACAACCGCATAGGCAATCGGATGTTCAGATTTGGCTTCGACCGAAGCAATCAGCTGCAACACCTGCTGCTCATCTAAACCTTCTTGTACCTGAAAATCGGTGAGGACGGGTTTACCTTCCGTCAGGGTTCCTGTTTTATCGACAGCGACCACTTTAGTTTGCTGGAGTAGTTGCAATGCTTCCCCTTTACGGAACAGCACCCCCAGTTCAGCAGCCCGACCGGTTCCGACCATAATGGATGTCGGGGTTGCCAGCCCCATCGCACATGGACAGGCAATAATCAGTACTGCTACTGCGCTGACCAGTGCATAAGTCAATTGTGGCTCAGGGCCAACCAGAAACCAAATGATAAAGGTCAGTA
Organism: Acinetobacter sp. ANC 7912; assembly: GCF_039862785.1. Classification (NCBI taxonomy): domain Bacteria; kingdom Pseudomonadati; phylum Pseudomonadota; class Gammaproteobacteria; order Moraxellales; family Moraxellaceae; genus Acinetobacter; species Acinetobacter thermotolerans. The sequence continues at coordinate 1,695,419 of NZ_CP156795.1, forward strand.
GTGCCAGTCCCATCACTGCAGGTACAAACCACAAAGTGACTTTGTCTACCGCTGCTTGAATCGGCAGCTTGGCACCCTGTGCCTGTTCTACCATTTTAATGATCTGTGCCAGTACCGAATCTTCGCCCACAGCAGTGGCACGGATTTGCAAAGTACCATTCTGGTTAATGGTGCCACCTACCACTTTGTCTTCAATATTTTTCGCGACAGGTACCGGTTCACCGGTCACCATCGCTTCATCCACATAGCTATGGCCAGAAGTGACCACGCCATCCACCGCTACTTTCTCACCCGGACGGATTTCAATGGTCATGCCTTGCTGTACTTCAGAAATCGGTAGGTCTAGCCATTGTCCATTCTGCAATACACGCGCAGTTTTCGGCTGCAGACCAATTAAGTATTGAATCGCCTGTGAGGTTTTACCCTTGGCACGTGCTTCCAGATAACGCCCGAGCAGAATCAAGGCGATAATCACAGCTGCCGCTTCAAAATAGACATGCACCGTGGCTTGTGGCAGCAAGGACGGGAAGAAAGTTGCAATCACTGAAAACAAATAGGCTGCCGATGTACCGACGGTGACCAGCGAGTTCATGTCCGGTGCCAGTCGTAGTAAAGCTGGAATCCCATGCTGGTAGAAACGCCGACCCGGAAACAGCAATACCAATGTGGTCAGTACAAACTGGATATACCAGCTGTTCTGGGTACCGATATTGTGTGCAATCCAGTGATGGAAGGCCGGAATCAGATGCGCTCCCATTTCCAGAATAAATACTGGCAGTGCCAGTGCCAGTGCAATCCATAAATCCCGATACAGCGATGCGGTTTCTTCGGCTTTTTTCTGCTGAAAGTTCTGCTGCTCGGCAAAATTTACTTTTGCCGTTTTCAGCTGTGCCTCATAGCCAGCTTTTTTCACCGCTTGAATCAGATCGGCAGCATTGAGGTTGGAGCCATAAACCTGAGCAGTTTCAGTCGCTAGATTCACACAGGCAGAAGTCACACCTTCGACTTTGCTGAGAGCCTTTTCCACCCGAGCCACACATGAAGCGCAGGTCATGCCTTCGATACTAAGTTCCAATTTATCCGCTTTGACATCAAAACCAGCTTTTTGAATGGCTTTGACCAAGGTTTGCTGCTGTAAAGAACTAACCGCAGTGACATAAGCCTTTTCGGTAGACAGATTGACATTCGCTTCCAGAACTTCCGGAATTTTCTTGAGGGCTTTTTCGATACGGGCTGCACAGGAGGCACAAGTCATCCCTTTAATATCTAGCTCGAATTGCTGCTGCGCGACGCTAAATCCCGTGCGCTCTATTTTCTGGAAAATCTCAGCATATGGAATCATGCGTTCAGCACTGATCGAAGCTTTTTCTGTAGATAAATTGACATTAGCCGAAACCACGCCTTCGATTTTCTTTAGAGCTTTTTCGACCCGTGCCACACAAGATGCACAGCTCATGCCTTCAATCTGTACAGTGGTTTGATACAGCTGAGTGTCTGACCGTTCCTGCATGGCACATCTCCTTCATTTTATTGATGCTTTGAATCTGGCTTATAGCTTAAACCTTCCCATAGTTGTAAGGTCAAGTATTTAACAAAGAAAAAGCCCGAATCATTGATCCGGGCTTTTTGCTGTGCTACTGAATAATTGCTAAAAATTATTCCGCAGAAATGTCTTCAAACAGCACAGAAGACAGGTAGCGTTCACCACCGTCTGGCAGGATCACCACGATGTTTTTACCTGCATTTTCTGGACGAGCCGCAAGTTTCGCTGCAGCTGCCATTGCCGCACCACTTGAGATACCAACCAGGATACCTTCCTGAGCTGCAGTTTTACGGGCCCATTCAACCGCTTCACCACTTTCGATGGCGATCACTTCATCAACCAGGTCGAGATCCAGGTTACCCGGAATGAAGTTTGCACCGATGCCCTGGATTTTGTGTGGTCCAGGAGTCAGTGTTTCACCGCGTTTCGCCTGGCCAATAATTGGTGATTCTGCTGGCTCAACAGCGACTGAGTAGATTGGCTGGTTACGTACTTTTTCGAAGTAACGTGAAATACCAGAAATGGTGCCGCCTGTACCTACACCAGCGACCAGAATGTCAACTTTACCGCCAGTTGCTTCCCAGATTTCCGGGCCAGTAGTTTCTTCGTGGATTTTCGGGTTGGCTGGGTTTTCAAACTGTTGTGGCAGGAAGTATTTTTCTGGCTCTTCAGTCACCAGACGTACCGCTTCATCTACCGCACCTTTCATGCCTTTTGCTGGTTCAGTCAGAATCAGGTTGGCGCCAAACGCTTTCACGACTTTACGGCGTTCGATACTCATGCTGGCTGGCATGGTCAGCGTTAATGGATAACCTTTTGCTGCAGCAACAAATGCCAGTGCAATACCGGTATTACCACTAGTTGGTTCAACAATATGCATGCCTGGTTTGAGTTTGCCTGATTTTTCTGCATCAGCCACCAGTGCTGCACCGATACGGCATTTTACTGAAAATGCCGGGTTACGGCTTTCAACTTTTGCGAGTACAGTCGCCCCGCCTTGAATTGCACGATTAATACGTACCAGCGGGGTGTTGCCAATCGCTTCTGCATTGTTACTGTAAACCGCTATCCCAAGATTGCTGGGAGTAGGAAATGCTGAATCTGTACTCATTCGTATGTCCCTGATGTTATATGTTTGAATTGCACTATCATCATACAAGCATTTTGAAATTTTGTAGATGACAATGGAATTTGCATTCTATTATGGCAAATCCGCTATTGGATAAGTCGTTCATATGCAATAAAAATAACTGATTACTACAAAGAAAACATATAATTTTTCTTGATATTTAAATTCATAAAAAACCATAGAAATAAGTTGTACTTAACGATTTATAAGGCTTTCAGGGCTTTATAATCTCTCGCGCTGTATTTAAATCTCTATGGACATTCTGAATGAATACCGATCTTGAAATCACCACCATGCGTGATTCAGCTGATCAGGTGGTAGGCATCCTCAAATCGCTTGCAAACACTGATCGTCTCATCATTTTATGTCACCTTTCTCAAGCTGAGCTAAACGTCTCCCAGATTGAACATCTCACCAAGATCCAGCAACCGACGCTGTCCCAACAGCTGATGATGTTACGTAAAAGTGATGTGGTCAGCACCCGCCGCGATGGCAAGCAAATTTTTTATTCAATTAAAGACCAGAACCTGATCGTGATCTTAAAAACTTTATATCAGCTGTATTGCACTCAAAACGAATCCCTTGCATAGAGATATAAATCCTCTCAGCTAAAGTTTTCTCAAAATTAGGTTAGTTCCCCATAACTTGCTTTAGCTGAGTATGAAATCGCTTGTTTTTCTGCCAATAAGCGATGATGGGCTTCGATCCTCTCAAGATTTCTTAGCACAAATTGTGCATAATATATCTAAATTTGTGATTTAGACTTTTTTATGTCCAATTCGAAGCCCAAACTGCTGTCATTGCTCCCAGCCTGGGCCTGGTTAAGTCATTACAGTCCGGTCAAATTCAAGTCTGATGTGCTGGCTTCACTCATCGTCGTCGCGATGCTGGTACCACAAGGTATGGCCTATGCCATGCTTGCTGGTTTGCCGCCAATCATGGGTCTGTATGCCAGCATCCTGCCAATGATCCTGTATGCCTTATTTGGCAGCAGTAGCACGCTATCGATTGGACCGGTCGCGATCATTTCCATGATGACCTTTGCAACCCTGAATCCCTTATTCGAAGTTGGCTCTCCGGTTTATATCGAAGCAGCGACTTTGCTGGCTTTGATGGTCGGCATCATTTCCCTGTTACTTGGACTTTGCCGTTTTGGTTTCCTGATTCAGCTGATCAGCCATCCGGTGATTAACAGCTTTATCATTGCTTCTGCGCTATTGATTGCGATTGGACAGTTCAAATTTCTGGTCAATGTTCCGCTAAAAGCCGATAATCTGCAGGAATTCTTTCTCAGCATCCTTGAATATATACACCTGATGCACTGGCCAAGTCTGGTTTTGGGCCTGGTTTCAATTGCTCTGTTAGTTTATCTACCCAAAATTCTAAAATCCCAAGCCGTACAAAGTCGTGTTGGTTCGACTGACTATGTGGTTCGCTCCGTACCTTTAATACTGGTGGCTTTAGGTATTATTGCTGCAGTGTATTTAAACCTGCAGGCTGAAGGCATTAAAACAGTTGGTGCAATTCCTTCCGGTTTCCCACCCCTGAGTTTCCCGCACTGGAACTGGGAGCTGGTGATGACGTTGTTGCCCGGTGCGACCATGATTGCCATGATCAGTTTTGTCGAGTCTCTCTCGATTGCTCAAGCGACGGCGCTGCAACAACGAAGCCAGCTCAACAGCAATCAGGAGCTAATAGCGTTAGGTATTGCCAACATCAGTGCTGGGATCAGTTCAGCCTTTCCAGTGACCGGCAGTCTGTCGCGGACCGTGGTGAATGCCGATGCCGGTGCGCGTACCCCAATGGCAGGTGTGCTGTCTTCCCTGCTGATTATCGTGGTCAGCCTGTTCTTTACTGGTTTCTTTGAAGACCTGCCGCTGACCATTCTGGCGGCAACGATTATTGTCTCTATCTGGCGTCTGGTGGATTTCCAACCGTTTATGGATGCCTGGCGTTATTCCAGAGCTGATGGCATCGCCATGTGGGTCACTTTCTTTGGCGTGGTATTTATAGATATTACTACCGGTCTTATTATCGGCATTATCTCGACCTTTGCCTTGATGCTTTGGCGCATCAGTCGTCCGCATATCGCGGTAGTTGGCTTACTGGAAGGCACTCAACATTTCCGGAATGTACAGCGCCATCAGGTTTTAACGTCAGATCGTGTGCTGTCTTTACGCATTGATGAAAATCTAACGTTTTTAAATGCCAATGCTTTTAAAGGCTTCCTGATTAATGCCGTCAGTGACAAACAACATTTAGAGCATGTGATTATCAATTGCTCCAGTATCAGTGGAATCGACCTGAGCGCATTGGAAATGCTGGAAGATATCAATACCGAGTTGTCGAAACTGAAAATCCGTTTACATTTAGCCGAAGTTAAAGGCCCAGTCATGGATAAATTGCAAAATTCCAAACTGATGAAACATCTAAGTGGTCATATCTATCTGACTCATTATCAGGCGATTCGTGAATTATCTCCGGAAATTTTCAGCGACTACAGTAAAGATTATTCCATCTAATCCGTCATCCATTTTTAAAGAGACCAATTTTCATGATTCATCCAATATCATGGGAATTAATCTCTTTTATTATTCCATTTTCCAAAAAAATACTGCCTGTTATTTTTTAAACAAAATGGGCATTATTTAGCTGTCCTTGATGAAAAAAAGAACTTCATTTTTCTTAAGTTTTTAATAATTAGTATTTATTTTCATAAACTTATATTTAACTTTAAATTAATATTTAAGCCGTTTGTATTTTAAGTATAAAATAATACAAATTTTTTCCGCATTTCGCCCTCGTAATTTACACAAGGCAACCTTATGTTCTCTGCCCTTTCGCGTATGAGTTTAGTCTCCCGAATCATCATCGCTATCATTCTCGGTATCGGTGTTGCACTGATTTTTCCTGATTTTGCACCATACTTAAGCCTGCTTGGCGACCTGTTCATTAAAGCGCTGAAATCCGTCGCTCCAGTTTTGGTATTTATTCTGGTTCTGGCCTCTATTGCCAACTTTAAAGTTGGTCAGGGCGACTCTCGCATGCGTCCAATCATGCTCTTATACGCGGTTGGTATGTTTCTGGCTGCCTTTAGTGCAGTCGTAGCAAGTGTTGTTTTCCCTAGCACTTTATTCCTGGATATTGCCGCACAAGGTGACTTACAGCCACCAGGTAGCCTGGCTGAAATCCTGAAAAACCTGTTGCTGAGCTTTGTGTCGAATCCGGTTGTTGCAATTTCTGAAGCGAACTTTATTGGTATTCTGGCGTGGTCAGTCGCGCTCGGTATTGCCTTCCGTCATGCTTCAGAAACCACCAAAACTGTGCTGAATGATGCTGCAAACGCTATTAACTACGTGATTCGTTTAGTAATCAGCTTTGCCCCAGTCGGTATTTTTGGTCTGGTGGCGGTGACATTTGCTGAAGCAGGTCTGGAAACGCTGGAAAGTTATGGCCACTTATTAGCGGTATTACTGGGTACCATGGCGTTTGTAGCCTTGGTGATTAACCCGCTACTGGTTGCTCTAGTGACTCGCAAAAACCCATATCCACTGGTATTTACCTGCTTACGTGAAAGTGGCATCACTGCATTTTTTACCCGTAGTTCTGCCGCTAATATTCCAGTGAACATGGATCTAGCAAAACGTCTGGGCGTATCTGAATCGACTTCAAGTGTCGCAATTCCTTTAGGTGCTGCCATTAACATGGCTGGTGCTTCTGTGACCATTACCGTACTGTCTCTTGCTGCTGTGAATACATTAGGGATCAATGTTGATTTCACTACCATGATTATCCTGTCTGTGGTGGCGACTGTGTCTGCCTGTGGTGCTTCTGGCGTAGCTGGCGGTTCACTATTACTGATTCCGGTCGCTTGTGGCCTGTTCGGGATCTCTTCCGATATCGCCATGCAAGTCGTGGCGATTGGTATGGTCATCAGTGTTCTACAAGATTCCACTGAAACCGCACTTAATTCATCAACGGATGTTTTGTTTACAACTGCTGTAGATCACGCTTCTAAATGATACAATATTGATTCTTCAATATTTTTTATTAGATGTTGAGTTATCATGCCATTACAACGTTTACCCATCTGGATACAACTGGGTGCATTTTTCCTTGCCGTGAATGCCGGTATGATTAATGTGCTCGGTCTGATTACCGTGCTGCACCAATCTGTCTCCCATATGACCGGCAATGTCAGTATGCTGGCCATGGCTTTGGTAAACTGGGAGCCGCAGCATATTGTGTATCTGGTGCTGGTAACGACCTGTTATGTGATTGGCTCAATGTATAGCGGTTTAATTTTGGGAAATAGCCACTTTCAACTGGGCCGCCGTTATGGTTATCCGCTCAGCCTGGTGGCTTTTTTCATTCTACTGTGCTGGATTTTGCTGCCTTATTTTCCACGTTATGGCCTGCTTTGGGCTTGTACCGCTATGGGTATTCAGAATGCCATGGTCAGCCACTATAAAGGCACCATTATCCGCACCACCCACTTGTCCGGCGTACTGACTGACCTCGGACTGGCACTGGGTTACCGCTTGCGTGGACTGGCGGTGGAATCACGTCGCACCATTCTGCATTTGCTGATCCTGATCGGATTTTTAATTGGCGGTATTCTTGCCAGCGCGATTTATCCTTCTTTAAAATTAAACTCATTCCTGATCCCAGCCATTCTCAGCCTTTCTTTAAGTCTGATTTACTGGGTCATCTATTTACGTTATCGACGCTCACAGCATTAATTTTTGGAAATAGTTATGGTTAAAAATGCACTACAGGCACAATTGTTAAAAGCCGGTCTGGTCGATAATAAAAAAGCGAAAAAACTGTCTAAACAGGCTGTACACGAAAAACGTACCGGCGAAAGCAGCGAAGCTGAAATCAAGGCACAAATTGAAAAGGCTAAACAGGAAAAATTAGCCAAAGACCAGGCCATTGAACAGCAGAAAAAAGCTGCTTTGCAGGAAAAAGAATTAAAAGCTGCAATCATGCAAATGATCAACCAGCATAAAATCCGTGACACCGACGGTGAAATTTCCTACCAGTTTATTGACAATAACAAAATAAAAAAGGTCTATATCAACCAGCAAATTTATAATGCATTAGTAGCTGGCAGTCTGGTGATTGCCCGTGAAAATGACAGCTATACTTATCTGCCTAAAGCACTGGCAGAACGTATCAATGCCAAGATGGAAGGTTTCATTATCGTAGATAATTCCGAGAAGAATGAACAGACCACCGATGAAGAAGATCCATACGCAGCGTATGTAATTCCTGATGACCTGATGTGGTAATCAGTAAAAGAACAAGCTCCCAAATTGGGAGCTTGTTCTAGCTTATCAATCTGCCAATTTACGTCCAATAAAGAGTGCTGCATCCTGCTGGTTGCTATTTTCAGTCACAATATAAATGGACTGGCTTTCAATCTGATTTAACAGAATACCATCGACTTCCTGTTCACCAATCAGGCAGTTCGTCCCTGCAGAACCGGTAAAGACGAGATGAATCTTGTAATATGGTGCATTATTTTCTGAACTCACCCTTCCAGCAAAAGCACATTTCTCCTGTTCACCCACAATACCCGAAATCACACCACTGCTATCAATATTTACTGTGGTCGTTACACTATTGAGCAAAGTAGTCGTTAAACCGCTATAACGTCCAACCAGACTGGAGATGCCTGTATGATCTTGGCTTAGTTCAGAGTTATAAATCAGGTTAAAAGGCTGATTGATGGAATTGTTAACGTTGCCTTGCAGATTTCGCTCAGCTGTATAGCTGCCATTCAAGACGGCCGTAGAGGTAGTGTTAAGGTCAAAATTATAATTGCGTATTCCATTGGCATTAAAATTATTGCTAGATAAAGAAAAGCGGCCACGCATCACGCCTGCATAACCGGAAGAACCAGAGGGAGAATACAATAGCCAGAAATTGCTGTTTTTTTCAATGATGCCTAGTACCGAACGTTGACTGAGATTTTCATCTGTAAAACTGCCAGAGTAAACGCCTGTCAGGCGGCTTGAAGATGAACCATCGACACCGCTAAAAATATCATCACTGCCATCACCGCAGCCACACAACGCCAAGGCTAGACCAACAACTACACACTGTTTTTTCATGATTCGCCCCTTATTATTTTTAGATCAGGGTAATCCTCTATTACTCATTTCAGCATAACCCGATCGTAGCTGAGCTACTATGAATTACCGACAAAGCTTACTGTTTGTCTGACATGATGAATTTCTTTACTGCTATACAATAGTGAGCATGCGGATCAGTTATCTTTACAACTGAACGCTAGAGGAAGAAAGTTTAATAAGATGCCAATTAAGCCTGCTATCTGTTTTTGTTGTATTTTCTAAGAAAATTTTTTAAGCATAAAAATGCCGTACTGCCCTAGATATGTTTTAAAACGTTACCCAAGCTTAATAAATAGACACTAAACCTTTAAACTGCATAAAATTTTTTGCATTTAAGGAAAGTTTATTGGAACAGTTTCATTTTATTCAAAACCTTCAAGATTGGGCAGACCAATACCCTTGGCTGGAAATGCTGTCCTCTTTAAGCATTGTGATTGCACTGGCATTTATTGCCAACCTGTTTGCCAAACAAGTGGTGGTGCGTGGCATACGAAAACTGATTTCCAAACTGCCTTTTGCCAATAATGCGATTTTTGCCCAGCATAGTGTCATTCGCCGCATTGCCAATATTGTACCGGCCATCGTGATCATGAATGGCATTACCACGGTGCCTCATTTATCCGACAAAGTTCAGACTTTTGTGCAAATGGGTGCACAAGCTTTTATTTTCCTGACCATTGCACTGGCACTGGCTGAATTACTGAATATCTTTAACCTGATTTATCAGCGCAATCCTAAATCAAGGAACAAGCCGATCAAGGGCTATTTGCAGTTGGTCAAGCTGGTCATTTTTATTGTCTGTGGTTTGATGATTCTGGGTACATTCTTGAAAAAAGACGTGTTTACCCTGCTGGCTGGTTTTGGTGCCATGGCTGCCGTGCTGATGCTGGTGTTTCAGAACACCATCCTGTCACTGGTTGCTTCGGTACAGATTTCCTCTTATGACATGGTGCGCATTGGCGACTGGATTGAAATGCCGTCCTTGAATGCTGATGGTGATGTAATTGATATGTCCTTACACACCGTGACCGTACAGAACTTTGACAAGACTGTAACGACTATTCCGACCAACAAACTGGTCACCGATACCTTTAAAAACTGGCGTGGGATGCAGGAAGCGGGTGCACGACGGATCAAACGTTCAATTTATATCGATCAAAGCAGCGTGCATTTCATGACTGAGGAAGAACAGTCCAAGTTAAAGAACTTCATTCTGCTCGATCAATACCTGAATACCAAACAGGAAGAACTGGAACAATTTAACCAGCAACTGCAGCATCATTCCCAATATAACCAGCGCCGTCTGACCAATCTGGGAACGTTCCGTGCCTATCTGGAGTTCTATCTGCGACAACATCCAGGCATTGCCAAAAACTTTTCATTGATGGTTCGGCAGTTACAACCTACCAGTGAAGGCTTGCCCATGGAAATTTATGCTTTTACCAACACGACCGTTTGGGCAGAATATGAAAATATTCAGTCCGATATCATGGATCATATACTGGCGATTATTCCTGAATTTGGCTTGAAAGTGTATCAGGCACCATCTGGTAGCGATTTAAAAGAAGCATTTTCCAAACCAGCTTCACCCATTATTTCCTGATTTTGAATAGCTAGACCAAAGCCAGAAATACTCATTGTTTCTGGCTTTTTTATTGTTCGTTTTTCTAAAGCATTGCTCATTACTTTTTAATTTTCTGCTGAATGATTCTCATCGTTTTGAAGTAAAGGCTCTGCAACCTAAAGTTTGATTTAGTTAATCTTTTTGTGGCAATTTCACCTTTTTATCGGCTTTCAAAAACTATAATCCATTATAATCCCTGAAAAGCGAAATTCATAAGTAAAGAGTACACAGATGTTTCGATGGCTTGAACGACTGGTGGATCCCTATCCCACCCAAAACCTGAACCAGCCCTTACCGACCAAATTCTTTCCCTTTGTCTGGCAGGCAGCTAAAGGTGTACGTCGTTATTTGCTGATTCTGGTGCTCTGTACCGCCGGTGCCGCCAGTTTCGAAGCTTTGTTGTATTCTCGTATTGGTGATCTGGTGAATTGGCTCAGTACCAGCCAGCCGGAAACTTTTTTAGATGAACATACGCGTAATTTAACCCTGCTGACGGCGATATTGCTGGCCAATATTTTCTTTGCCAGTGCCCAGTCCTTGATCAAACATCAAATTCTGTTCAGTAATTTTCCGATGCGGTTGCGCTGGCGGTTCCATAACCTGTTACTGAAACAAAGTCTGGATTTTTTCCATAATGATTTTGCCGGGCGTTTGTCTGCCAAAGTTATGCAGACAGCGCTAGCTGTGCGTGAGTTCTGGGTCATTCTGGGCGATATGGTCGCTTATGTGCTGATTTACTTTGTCACCATTAACTTGGTGCTCGGTGCTATTTCCCCTTATCTAATGCTGCCACTACTGGTCTGGCTGGTGCTGTTTATTATTGCTGCCAGTTATTTTATTCCACGACTGAGCAAAGTTTCCCATGAACAGGCCGATGCCCGTGCTGTGATGACTGGCCGCGTGACCGATGCCTATACCAATATCCAAACCGTGAAACTGTTTGCACATGCAGGTCGGGAAAGCCAATACGCCAAAGCATCCATGCAAGAATTTATGGTCACCGTATATAAACAGATGCGTCTCGGTGCCCAGTATGAAATCAGCATTCTGCTGCTCAGTGTGGTGCTCTACGGCGGTGTACTCGGTACGGCCATCTGGCTCTGGATGGAAGGACAAGCCCAGCTTGGAATTATCGCAGCAACTACAGCGATGGTATTGAAGCTGAACAGTATCGCCGAATTTATGATGTGGCAAACTTCACAGCTGTTTGAAAATGTCGGCACCATCCAGGATGGTATGGGTACACTCGGTAAACCGATCAAGATTCAGGACAAGCCGGATGCCAAAGAACTCATGCTAAAACAGGGTGAAATCAAGTTTGAAAATGTCTGTTTTGCTTATAACGACAAGAACGTGATTGATGGCTTAAACCTGACTATCCGTCCGGGTGAAAAAATCGGGATCGTTGGACGTTCTGGCGCCGGTAAATCGACTCTGATTCAACTGTTACTTAACTTCTATCCTATTGACCAAGGTCGTATTTTAATCGATGGGCAAAATATTGAAGATGTGACTCAGGACAGCCTGCGCAAGAACATTGCCATGGTGACACAGGATACTTCCCTGTTACATCGTACTGTTGCTGAGAACATCAAGTATGGCCGCCCGGATGCGGCTGATGAAGAGATGTATGAAGCGGTGCGCAAGGCCAAGGCAGATGAGTTTATTCCGCAGCTCAGTGATCTGCGTGGTCGTCGCGGTTACGATGCCTATGTGGGTGAACGTGGCGTAAAACTCTCTGGCGGTCAGCGTCAGCGTATTGCCATCGCTCGGGTATTCCTAAAAGATGCACCGATTCTAATTCTGGATGAAGCAACCAGTGCACTGGACTCGGAAGTCGAAGCTGCGATTCAAAGCAGTCTGGATGACTTGATGAAAGGCAAAACCGTGATTGCGATTGCGCATCGTCTTTCAACGATTGCCCAGATGGATCGCCTGATTGTACTGGATCAAGGCAAGATCGTTGAGCAAGGCACGCATGATGAACTGGTGGCCATGAATGGTATCTATGCACACCTGTGGCAGCGTCAGACAGGCGGATTTTTATTAGAACCGGAAAAACATAAATAATAAGGATAGTCGATGTTATACCTCGAAGATTTGCATGTCGGAGATACTTTTCAAAGCCGTCGTTATCAGATGACCAAGGCAGAAATTTTACAGTTTGCTGAAAAATTTGATCCACAGCCTTTTCATACTGATGCACAACAGGCACAAAAGCATCCGATATTTAAGGGGCTGGCTGCCAGTGGCTGGCATACTGCAGCAGTCGTGATGCGTTTATGGAGTGAATGCTTTCCGATTGCCCATGGTCTGATTGGTACAGACTCACACGTACGCTGGCCTTGCCCCACTCGTCCGGATGATGAAATCCGAATCACCGTCACCATTACAGACATCAAACCTTCGCAACGTAAACCGGATCGTGGCATCGTGCGGTATGAAACTCAGGCACTGAATCAACATGATATGGTGTTGTTTACTTCGACCACCAATATTCTGGTTTTTAAACGGGATAGTTCTATAGTTTAGTTTGCTTTTTGCCCACTTTTCGGGCTAATCTGCTAGCAGCCGTTGGACAAGGTGCTGCATTTTGTCCAACAATTTTGCTGATAAAAATGAACTTTTCATGCCAATATGGGCAAATAAATAGAAAAAATTGACAGAGTGCAACGGATCGCGCATGAAAACGATTGCTCCACGCCAGGACCAAGGCATCCCAGGTGTCTATGGACTGTTGCTTCTCGACGTTATCTCCCGCTGGGGCTATAACGATGAGTCGCTATTTAAACCTTTTAATCTGACCAGTGAGCAACTGGCTGATCCTGATTTCCGTATTCCAACTGCCGTGGCCAATGAAATGGTCAAACATGCGCTGAAGCTAACCGGTGAACCGACTTTGGGTTATCACCTCGGTACACAGATGCGCATTTCCATTCATGGCTTTATTGGCTATGCCATCATGACGGCGAACAATATTACCGAAGCGCTGGTACTCGCGAATCGCTTTATTCAGCTACGCTTACCTTTCTTGCAGCTGTTTTTTTCCACTTTTGGTGCTAAAGCGACTGTCCAGTTACAAACCGATATTCAACTGGAACCACTACGCACGGAAATCTCGATCGCTTTAATGATAGGCCTGATCAGCATGGCAGAAGCAATTACCGGAGTAAAAGATGCAAGTGGCGAAGTTGATTTCGACTTTAAAAAACCGGAAGGTTTTGACCGCTTTACAGCGAAGTTTCCTTATCACCAGTTCCGCTTTGAACAGCCACATTTGCTGCTGAGCTTTGATAAAAGCTATATGGCAAACAAACTGGTACATGCCGACCCGATTGCCAGCCAGATTGCGATTAACCAGTGTGAAGCTGAACTGTCTGCATTGGGTGAACGGCACCGGATTGCGATGCGAGTACGTGACATTCTGACCAATTCAGAGCAGCATTATTTAAGTATTGAAGCCGTTGCCGAACGCCTGCATATGTCAGATCGCACCCTGAAACGCCAGCTGGCTGCAGAAGGAACATCCTTCTCTACTCTGGTCGATGAAGTGCGTTACCGGCATGCAACTTCCCTGCTATCCCGTACCGATTTCACCCTGGAACAGATCGCAGATGAACTCGGATATAGTGATGTTGCCAACTTCAGCCGGGCATTTAAACGCTGGAGTGGTCGCAGTCCAAGCAACTGGCGTAAAGATCCGTACCTATAAGCCTTTTGTTTTACGGAAAAAGAATGTATAAATCATGTCAAAAATGAATTTAAGCGATTTAAGGAGTTATCAATGAATCATCCTTCAGAATTAAAGTACGCAAGTACACATGAATGGGTACGCATTGAGGGTGATCTTGTGGTGACTGGTATTTCTGACCATGCACAGGATGCGTTAGGTGACCTGGTCTATGTTGAAGCACCAGAGCTGAATTCTCACGTTACTGCAGGTCAGCAAGCAGGTGTGGTTGAATCTGTTAAAACTGCATCAGACATTCATGCACCGGTATCAGGTATTGTGGTTGAAATTAACCCTGCACTGGAAGATGATCCAGACTTTATTAATGATGATCCATACGGCAAAGGCTGGATCTACAAAATCAAGCCAGACAATCTTGCCGATGTTGAAAAGTTATTATCAAATTCGGAATACGAAGCAGGTCTGTAATTTATACTTGTAATGACGAATCAGCCTGCGGGCTGATTTTTTTTATGCCAGAAAGCTTTATGAGACTTAAAAGTGCTCAAAATGACGCCACATTCATCGCATTTTACTGTATTATTCACATATTCTCCCATATAGTCATCGTGACTCGCTTCGATGCCGGACATCGTATTCGGCATGCTCCATAAAAATAAGACTGATTTTGGCCTAGCGTCTCACATTAAAACTTCAGGACAACTATGAACGCCACACCAATGCCGTTGTGGACAAAGCCGTTTTTGCTTTGTCTGGCGAATAACCTGTTTCTTTTTATCTTCTATTTTGCTCAAACCACCATTCTGCCGATTTATATCCTTAATGAACTCGGTGGAAACGTCACACAAGCTGGTCTGACCTTGACCCTATTTATGGCTTCGGCGATTGCCATTCGACCCTTTAGTGGTCTGATCATTGAAAAACTGGGGCAACGTCGCACACTGATTCTTTCAGCTACATTATTTAGTGTTATTGCCTTTGGTTATCTGTTTATCAGCAACCTAACAAGCCTCTATGTGCTGCGTTTATTGCATGGCGTGTGGTTTAGTATTCTGACGACAGTTTTTGTGCCGATCGTAAACCAATTTATTCCGGATCAACGCCGTGGTGAAGGTATGGGCTACTATGGCATGTCGGTGAGTTTAGGGATTGTTTTAGGACCGCTGATTGGGCTAAGCCTGATTTCTTATTTTAGCTATACGTTTATTACGGCCATTCTGGTAGCGATGGTCTTCATTGGCTTTGCTTTCTGTTTCTTTATTCCAGTTAAGGAAATTGCACAACCTGAGACTGCCAGTACTGAGAAGAAACATATTAGCCTCAATGACTTTATTGAGAAAAAATCACTCAGTGTATCCTTACTGGTGATGATGATTTCCTTCTCCTATGCCAGCATCATGTCCTTTATCGCACCTTTTGCCAGTTCGATTCATCTGATGCAATATGCGGGATTATTCTTTGTGGTTTTTGCGATTTCCATGATGAGCCTGCGTCCAATTACCGGGAAAATCTACGACCGTAAAGGCCCGCAATATGTCATTTATCCGTCGATTTTAACGTTTAGTCTGGGCTTATTGGTGTTAAGTCAGGCTCAAAGTTTAATTGGTTTTTTGGGTTCCGCGGTATTGGTCGGTCTAGGCTTTGGTACTGCTCAGCCTTGTTTGCAAACCTTGGCTATCCAGCGCGCGCCTAAACACCGAATTGGTTATGCAACCTCGACTTTCTATACCTGCTATGATATTGGGATTGCCATTGGCTCAATGGTGGTGGGTATGATGATTACTCATCAAAGCTTTAGCTTTGCCTTTATCATCTGTGCCATTCTGACTGCTTTAAGTCTGCTGTATTTTAAATGGGTGGTCCAGCGTCGACCTCTCTCACAGCTTAAATACTCTTAAAATCAAAAACCGGAACTCATTGCCGGTTTTTTATTAGGATTGAACCCGATTCAAGAAGTCTGTTCTTCAGTCTTGCTTTCGCCATCAGCTTCATCTTCCGGCTTTTTTTCTTCAACCATACTGAATGAAGTAGGATTATTATTCAGCTCAGGATTAGCTCGACTACTTTTTAGTTTAATTTGTAAACGCAATTCATTAGTTGAATCTGCATTACGTAGTGCCTCTTCATAAGAAATCGCCCCTTCGTTGTACAAGTCGAACAGTGCCTGATCGAAAGTCTGCATACCGAGTTCACGGGATTTGGCCATAATTGCTTTCAACTCATGGAAATCGCCTTTTAAAATCAGGTCAGAAATCAGCGGCGTATTTAACATGATCTCCACTGCTGCACGACGGCCTTGACCATCTTGAGTACGAATTAGACGCTGGGAAATAATGGCTTTCATATTGGAAGACAGATCCATCAACAACTGATTACGGCGCTCTTCCGGGAAGAAGTTAATAATCCGATCCAAAGTCTGGTTGGCGTTGTTGGCATGTAGTGTTCCTAGACATAAGTGTCCAGTTTCGGCAAAGGCAATCGCGTGTTCCATGGTTTCGGTATCACGGATCTCGCCAATCAGAATCACATCCGGCGCCTGACGTAGGGTATTTTTTAGCGCATTGTGCCAGGAGTGACTGTCTACACCGACTTCACGGTGGGTGATCATGGACTTTTTATGCTTATGCACATATTCCACCGGATCTTCTACGGTAATGATATGTCCGGCGGAATTTTCATTCCGGTAATCAATCATCGCTGCCAGTGAGGTCGATTTACCAGACCCAGTCCCCCCAACAACCAATACTAGCCCGCGTTTTTCCATAATCACATGTTTGAGTGATTCAGGTAATTTCAGTTTCTGGAAGTTCGGAATTTCTGCAGTAATGGTACGGATCACCATTCCTACATTGAGCTGTTGCTGAAAAACATTGACACGGAAACGGGAAACACCCGGCACGGTAATGGCAAAGTTACATTCCAGCTCAGTTTCGTATTCCTGACGCTGTTTTTCATTCATCAACGCATAAGCAAACAGCTTGGTTTTATCTGCAGTTAGGTTTTGCTGACCAAAAGGTTTCATCAGCCCCTGATGTTTGATACTCGGTGGAAAGTCGGCAGTAATAAATAAATCCGAACCACCATATTCCACCACTTTGGTGAGCATATGGTGCATAAATTTACGTGCTTCTTCTAATAACTCTGCCGTGAACATCTGTTTCTCCCCACACTGCAAAATACCTGACCAACTCATGGTTCAGAACTATTTTTTTATGATTTTTATTGTGCAGTGTTTTAAAATAACTCTCAAATCATTTTGATTTCTAAAGATAAATTATTCAAAATATTCTGTGACTTGATTCAAGAAAAATACTAATAAAGGGAAATAATCTTGGCATGATTAAAATCTAATATTTATGACTATGTAGAAATGAAAGATTTTGGTGGCTCAAAGCTTTGTAAACTTGAAACCACCACTGAGAATTTATCAATCAATTAAATTCATAAAACTACAAGATGCTAACTTCTTGATAGTAACGTTTCTTTAGACTGTTCCAGTATGGTCATATTTCCACCTTCTTCCTGAAGGGCGGGATTGATGCGACCGCTCTTTAATTTGATTTGCAAACGTAATTCGTTACTGGAATCCGCATTGCACAGTGCTTCTTCATAGGAAATCAAACCATCGTTATAAAGGTCAAATAGTGCCTGATCAAAGGTTTGCATGCCCTGTTCACGCGATTTCTGCATAATACCTTTCAGCTCATAAAGTTCACCCTTACGGATATAATCTGAGACCAGCGGCGTATTTAATAACAACTCTACTGCAGCACGGCGGCCTTTACCATCTTCCGTCCGAATCAGACGTTGTGAAATGACCGCTTTAAGATTGGCTGATAAGTCCAACAATAACTGATTCCGGCGCTCTTCCGGGAAGAAGTTAATAATCCGGTCTAGAGCCTGATCCGCATTACTTGAATGCAGTGTTGCTACACACAGATGTCCGGTTTCAGCAAAAGCAATCGCATGCTCCATACTCTCAGTATCGCGGATTTCACCAATAGCAATTACATCTGGTGCCTGACGCATGGCATTCAGCAAGGCATTATGCCAGGACACACAATCCACCCCAATCTCACGCTGGGTAATCATGGATTTTTTATGCTGATAAACATATTCCACCGGGTCTTCTACAGTAATGATATGCCCTTCAGTATTGGCATTTCGATGATCCAGCATTGCAGCCAAAGTCGTGGATTTACCTACCCCCGTTGCCCCCACAATGAGGACTAAGCCGCGTTTTTCCATAATCACTTTTTTTAACGAATATGGCAGTCCAAGTTGCTCAAAGCTTGGAATATCTGTGCTGACACTTCGGATGACCATACCGACGTTATGCTGTTGCTGAAAAACATTGACGCGGAAACGGGCAACATCAGGTACACTCATGCTGAAATTGCATTCCATAATGGATTCAAATTCCTGAATCTGACGCTGGTTCATTAAAGAATAAGCAAACAATTTGGTTTTATCTGCCGTGAGTTTCTGCTGACCAAAAGGCTTCATCAGCCCTTGCTGTTTAATACTCGGTGGGTAATCTGCAGTAATAAATAGGTCTGAGCCGCCATATTCCACCACTTTAGTGAGCATATGGTGCATAAATTTACGTGCTTCATCGAGCAGTTCAGGAGTATACATAAGAAAATCCTCAGCTCATGATCATCTTGGGTATAGAAATAGGTAAGATTGACCATGAATAAATTATTGTTATTGTTAAATTCTTTATAATTTTAAATCTAATTTCTTATTATCGAATTTGTCACTTTGCTAAAGTACTGAGTGCTTTTCAATTTCAGCAAATGCCACCTTTCCCCAACGCATTGAGGAAAGGTTTGTTAAGACCTAAAGTGTTAGGCAATGCGCTTTAAGCCTTCAAGTCGTAAGCAATCAGCTATATTTAACAATAACTGTTCGGTTTTTGTCCAGCCCAGACATCCGTCTGTTACGGACTGGCCATAAACCATATCCTCGGAAATTTTCTGGTTCCCATCGACCAGATGGCTTTCCAGCATCACCCCCCGAACATGTGTTTCCATACGCTCTGCCACGATCTGCTGTAACACTTCTGGTTGCAGCATCGGATTTTTAGAGCTATTGCCGTGACTACAATCAATCACCAAAGCTGGCAATTCACCTGCATGTTTAGCCTTAATTTTAGCAATTTCAGATAACTGGTAGTTTGGGCCACTATTTGCACCACGCAAAATCAGGTGTACTTTTGGATTGCCTTGAGAATGCAGAATACATGGCAAACCAGACTGGCTCATGCCCATGAACTGATGCGGATTTGATGCAGACTGAATTGCATCCAGAGCAATCTGGATTGAACCATCGGTGCCATTTTTGAAACCGATGCAGTATGGCAGGTGACTGGAAATTTCACGGTGAATCTGGGATTCACTGGTACGCGCACCAATTGCGCCCCAAGCCAGTAGATCGTCAAAATATGCTGTTGCCATCGGACTCAAGATTTCTGAAGCAATTGGCAGCCCCATTTCAATAATTTTCAAATATAGCGCACGCGATCTGTCTAAACCGAGCTGCATATTAGAAGAGCCATCCAGTTCAGGGTCATACAGGAAACCTTTCCAGCCCACAGTCGTCCGTGGCTTTTCAATATAAGCACGCATCACCAGAAAAATCTGGTCAGCAACTTGAGTCTGTAATTGTTTTAATTTTTCTGCGTATTCCAGTGCGGACGTTTCATCGTGAATGGAGCATGGTCCGGTAATCACCATCAAACGGTGATCTTTACCCTCGAGAATGTTCTGTATGGTCTGGCGCTGCTCGGCAATCTGTTTAGCCAATTGTGGAGACAATGGCAATTGTGCCTTGAGTTGTGCCGGCAGGCTTAATAATGTTTCAGTTTGCTGTTGTTGTGATGTAATAACTTGATTCATGACTTTCATCCTTTGGACTGGGCATACAGTCCGAACTTTTATTTGAGCTTTATGGGTCTATGGGTCTGTGTGCTGAGGTTCATCAACTGGTTAAAGCAGAACCAATAAAAGTTGCTAAAGTATGAATAGTTAAAATAAGTCATGGCTGTCTCCAAAGTTTTTCAAAAATCACATGCATAAAAAAACCTGATCAGGGTTGCCGATCAGGTATTAACTGGGTGGGCAACCTTTTTATTGCCCGAACGCGTTCAGGCAATTATCTAAACTGCCAAAAATAAAAATAAGCGTTTGAGATTACAGGTTGCTTGAGCATGTGATGTAATACATAAAAATGTGAATATGAAATTTAAAATACGCGGTCTATGGAGATTTGACAAGTCCCCAGCGTAAAAAAATATTGATGAATTTTCTTACTGTTACTTATCATTCTGCATATTTAAGAAAAATAGAAAACGGGCAAGCCTCAAAAATCTATCAGACCTTACCTCCTTCATCTTGTATCTTTCGTAAACAAAATTAATGCGAAACACGATTTCAGGCATCTCGAATTGCATATTTCTCCTGTTCCCACGTCAGGCGTGATTCAGCCTTTGACCTGTTCTTATTTAATTTTAGATCGGATTCGACACCTTCAAAATGGGTATTGGTATCATAATTGGCATAATTTCCATAACCGCTCTGATAAGTCTAAGCGTCAAATGTATCCAAATTAAAATAAAATACTCATAAAAAAAGACCGGTTTTAACCGGTCTTTTTACTGTTCAATTGTTCTTAGAAATGAACCACGGAACGAATCGATTTACCTTCATGCATCAGATCAAAGGCTTCATTAATCTGTTCCAGTGGCATAGTGTGAGTCACAAAAGGTTCAAGTTCGATATCACCTTTCATGGCCTGTTCAACCATACCTGGCAACTGGCTACGGCCTTTTACCCCACCAAATGCAGTCCCCATCCATTTACGGCCAGTCACTAGCTGGAACGGACGGGTTGAGATTTCTTTACCTGCACCAGCCACACCAATGATCACGGATTGCCCCCAACCACGGTGCGCACATTCTAGTGCAGAACGCATCACGTCAACATTACCGATACATTCAAATGAATGATCTACTCCCCATCCAGTCATTTCTACAATCACTTGCTGGATTGGCTTGTCGTAATCTTTCGGATTGACAAAATCAGTTGCACCGAATTTTTTCGCCAGTTCAAATTTGTCCGGATTGGTATCCACTGCAATAATACGGCTAGCTTTCGCCTGACGTGCACCTTGCACCACTGCCAGACCAATACCGCCTAAACCGAAGACAGCAACTGTATCACCTTCCTGAACTTTAGCCGTATTGTGCACCGCACCAATACCGGTGGTTACACCACAACCAAGCAGACATACATGCTCGTGGTTCGCTTCTGGATTAATTTTTGCCAGAGATACTTCAGCCACGACAGTATATTCAGAGAACGTTGAGCAGCCCATGTAGTGATAGATCGGCTGACCATTGTATGAGAAACGAGTGGTGCCGTCCGGCATCAGACCTTTACCTTGAGTCGCACGTACGGCTACACACAGGTTAGTCTTACCAGATTTACAGAACAGACATTCACCACATTCAGCAGTATAGAGTGGAATCACGTGATCGCCCGGTTTTACGCTGGTCACGCCTTCACCCACTTCCACAACCACACCTGCCCCTTCATGGCCCAGGATTGCCGGGAATACACCTTCAGGGTCATCACCAGAAAGCGTGAAAGCATCAGTATGACATACACCTGTATGACTAATTTTGACTAATACTTCACCAGCCTTTGGTGGCGCCACATCCACTTCAACAATTTGTAATGGCTGGCCTGGACCAAACGCTACCGCTGCACGTGATTTCATTTACAACTTTCCTTTGTTCGCTGTTTTAACAGATGACTAACAGTAACCTCTTTCTATTCTGAGATTCAACCATTAACATCCACAATATAGGATGAAAAAAACCAATAATTGATGGAAACTCAATGACTCACCGAACTAACATGCTCTGTATCAGTTTTATTAGCCTATCCATTTTTTTGACAGGCTGTGAGTTAGATTCCAATACTTCATCCAAAGCAAATATTACACCAGTCCATTCTGAACACTGGTTTGAAAGCACAGAATCCAGACAGAAATTTCAGAAGGGATTAACCGCCTATTTACCCCTATATGATGGCTTTATGAGCATGGCAGCACGGCTGCATCTGATCAATCAGGCCAAATACAATCTTGACCTGCAGTATTACATCTGGAGTGATGACTTTATTGGCCGGCTGATCCTGTCAGAATTGCTCCAAGCAGCCGATCGCGGGGTAAAAGTTCGACTCATGATTGATGACCAGAATGGCACCCAGCTGGATGATCATTTATTAGCGTTGAGCCAGCATCCCAATATCCAGATCAAACTGTTTAATCCTTATAAATTCCGCAAGATCAGGGCATTGGATTATGGCTTGCGACTGAAACAGGTTAATCACCGCATGCATAATAAGTTGATCATTGCTGATGGCACGGCTGCGGTGACAGGTGGACGCAATATCAGCAGTGAATATTTTGAAGCCAGCAATGACTTTCAGTTTACCGATGTCGATATTTTCTTTGCCGGGACTGCGGTACAGGATGCCAATCAAAGCTTTATTCGCTTCTGGAATGATGATCTCAGTTATGATATTCAACAGATCTTGAATGAAAAGCCACGACCTGAAGAATTAACCAAACTCCGTCAGACTTTTGTTTATGAAAATGGTAAGACAGAAGAGATTCAAAAACGAATCAATGAAGCACAGGCAGAAGTGGCAGAGCAGCTAGAGGCACGTCCAGTCCGCTGGGCTAAAGCACATTTTGTTGCGGATTCACCTAACAAGGCTCGTCCGGAAGCCAAAGAGCATGATTACATCTATACCCATATGCTGAATGTCATGGGTGAACCAAGTAACCATCTGGAACTGGTCTCTGCCTATTTTGTCCCAACCCAATGGGGTGCGGATTACCTGAGTACCCGATCTAAAAATGGCCTAAAAGTTCGGATCTTAACCAATTCATTCCAAGCCAATGATGTCACTGTCGTGCATGCCTATTATCAGCAATATCGAGAGCAGTTGCTCAAAAATGGCATTGAAATCTGGGAATTCAAATCTTTTATCGAACGCCGCAAACGGACCTGGTATGAGAAACTGACCGGGGATGTCATTCCTGCTAAAAATAAAAACAGTTCCAGTCTGCATGCTAAGTTCTTTGATGTTGATGACATGGTCTTTATTGGTTCCTTTAACTTTGATCCACGCTCGGCCAAGCTGAATACTGAAGTCGGTCTGGTGGTTGAATCTGAGGAACTACAGGAGGAAATTACTACCGCACTGAATCAATATCTGCCACGGATTGCCTATCAGCTTAAATTAAATCAGCAAGGTGAAATTATCTGGATTGACCAGCAACCAGATGGCACAACCATCACCCATCCACATGATCCGGAAACCACAAAATTCCAGCGCTTTATGATGAATCTGGTGACGACTTTTCCTGCTGAATGGACAATGTAATGACACATGCATGACAAAAGTGAATTTTCCATCAATTTTCCCATCCATTATTTTCTGATTTATTAGAAATTGTGTAGCATTTAGACATTTATTCAATCAATACTGTCATGAACTATACCCTAAGCTAAGATTGTCTTAAAATTATACTTTTCCAGCTTTATGCGAAACTTTTCGCCCCACTACCATGCAATTTTTTGATTTAAGCCGTCAGTTCAAACTGAGTGATATTTTAACGCCCACCAAAACACTGCAAGAATTATCTGGTCAGGAATGGTTTCTTGCCAAAATCCGGGTTGAACATGACTGTCTTTCAGATAATGAAATTGTTGAAGGTCAAGCGATCATTCAATCCAATGCAAATATTCAGATTGAACTGGAATGGCTGATTCAGGATTCTGGTCATGAGCTGCAAGTAATGTTTAAAGGTGTAGAAACCGAAGCCAATGAAGAAACCTTGGTAGTAGTGAAAGGTGCTCAACTGGTTGATGAACAGCAACAATTATTGTCCTCACAAGCTTTAAGCTTATGGATTGATGGTACCCTGCTGCCACTATTACCAAATATCCGTCGTGAAATTAAATCCCGTTTAAATCTTTGGGATTATGTAGAATACGATGGTTAATTCCTAAAATAGAGTTTGATGTTCAGGGCGAGTCACTCGCCCTTTTTTATCGACTAATATCGACTAAAATAAATCTTTTGAGATGAATGGCAAGTCGTATATCAGTCAATTATTTCCAATTTTGTTCATGATATGCTGACTTTAAAAATAATAACAAGTAAAAAATAATGAATACGCATATCCAGATGCAAGATTGGCATAAGATTCGTAGTGTGGTTGCAGATGCACAACGTGCAGCCATGCATTGTTCTATATCGACAATCTCTCCAAATGGATTTCCTACCAGTAGTCCAATCGGTACTTTATTTTTAGATGAACAAAATCCAGCGGGTTTCTTCTTTGACCGTTACTGTACCAGCCTGGAACAGAATCTTCCGCATACCACTAAAGCCTGTATTCAAGCAGTGAATAGCAGCCGTACCTTCTGGCTAAGATCTCTGATTAAAGGGAAATTTAATACTTATCCTGGTGTAAGATTATATGCAGAAATCGGTGAGCTGCGCCCTGCAACCCAAGCTGAACTGGATTTAATAGATCGTAGAATCAAACCACTCAAATGGACTAGAGGCAGTCGACTGATCTGGTCTGAGTTTACCCATGTTCGGGAGATTCAGATTCATAGGTTCAAATGGGTGGAATATCCAAAGATGATGCCAAATAACTAAAAAATAACTTACTAAAAGTTATTTACCATTCATAAGTAATTTATTAAAAGCCTAGATTAATCCGGAATCCTTAAACATTTCCCGATAAGCCTCAGCTTTTTTCTCTAAACTCAGTGGATAGGCACGTGAAGATGATGGCATTCGATATAATTTCAGCTCACGTCCAGCAAAGGTTGTTTCACTTGGTTGTCCAATCGCAGGTTTTTCTGTTCCGTCCGGCATAGACAGCATCAACGTTTCAGTGGCTTTATCGCCAGTGGTCATGATGCTATGACACTGGGGCATATGTGACAGTAGTTTGTTGAGATCCGTTGGTGTCACGATTTCCAAGAACTTATCCGAGGCATTCCCTTTTAAACGGCGGATCTGGTACGCCGTATCAAAAATGGCAATACCTTTTTCCAGCAGAAATTCCCGGATCAGCATTTCCTGAAAATTCTTGTTAGCCAGATCCAGAAAATAGTCTTTGTTATGGAAGAAAATTAAACCAAAAATCCGCCACATATCATTTTGATAATTTGGATAATAGAACCGCATTTTCCAGCGTGTTTGCGGTGGCGGAAAACTTCCCATCATTAGTAGCTTGGCATTTTCAGGTAGGAAAGGTTCCAGAGGATGGGTTTCAATATCCGACATAATCTTCCACTAAATTGGCGAGCAGAAATGCTATTTTAGAATTTCTGGCGAATCTTTGCAGCGACTTCCTGTCCCCAAAGCGTATAAACTTCTTTACTCGGGTGAAAACCATCTTTGGCCATTTCCAGATTTAAAGCTCGATACTGTTTAATATCGTATTCAATCCATTGCATATTGGCTTTTTTGCTGACAAATTTTTCTAATTCACAATTCATGGCTTTGGCATAACGGCCAAATAACCATGCCAGTGGATTTGGTAAAGCCGGGAACATGTTCATTGGTGGCACACCGGCTGCAATAACCAGTGCTGGACTAAATCGGGATTCAATTTTGCTATATAGCTGTGCTTGCTTCTTGATCCAGACATCTGCTGGCATCAGCTTGGTAACGTCATTCACACCCACCGAAGTTACAACCACATCATAATGTTCTGCTGGAATTTCATCCAAGACACGAATCACTTTAGAGGTTGTATCTCCAGTTTTTGCCTGAAGCTTCCAGCGAATCTGGAAGTCCTGTTTAAGTACATTCAGAATTGCTCCTGTTAAAGCTTCATCCTGATGATCCACACCTACACCTGCCGCGGCAGAATCTCCTACAATCAAAATAGATAAAGGCTTACCTGCACCTACGACACCTTCACGCTCACCTGCAGGTTCTGGCAGCCTTAAAGTGTTTTTCTTGACACGATTACCTTGGATCACCAGGGCTGGAATAAGAGCAAAAGTCGAAAGCTTGAGTAACATGGATTGAATTCTAAAATACGTGAATAGTGCTGAATTTTATACAAAATTTAGACCAATACATTGATGATTGTGACAGTTTTTATTTTAATTTTAGTGAATTTTCAAATATTCAAATCATTTCGTGATTATTAGTGTATAAAAAATCCCGCATTTAGCGGGATTTCATCGATTCATTTTTATTTAACTTTAATTTCATTCCATCGGTTCATACGACGAAAAGTGCCAATATCATTAAAGCGTACACCGACTTCTTTCATGACTTTATGCGCCGTTTTAGCAGTCATCTGACGAATATAAAACGGTTCTTTTACCACGAAATGGTGAATGGCATGGGTAGCACCAAAGTTAAAGCAAAACAGCTGAAACGGCATCATCCACCAAGGATTTAGTACCTGAGTCTGCTTGATCACATCACGTGGGTCGATGTCGCCATAGTAATGCATATTTGAACTAACAAACTGCAGGCAGAATGAACGTAAATAATTTGGCAACACCCAGATCACTGCCAGTAAATTCACCCATGGCATGGCATCTAGCGCGCCTTGTGACCACAGCATTTCATAGCCAAACAGCGGTACAATCGCGTTGGAAATATGGAATACGGTAAACAGATAGCACAGACCATAATAGAGAATACTTAAGGGCATAAAACCCAACAATTGTGAAATCTGGGCACTTTTACGTTCATGTTCTGGCTGTTTTTCCAAAAATTTCTGAATCATTTTATACATGCGGAATGGACGCAAATACACTGACATCAACTGGTCACTGATCACCAGCACTCGGCGAATCCCCCATGGCATACCATTACTGATACCACGTTCTTCCAGATCGCTTTCTGTGCCTGAAAATTTATGATGATGTAAGTGCATGCGACGGCGTGCCCATGGGCTAATCGTATTTGGACGCGCCAACCAGACGAGAGCCAGCATTAAATGATGAGCCCATGGCATCTTTTTAAAATACATGTAATGGATCAGATCATGTTCCAATTCATGTGTTAAAGAGGCAAAGATCGCAATAAGCGGAATGGTCACCCATGCCGACAGATATCCATAATAAAAGGCTAATGCGATCGTGATCATTCCTGTCCAGGCAAACAGTAGAATGCTGGCACCAATGAAGTTTTGACGTTTCAGGATGGGATAACGTGCCCGCAGGTCTTCGCCAGCCTGCATAACGACAGCTCGGACTTTAGCAATACGCTGTTGACTGGTCATATCCGAAGATGAAGACATATGTACAACCTTTAATTTATGGACATGTGTACATTAAAGGAAAATACGGAAAATAAAAGTTGATATTCCCAGTTTTTAAAGCAGGATGTATAGAAAAACAGCGGTTGTTACAAATTTAATTTTTACTAAATAAAATCGTTTCTGATTTGATCAAAATGGCTTATAAATAATTGAGTAAATATACTAATTTCAAAACAAAATATCATTTTTTAATGGGGAATTTTTATGCTTAGAACACTTCACATAACCATAGGAATTGAATATCAACAAAAAGAGTTATTCGAAAAAGCATTGCTCGATCACAATATCAATTTTGAAATGGACGGTGGACATCTTCCTAAAAAAGTAAGTCCATACTATAAAGAGTTAGATATTATTCCATGTCGTTATTACCTTTCAGGAAGTAAAGACTGGAAAGATGTTATTAATAATCCCCAAAATATGAATCTATACGATGAATTTTCTAAGCCATTTTATATATTTTTATTACAAAATGAATTTATCAATAACTATTTAAAGCAATTTTATGCTTTAGAAAAGTTTAAAGATTTTTTCATACCTAATGGTTCCCATTTACTGTGTAGTTATGATAGCTATATTCAGCATGAGGACGTGATTACATTTGGGTCAGAAACAATTAATAATTTATCAAGATTGGGGCTAGGCATTGATTATAATCATGCATGTTATGATTGAATTTGTTCGACCAGAAATTTAACAAACTCTCTTATACAGAATCGTAGTTAAGGACTCTTGAATTAACGACGATTTTCTTTAAAAACCAGATCACATTTACCGGGTATATTTTTTCCTTTTATATTCACAACAGCAGAAGTACCACGCGCCTTGCCCTTACAGACATTTTGTACTGCTGGTTGATTCATAGCTTTATAATCCAATACATTTGCTTGATCAGGCTTAAAACCGATCTGACATGAACCTTTTACCTTACGACCCTCTATTTTTGTAGTGAGTTTTACGTGTGGTCCTTTTCCTTCGCACAATCGGGTCAGATCAGGAGTATTCTCTTCAGAACTAGCCTGGACAGATGACATTTGCATCACTACAATTGCCAGAATAAAAGCTATTTTTTTCATTAATTGATAAGCCTGTATCAATCTATCTGTTATTTTGAGCTATGTTAAACCAATATTTATACTAAATTTTAAGAAATTACACTTGGTATCTATCTTATTTTTATCTTCTAAATTTATTGAATAGATCAAAATTAAATTCTGCCAGACTTTAGTGTTTATTTTGCCTCTAAGCTTCAAGTACTAAAAATGAATAAAGCTTCTATCTCTAGAAGCTTTATTGATAACCGAATTTAACCCATTAACCCAGTTTATTTACCAGTTTCAATGGCAATACTTTCATGGCAATACCAAGTGGCAGCCAAGGCCATTTTGGTACATAAGCTTTGACCGGTTCTTTTTCAATTTCCGCAGCCAGTAAACGTGAACCAGTCTTTTCATCCACTTCGAATGGTAATTTCTTGGCACCTTCATTGATTTCAGTACGGATATAACCTGGGAATATTGTCGTAACTTTAATTGGCGTATCAATCAGTTCTGCACGGATGCCCTCTGCCAGATGCGCAACCCCAGCCTTACTTGCACCATACGCTGTCAAATGTTTTGGCATACCACGCATGGCACTCATGGACGAAATCATCACCAGATGACCAGCATTTTGGGCACGGAAAATTTCAACTGCTGCTTCACACTGTGCCAAAGCCGAAATAAAGTTGGTTTCCACGGTGGCTTTGTTAATCGCAAAGTTACCTTTACCGATCCGGCGGCCTTCACCAACACCGGCATTGACAATAATCCGGTCAATCGTGCCAAATTCTTCCTTGAAGGCACGGAACACTTCAAAAACCTGATCATAATTGGTCACATCCAGGACTTTGGCAATGACCTTAATTCCATATTGGCTTTCCAATTCCTGCTTTAAAGCCTCTAGACGTTCCAAACGTCGTGCACAGATCGCCAGGTTATAGCCTTTCTTCGCAAATTCACGTGCCATCCCGGCACCAATCCCTGAACTCGCTCCAGTAATCAGAATTGTTTTTGCCATGTTTTATTCCTTTAATTTGTTTTGGTTCTTAAATCCAGGTCAATAATTCTGGTTGTTTTTCTTTAATAAAATGATGTTCATTTAGACTGAGCAACTGTGGCTCATTACCGACTAGACGTAATGTGGTCAGGCTGGTATTGGTAATCGCCCAGTTCAAGGCAAAAGTTTTGCTTGGACTGAGTCCCAGAATTTTTCCGACAGCCACAGAAATCACGCCACCAGAAGTAAAGACTAGAGCATAACGTGGTTTGCGTTTAGCCAGATCATCACACAGATTTTGCAATGCAGTTTCTACCCGGTTTTTAAAATCTGGCCAAGACTCTTCATATTCATGGTGATATTCGCCACCCGTCCAGCGCTCAATTGCCCCTTCAAAGATTTTGCTTAAATAAGCACGCGGATTAGCGTGCTGGGCGACGTCTTCTTTTAACAATTCCGGCTGGTTAAAACGTGGTTCATAACGCGCAAATACTTGAGTATGGTTAAATTCATTCCATGCTGAATCGGTAATGATTTCACTTTCAGGAAAACATTGATCCAGACACAGTTGCGCCGTTTGTTGATGCCGTTGCATCGAACCTGCTACTACCAGTGGCGTCTCTTTTAAAATTGAATCAAAATAGCGTCCTAGCAGTTTTGCCTGTAATTCCCCATTGGGTGAAAGCTGGTCATAGCTTTCTGCCCCAAAAGAAGCTTGTCCGTGGCGAATGAGATAGATAGTCGTCATTTTGGCATTAACTCTTTAAATTTGGTGATGTATTTCTGTGCCAGATCATTTGCTTCAATTTTTTGCTTGCCAATCAGTTTTAAAGCACGAATATGCAAGGCATGAATCACAATCCAGAAATCCTTAAAGGCAGGATTATTGGTCTGTTTATGGAAATAGCGGTAATAAATTTGCTGGGCAATCACAGCGAGACGGAACACGCCAAATACTTCATAGAAAGTCCAGTTGGCTGGCTGTAATTCAGTTTTCCCTAAATAATAATCCACCACTTCCTGACGCGTGAACATACCTTTCAAATTGGTCGGCTGACGGCGCGTCGCCTTGAAAATAGCATTATCAGTTTCTTCGACCCAATACGCCAAGGCTGAACCTAGGTCCATTAATGGATCACCTAAAGTTGCCATTTCCCAGTCCAAGACACCAATCACCTGTGTCGGAGCATCCGGATTCAGAATGACATTATCAAAACGCCAGTCGTTATGAATGACACAAATCTGGGAATCTGCCGGGATATTGTCTTTCAGCCAGTTACGTACATATTTAAAAGAAGGCACATTCAGGGTCTTGGCTTTGTCATAACGACTATCCCAACCTTCGACCTGACGACGGCAATACCCTTCACCCTTGCCAATTTTTTCCAGTTCAGTACCTTGATACGGTACTTTATGTAGCTCAATTAGCTTGTCGATAACATTGATACACAGCTCTCGAACCTGAGCTTCACTAAAACTTAGCTCTTTAGGCAAATTGGCGCGTGGAATAATGCCTTCGATGCGTTTCATCACATAGAAGTCACAACCAATCACAGACTCATCCTGACATAGAGCAACCATTTCCGGCACCACCGGATAATATGGTGCTAATGCCTGCTGTACATGATATTCACGTGCCATGTCATGCGCGGATTTTGCTTTGGTGCCTTTTGGCGGACGGCGCAGAATAAAATCGGCATTTTGATATTTCAGTCGGTAAGTCCAGTTTGAAGCACCGCCAGAAAATTGGGTTACTTCTACCGGTTCTTGTAATTGGACACCATTTTTCTGCAGCCATTGGGTGACTGCCTGAATATCTAATTCTTCACCCTCACGAATCTTTCCACCGACATCAATAACCGCCATATTCTTTCCTTAAAATCTTTTTAAATCTTCAAATCTTAATCAAGTTCATCTTATCAAGTATTGTGCACTTATTTTTTACGGCGTGTGCTGTAGCCACGTTTGGCCAGTTCCAGCTTGGCAATCATACCTTTATGCACTTCGTCCGGGCCATCCGCCAAACGTAGTGCACGTGCCTGAGCAAAGAATCCGGTCAATGGTGTATCGCGAGAAACCCCGGCTCCACCATGAATCTGCATCGCCATATCCACAACTTTTTCCAGCACACTTGGCGCCACAACTTTAATTGCAGAAATCTCAGTCAAAGCAGCCATATTTCCTAAAGTATCCATTTTATAGGCGGCATACAAGGTCAAAAGTCGTGCCTGATCGATCGCGACACGCGCTTCTGCGACACGTTCCAGATTACCACCAAGTTTCAGAATTTCTTTACCAAATGCCGTCCGACTCATGCCGCGATCAATCATCAGTTCCAGCGATTTTTCTGCCGCACCAATACAACGCATGCAGTGATGGATGCGGCCCGGGCCTAATCGGCCTTGGGCAATTTCAAAACCTTGCCCAGGACCACCAATAAAATTGGAAATCGGCACACGCACATTCTCAAAACTGACTTCACCATGGCCATGTGGGGCATCGTAATCTCCAAACACCGGTAGCATCCGTTCAATTTTTACGCCAGCAGTATCCACAGGTACTAAAACCATAGAATGCTGATGATGGCGGTCCTTTGTTTCATCCGGCGTATGTGCCATAAAGATGATGATTTTGGCATTCGGGTCACCTAAACCAGAGGACCACCATTTACGGCCATTCAAAACAATTTCATCACCTTCAATGACTGCCGTTGCCTGCATATTGGTGGCATCACTGGATGCTACCGCTGGTTCAGTCATACAAAATACTGAACGGGTTTTTCCTTCAAGCAGTGGCATCAACCATTGTTGTTTTTGCTCTTCAGAACCATAACGCCACAACACTTCCATATTGCCGCTGTCTGGGGCATTACAGTTAAAGACCGTGGGTGCCAATAAACTGCGTCCAGACAGTTCAGCAATATGGGCATATTCCTGTACCGATAATCCCTGACCGAGTTCAGAACATGGTAGGAACATATTCCAGAGTCCAGCAGCTTTCGCCTTGGCTTTTAAGGTTTCCAGTTCTGCCGGCCATTGCCATTTGGTCCAGTCACCACCCTGATTCAACTCATGTACCTGATGCCAGAAATCAGCTTCAATCGGCTCGATCTCATCTCTAATAAATTTTCTGGTACGTTCAACGTAGTCCTGTGCACGTGCTGAGAGCTCAAACATGGCAACTTCCCTCTGGATATAATCATTCTGCTTTACAAGACCTTAACCCAGAACATATTATGAATAAAATGATTTAATTCCATAGTTCTAAATGCAGCATATTCATAATAAAAACAGTATGGACCTTCGCAGTTTCCATCGCATTGACATCAACCTATATCCGCTTTTTGTGGCTATTTTTGATCAACAAAGTATTTCCAGAGCTGCACAAATCCTTTCAATTACCCAGTCCGCTGCCAGTCATGCCTTACAACGTCTCAGACAGCACTTACAGGATGATTTATTTGTCCGTAGTGGGAGCAAGATGCAGCCTACGCCGTTTGCGGAACAGATCTATCCAGAAATTAAACGTGCCCTTGTTACTATCCAGAATATTTCTATTCAACATCAGCAGTTTGAGCCAAGCATGGTACAAAGTTTGAAGATTGCAGTGCATGATGAAATTGAGCCGATGATCCTGCCAAAACTTGTGGCACATTTTCAGAAGATAAATCTGAATATTCAATTTATGAGTATCAAGTTAGATCGAAAAAATATTGTGGCTGATCTGGCAACCCAGCAAGTGGATTTTGTTGTGGATCTGGAACAGTCCTTAGGTGACAAAATCCAGTTTGAATTACTGGATCAAGATGAATTTGTGGTGTGTACCCAGCAGCCAGAAGTTACAGAAAAAAGCTATCTCGCCTCTCCACATATCGGCGTATCTTCACGCCGTACCGGTGTTCTGGTTGAAGATTTGTATTTAAGCCGCAAGCAGCTATCCCGGCAGATTTTTTTGCGTTGCCAGCATTACGCAACGGCGCTACAGATTTTGCAGCAGCATCCGTCCGCAATGCTCACAATTCCGCGAAATGTATTGAATCACTTACGTATTGATGAACACCTGAAAATTTTTGATGTCCCTGTTAAACTGCCTAGAATAAATATGGGGATGTATTGGTATAGAGATCTGCAAGAGAATAAAAGGCATCAATTTTTAAGAAATGAGATTAAGAAAATTTTTGCTTAGGCTATTTTGATTGGGATTTTTAAGAATTGCTTAGGCTATTTATAAATAAATGGAAAATACAGTCCCAAAAAGCAGCTTCAAGCCATTTAAAAACTCAGCTATAACTAACTATGCTTAGGCTATTTTATTTGCCTAAATAATCCCCACATGAATAGTTACAAAGCCTTGCCACATCTGACTTTCCACTAAAATAGAGGGATTAAAAGTCAGCTATTTTGGTCTGACGTTATTTTGTGGATTTTGACTTTGTTGCATCTCTCAACGACCTGGCAAATTGTGCTGGGATTAGTGGCTTTGGGTTTCTCTTATTATCTGCTGCACAAAGTGGTGGTGTTTTTACAGGAACTGTTTCGCCCCTTTAAGAAAGGTAAAAAATACTGGTGTCGTGTCCGTGCGGTCAGTGATGGAGATACCCTCACCTGCTACCGTTTTAATATCCGTCGTTCGGAAACCCGCTTGCGTTTTGCTTATGTCGATGCCCCAGAATCCAGCCAGGCGTATGGCAAAGAATCCCAGCAGTTTGTCTCCAAGATGATCAAGAACAAATTGGTACGGGTGCAAATTACCGATGTTGATCGTTATGGCCGCTGTGTGGGCGTGATTTACCGACGTCGTAAAAATGTCAATGAAGAACTGATCAAGCACGGTGCCGCATGGGTGTATGAAGAATATATCCGTGATAAAAAACACCTCTCTTACATGATGGCTTTACAGAGCAATGCCAAGAAACATAAGAAAGGACTGTGGCGTGGTACGCATCCAATACGTCCCAGCGTTTATCGTAAACAAAAAAAATCTACAGCATGAAAAAAGAGCCTTTCGGCTCTTTTTTATTTCAGCTGATGCTTATAAATGGTTTCAGTAAATTCACCAAAAACAGAGACTTTTTCAAACAGGTGTTCGCTATACATCAAGTCCTCAATCAAATGCTCTGCATCTACCTTTTGAATGCCACTGAGTTGAGTCACTAATTCAATATTGGCAGTTGTGATTTCTTCACAAATCGCTGCAATGGTTTCGTTCTTACGCTTCCATAGCAGTTTTTTATATTCGATTTCACTCAAATCAAAACTTTGCGGTGTTAATTGTTGATGAATGGTCTGAATACCTAACGCTTCTAGCAAGGTTTTCAATGCCTCATCCAGTTTATTTCCAATGACGATCAGGCTCTGGCAATATGGATCAAGTAAAGTTTTGAGTACGGCATAGTGCTGCAAATCTGTTATAGAAATATCGTTCGCAGTTAAATCAAAGCAGATATCCATTTCCTGTAAAGCCTGTTCATGCTTCAGTTTTAAAGCCTCAACGCGGAAATATTCACCTAAAACCTGCTGCAGCTCATCATTGGCTGGACTGATAAAGATAGTTTTATGTTTCAGTACTGACAGGATCAAGGGACTAAACACATAACTCAGTTTTGAGCCATCAAAATGATCGAGCAGCATGACATGATGTTGAGTTGCTGTCTTGCTACGCGTCTGAGCGGCATCTTGAATTGCTTGTAGTAACTGTTCTTCTGAACTGATTTCTGGCTGCAAGTCCTCGATTAATTTGGAACTATTTTGAAATAAATTATTGACCAAAGTTCCAATATTCAGCGCTTGCATCAGTTCACCCATTTTTGTGTTTCAACTCAGTTCGCATCTTAAAGAAAATCAATGTCTTTTCCCAGAAAATTAGCCCATTTCATCCTTCAAATATCTGTTAAGCCATATCGGAGCGGCTGATAGATTGCTTGAAATTTCATTCTGATAGGCGTACATTACACACATTTAGTTAACCTGGTTAACATTATCCTATGGATACCACCTCCCGATTCCGTTTTGCACTGCTGCGCTGTGCCCGGCTGCTCAGTGATGAAGTCAATGCTGTCTTGCTTGAGCATGGACTGAATTATTCACTGTGGCAAAGCCTGGTCATTATCAAGATGAATGATCATTGCACCGCACTGGATATTGCCCACGAACTGCAAATTTCCAAACCAGCAGTAACCAAGCGTTTAAATACCTTGATGGAAATGAACCTGATTGAATCTCTCCCAACCACTGACAAGCGCCAAAAGCTGCTCTCACTTTCTCCCCTAGGTGAGCAACAGTTTCAGCTGTGTAGCGACAAGATCGATGATTTAGAAACCGAATTGCTACATGGTTTTGACAAAAGCCAACTGAAACAAGCGCATGCTTTTATCTTAGATTTTATGAATTCCCTTCAAAGCAGAAAGGACCAACAACATGGCTGACTCTCAACCCAAACTCTGGACGAAAAACTTTATCCTGCTCAGTGCCATGAATTTCCAGCTGGTTCTGGTGTTCTATCTGCTGGTGATTGTCAGTGTGGGCTATGCCCTTGCTGAATTACATGCCACCACAGCCCAGGCGGGTCTGATCTCAGGTGTCTTTGTCGTGGGGACTCTAGTCGGCCGTCTGCTGATCGGGAAATTCATGTCGAATCTTGGTGCCAAAGCCAGCCTGGTTGCGGGTGCCATTGGCTTTTTCATCTTTTCTGGCCTGTATTTCATTCCGATGGATGTGCCCTATCTAATTGCCCTCCGTTTTGCGCACGGCTTTATGATGGGCGTTGCCGGTACCGTGATTGGTACAGTACTGGCCCAGACCATTCCGCCAAGTCGTCGTGGTGAAGGCATTGGTTATTTCAGTACCAGTAGTACCCTCGCGACTGCAATTGGCCCATTCCTGGCGATCTGGCTGATGGCACAATATGACTATCAAGTGATTTTTGCCTTTACTTCGTTTGTTGCACTAACCTGTCTACTGTTCAGTTTTGGTGTAGATACCTCACAAGTGAAACTTGCTGCCAAACCTAACCCTCAACATACTGCGCAATCCACTTCTCGCCTGGCTCAGTTTGTTGAACCCAAAGCTTTTCCAATTGCAGTGATTATCCTGATCGCTGGTGCTTGTTATTCTGGTGTACTGTCCTTTATTAACCTGTATGCCAAAGAAATCAACCTGTTACAGGCAGCCTCTTTCTTCTTCCTGATGTATGCTGCAGCGATTCTGATTTCCCGTCCATTTACCGGCCGCCTGATGGACCGTAAAGGTGAAAATGTCATCATGTATCCAGCGATTGTGCTGATGGCATTGGGGATTGGTTTACTGAGTCAAGCACATAACTCGGTGATGTTATTGACCAGTGCTGCATTACTCGGCTTTGGTTACGGTAATATTCAGTCTATCTGTCAGACCATTGCTGTGAAAAGTACCACGCTGGAACGTATGGGATTGGCGACTTCAACTTTCTTTATCGCGCTAGACGCTGCGCTAGGATTTGGTCCTTATTTCATCGGGAATTTCCTGGATCAAATTGGTTATGAACACCTGTATATCTACAGTGCGATTATTACCTTCACCTGCCTGATCTGGTATTACCTGCTGCACGGTCGTAAAGCTAAAGCTGTTGCGCGCTAAATCATTTTATAAATAACAGTGATACTTCCAAACGCTTAGCCTGTTTTAAATATAAAAAATGCGCCTAATTTAAGGCGCATTTTTTATTGGAAATATGAAAAGCCTTAAGCGGCGTTTTCCTGCACGCCAAACTTGGCAAAAAGCTGTTTACGTTTAGATGGCAAGATATTGGCTTTGCTCAGATCACCCTGATAATGCTGATACACGCGTTTATCCATCATTTTGTACCAGAGTGGCGGTACTAAAGCTGGAATTAACATGGTGGCATAACCACTTGGCAATACCGGTGCTTCCTCAAAATTGCGTAGCGCTTGGAATGGTCGGCTAGGAAAAGCATGGTGATCAGAGTGGCGCTGTAACTGATATAGGAACAGGTTGGTCACAATATTGTTATTGTTCCAGCTATGTTCCGGTAAGGTCCGCACGTATTTACCATCTTCGGTCTGTTCACGTTTCAGCCCGTAATGCTCAATATAATTGACGATTTCAAACAGACTGATGCCATAAAAAGCTTGAGTCAGCGTATAAGGAATGATCTTCTTGCCAAAGGTTTTCAGCATCAATGTATGATAACCAGCACTCATGGCCCAGCCATGAAACAGTTCATTTTCCTTGCTAAAGAAACTTAAGCCCTTACGCTGCAAACGGCGTTTTTCAATCTGAATCGCAGATTTGATTCCACCAAAAACGGTACGTGGCCAGAATTTATAGAAGGATTCACCCATTTTCGAAGATGCTGGATCTTCAGGTGTTGCCACACGTTTATGATGCCCATATGGATGCTCGATACGGAAATGGTTATAACCGAGTGGCATCAGGCTGGCATGAGACCAGTAATGATCCGATTTATTCGGGCGATGGCTGAGTTCATGCGCGGTATTGACGCCAATCCCATTTATCGCCCCCATCGAAATGCCAAGCAGGATTTGATCCAGCATTGGAGTAGTTGGACGAGAAACCACATAACCGGCATAGGCATTCGCTGCCATTTGCAAAGGAATAAACAGTTTTACGATACGGTCATAATACGGATCTTTGACTAGTGCCTTGATCTGCTCATCGCTTGGGTTATTTTCATCTTCACCAATTAAGGCATCTAAAGTCGGAATAATCACATGTAGTAATAAAGGCCCACCCATGGCAAAGACTTTCTTGGTGGCTTTGGGGCCGAAATGGTAACCAGCCAAAATACCTATGCCAATGACCGGCAATCCCGGACTCAGCAACCAGCCAAAACGTTTCTTGTCCAGATGACGACCTGTTAAAGGCTGAGCTTCCTGCTCGTTAAAGATATTTCTGATTTTTGCAGGGGCATTCATTGCAACTCTCCTGTCTTATGTTACCCTGCAGTTATAGTTGAATAATTCCGCGCCTGTGCACAGTTGTCAGCGTCCAGAAAAGCTATGTCAGCGTCTTTGTCCTGATCTGCCAATTTCTGACCTCAATTCACATGCGAATTTTTATAAAAATATCCTTTATTTAGAACAGTATACGCATGGATGCGCTAAGCAAAATTTTTGATGATATCCACTTGGCCCGATCAGAATACATTTATCTGAATGTCTATCATCCCCATCGACTGAGCTATAGCCATGAGCCATCCATGCTGGCTTATGTGATTCTGCATGGGCAGGCAGCGCTTAACTTTGAAGATTCAGAAGATATTGTGATATTGCAGCAAGGTGATCTGGTGTTATTGCCTTCGGCCAAGGCACATCATCTCTCTTGCCCAGCTCAGGATCAGTTTACGAGCAGTACGGAAATTAATAGCTACTTCCAAAGCCATGCCCAGCAGAACATTGATTTCGGCATAGAACAGCAGCAACGTAGCTTTATTCTGGCGATTCGCTCGAAAATGGATATCCAGATGGCACGTCCACTAATTGCATCACTGCCCGATTACTTGCATACCCGGCATATCCTGAGTGATTCAGCTCCAGAATGGCTACAGATTGGCTTGCAGTTTTTAGCCGTTGAGACTCAGGAAACCCGCCCAGGTCGTGACCGGATTCTGGATCATTTGGTGAGTATTCTGCTGATTGAATGTGTACGGGATTATATTCTGAATGCGCCACATGCCTCGAGCTGGCTCAATGCCTTAAGTCATCCGGAACTCTCTAGTGCATTGGCTACGATTCATGATCAACCAGAACAAAACTGGACTGTAGAAAGTCTGGCGGAACAGTGTCATATGTCGCGTTCCAAATTTGCCCAGCTATTTACCCAGGTGGTTGGTGAAACGCCTCTGGCGTATTTGCAACAACACCGGATGCGCCTTGCTGCACGTTATTTAAGCGAAAATATCCTGAGTGTGCAGCAGATCGCACATCGGGTTGGCTACTCTTCCGAAACTGCATTTAGCCAGAGTTTCAAGAAACAGTTTGAACTGACGCCGAGCCAGTACCGGCAACAACATCAGGAATATAGAAAGGAATAATAGAACTTATTTGACCAGTTCCAGCACAGCAGCCACTGGATCTTCGCTATTACCTGACAGCAATTGCTTATGCATAGTGATATGCTGCATCACCTGTGTCTGAGCGACTT
Organism: Acinetobacter sp. ANC 7912; assembly: GCF_039862785.1. Classification (NCBI taxonomy): domain Bacteria; kingdom Pseudomonadati; phylum Pseudomonadota; class Gammaproteobacteria; order Moraxellales; family Moraxellaceae; genus Acinetobacter; species Acinetobacter thermotolerans. The sequence continues at coordinate 1,735,132 of NZ_CP156795.1, forward strand.
CGATATTCATCAGCTTTTCAATTTCAGCGGCCAGTCGTTCTGGTGTCGCATCAGACTGAATCAGTTCTTCGATGACTTTCTTGCCAGCAATGATATTTGGCAGCGAATAATATGGAATTTTCACCAGCAACTTGGCGATATGGTAAGTCAGCCAATGTAATTTATAGAAAGTGACCATTGGACGATGCAGCAACATTGCTTCCAGCGTCGCAGTACCTGATGCTAGCGCGACGATATCTGAAGCATTCATTACCTGACGGCCAATTTTGGAATCGCTGCTGGTATTTTCCATCAGTTTAATCTTCGCTTTCAGGCTATCCGGATAATGACTTAACAGTGATTCAATCTGCTGTTTTCGGGCATCATTGATCGCCGGAATCAGAAAGGTATATTCAGGGTATTTTTGTTGCAGAATCTGAGCAGTATCTAACAGCAATGATCCCAGTCGTTCAATCTCGCCACGGCGACTGCCTGGTAACAAGGCAATGTATTTTTGTTCCGGATCAAGTCTGAGTTCCTGCTTGGCTTGCGCCAGTGGATTTTGCAAAGGCAACTGTCCAGCTAATGGGTGACCAACAAAGGCGGCCGGCACCTGCCATTTTTGGTAAAAGGCTTTTTCAAACGGGAATAGGCACAGCACCAGATCAATGCTGGCTTTGATGCCATGCACACGGCCTTGACGCCATGCCCATACAGAAGGACTGACATATTGCACAGTTTTAATCGGTAACTGTTTTTGCTTTAAGCTCTTGGATAAACGCAGGTTAAAGTCTGGTGCATCAATCCCGATAAACACATCGACTGGATCTTTGCTCCAAGTTTCAACCAGACCATCCCGTACTGCAAACAGTTTCTTGATATCTTTCAGGACTTCAACAATACCCATCACCGACAAAATATCCATCGGATAGTAGCTTTTGAAGCCTTCAGCCATCATCTGTGGACCACCAATCCCTTCAAAATCGGCATCAATACCCTGCTCACGAAAACGGCGAATCAGACTGGCACCCAAAGTATCTCCCGATACTTCACCCACAACGATTCCAATTTTAAGCTTCCGATTTTGCAAGATAATATCCTCAGAGAATGACTCACCGCATATTAGCATAAGACTGCAAACTTAAAGCTGATTCAAAAATCTCATAAATCAATAAAAAATTTGAAAAGTTGTTTTGATGAACTAATTAAAATTTGCTTAGGCTATTTATCAAGTTTATTGTAAGTACATTTAAGCTTAAAATTCCGATATTACTTATTTTAAATGAGCTAATTTATGGCTACCGGTTTTTATCACCAAAAGTTTATTTTAGACGCAAACAAACCTACTTATTCTAATAAGAAGGAAATTTTCTTCCCTTAAGCAAATTCAGTGAATTTGAGCTCATCATTTTTTAAGCCATCTTCTAACTATAAGAAAACTCATTGTAAAGCTTATATATAACCTGAGTTCGATGAAATCCACTTAACCTTTTAGCATATTTTGGAAAGTTGGCTTATTGGGGTTCAAACAATAAGCCACTACAGCAGCCATGATATTCACCATGAAGTTATTTACCGAACGATGACGTGAATGTTCAAGTTGATGTAAATTTTTTAATTGATCATTCACTGTTTCGATCAATCCTCTTCTGCAAAGTAATTGTTTTTCTTCTTCAGTTTGGATGGGTTTATTTTTCATATTCCGACGTGATGGGGTCAATATTTTCAGTCCTCTTGCTGCTAAAGCTTCGGCTTTTGCTTTGCTCAAATAGCCTTTGTCTCCGAGTAGGATCCCTTTTAATTCTTGAGTTAAAGATTCTAATATAGCAACATCATGAACATTTCCCGATGTCAGCTTGAGATTAATAATTTCACCTAAATTATTGATAACGAGATGTAATTTAAAACCATAAAACCAACCCGTACTACTTTTTCCACGACCGGCCAAGCCTTTAAATACACGATGCCTTTTAATCCGAAGATTATGGCAAACTACCAATTTAGTGGAGTCAATGATACTGATTCCCGTATCTTTTCCTTTCACCTGATGGAAGAAGCTACTCAGAGCTTGCAAACAACGGGGCATGATTTCAATAAATCGGTTGTAGCTAAGCAGTTTAGGAAAAGCAGATTTCCAGAATGGAACGATCATTTGGCAATAAAAATATTTGAAGAATCTAAAACCGGATTGATGAAATAAAATGACAATGGTCATTGCTTCAGACAAGCTTAAAGCTGACTTTTTCAACCTGGTTTTTTGATTAGAAATTAAAGCTTTCTCTAAAGATTCATTAAATTTTTTGCAGAAATCATCCAAAATACAAAATAATTCGGTAATATGATCCATTGAGAAGCCTTGTTTTATAACATTTTGTCTTGAGAACCAATATGTTACAAAAACAGGGCTTTTTTTCTACTCTTTTTTTATATCGAACTCAGGTTATATATAAAGCCCTTCAGGCCCATCCAAACCTTCATTTAATAAACTCTTATTCACGCTCTTTATCTCTTTTTTGCATAAGCAAATCACTAATCAAGACAACTACTTATCTTTAAAAGTCATAAGATATGCTCGTTTTTCGATATTGGCATATATAGATGTTAGGTCCGATTGAATTTATTTTGGCTGGTGTTTTGGTAGGTTTTTGTGTGGGGATTACCGGTGTTGGTGGCGGTTCATTAATGACCCCGATTCTGATTACCCTGCTCAAGGTTGAACCACACATTGCCATTGGTACTGACCTGCTCTACGCCGCTATTTCCAAATTCTGTGGCTCGCTAGTGCATGCCAAAAAAATGAACATTGTCTGGCCGATTGTGATCTGGCTTGCGGTCGGTAGTATTCCAGCATCATTAATCACCCATTGGGTACTGGAAAATTACCTCAGCCAATCCACTCACTATAAAGCTGTACTGACTATGGTGCTGGGCTTTATGCTGACCCTGACTGGTGTATCTATTATTTTTCGCAGTTCAGTTGAAAAATTCTTCAATAAATACCGTAAAAATGAACTGCCAGATATGACTAAGGATCTGGTTAAAGTTGATTTTAAATCAGGCAAAAAACGCGCACTGATTATTATCATGGGTGTAGTGTTAGGTGTATTTGTTACCCTATCCTCTGTAGGAGCCGGTGCATTTGGTGTAATGGCCCTAATCCTGCTGTTCCCGAATCTGCCAATGATCCGTATTATCGGTTCGGACGTAGTGCATGCGGTACTTCTAACTTTAGTCGCAGGCTTGGGCCACATGAGTGCAGGTAATGTAGACTTTACCCTACTCGGCTGGTTGCTCATGGGTTCGATTCCTGCCATTGTGATTGGTACGTTGATCAGTTCACGTATGCCAGAAAAATTAATCCGTAAAATTCTAGGGATTACCTTGTTCTGCTTAGGGCTGAATTTTATCCTGCATCCAGTAAAATCAAAACCTGCTCAACCGACCCAACCGGCGGTCACAGCACCGATGGAAAAAACCCAGTCTGTTTAAACTAAATTACGGATTCATCACTTTTTTTTCAAAGATTTATTCATCTTTTTTATAACAAAGTGACGCATCATTCATGTTATATTCAGGCTAGTAAACAACCTTTGTATGATCGAACCAGTGACGGCAATGAATACACAACAGTCAAAACCTATCTCAGCATCAGATATTGATGATGTGAATATCCAAAGCATTATTCCTCTTGTGACGCCTGCTCAATTAAAAGCAGAATTACCTTTGACTGAAAATGCTTATCAAACCGTACTGAAAGGTCGTGAAACCATCCGTAACATTCTGGATGGCAAAGACAAGCGTCTGTTTGTCGTGATTGGTCCATGCTCTATCCATGATCCTGAAGCTGCCAAAGAATATGCTGATCGCCTGAAAGCACTGAGCGAAAAAGTTAAAGACAGCCTGTATCTGGTGATGCGTGTTTATTTTGAAAAACCACGTACAACTATTGGTTGGAAAGGTCTGATCAATGACCCCGATATGAATGACTCATTCGACATCGAGAAAGGTCTGCGTATTGGCCGTAAACTACTCCTTGAGCTGAATGAAAAAGGTCTGCCATGTGCGACTGAAGCACTAGATCCAAACTCACCACAATATTACCAAGACCTGATTTCATGGTCAGCAATCGGTGCACGTACCACTGAAAGCCAGACTCACCGTGAAATGTCTTCTGGCCTGTCTTCACCAGTGGGCTTTAAAAATGGTACTGATGGCGGTTTAACTGTTGCAACTAATGCGATGCAATCTGTGAAACATGGCCATAGCTTCCTGGGTCTAAACGACCAAGGTCAAGTCTCTGTGATTCGTACTTCTGGTAACCCGTATGCACACGTGGTACTGCGTGGTGGTAATGGCAAGCCGAACTACGATGCAGGCTCAGTACAAGAAGCTGAAGCAGCATTGGCGAAGGCGAAAGTCAGCACCAAGATCATGATTGACACCAGCCATGCCAACTCAAACAAAGACCCGTACCTGCAACCACTTGTTCTAAAAAATATTACAGAACAAATTATTGATGGAAATAAGTCAATTGTTGGTATCATGGTAGAAAGTCACTTGAAAGGTGGTCGTCAGGATATCCCTGCTAACCTGTGTGATCTGGAATACGGTAAATCAGTGACTGATGGCTGTATCGACTGGGAAACCACCGAAAAAGCATTGCTTGAAATGCACGAGGCGTTAAAAGACGTTTTACCAAATCGCTAAGCGATTGATCAAAATGCCATCGTCAAGATGGCGTTTTTATTTCTAGAAAAGGAAAATGATCTGATGAATGAAATTGAAACAGCGCTTAGTCAAATCAATAATTTTCAATTCGTGCATGAGCACCTGTTTACCTCTGGCCAGCCTACTGCTGAAGAACTGCAGCTGATCAAGGAATACGGCGTTTCCACTGTCATCAATGTCGCACTGACTGATGCAGAACCGCATCTGGAGCATGAAGATAAAATTTGCCTAGAGCTGGGTCTCAATTACATTCAACTACCCATTTCCTGGGAAATGCCCTCAGATGAACAATGCCTGCTGATCTTGGATATGATTGATCATCTGGTACAGCAGCAAATGGTCTGGGTACACTGCAGCCAGAACCGTCATGTCAGCAGCCTAATCTATTTATATCGTCAGTATTATATGAATATGGACATGCCCACGGCGCAGGAATTGCTGCATCAGGTCTGGGAACCAAATGACACCTGGACAGGCCTGATTCATGCCGTTGCCCTACAGCTGCAAGGCCGTAAAGCAACAGAAGAAATTAAAGTGGCGATGATCAATCCTGATCACTTCGCGTGAGAGATCAGTACTGTCGCCATTGCCATAATCCCTTCCTGACGTCCGGTAAAGCCCAGCTTTTCAGTTGTTGTTGCCTTAATACTGATCTGGGTCACATCCACATCCATCACATCCGCAATGCTTTGACGCATATCCAGATTGTAACGTGCCAGTTTTGGACGTTCACATGCCACAGTGATGTCAGCATTATTCAGCACATAACCACGATCCAGAATCAGCTGATAAACATGCTTGAGCAATACACGGCTATCCGCACCTTTAAATTGTGGATCAGTATCCGGAAAATGCTGGCCAATATCTCCTAGCGCCAATGCACCCAGCAATGCATCACACAGGGCATGTAGAACCACATCACCATCAGAATGCGCTTTGAGTCCATGCGTGTGCGGAATTTTCACACCTGCCAGCGTGACAAATTCACCTTCTTCAAATGCATGCACATCCAGGCCCTGACCAATACGAATTTGCGCAACCACTGTTTTAATCCTTAGAAATAACCAATTGAAATCTTGTACACTTCGTTTCTATTTCGCTATAGTTAGACCAAGCGTAACACAGTGAAAGTATAAGCGATCATGCTGCTGAAAACTGATATAAATAAGATGAAAATCCTTGGTCTGATGCTAGGTCTGGGTACTTTGGCAACAGGTGCTTTTGCTTCTACACAGCCTTTGGACTGTTCCAATAAAAATAAGAGCAATGCCACGATTTGTTCCGTAAGCTTTGAAGAAACCCGCAAGAGCCTTGCCAACCAGTATCTCACTGCTTACCTGATTACCGATGCACCACTCAGTATTGTAGAAGATACCCATCAACTGTGGTTAAACCGCTTACAACAATGCAAAACAGTCGACTGTTATAAACAACAATTTGATAGCCGCCTAGATGACCTGAACATCTTTATTTCTTTAAACCAGAGCCTGACCCAACATTATTTAAAGTTTGAAGATGGCCAGATCGCCAAACAGCCCGTACATCTGAAAATTCACCAGCTGACCAAAGACCGGATCAAGATTGAAGGCATTGCCTATCGCAATCCGAATAACCGCGTCGAAACCCAGACCATTCCATTTCTGGCCTATACCACGCCGGATGCTAAAAGTGAAATCACCGATAATGAACACGACTGCAAATATGAATTTCAGTATACGAAGGCGATTCTCTTGATCAAGACCCAACAAAAAGGCTGTGAACGTTTTAGTGGTGTGTACCGGCTTTATGACTAATCCCAATAAAAAAGACCATCTTCTGATGGTCTTTTTTATAGATCTCATTCATTGACTGGATAGGCTTGTGCCACTTGCTGGCTAATCATGGCTGCTGTTGCTGCCGATAACGTCCAGCCTAAATGGCCATGTCCGGTATTGTAAAATACCCGCTCACCTTTGCCACGGCGCACGACCGGCATCATGTTTGGCATCATTGGCCTTAACCCTGCCCAAGGAATCACATGCTCAGTCGAGATATTAAAATTCCGATGGGCCCAGTCAATCAACGGTTGAATCCGGTCAGCACGAATGTCACGGTTATAGCCATTAAACTCGGCTGTTCCGGCAATTCTCAAGCGGTCTTTACCCAACCGTGAAAGGACAATCTTGGCACTTTCATCCAGCAGACTGACCCAGGGTGCATTTTGTTGGCTTTGCTCATCATTTAGCATCACCGTGATGGAATAGCCTTTGACCGGATAGACATTCACCCGATCACCCAACAGATAAGATAACTGATAACTCCCCACTCCCGCACAGACGACAATTGCATCTGCCTGGAGTTCTAAACGCTCGTCTGGATTGGCACGCATATTTTCACTACTTGGTGCACAGGTGATGCGAATATAGGCATCATTTTGCTCTACAGACTGTACATTCTGACCAAATAAAAACAGTACGCCTTTGTCTCTACAGACTTTGGCTAGTCCAGTCGTAAATTTATGAATATCGCCAGTCGCATCACTTTGAGAATAAAAGCCTGCATAATAATTTCCGGTTAAAGTCGGTTCAATCTGCTTAATCTCTGCATTAGAAATTGCATGCCGTTCCAATCCTCCGCTACAGAGCAAATCATTAACTTTAATTGCGATCTTATAATCCTGTTCGGTATGATAAAAATGCAGGATGCCACGTTTTTCCAGATTAAACTCAATCTTTTCAATTTCAGCGATTTCAAATAACCGTTTACGCGCGAGCAAAGCCATCCGTACCGTTTCCCGCGTATTGGCTTCATAGTGTTTGATATGCCCCATAAATTCCATCAGCCAACCATATTTATGCAGGCTAAAAGACGGGTTGAGCAGTAAAGGCGCCGTTTTCTGCGACATCCATTTCAAGCCTTTCAGTACTGTGGCTTTCTGATTCCAGACTTCGGCATTACAGGCAGAAAGTTGCCCCCCATTGGCAAAAGATGTTTCCATAGCAGGATAAAGATGCTGGTCGACCACAGTCACCTGATAACCGAACAAAGCCAGCTCATAGGCTGTGGTTACACCGGTAATACCCGCCCCGATCACAATCACATGACGCATAGACATCTCCTTTTATTATGATGTCCGCCCCATCTGTCATAGGTACCTGAGAGCTTTGATTGCGATTCCGGGTCTCAAGATCGCAACCTTCCCCTTCGGTGAGTGATTTAACACTTCTCTCCAGAGCTTGGCATTATTACAGTCCTTTTGCCTGAGAGTTTCCGGGGTCGTTGCTCCTTCGGCGAATGCGTATGCATTTCTCTCCTGCAATAATGTGCATATCTGTTGTTTAGCAATTTATATACCATGCTATTACAGGTGGGTGACGAATTACTGTACAAAGTTGTAAAAAGAAAATAATTAAAAAATACTATTTTCAGAAATATTTATATTGCTTAGGCTATTTTATAAATTATACGCCAATCTCAACTTTTTAAGTCATTGAAATAAAAAGGACATAACCTCATTTTAAATCCGTCTATGAAAATAAAATTACAGTTATGTCCACTGAAGAATTTATCATCATTGTCTATTTAATCATAGAGGAAATTTACCCAACTATAGTCTCTGAACCATTAAGAAAACGTGGTTTTCCACCTGCTTTAACCGATATTGAAATTATCACAATGCAAATTGTTGGTGAGTGTCTCAAAATGGATACGGATAAAAGCATATGGATGTTTTTTAAAAACAATTACTTAAGTTGGTTCCCTCATTTAGGTTCATATCCTAACTTTTGTAAGCATTGTGCAAACTTATGGCAAGTTCATCAAAAAATCACAGCCCAATTAACTGCACATTATGGTCAGGATCATATTCATTTTATTGATGGATTTCCTATACCTGTTTGTCGTTATAGTCGAGCAAAAAGACACAAGAATTTCAAAGAACATGCAGGTTTTAGTTATTGTGCTGCACAACAAGAGAAATACTATGGTTTTAAAGGGCATCTTGTAATTAATTTGGAGGGTATGATTACTGGCTATACTTTCGCTCCAGCAAATGTAGATGAGCGTGATGTTGCACCAGAAATCACAGAAAATATTCATGGGTTACTAGGTGCAGATAAAGGTTACTTAAGACCCAGCTTGAAAGAATACTATAAATTTCAGTACGTTGATCTACAAACTCCTTTAAGAAAGAATATGCCGGACTCTAGATCTCAAGAATCAATGAGGTTGCTTATGAGAGCACGAAGGAAAATTGAAACGGTCATTGGTCAATTAACTGATCGCTTTAATATTCAAAAAGTAAGGGCAAGAGATTTATGGCACTTATCGCATCGTTTTATCAGAAAGATTTTGTCACATACGGTCTGCGTCGTTATGAATAAAAAATGTGGTTATTCACCGATTCAATTTGAAAAGCTTATTTAAAGTTGAGATTGGCGTAAATTATAGAAAATGGCAGAGATTTTGCAATCAGATTAGAATAGTTAAAAGTATGGGTAATGTGACCCCTGCAGCCACTGTTTGTACACTAATCACTTTTGCCATTAATTCACTATCTCCACCCAAAACTTTAGTCAACACATAAGAAGCTGAAGCCGTAGGTAAGGCAAAAAATAGAACTAATACTTGTGTTGTTAAAGTTGAAATTCCAAGGACTTTGCATACACCTAATCCCAGCAACGGCATAAAAATTAAACGTCCAGTGGTACTCCAGATAATTCGCCATAAATCCAGATTGATTTGACCAAACTTTAAGGCTGCACCTACACACATCAAGCCCAGAGGCAAACTGCAAGCCGCCATCTGCTTCAGCAACTGATTCATGCCCTGCCAGATCCCTAAACCAGATAAGTTATATAGACCACCAACGAGACAACCTACAATTAAAGGATTTTTTATAAGAGAAATGAAAATTTTACCGATCTGCATATCAGCAGGTTTAGTGAATGCCAGTATAGAAACAATATTCACCACGGGTATCAGCAACACCATGATCACAGCAAAAATGGTCATTCCCGCCTGTCCAAACAAGGTACTAATTGCTGCAAGGCCGATATAGGTGTTAAAACGCAGAATGCTTTGGACATAGACCCCAAAGCGGGAAATACCGATGTGATAAATCGCTTTTAAACTATACAGTACGACACACACTAGCGCTGTGATCAGTAAAGAAACAAATAATACTTCCCGGATAATACTTATTTGAATCTGGGCAGAAGCCAGATTTAGAAACAGCATGATTGGAAACAGAATATAGTAATTGAGTTTTTCCGCTCCACTCCAGAATCCATCTGTTAACCATTGCTTTTGCTTCAACACATACCCCAAGGCAATTAGAGCAATCAGCGGAAAAAGCACAGTCAGGATGGTCTGAAGCATAAAATGTCTCGGGATAAAAAGTACTATCTACGAATGAAATACAGCATACATTAACTTTTAAAGGTTGGAATAAAAATAGTGGAAAAATCAATTAGCTAATAAAAGATGAATGGCTACTTTTCTATATTCATTAACTTCTAAAATTGTTCATCATTGACCAACAACCACAAAAATCTAGTCTAAATAATAGAGCGGAATGACCCTAGAGTATTTCGAATGAATAGCCATTTAGGTGACAATATTCTGAACATTAGTAATTTGTGCTAAACGAATATGGTTATTTTTTATTGTATAAATAAAAAAGCCAGACCGAAATCTGACTCTCATTTTATTCACTTCGATAAAGCAAATTATTTTGGTTCAATCGGCTCAAACGGCGCAACCACATCAGCATTTTGCGCACGATGACGCATGAAATGATCCATTAACACAATTGCCAGCATCGCTTCAGCAATCGGCGTTGCACGTACACCTACGCAAGGGTCATGACGACCTTTGGTCAGTACATCAGTATCTTCACGGTTAATGGTAATGGTTTTACCCGGAGTGGTAATTGAAGCCGTTGGTTTTAGTGCAATCGAAACACGAATGTCCTGACCGCTCGAAATACCGCCCAAAATACCGCCCGCATGGTTCGCCAAAAAGCCTTGAGTGGTCAATTCATCACGGGTTTCATGACCAAACTGTTCCGCCACTGCAAAACCATCGCCAATTTCCACGCCTTTAACGGCGTTAATAGACATCATGGCATGGGCAATATCTGCATCTAAACGATCAAATACTGGTTCGCCCCAACCTACTGGTACTTTAGAGGCAATGATTTCCAGTTTTGCGCCACAGCTGGTTCCTTGTTCACGTAGAGAAGTTACCAGAGCTTCAAAACGTGGAACTGCATCCACATCGCCACAGAAGAACGGGTTGTTTGGCACTTCATTCCAGTCCAGCTTTTCCGCTTTTTCAGGACCGATTTGAGTGACATGACCGCGGATTTCGATACCAAATTTTTCAAACAGGAATTTCTTGGCAATTGCACCAGCAGCCACGCGCATTGCAGTTTCACGTGCGCTTGAACGACCACCACCACGGTAATCACGGAAACCATACTTTTGCGTATAGGTATAGTCCGCATGACCTGGACGAAAAGTTTGAGCGATATTACCGTAGTCTTTCGATTTTTGGTCGGTATTACGAATCAGCAAGCCGATTGGCGTACCTGTGGTTTTACCCTCAAAGACCCCAGAAATGATCTCAACTTGATCTGGTTCCTTACGCTGAGTCGCAAACTTGGATGTACCCGGCTTACGTCGATCCAGATCTTTTTGCAAATCAGCTTCAGACAGTTCAATCCCCGGTGGCACTCCATCAACGATGGCCATCAGGCCAACACCATGAGATTCACCACAAGTCGTTACACGGAAGAGTTGCCCTATACTATTACCTGCCATGTTTAACGACTCCTTATGAATTAACAGATTGAATAAATAAATCGCGGTATTGACGGCATTGTGCTGCAGTCAATGCAAAGATACCTGAACCACCGCGCTGGAATTGCAGCCAGTAGAAATCAACAGTATTGAAGTTCTGACGCATTGCCCATTCAGAATTACCCACTTCGATCACGATCAGACCATCTTCAGTCAGGTAATCTGCAGCCTGAGCCAGCATCTTACGTACCAGATCCAGACCATCCTGACCAGCAGCCAAAGCCATTTCAGGCTCATGCTGGAATTCATCTGGAAGATCTGCCATATCCTCAGCATCCACATACGGAGGATTAGACACGATCAGGTCATATTGATTTTCAGCTGGAATTTTTTCAAACAGATCCGATTCAAGCAATGCCACTTGATACTGTTTGTTGTGATGTTCACAGTTGATTTGTGCTACTTCTAACGCATCTTTAGATAAATCCGTTGCATCCACTTCCGCATCAGGGAAAGCATAAGCCAATGCAATCGCGATACAGCCTGAACCGGTACACATATCCAGAATACGCTGTGGTGTTTTTGGATTTGGATTTTCTGGCAGCTTATTCACTGCTGCGCCCATTTCACCATTTTCACCCAGGAAATATGGTGCAAAACGGTTTTCAATCAGCTCAACGATTGGCGAGCGTGGAATCAGTACACGCTCATCCACGTAAAACGGTTTGCCAAAGAAATATGCTAGGTTGAGTAGATAAGACGTCGGCATTCTTTCATTGATGCGACGTTCTAACAAATTTAAAAATTCTTCTTTTTCGCTTGGAAGCAGTTTCGAGTCCAGAATTTCCGGATCAGCATTCCAGTCCAGAGAAAGGGTTTGTAATACCAGTGCTGAACTCTCAGCAAAATAATCTTCTGTGCCTTGGCCCAAGTGCGCATCGTATTGACGTAATGCTGTAACACCAAAGCGAATAAAATCACGAATGGTTGTTAAATTTTCAGCGGCTTCCTGCAAATGTTCAGGGCTAATAGTCGGTCGATCCACTTAAGGCGTCTCCAGAGGTCATATTTTAAAACGCCTTATGATACCTTAGTTTCGCCTGCTTTTATAATGCTAAAACCATGAAAAATACGAAAACACAGCGGAGTTCACTGGCTTAAAAGCCATTCTTTAGACAGCTTTTGACCAGGTTAAAATCTCTAAAATCAACATCGCTAGACTGAGATAAAAATCAGAAAATAATGTTTACGATCAATCGATATTTAGCATTAGAGAAATGTATCAAAGTGAATATAGGACTGAATCAAAATCAGTTCAGGACATAGCTGCTCTAGTCGACAGCTTATGCCCATGTTTGAAAATGTTTATTTTTTAGCGACAAATGAACGCGATTGATAATAATTAGTCTGTTCCAACACCATCGATAGCTGACATTGTCCTTGCTGGATTTTAGTGTAATTCCCCGCGCGAATACGGCCACATTGTTGCTGAACTTTGCTTTCAAACATTTTGTGTTGATTCTTGATAATTGCCGCATTTTTGGCATTAATTTTCAGATAATTTTTATAACTCTTTTTCAAGACCTTTTTCTGTAATTTCAGTTCTTGGGCAATACACTTTTCAGTTTTATCCTTATTGCCATAAGTAAACTTCATACATTGCTGATATTCCTTGGAATAATCCTGTGCAGCATGAGCCTGAATTGCGACACCTGCCAGAACTGCGATCAATAGTGATCCAAAACGCATACATTCCCCTTTGCCAAACGGCTTGTACTCACAATCATCAATCATCGATTTTGTTTTAAGTTATGTTCTGATACTACCTGAGTCCAGAATAATATTCTAATCCTTTATCTCGACATAAGAGTATGAGAAAGAAGAATTATTTTTATGAATGAATTACTTTCGTGATTGAATTCACTCTTTTATTTTAAAAATTATTGTTAATTGCCCAAAACTAAAGAAAATCAAAGTACAGAGATTACCCAAATAGCCGATTATTCAATTGATCAGAAAATTAAAGGGAAAGTTCCATAATCTACCCTATTCATTCAATTTTTACAGATGACCTAACTTCATTTCTTTACAAAAAAATGAACTGAATAAACATTCATTTATCAATCTCAACTTGGTCAACTACCTTTAATTTTATATATTCGACTCCATTAATTGATTTATAAATCTCTTTTTGGATTTGCAATGAGTTACAAGCACAATAACCTGATGGCCATGCGTACTAATTACTGGAATGATGAACAGTCTCCGCATGTACAGCAGGAAAAAGCTTTCTTACAGGACCTTCTGGTTCAATCAGGCGTATTCCCTCAAGCCACACCAGACGATGCCCGTTATCTGTTCTTCTGCTTGCCAAGTATTATCATTGTGCGTGGCTATGCGGTCGGCTTCCAGCATGAATCTGTTCTAGGCCTGATCCAGAAATTCATTCAAACAAATATCCAACAGTTACAACAAAGAACTGAACTCAAAATCCATTATCAAATGCCTTAGCCTAACAGGCAGGCAGTTGCATCATCAGCTGTCAATGTTTAGCGGTATTTCAGCAGGTTAAACTTTTTTAATACGTGCAGACAGGTTAATATCCGCTAGAATAATTTATTCTGCTTTATGCTGGGAAAGGATTTACTCTACATGTCAGATCAGAACGATAAGCTCAAACAACTAAAAACTTCATCTATGGATCGACGCTTATCGATCGCCAAGGCATCCTTACTTGCAGGCACCCGTTGGGCGGCATCGAATGCGTCCTCAATGTTCTCTAGTGAAGAAGAAAAAGAGAAAAAACGCAAAAAGGCCATGAAAGAACAGGCGGACTATCTGGTTGCTGAAATCGGCAAACTGAAAGGCTCGATTGTGAAAATTGGCCAGATGATGGCCCTATATGGCGAACATTTTCTACCTGAAGAAATTACCCAAGCGCTAAATACCTTAAATAACCAGACTGTGGCCTTAGCTTGGCCTGCGATTAAAGCTCAACTACAAGCCCAACTCGGTTCTAAACTGGATGATCTCACTGTTGATCATGAACCCTTAGGTACAGCTTCACTGGCACAAGTCCATCGTGCACGTCGTAAGTCTGACGGCCTGGAACTGGTACTGAAGATTCAATATCCAGGTGTGGCAGACGCGATTGATTCAGACATGAGCCTGTTTAGAAACATGCTCAAGCTGACCCGCATGGTACCGCAAACCCGTGAATTTGATGAATGGTTCTATGAGGTCCGCGACATGATGCACCGTGAAGTAGACTATAAAATCGAAGCAGCAACCACACGTCGCTTTGGTCAGCGGTTGCAAAATGATTCACGCTATATCGTCCCAACCATTATTGATGATTACTCAACTGATCGCGTGCTGTGCATGACCTATGAACATGGCGTACCGATCAATAGCCCGGTGATGTTATCCCTGCCACAGGAACGTCGTAGCCGTCTTGGTGAAGCTTCACTGGAAATCGCGGTACGTGAAATCTTTGAATGGGGTGAGATGCAGACCGATCCAAACTTCGGCAACTATTTGGTTCGTCTGGGCAACGGTGCCGATATTGAAGATAAAATTGTCCTGCTCGACTTTGGCGCAATCCGTCAATTCGATGCCCATCTACTTAAAGTTGCACGTAACCTGATTGAAGCCGGCTATCACCATGATCCGGATATGATGGTACGTGCCATGACTGGTTATGAATTCTTTGATTCCATTCCACAGAGCATCAAACCGGATATGGCGAAGGTCTTCCTGCTAGCGACTGAAGCCTTCAGTTCGCCAATGAACAATAAAGACCTGCCTCCCGGTGTGATGGATGAATTTTATCGTTATGACTGGAAAAAAAGTCAACTGCATAGCCGTGTCATGCAACAGGCTTCTAAATCCATGGCCTCACGTTATTTCAGTGTACCACCTAAAGAATTTATGTTTATCAGCCGTAAATTTATCGGTGCCTATACCTTTATGACCGTAATCGAAGCCAAGACAGATGTGCGTTCCATGGTGAAACGTCATCTATAATCAACTAAATCCTGAATTTAGATTGACCTGAATGATTACTGTCATTCAGGTCAATTTTTTATCAGTAATCTTTTTTTTAATTTTTAAATAATTTAATAAATTCAAGAATATAAGTCATTTTCTTCCCTCTAAAATCGTCTTTATTTTTGACAATGTTTCATGTCATCTTTGACATGGTTTTTTTATCTGTAACCTGTCAGCATAGTTCGGAAAATATCTATAACAGTCAAAAATAAAAGGACAATCAACATGAGCAATATGGTGAACAAAGCCCAAGGAGTTGGCTTATCCATACTGACAAAAATTGCAGGTAGTGAATTGCTGGATCAATTCAAGCTACGTAAATTTGTCGAAAAGTCGCTATATCAAAGCTCAAAGGCTGGCTTTAAAACTCTGAGCAAAACCCAGAAATTGCTGAAATCAGGTCAGAAAATTGATAAACAGCGCCTGCCGAATCAAAGCAAGTCCATGTTTGATCTCAGCCTGAATGATGATCAGCGTATGACGGTAGATGCCATGGAACAGTTTGCTACTGATGTGCTTTATCCTTTGGCAAATGATGCGGATTACAATGAAACCTTTCCTGAACAGCTTTGGCAGCACAGCATTGATTTGGGACTAAATTTCTATGCCCTACCTGAAGCACTAGGTGGTGTTGCTGTAGAAAAAAATATCGTTAGTAATGTGCTGATCGCAGAACATCTAGCCAAAGGAGATTTCAGCCTAACTGCAGGCATGCTCTCTACATTTAGCGCAATCAATGCCATCACCCAATGGGGCTCTGAGCAGATCCAGTCCGATTATCTACCTTCTTTTGCTGAAGATGCTGCGATTCGTGCCACTTTTGCCGTACAGGAAAATACACCTGCATTTAATCCATTCCATCTGCAAACCCAAGCCACTGCAAATGGTAGCCAGTATCTGCTTAATGGTGAAAAAACCATGGTCATGTTGGCTGAAACTGCAGATCTTTATTTGGTCAGTGCCATGAACAACGGTCAGCCGGATGTATTTGTGGTACAGCGTGATCCAAGTATTACCATCAAGAAATCCCCTGCCATGGGCCTAAAAGCCACTGAAACCGCGACTTTGTATTTCGAGAATACACCTGCACAGCGCTTGGGTGATGATGATTTTGATTATTCTGCCTTTATTGATTTGGGCAACCTAATGTGGTGTGCCATGGCAGTTGGTACCTGCGAAGCCGTGCGTAAATACTGTATCCAATATGCCAACGATCGTACAGCTTTTGGTGAACCAATTTCACATCGTCAAAGCGTAGCTTTCATGATTGCAGATATGGCAATTGAAACCGATGCTATGCGTATGCTGGTGCTGAATGCGGCTAGCCTGGCCGAAGCAGGACAACCTTTCCATCGCGAAGCCTATTTGGCGCGTCTGCTCTGTGCTGAAAAATCCATGAAAATTGGCACCGATGGCGTACAGATTCTTGGAGGTCATGGCTTTACCCGTGAGCATCCGGTAGAGCGCTGGTATCGTGACCTGCGCGCGACTGCAGTGGTACATAGTGGGCTACATGCCTGATTTCAGAAACGATGGATAAGGAATAACGATAATGAACTTACAGAATCCTAAAAAATTTAAGTTACTGATTGATCAGGCTCATGAAGTTGCACTGAATGTACTGCGTCCAATTTCACGCAAATATGACAAGGCAGAACATGCCTATCCGAAAGAACTGGATATGCTGGCTTCAGTGGTTGATGGCATGAATGCGGGCAGTGAAGGCATGAATGCTGGTGCTGCAGTGAATAAACGTGGCGATACCGACGATTCCAATAAAAATGGCGTAAACATGTCCACTGCTCTCAGTATCGTTGAAATGTGTTATGGCGATACCGGGCTATTACTGTCCATGCCACGTCAAGGCTTAGGTAACTCAGCAATTGCAGCAGTTGCAAATGATGAACAGCTAAAACGTTTTGACGGTATCTGGGCAGCCATGGCAATTACTGAACCGGGCTGTGGTTCCGACTCTGCTGCAATTCGTACCACCGCGACTAAAGATGGTGATGACTATATCCTGAATGGCGAGAAGATCTTTGTCACTTCGGGCGAACGTGCTGATGCTGTCGTGGCTTGGGCAACGCTAGATAAAAGTCTGGGACGTGCAGCAATCAAATCCTTTGTGGTGCTGAAAGGTACCCCAGGCATGAAAATTGAGCGTCTTGAGCACAAACTTGGTATCAAGGCATCGGATACTGCCGCGATCAGCTTTGTGGATTGCCGCGTTCCCGCATCAAACCTGCTGGGAAATGCCGAAATTGATGTCGCCAAAGGCTTTGCCGGGGTTATGGAAACCTTCGACAATACCCGTCCACTGGTTGCTGCCATGGCAATCGGCTGTTCTAAAGCCTCTCTAGAGCGCATTAAGGAAATCTTTAAGGACCAGCTCAATCCAAACTACAGTACGCCTTATCTACAAACTTCCAATATTGCTGCCCAGATTTACCGTATGGAAGCAGAATGGGAAGCAGCACGCCTGTTAATGCTGAAAGCAGCCTGGATGGCAGATAACCACAAACCAAACTCTCGTGAAGCTTCGATAGCCAAAGCTAAAGCTGGACGTATCGCCAATGAAATCACCTTAAAATGTGTCGAACTGGCGTCTTCTGTCGGCTATAACGAAACGGAGCTATTGGAAAAATGGGCACGTGATTCCAAGATTCTGGATATCTTTGAGGGTACCCAGCAGATCCAGCAATTGATCATCGCACGTCGTGAACTTGGTAAATCCTCTAGTGAACTGAAATAAGTTTCAGAATCCTCAAATTGAGAATTTTTTTTGTAGGATATGTAAGCGAAAAAGATGGATTTTTTACGGTTTTCTGACTATAAAATTTCCATCTTTTTTCACTTTATGACTTATGTATTCGATACGCTTAATCCAGCCAAAAGATAATCCTCAGATCGCCAAAATTATCCGTGAAGTTTCTGTTGAATTTGGTCTCGCTGCCGAATCCGGTTTTGCGGTAGGTGATTCAATTTTGGATAATTTGTATGAAGTATATGAGCAACCTAATGCTGCTTATTGGGTCATTGTAGATGAACAAGATCAAGTCTATGGAGGTGGTGGGATTGCACCTTTAAAAGGTGACCCTAGCATTCTGGAAATTCAAAAAATGTATTTCTTACCCGCCATTCGCCAACATGGCTTTGCTAAAAAGATTTTGAATGTAGCTTTTGACTTTGCCCGTCAGCAAAATTTCAAACGAATTTATCTGGAAACCACTAAAAGCCTTTGGCAAGCAGTAAAACTGTATGAAAAATTAGGCTTTAAACATCTAGACCAACCTGAAGGCAACACCGGACATAGTGAAGCTTGTGAAATCTGGATGCTTAAAACACTCGATTAAAATTTATTCAAGACGTTTTGAATCAGAAAAGTCCTAAATTTCTTTAGGGCTTTCTAATTGGAGACGAAATATCCAAAAACTTCATAAAGTCTTCACAATCCCTATGACTCATTTTTGTCTTTGTAAACAATTCATTTAATTTCTTGACCAATTTTATACATCTTCCTAAGATCAATCTAATTTTTAAATTCAGGGATGCTAAAAATTGTTCGGCACGTTTTCTGTCAAAAAATACACTTTATCTGGGGTAATAAATAAAACAATTTTTAAACTGGGGATAGTTAGTTTAAGTACTGTATTGGTCAGTGCCTGCTCATCTTTTGGCGGTAGCTCACTCGAGAAACGTTCTGTCAAACTAGCTCAAGGTATTCAAACAGCCTATGCCGTACCAGCGACCACGGCTCAACGTGTATCACCTTTAATTATTCAAAATGCAGACAAACACAATCTTGATCCATTACTCGTAGCTGCTGTCATTCGCCAAGAATCTACTTATCGCAGTCAAGTCTCTTCTCCAGCCGGTGCTGTAGGCCTCATGCAGGTGGTACCACGTTACTGGCAATCTACCTGTGGTAATGACCTATATAATGACGCAGTAAATATCGGATGCGGTAGCTATATCCTATCTCGCTATCATCAATCTAGTGGTAGTTTGGAAAAAGCACTAGGCTATTACAATGTCGGTCCAAATGCCTATGAAAATAACCGCAAAATGCGTAAACAAGGTAAAAAGTATGCGAAACAGGTTTTAAGCCATAAGAAAAAGTTAAAAAGTTCGCTATGAATTATTAGGTATCCAAAAAAACCAGCCTTGTGCTGGTTTTTTATTGAATAATATAAACGCATGCACAAAAAACACCCCCTGATTTGGTCAGGGGGTGTCTGGAATAATGAGCTGGCGATGACTTACTCTCACATGGGATACCCCACACTACCATCAGCGCGAAGAGGTTTCACTTCTGAGTTCGGGAAGGGATCAGGTGGTTCACTCTTGCTATGGTCGCCAGCACAACTGGTATGATTACTCGCTATGGTCTTATCTACGTTGCTTACGCTTCGTTTGCCTAGCTTTCTTCAAATAGAGTTCATTAACAGATGTATCTGAGTTGCAGTAGTTTGTTCGATTAGCTTAACCAAATCAAGGCTTCGTCTGATCGTTAGATCAATATGAAATCAATTGATGCTTTATATACAACTGCTTGGGTGTTGTATAGTCAAGCCTCACGAGCAATTAGTATTGGTCAGCTTCATGCATCACTGCACTTCCACATCCAACCTATCAACGTCGTAGTCTTCAACGGCTCTTTAGGAGACATAAAGTCTCGGGGAAATCTTATCTTGAGGTAGGCTTCCCGCTTAGATGCTTTCAGCGGTTATCCCTTCCGAACATAGCTACCCGGCGATGCGACTGGCGTCACAACCGGTACACCAGAGGTTCGTCCACTCTGGTCCTCTCGTACTAGGAGCAGATCCTCTCAAATTTCCAGCGCCCACGGTAGATAGGGACCGAACTGTCTCACGACGTTCTAAACCCAGCTCGCGTACCTCTTTAAATGGCGAACAGCCATACCCTTGGGACCTGCTTCAGCCCCAGGATGAGATGAGCCGACATCGAGGTGCCAAACACCGCCGTCGATATGAACTCTTGGGCGGTATCAGCCTGTTATCCCCAGAGTACCTTTTATCCGTTGAGCGATGGCCCTTCCATACAGAACCACCGGATCACTAAGACCTACTTTCGTACCTGCTCGACTTGTGGGTCTCGCAGTTAAGCGCGCTTTTGCCTTTATACTCTACGCGTGATTTCCGACCACGCTGAGCGCACCTTCGTACTCCTCCGTTACTCTTTAGGAGGAGACCGCCCCAGTCAAACTACCCACCAGACACGGTCCTCGTCCCGGATTACGGGACAGAGTTAGAACCTCAATATTACCAGGGTGGTATTTCAAGATTGGCTCCATAGCAACTAGCGTCGCTACTTCAAAGCCTCCCACCTATCCTACACAAGTAAGATCAAAGTTCAGTGTCAAGCTGCAGTAAAGGTTCACGGGGTCTTTCCGTCTAGCCGCGGGTACACCGCATCTTCACGGCGAATTCGATTTCACTGAGCCTCTGCTGGAGACAGCGCCGCCATCATTATGCCATTCGTGCAGGTCGGAACTTACCCGACAAGGAATTTCGCTACCTTAGGACCGTTATAGTTACGGCCGCCGTTTACTGGGGCTTCGATCAAGAGCTTCGCTTACGCTAACCCCATCAATTAACCTTCCAGCACCGGGCAGGCATCACACCCTATACGTCCACTTTCGTGTTTGCAGAGTGCTATGTTTTTAATAAACAGTTGCAGCGGCCTGGTTTCTGAGGCTGTCAACAGCTCAAGGAGCAAGTCCTATCACCATCGACAGCGTACCTTCTCCCGAAGTTACGGTACCATTTTGCCTAGTTCCTTCAGCAGAGTTCTCTCAAGCGCTTTGGTCTACTCGACCTGACCACCTGTGTCGGTTTCGGGTACGATTCCAGTGTAACTGAAGCTTAGAGACTTTTCCTGGAAGTATGGTATCAGCCACTTCACCAGTAAACTGGCTTGCTATCAGATCTCAGCATAGAGCACCCCGGATTTGCCTAAGATGCATGCCTACTTCCTTCCACCTGGACAACCAACGCCAGGCTGACTTAACCTTCTCCGTCCTCTCATCGCATTACACTGAAGTATTGGAATATTAACCAATTTCCCATCGACTACGCCTCTCGGCCTCGCCTTAGGGGTCGACTCACCCAGCCCCGATTAACGTTGGACTGGAACCCTTGGTCTTTCAGCGAACGGGTTTTTCACCCGTTTTGTCGTTACTCACGTCAGCATTCGCACTTCTGATACCTCCAGCATGCTTCTCAACACACCTTCATTGGCTTACAGAACGCTCCCCTACCACTTACGCATAAGCGTAAATCCGCAGCTTCGGTACATAGTTTTAGCCCCGTTACATCTTCCGCGCAGGCCGACTCGACTAGTGAGCTATTACGCTTTCTTTAAAGGGTGGCTGCTTCTAAGCCAACCTCCTAGCTGTCTATGCCTTCCCACATCGTTTCCCACTTAACTATGATTTTGGGACCTTAGCTGGCGGTCTGGATTGTTTTCCTCTTGACTACGGACGTTAGCACCCGCAGTCTGTCTCCCGGATAGTACTCATTGGTATTCGGAGTTTGCATCGGTTTGGTAAGTCGGGATGACCCCCTAGCCGAAACAGTGCTCTACCCCCAATGGTATTCGTCCGAGGCGCTACCTAAATAGCTTTCGGGGAGAACCAGCTATCACCGAGTTTGATTAGCCTTTCACCCCTATCCACAAGTCATCCCCTGGCTTTTCAACGACAGTGGGTTCGGTCCTCCAGTTAGTGTTACCCAACCTTCAACCTGCTCATGGATAGATCACCCGGTTTCGGGTCTACACCCAGCAACTATACGCCCTATTAAGACTCGATTTCTCTACGGCTCCCCTACACGGTTAACCTCGCTACTGAATGTAAGTCGCTGACCCATTATACAAAAGGTACGCAGTCACCACCGAAGTGGCTCCCACTGCTTGTATGCATGCGGTTTCAGGATCTATTTCACTCCCCTCACAGGGGTTCTTTTCGCCTTTCCCTCACGGTACTGGTTCACTATCGGTCAGTCAGGAGTATTTAGCCTTGGAGGATGGTCCCCCCATATTCAGACAAGGTTTCACGTGCCTCGCCCTACTCGACATCATCATATCAGCCCTTTCGTGTACAGGACTATCACCCACTATGGTTGCACTTCCCAGAGCATTCCACTAAAACTGATATGACTTAATGGGCTGTTCCCCGTTCGCTCGCCGCTACTGAGGGAATCTCAATTGATTTCTTTTCCTACGGGTACTGAGATGTTTCACTTCTCCGCGTTCGCCTCATAAACCTATGTATTCAGTTTATGATACCGACCTTATAGCCGGTGGGTTTCCCCATTCAGACATCTCCGGATCACAGGATATTTGCCGCCTCCCCGAAGCTTTTCGCAGGCTATCACGTCTTTCATCGCCTCTGACTGCCAAGGCATCCACCACATGCACTTAATTACTTGACTATACAACCCCAAACAGTCGTTACACCTACAAGTCAGTGTAGCAACAAGATCTACCAGTAAACCGGCTTATCTTACAGTTTGTTGTTCTGTGCACTTAAGCACTGTACAGCTTCAATTAGATTCACGTACCAAAACGCTTGATTCAGTTAATTTCGCTAGTTCTCATTCAATCACTTCAACTTCACAACCAAAGTTGTGTCGTTTCCGCTCTCTTATGAGATTGAACAAATTATTTCAACTCAAATATATTCTGTTAATGATTTAACGTATCTTCGTCAGACTACGTTACTGTGATAAATCACAGAGATTAGTAAGTGGTGCGTAGTATACGCTTCCATTTCACTAATCTCTATAAGCTATCAAACTGTTTGCTTATTACGTATTCGAACGAATACGTGGTGGAGACTAGGAGAGTCGAACTCCTGACCTCCTGCGTGCAAAGCAGGCGCTCTACCAACTAAGCTAAGTCCCCAGCTTATCAATAAGTCAATGTATCGTTCCGTTTCTGTTCGCTCTGCAATTAACGCTTCGTCAGTAGTGGTGGGTCTGACAAGACTTGAACTTGTGACCCCACGCTTATCAAGCGTGTGCTCTAACCAACTGAGCTACAGACCCTCAGATACATCGTCATGAAGAACAACTTGTTGTGGATTCTTACCGATCGTCAATCTTTCGTTAAGGAGGTGATCCAGCCGCAGGTTCCCCTACGGCTACCTTGTTACGACTTCACCCCAGTCATCGGCCACACCGTGGTAAGCGTCCTCCTTACGGTTAGACTACCTACTTCTGGTGCAACAAACTCCCATGGTGTGACGGGCGGTGTGTACAAGGCCCGGGAACGTATTCACCGCGGCATTCTGATCCGCGATTACTAGCGATTCCGACTTCACGCAGTCGAGTTGCAGACTGCGATCCGGACTACGATCGGCTTTTTGAGATTAGCATCTGCTCGCGCAGTAGCAACCCTTTGTACCGACCATTGTAGCACGTGTGTAGCCCTGGCCGTAAGGGCCATGATGACTTGACGTCGTCCCCGCCTTCCTCCAGTTTGTCACTGGCAGTATCCTTAAAGTTCCCATCCGAAATGCTGGCAAGTAAGGAAAAGGGTTGCGCTCGTTGCGGGACTTAACCCAACATCTCACGACACGAGCTGACGACAGCCATGCAGCACCTGTATCTAAGTTCCCGAAGGCACCAATCCATCTCTGGAAAGTTCTTAGTATGTCAAGGCCAGGTAAGGTTCTTCGCGTTGCATCGAATTAAACCACATGCTCCACCGCTTGTGCGGGCCCCCGTCAATTCATTTGAGTTTTAGTCTTGCGACCGTACTCCCCAGGCGGTCTACTTATCGCGTTAGCTGCGCCACTAAAGCCTCAAAGGCCCCAACGGCTAGTAGACATCGTTTACGGCATGGACTACCAGGGTATCTAATCCTGTTTGCTCCCCATGCTTTCGCACCTCAGCGTCAGTATTAGGCCAGATGGCTGCCTTCGCCATCGGTATTCCTCCAGATCTCTACGCATTTCACCGCTACACCTGGAATTCTACCATCCTCTCCCATACTCTAGCTTCCCAGTATCGAATGCAATTCCCAAGTTAAGCTCGGGGATTTCACATCCGACTTAAAAAGCCGCCTACGCGCGCTTTACGCCCAGTAAATCCGATTAACGCTTGCACCCTCTGTATTACCGCGGCTGCTGGCACAGAGTTAGCCGGTGCTTATTCTGCGAGTAACGTCCACTTATCCCAGGTATTAACCAGGTAAGCCTCCTCCTCGCTTAAAGTGCTTTACAACCAAAAGGCCTTCTTCACACACGCGGCATGGCTGGATCAGAGTTGCCTCCATTGTCCAATATTCCCCACTGCTGCCTCCCGTAGGAGTCTGGGCCGTGTCTCAGTCCCAGTGTGGCGGATCATCCTCTCAGACCCGCTACAGATCGTCGCCTTGGTAGGCCTTTACCCCACCAACTAGCTAATCCGACTTAGGCTCATCTATTAGCGCAAGGTCCGAAGATCCCCTGCTTTCCCCCGTAGGGCGTATGCGGTATTAGCGTCCCTTTCGAAACGTTGTCCCCCACTAATAGGCAGATTCCTAAGCATTACTCACCCGTCCGCCGCTAAGAATCGGTAGCAAGCTACCTATCTCCGCTCGACTTGCATGTGTTAAGCCTGCCGCCAGCGTTCAATCTGAGCCATGATCAAACTCTTCAGTTAAAATCATTTTGTACTTTAGTTAAGACAAAGTACTTAATTCTGGCTCATCAATTACTGACAAAAATTCGCTCAAATAAACTTCGAGTAATTTCTACCATTAATCAATGAAAATATATTCAATCGATCAACCGGTAAAAATCCACACAAGTTGTTCTTCATAATCTCTTAATGATCTCACTTAAAACCTCGTCAGTTTTAAGCTCCAACTCAATCATTTAACTGTTTCGTTTCATGCATTGCGTTGGTGTGCTGCGTATTCTATACAGTTTCAGAACGAGTGCAAGGGCTTTTCATAAAAATATATGAAATTATGATTTAGTCGTTCATTTTTTATCCCAGAACCGTATTTTTAGCAGCTTTCTGCCCATAATTCCATCATTTTAGCCTGAAATGTATTTTCAAAATGTAACCACTACAAAATAAAAAAAGACCCAAATAGCTTTGGTCTTTTTCATGTGATTATTAATTTCTTTTTAATCAGCCTGTTCAGCCAGCCAACTCCTAAATTTCTGACGTTCTGCTTTAGATGCTTTTTGCCAAATTTGAATCAATGCCTGATCTGTTGATGTTGCAACTACATTTTGTGCAGTATTCACATTTGCAACCGTAGGTACTACAGCTGCCTGAGTATAAACTGGCGCCGGCTGATTCGCTGGTGTGCGAATTTTAGTGGTTAAATCCACTGCTTTGGATAGAACACTACCACCGAGTAATGGCTTAGCTTCACTATTTGCCCCTACCTGCTGCAACAGCAACTGATTCTTGGCATCATAAAGACCAATTACAGGCTGATCTTTATATTTTTTCGCTGCCTCAAAGTTCTTCGGGGCATCAATTAACGCTAGACGATAGCTTTCACCATCTTTTAAATCAGATGTTTTTACGGTGACTACACCAGATTTTAAGATATCGTGATTGCCATCATTATGCTCAAAGAATTCGGTATAACGTACACTGATGCTATTACTGCCTGGATCTAGCTTATAAGTCTGGTTTTTACGCAGCAACCCACTATTTACTTCCTGATCATTGACCGCAACAATATTAATTTCTTCAGGTGTGCTCAGGGTTACTGCAGAAAAAGCTGAAGTTGCCCCCATAAATGTTGCTGCCGCAATCGCGATACGTAAATTCATTCGATCCATTCTTCCTGATTATTTAAGTTTGTATGTACGATATTCAGTATAGAAGACAATTCTATGACAAATCACTTAGACAAACAGCCAGTACTTCAAGCATATATACAGATATCCTTTTGACATATTCATCTAAATCATATTCTGTTTAACCTAATAAAAAAAGGAGCATCATCATGCTCCTTTCCTACAATTCAATACAGATTAGTCAAATGTTTTGAAACGCTCTGCATCATCCATAAAGGTTTTCTCACCAGCAGGGGCTTCGATTGAACCAAATACCAGCTGTGCGCGCAGCTTCCAGTTTGATGGCACATCAAAGGCAATCGCGACCTCATCATCGATGATCGGATTATAGTGCTGTAAAGATGCACCAATGTTTTGTTCTGCTAGAGCAGTCCAGGTAGCAAACTGCGCAATCGCTGAAGAATGCTCAGACCAGATCGGGAAATTGTCTGCATATGCCGGGAACTGTCGTTGCAGGTCTCGAACAACTTCCTGATCTTCATAGAATAAAGCTGTACCAAACCCTGCCGCAAAACCGCTAATTTTGTTATCTGTTGCTGGAAAAGCATCAGCTGGTACAATTTTTCTTAAAGTTTCACGTACAATTTCCCAAAATTTCTGATGTGACTCACCCAACAGAATCACCACACGTGAAGTTTGTGAGTTAAAAGAAGATGGACTATTTCGTACGGCTTCTTTAATAATCTTTTCGATCTCTGTTTTATCTAGGCTTACATTTTTGCCAATTGCATAAATAGTACGGCGCTGTTTAATCTGATCTAGAAATGCCATCTGAGAACCTCGTGTATATCTTGTATTGTTTAAAATCAATAAGGAAAGATTAAATGCTTTATGCGTTAAAATCAGGCGCATATCAAAAACAGAGTGTTTTATTTATAGAACAATCAGAAAAATATTAACGTTTATCTATTGTATGGGAACCCTGATATGTAAGATCAGGGTTTCCTGCTTTTATATTAATGAAATACCCGGAAACGGTTCTGGAAATCATAATCTGGACGTGGTTCGGCTGGCTGTTCAATTGAACCAAAGCACAACTGCGCACGCAGCAACCAGTTTGGATCCAGCTTAAAATGCTCAGCCACAGTCTGATCTACTGATGGATTATAATGCTGTAATGATGCACCTAGGCCCGCATCTGCCAGTGCCGTCCATACCGCAAACTGCGCCATACCGGAAGTCTGCTCAGACCAAATTGGGAAATCTTCCGCACTCATCGGCATTTTCTTCTGCAGGTCGTGAATCACGTTTTGATCTTCATAAAACAATACCGTGCCATAAGCACTAGCACATTGATCAATCTTGATTTTCACACCTTCAAAGATCTGTGCCGGCACTTCCTGACGTTTTACTTCTTTGGTAATTCCCCAGAATTTATAATGTGAATCACCAAATAAAATCACAATGCGTGAGCTGTTTGAATTAAAGGCCGATGGACAGCTCTTAACTGCAGACTGAATTAACTCCGCAATATAGGCCTGACTAAAATGGACCTTTTTACCCAAGGCATAAATACTACGGCGCTTCTTTAACTGATCAATAAAAGTCAGCTCATCATCCGCTTCGGTTTTACTCTTTTTTGAAAATTTAAAATCTTTGGTCAGGTCGGTCGTCAACACATGCCCAATCTTCTCTAACAACGCCATTTCAACTTTTCCCAATCAACTCGCCGGCTCATAAAAGCATATTTATTGTAAGGGATTAAGTTGAAAGCCTTATGGCATTAGCCTTCACGGCCGCTGCTTTTTACAACAATCACATCATGCAAAAAAGGAAAAACTCCGCACTAGGCGGAGTTTATGTGAAACATCACAAAATTACTTGTTGTCAGTCTCAAACAATGCTGCAACGAATGATTTCGCCGAGAATGGACGTAAGTCGTCAATTTTCTCACCAACACCAATGAAGCGGATTGGCACATGGGTACGGCTGGCAATATTAAACAGTACACCACCTTTGGCAGTACCATCTAGTTTGGTAATGGTAATGCCGGTCAGACCGACTGCTTCATCGAACATTTCCACCTGATTAATCGCGTTTTGACCAGTACCAGCATCAACCACCAGCATCACTTCATGTGGTGCAGTCGCATCAATCTTCTGCATCACACGTTTTACCTTGGTCAATTCCTGCATCAGGTTACTCTTGTTATGCAAACGACCAGCGGTATCGGCGATCAGGACATCAACCCCTTTGGCACGGGCACTTTCAAAAGCATCAAAAATTACAGAAGCCGAATCAGCGCCATGACCTTGTGCCACCACCTGAATATTATTGCGCTCACCCCAGATTTGTAGCTGTTCAGTCGCCGCTGCACGGAAGGTATCACCCGCTGCCAGCATGACTTTCTTGCCTTCGCCTTGCAGTCGTTTCGCTAACTTACCAATGGTGGTGGTTTTCCCTACACCATTCACACCCACGACCAGAATCACATACGGATTTTTGTTTGGATCGATATGTAATGGTTTCACACGTGGTGCTAGTAAAGCTACCAGTTCTTCCTGCAGCGCTTTATACAGCGAGTGTGAATAAATCAGGTCACCACGCGCTGTACGTTCAGTCAGGTTGGCAATAATAGTTTTAGTTGCATCTACACCGATATCGGCAACCAGTAATTGCTCTTCTACTTCTTCGAGTAATTCGTCATCAATTTCCTTGCCACCAATCAGGATGTTGACCATACCATCGGTAAAATTTTTACGGGTTTTGGTCAAACCTTCCTTCATACGGCTAAAGAAACCACCTTTGGCAGCTGGTGCTTCACTTGAGGTTTCTTCCGTCGCGGCAGGTGCAGAAATAGCCGCTGCTTGTTCACGCGGTGTTTCTACAATTGGCACATTAACCGCAGGTAAACTCGGTAATGTGACATCGTCATCTCCGATATCAGCATCAATCAAAAATTTGTTTTGCCCATTAGATTGTTGTTGCATGCCGAATCCTTGAAAAGCATTGCGTTAAAAACAAGGATTCTACCATAAGTTATAAAGTTTTAGCTTTAGATTAAAATTCCATTTCGCTTCGATCTAATCACGATAGCTGCACGTTGCATTGGATATTAGAGCGCTTAAAATAATCCATAAATTTATATTTAAATCTTGGGAATCTACCGTGTCCAAGTCCTTGTGGTTCAGTTTCTCCCTTTCCAGAAAACCTTATCTAGTCTCGGTGAGTGTCGTATTGTTCTGCATCGGGAGTAGTCAGCTTTATGCTCAATCCACACAAAAAAGCACTTCAGAACTGGCACGCAGCACCTTTGAAACCATCTTAAACAATGGCCTGAAAGTGATTATCCGGGAAGATCATCGTGCACCGATGGTCATGACTCAGATCTGGTACAAGGTTGGCAGCGCAGATGAATCTGGAAACATGCTTGGTGTATCGCATGTACTGGAACATATGATGTTTAAAGGTACCCACAAAGTGCCGAATGATGAGTTCACCCGTATCAGCCGGGTTTACGGTGGCAGCGTGAATGCCTCTACTTCGACCAATTACACCAGTTATTACCAGATCTATCCGAAAGCCTATTTCCCGATGGCACTGGAGCTGGAAGCTGATCGAATGAGCAATCTGCTACTACGTCAGCAGGATTTTGAAACGGAAATCAAGGTGGTCATGGAAGAACGCCGCCAACGGACGGATGACAATCCGCGTGCACTGGCATCGGAACGTTTTAAATGGATCAGCTATCCGACCAGCCATTATCGCCAGCCTGTGATTGGGCATATGAAAACCCTAACTAGTCTCCAGCTCAGTGATGTGCAGCGCTGGTACAAAACCTGGTACACCCCGAATAATGCCATTCTGATCATTGTCGGTGATGTGGAATCGGAAAAAGCTTTACTTCAGGTACAAAAATACTTTGGCGATATTCCATCACGAGCAACACCGGCACGGAATGATGTGCTGGAATTTGAACGTATCGGCTATCGGCATATGGAGATTCATAGCAATGTACAGGTACCAAACCTGTATATGGCCTGGAATGTCAAATCACTGAGCTCGGCCAAAAATCCACAGGATGCTTATGCCCTTGCCATTATCCGCAGCCTGCTGGATAGCGGGATTTCTTCACGTTTGCAGGATCGTTTGGTACGGGATCGTAAAATCCTGACTTCCATCAGTGTTTCTTATGATCCTTATAACCGTGGTGACAGCCTGTTTAGTATTTCTGCTTTGCCTGCTCCCGGCATCAGTTTGGAAGAAGCACAACAAGCAATTCAAGCCGAAGTGAATGCACTAAAAACAGAGAAAGCGTCCAAACATGAAGTACAACGCATCATTACCCGCTTTGTTTCCAACCTGATTTACAATCAGGACAATATTGCCAGCCAGGCGAAAACCATGGGGAATCTGGAAGTGAATGACTTGAGCTACCGACTGATGGATGAATTACCTCGTCATTATGAAAATGTCAGTGCCGAAGAGATCCAGCGCGTAGCGACGCATTATTTTGTTCGCGACAACCTGAGCACGCTTTATCTCATGCCGGAAGCAAAAGCCCAATGAAACTGAAATATACAGCGCTACTTTCAACATGCTTTCTGCTGGCATCCTTGTCTATTTCTCAAGTCCAGGCAGAAGATGACCTGGCTCAGGAATCAGATCCTATCGATAATCCAGACCAGTTGCAGTCCCTTCCATTACTGCAAAGCTTAAGAAACATAGATACTGAATATCAATTACAGGCACCTTATGTGCAAGAACTGAATAACCGCTATAAGGTGCGTACACTGTTTGTTGAAAGCAAAGACCTGCCAATGGTAGATATCCAGCTGACCTTTAATGCCGGTTCAGCACGCGATGAAGAAATCCAGAAAGGACTGTTTGGCCTGTCCAGCATGGCTGCCAAACTGATTCGTGAAGGTACAGATAGATATACCGCACAAGAAGTCGCGGATGTGTTTGACCAGACCGGAGCGCATTTCAGTGCGCAGGCCTATCGTGACATGTTTATCGTACGTTTACGCGTATTGTCTGATCCTGACAAGCTAGAGCCAGCTTTAGCCATGATGCTTGAAATCCTGAAACATGCATCATTCCAAAAGCAAAGCATCAGCCTGACGGTAAGCAACACCAATGTTGGTCAGAAACAGTTACAGGAAAATCCGAGTCGCCTGAGAGATATTCGTTTCTATCGTACCGTCTATGGCACTCATCCTTATGCCTATCCGGTGACCGGCACCATTGGCGGCACCCGAAGTGTGACGCCTGAGCATCTGAAAAAATTTCGTGATCAATTTCTTGTTGCACAAAACATGAATATCGCCATTACCGGTAATCTAACCAGCAAAGAAGCACAGAAGCTGTCTGAACGGATTGCAGGTATTCTGAAACAAGGTTCATCAGCACAGAGGCTGCCATATGCTGAATTAAAAAATGATATTGAAGTCGTGCATATTCCTTATAAATCGAGTCAGGCCCATGTGATTTTTGGACATATCGGACCAAGCCGGTCTACTCCAGACAAGCTGGCGCTGGATGTCGCGAATAAAATGTTTGGTGGTAATGGCTTCAATGCCGTACTAATGCAGGAATTACGGATTAAACGGGGTTATACCTACGGTGCTTATAGTTCCATGAGTTTTACCCAGGCACCGGGCGTATTCAGTTTTAGCTATTCTACCCGTCAGGATCAGCTTCTAGACAGCATTCAGGTGGCACATCAAGCCTTGGTCAATTTTGTCAATCAGCCGATTGATCAGAAACGTATGGAAGTCACCAAGGCCGGGATGCTGCGTGCTTTCCCAAACCATTACAATAACAATGCCACCATTAATGCCCAGCTGGGGAGCATTGGCTTTTATGGGGAACCTCAGGATTATCTGCGCACTTATCCGGAAAGGTTAAAGAATATCAGTACTCAGGATGTGGAAAATGCCGTGCGCAAGCACTGGCACCCAGACCGGTTAACAGTCATTGTGGTGAGTCAAAAGCTGGATAAAGAAGCCTTGAAAGCGGCTTTAAAACAGAATCTGCCAACAGTAAATGATTCCCAAAATACAGGAACAGCACCTTAATTTTCAGGTTGATCAGCATCTACAGCTGGTAACTGATGGGCACGCACAGATTCTTGCTGGTAAGCCTGCATCAGTTTCAGATATTGTCCACGATAAATAGGTCGCTGTTCCAATAAAGCCAGTGCCATATCTTGAGTCTGTGGTAGACGCTGTTGTGAGGCAAGCTGCCGAACCTGTTGAGTTTGATCTGTAGTGACAGGGCCATAAAGCGCAATACTGGCCAGGATAAGAATCAGTAAAACAATAAAAATAAAAACGCTGTTATAAATCTGTTCTAGCGTTAAATTGGACAAAAATGTCCGGATTTTTTCTACGTCAATAGCCATACACTACCTCTAGTTCAAAGTAGTGTATGGCTGTAATTACATAAGTTCAAGAGAATGACCGCAAATTCACCCTATTTACAGACCATTAGCAGACTGATATCCCTGCAGATTTTTATTTAAACAGGCCTACAAATACGGTTCCACCCAGCATTCCAGCAATAATCAGTAAAGTCAGGAAAATCGCAAACTTGCTAACTGCGGATTCAGCACTGGCCGGATGCAGACGGTCTGGATCGGCCAAACGGACCAGTTCAGCATTATATAGTTTATAAAACTGTTCACGCTGATTCTCATCCAGCTGACGAGTAAAGTCATAGACTGCCTTACGCTGTGCCAGGCTATAATTCCCCAAATGAATTTCTTTATGGAAAATGGCTGCATCGAGTTTTTTGCGGTGCAACTGAGCTAAAGCCATGACTTGACCGGCGGTCGGCGGAAAATCAAAATCTATTCCATCTAATGTACGTGACATGTTATTCTCCTTTATTGTTAGCTTAATAATGAATTTATATAGTAATAAAAATTAGAATTGCACATAGTTTAATCATATAAACTGTACACAATGTGTATAAATCAGATGGAATGCTTGACTATTCCAGCATTTTGTAATATTAGTTTAACATTACTCAGTTATATTTGTAGTTAGACTAATAAGTCTATCCTGTAATCATAATTAAAATTAAGGAGTTTATATATGATTCAACAATTCTCTCAACATGACTTGGAACATCTGTACGCTGAAGCGGTGAATACCATTCAGTCTCAAATGAACTTTTCTGACGCAGTTAAACAGTTAGAAGATGCTGCGCGTGCTGGTCACGGCAAAGCGGCGCTTTTTTTAGCTGAACTTTATTATCAAGGTTTCCGTGTGGAACGTGACTCATTGAAGGCGCAATATTGGCAGAATTTAGCCACCATGCAAGCCTAACAACGTCACTTCGGTGGCGTTTTTTAATCCCTTTTTATCTTATTGATGCATGATTTTGAAATAAATTATAACGATTACTTGCAAAGCTGAAACAATAATTTCATCTAGTTTTCTTAC
This sequence comes from Acinetobacter sp. ANC 7912, assembly GCF_039862785.1. Classification (NCBI taxonomy): domain Bacteria; kingdom Pseudomonadati; phylum Pseudomonadota; class Gammaproteobacteria; order Moraxellales; family Moraxellaceae; genus Acinetobacter; species Acinetobacter thermotolerans. Next base: position 1,768,893 of record NZ_CP156795.1, read on the forward strand.
AATGACAGCGTTGTTCCATACGAGCTTAATCTTAAACAAAATGCCAAATATTAAAGAAATTCACCCTTTACCTAACGATCTCGCGGTCAAATTGACAATTTTAAAATCGATGATGTACTGCGGGGTACTTTGGGGACTATTCCACGAAGGCTGGGCTATGATGCGCGATCATGATGAAACCCTGTTCCCCTTCTGGCTCAACTCTTCCCATGCAACCAACTATGCCAGCAAGCACTGGCCAAACTATACACCGCGGAAAATTACCCCGGAAGACTTTGAACAGTCACTCATTCCTATCTTAAGGCGTTTTAATGTCACGCCTGTCTTGGTTCGTGGTAGCGGTAAACAAATCAAGCTCACAATTGGACAGATGCGTCACTTCTTTTTTGCAGAACAAGGGCTGTACTTTGCCTCATAACATGCTATTTATAGAGTCAGGACAACAATCACCTGAAGATCAACCAGCTTAAACTTCAGGATAAATAATAACAGCTAAGGACTTCATAATGACAAATGTAGCTCAAGTACTTAAAGACAAGCCATCGCAAGAAATTTATACCATCCATCCAGAAGCCACTGTGCTAGAAGCGATTACCTTAATGGCTGATAAAGAAATCGGTGCCATTGTAGTCACTGAAGAAGACAAGGTCGTTGGTATTCTGTCTGAACGTGATTACACCCGTAAAATTGTGCTGATGGAACGAACGTCTTTTGATACCACAGTCAGTCAGATCATGACTTCAAATGTGATCACCGTAGATTGTCATACCACGGTCCCGGATTGCTTGAGCTTAATGACCAACAAACATCTACGTCACCTGCCTGTAGTTGAAAATGGCAAACTGGTTGGCCTCGTGTCGATTGGCGACCTGGTCAAAGCTGCCATGAATGATCAGCAACAACTGATTGATCAGCTACAACAGTATATTTCCGGTTAATAATTAGTTGAAAATTCAACTTGTAATGACATATAAATTACAAGGCATTTACAAATAACTTAAAAGAAATAAAAAACCGCTCAGTTGAGCGGTTTTTTAATGAGTATAGAATCAGTTCAGGCCTAACTTTTCAGCCACATAATCAGAGTCCTTGTCACCACGACCAGAAACATTGACTACAATCCTCACGTCTTTAGGTAACCTCCCTGCTTCACGAATCGCCCATGCCACAGCATGTGAACTTTCCAGTGCTGGTACAATCCCTTCGACACGAGACAGGGTCATAAAGGCATCCAGACATTCCTGATCCGTTGCAGTGGTATATTCCACACGACCTAAGTCTTTTAGCAAACTGTGCTGTGGTCCAACACCTGGATAATCCAGACCAGAAGCAATTGAATGTACTGGTAAAGGTTCGCCCTGCTCGTTTTCCAGTACATAACAGGCCATACCATGAATCTGGCTTGGTTTTCCTAAAGTTAAGGTCGCTGAATGTTTATCTGTATCCAGACCATGCCCTGCTGGTTCGACACCGACCAGTTTCACGTCCGGATCATTCAGGAAAGCTGAGAAAGCACCCATCGCATTCGAACCACCGCCAACACAAGCCACCACATAGTCAGGGTTGGCACCAAAACGGTCATTGGACTGAGTCTTGATTTCTTCACCGATAATCGACTGGAAATCGCGCACCATCATCGGGAATGGATGTGGGCCGACTACCGAACCAATTGCATAAATGAAGTTTTTCGGGTCTTTCAGATATTCCTCAAAAGCACTATCTACAGCATCTTTTAAGGTTGCTGTACCGCGAGTCACTGAAATCAGATTGGCACCGAGAATCTTCATTTTCACCACGTTCGGGTGTTCTTTCTCGATATCCACCTGCCCCATGTGAATTTCACAAGGAATACCAACTAAAGCACACGCGGTTGCCAGTGCCACTCCATGCTGACCTGCACCTGTTTCAGCAATGACTTTGGTTTTACCCATGTATTTGGCAAGCAATGCTTCGCCTAAACAGTGATTGATCTTGTGCGCACCGGTATGGTTTAAGTCTTCACGTTTCAGATAGATCTGCGCGCCGCCAAGCTGATCAGACAAGCGTTTCGCATAGAATAATGGGCTTGGACGACCAACATAGTTGGCAAACAGGTCTTTCAGTTCATTCTGAAATTCAGGGGTCTGACGGATTTGCTGGTAAGCAATATTGATATCATCCATCGCCTTTTTCAGGTCAGGCGGAATAAACTGACCGCCATATTGCCCAAAAAAACCCTCTTCATTTGGCAACGCAATGCCATTAATTTGATGATCCATTCACGACCCCTAAAAATCTGGATTTAATTGATCTTGTCACTTTATATTAAGATGTTTTGTTTTAAACAACTAATGATTATAAGTAAAGTAAGCAATAGATAAATGGAATCAACGTGCCAGATACTTGGTCATTTCTTCAATGCCTTTTAAAGTCATTGGATACATGTGATTTTCGAAGATCTGCTGAATCATTCCGATGGTCTGAGTGTAGTGCCAATATTTTTCTTCTTCCGGATTCAGCCAGGCAGTTTTCTCAAAATGCTGACGCAGACGCTGTAACCAGACCTGTCCCGGCTCATCATTCATATATTCCACTGAACCACCCACCGAATGCAGCTCATACGGTGCCATGCTGGCATCACCAACCACGATGACCCGATAGTCGCGGCCATAAGTATTCAACAGATCCCAAGTATTCATGCGGGTACTGGAACGACGGAAATTATCTTTCCAGACATAGTCATACAGACAATTATGGAAATAGAAATATTCCAGAGTCTTGAATTCAGTCTTGGCAGCACTGAATAGCTTTTCACACTGAGCAATGTGTGTATCCATAGAACCACCGACATCAAACAGCATCAGCACTTTGATGCGGTTACGACGTTCTGGCACCATCTGCACATCCAGAATGCCCTGTTTGGCAGTTTCACGAATGGTGCTGTCAATGTCCAGCTCTTCGGCGGCACCCTGACGGGCAAATTTACGCAGACGGCGCAAAGCCAGCTGCATCTGGCGACTGCCCAGAATCTGGTCATCATCCAGATTACGATACTGGCGCTGCTCCCAGACTTTTACCGCAGAACGTTTACGCCCTGGTCCACCAATACGCACACCTTCGGGATGATCTCCATAGGCACCAAAGGGTGAAGTTCCACCAGTACCGATCATGCGGTTGCCACCCTGATGCTTTTTATGCTGTTCGCGCAGGCGTTCTTCCAGCATTTTCATCAGCTCTTCCAGCGAGCCGGCTTTTTTCAGTTCTTCACGCTGTTCCGGAGTTAGGTGCTTTTCCAGCAATTCCAGATTAAACCAGTCTTTTGGCAGTTTGTGTACTTGATTGATCAGTTCATCAATATCAAACGTCTGAATGCCATCAAAGTAGTCTTTCATGGCACGGTCGAACTTATCGAAATAACGTTCATCCTTGACCATCACCGTTTTGGCCAACTGATAGAACTCATCCAGATCGGCAAAAACCAGTCCGGCCGCGACCGCCTGATTCAGATCAATCAGCTCACGAGTCGACACAGGTACGCCATATTTGCGTAGGGTATAAAACAGGCGCACAAACATGCGTGCTTCTCCCTTAACGGCGTGACATGAATGCTAGGCGTTCAAGCAGCTGGACATCCTGCTCGTTTTTGATCAGTGCGCCATACAGCGGTGGAATGGCTTTGGTTTTGTCAACATTGCGCAGTATATCTTCCGGCATGTCATCTGCCATCAACAAGCTGAGCCAGTCGATCAGCTCTGAAGTAGAAGGTGGTTTTTTCAGGCCTGGCACCTGACGTAGCTTAAAGAAGATTTGTAGTGCTTCGTTCACCAAAGTGGTCGAGATATTCTCGAAATGCACATTGATGATTTCACGCATGGTTGCTTCATCCGGGAACTCGATATAATGGAAGAAGCAACGGCGCAGGAAGGCATCCGGCAGCTCTTTCTCATTATTGGAAGTAATAATGACGATTGGACGCTGCTTGGCAGTAATAGTTTCACCTGTTTCATAGACGAAGAACGACATCTTATCGAGTTCATGCAACAGGTCATTCGGGAATTCGATGTCTGCCTTGTCAATTTCATCAATCAGCAATACACAGCGTTCTTCACTGGCAAAGGCTTCCCACAGTTTTCCCGGCTTGATGTAGTTTTTGATGTCATAGACTTTGTCATCACCGAGCTGGCTGTCGCGCAGACGCGAAACTGCATCATATTCGTACAGGCCCTGCTGTGCTTTGGTGGTGGACTTGATATGCCAGGTGATGAGTTTCATCCCCAGACTTTCAGCCACCTGCTCTGCCAGCAAGGTTTTCCCTGTGCCCGGCTCGCCTTTGACCAGTAGCGGCTTTTGTAGGCTGCGTGCAGCCTTAACCGCCAATTTTAAACTGTCAGTCGCAATGTACTGACTGGTAGCCGAAAACTGTTGATGATCCACAGACATGATTTAACCTTATTTTTCTATTTACAGTGGTGAAGTATTTTTCTTTACAGTATTTACAGCAGTTTTTGCTTTATTGGTGACATAAGTTGACCAGCAGTAACCCACCAAAGACGCGATGCCAATCACAAATAAAATCAGGGAAGCATTGATCCAGATCAGATCCTGCTCTTTGGTCAGCACACCAAACAACAATCCAAAAATCGCAGGTGCCAATGAGGCATTCGGCCCTTCAGAAACTGTTGGTGTAAGTAGAACAGCAAAACCCAGAATCCACAAAAAGCCACCGGCTGGTTTTGGCAGGCGTTTGGTCACGCCATACCAGCACCACAGTGCAATTGCACTACCGATGAGATAAACCAGGACAGCAATAGTTTCTTCAGGAATTGAATCTAATACAGTCACATAACCATTCATTGTACAACTCCTGAACTGAGTTTAAGCGCCACGTAGACCTTCTGGTGCCGGTGCATTCGGATTAATTAGACCTTCCGGTGGCATTTGCAGGAAGAAGCCACGTGTTTCAATCGAATCCATGACATGCAAAACGTTAGCACGCGCCAGTTTACGTTCTTCATGCAATTCCAGATGCATGACAAAAGTCGCACGACCGAATGCGACACGCACTGGATCTGGCAGTACTTCTAATGGATCATTATTCTCAGCTTCATTTTCTTCCACTGGACGAGCCACATAAAGGTACATTTCATCCTTTTTGCTGGATTTGTAGATAGACACTTGCATGGTTCTGATTCAGACAACTATTTAAAAAATCAGTGGCAAGGATACATCAAAATACGCCTCACGACATTAGCCATAATTAACGCATCAGTCGTGATTTTGTATAGTTGATCTTTCTTTAATCAAACTCAAATTATTTGAACACGAAATTAAAAATCCCGGAATTAATCCAAGACTTTCATTTGTGTAGAAAGATAAGTTTCATCTTTACGCAGCAGCTTTACCAATGGCTTGGTCAGCAGCTCATAGCGCCAGCCGAGTAGATAATCTGGTAGATCCTGTTCATCATTATGAAACACCACGTGCTGGTACAGGGCATTCATCCATTTCTTGCGCATCAGCACTTCTTTGGGAATGGTGGTTTCATCTACAACACTTTGGATAATTGCATCTATTTTCGGCCCTACTTCGTTGGAAGAATGGCGGATTGGACGTGCCAAACGTAGTGGCCATTCAGACTGATCTGGCAGGAATTTCAATAGATCCAGAATCATCTTGCCGTGATCACGCACAATATTGGAACGAATATCCTTGATTGTGCTGAGCTGGAACATGTTTTTAGGATTCTTTTCTACCAGATTGATCATGGTAGAGTTTTTCAAAATAAAGCTGCGCGGAATATTCAGTGCTTTGGCCAGCTCTTCACGCCAGATGGTTAATTGCTTAATTTGCATCAATTGACGACGTGAATGACGGTAATTCCCCACATCCTGATACAGCAACTCCATGGGTGTTTCCTGCCCGATTTCTTGAGTCATGAAACGGCAGTCTTCTAAGGCATAGTCCAGCAGATGTTTCTGCTTTAATTGAGTTTTAATCTGATCACCCAGATTGACCAGATAATGCACGTCATTGGCTGCGTAGAGTAATTGCTCATTACTGAGTGGACGCGCCAGCCAGTCTGATCGGGTCTGATCTTTTTCAATTTCCACATCCAGCATCTGCTTCAAGGCATTCTGGTAGCTGACCTGCAAACCATGACCCAAAAATGCCATTCCCACCTGGGTATCGAACACATTGCTCAGAGATTTTTGCTGGGTATAGTGATAGATCAGATCAATATCTTCGCCACAGGCATGGAAGATATTCTGCTGTGCAGCAAAAATGCGTTTAAAAAATTCGGTTAGATCCAGTACTGCGCCATCTAATAGATAAACTTTACCAGCAACATTAATCTGAAACACGCCAAGTTTAGGCCATAAGGTATCGACCTTGATGAACTCGGTATCCAAAGCATAAACTGGGCTTTGGTCCATTTCTACAAGCACTTGATCGAGTCCAGCTTGGTCTTGAATAAATTGAAACATAAATGACAAAATCAGCGTGTGTGGATGTTCAAATATCGTTATCTTAACTGATATTTTTATTTTTTATGACAAATAATTAAACATTTAGCTATAAAATTAAGCAATAACAATATTGGAAAAATATATTGAATATTCTTTTGTTTTTCTAAAATATTCTTTCTTTAGTAAAACGCCCGAGGAGAAACAGGTTTATTTCATCCGCATGCGGTTATGTACAGCCTGACTCAAGGTATGGCTGTCCACATATTCCAGTTCACCACCCTGAGGTACACCTTGGGCAATTCGGGTGATCTGAATCGGTAAATGCTTGCTGGCTTCAACCAGATAATGTGCGGTTGCCTGTCCTTCGACCGTCGCATTGGTCGCCAGAATCACTTCACGAATTTGACCTTTGTTTAAACGCTCTAGCAGATACGGAATGCCGATTTCTTCCGGGCCAATGCCATCTAGTGGGGACAGATGCCCACCCAAGACATGATACTTGCCACGGAAGCTGCCACTCTGCTCAATCGCCATCACATCTGCAGGCGATTCCACTACACACAGCAGCTCATCATCACGATCCGTCGAAGTACAGATATTACAAACTTCGTCTTCAGTCAATGAATGACAGATGGAACATTCATGAATATAGTTGGTCGCTTCGGTCAGTGCATGTGCCAGACCAATCGCACCTTCACGGTTTTTCATGATCAGATGCAATGCCATACGCTGAGCCGATTTCGGCCCAACGCTTGGCAAGATGCGTAATGCTTGAACGAGTTGATCAAAACGATCACTAAACATTGCGCAGTTTTCCTTAGAACAAGCCAGCCAGACCTGGTGGTAAACCCATGCCCTGGTTTGCAGACTTCATACGTTCTTCAGATACCGCTTCTGCCTGACGAGATGCATCATTCATCGCTGCTGCAATCAGGTCTTCGATCATGTCCGGATCATCTTGCAGCAGTTCAGGATCGATCTGAATACGTTTTACTACATGACGTGCAGTCATGGTCACTTTTACCAGACCGCCACCTGCCTCTGCATGAACTTCAACTTGTGCAAGCTCTTCTTTGGCTTTTTTCAGGTTGTTTTCCACTTCCTTTTGCATGCGCTGAGCTTGCTGCATCAACATATTAATGTTCATAAAAATCTCCGAACATAAATTCTTTTTTATGACTTGAGTTCAGCGAGTGACAGCGAACCCAAGCATGATTATTTAAAACTGAATAGATTTAAATTAAATCCAGACCGCGTGAAATATCGCGAATGATATCATCAATATCTTCTAAACCAACAGAAACGCGGATTAAACCTTCGCTAATACCTGCAGCTTCTTTGGCTTCAGCCGACATTCTGCCGTGTGAAGTAGTCGCTGGATGGGTAATGGTTGATTTCACATCACCCAGGTTACTGGTGATTGACAGGAACTTGGTATTGTCGATCACAGTCCAGGCACCTTCACGACCACCTTTGGCTACAAAGGATACAACACCGCCAAAACCGGATTGTTGTTTTTTCGCCAGTTCATGTCCAAGATGGTTTGGTAAACCAGCGTAGTACACTTTTTCAACTTTAGGATGTGCATCCAGCCATTCTGCAAGTTTTTGTGCGCTGGCACAATGTGCTTTCATACGCAGGCTTAAGGTCTCCAGACCTTTCAGGAATACCCAGGCATTGAACGGACTCATAGAGTTACCCAGAGTACGGATAACGCCGTTGATTTCTTCAAGCAGCTTGTGATTACCAACTACCGCACCACCGAGCGCACGGCCTTGGCCATCAATGTATTTAGTTGATGAATAAACAATTAAGTCCGCACCAAACTTGATTGGTTGCTGCAATACCGGCGTACAGAAAGTATTGTCTACAGCAAACAGAGCACCATTTGCATGAGCAATATCCGCGATCGCCTGCATATCACCCACCTGAGCCAATGGGTTAGACGGAGTTTCGATAAACAATAAACGGGTATTTGGACGAACGGCCTGTTTCCAGCCTTCTAGATCTTCCAAATCGACAAAAGTTACGTCTACACCGAATTTCGCCACATATTTTTCAAACAGAGAAATAATCGAGCCAAATACCGCACGCGAACAAATCACATGATCACCCGCTTTCAGATAAGCTAATGTCACAGCATGCACAGCCGCCATACCTGAACTGGTTGCTACCGCACGTTCAGCCCCATCCAGCACTGCCAGACGCTTTTCAAAGGTATGTACAGTCGGATTAGTATAACGTGAATAGGTATTGCCTTCGATTTGACCAGAGAACTTCGCAGCAGCATCAGCAGCACTTTCACAGACAAAAGATGAAGTCAGGAAAATTGGTTCGCTGTGTTCACCTTCTGCAGTACGTGTATGGCCAGTACGAATGGCTAAAGTATCCAGTTGGTATTCGATCTCGTCTTGTTGGCTCATGACTCTAAATTCAGCCCGGACGGCTGCCTGTTGTAAAAAATTGCCAACATTTTGAGCGCCTATACTATTTCAGGTCAAGGCATAATACGCAATTATTGCTTAGACTTCGATCATTCCTAACCGGACACGGACAAATTATCTTTATGATTCAGTTAAAACAAAATCTGCAACGCCAACGAAAAAAACTTAAGCATTTGGGGGCACGGTTTTTTAACAGTTCTGCCTTGGTGCTGTCGCAGAAAACCCCGTTTGTATACATCAAGGAAACTGAACTCTATAGAGTCCGGCATTATCCGGCACCAGAACGTCAGTTTAAGGAACCGCTGGTCTTTGTTGCACCACTGGCCATCAATATGGATATCTATGACCTATATCCATACCGATCACTGGTAAAGCATTTTCAACACAGTGGCTTTGAAGTGTATCTTGTGGAATGGAACCGTTTCAGCTTCAAGCACCGTGAACTAAATTTCCTGTCTTTTATTGATCAAGCCATTCCAGAAGCAATAGAACGCATCTGCGAACATTCTGAAAGTGACTATATTTCTCTACATGGCTGGAGTATGGCCGGGATCTTCGTTACTTTATATACCGCACTACATTCACCAGAGCATGTCAAAAACCTGATGGTGATGGGTAGTCCAATTGACAGTTATACTTCTGGTCGTGTGGGCAAGCTGTTTGAAGCCACCAACAAGCTGATTTCACAGAATCCAGCCATTCGTGACACCGTACATAAAGGCCTAATTCCAAAACACTATATTCATACGCCAGGCATTCTGAATGCAATTGGCTTCAAACTGCTGGATCCAGTCGGCTGGTTTAAAAGCCAGAAACAGTTTTTGCTGAATCTGGAAAAACCGGAACATGTTTATGAACATGCCACCATGGGCAATTTCCTGAACAAGATGATCGATTATCCGGGTGGAATCAATCAGGACATGGTACTCAACCTGTGGCTACAAAATCCATTAAAACATGGCTCAATTACCTTAGAGGATAAGAAGATTGAGCTAAAAAATATCAGCTGCTCATTAATGGTCGGTGCCGGTGATCGTGACCAGATCGTAACCCGAAAAGCGGCTGAACCACTTACTAAATTGACTAGTAGCAAGGATGTTACATTTACCCTGATCCCAGGTGGACACCTTGGTCTAATGTCAAATCAAAAGACAGCCAATACATTTTGGCCTAAACTAAGCATCTGGCTTGAGCAGCGTTCTACCCGACTGGAGCAATCCAAATAGCAATAATGGGATAAACAACTCAAGACCATTCATTCCAAAGATAATTTTTGAGGGTTACCATGATTCAATCAGTTGCATTTATCGGCTTGGGCGCGATGGGCTATCGTATGGCGGCACATTTACCGAAGCATTTCGATACGGTCTATGTATGGAACCGTACCGCAGCCAAGGCAGAGCAACATGCAGCTGAATATGGAAGTCAAGCGGTCAGTCTAGAACAAGCTGTACAAGCTGATGTCATTTTCTCCTGTTTACCGACCAGTGCCGATGTTGAAAATCTATTACAAGGCCTGGAATTAAAATCCGGCAGTATCTGGGTCGACTGCACCAGTGGTGTACCGGATGCCGCTCGTCGCCTAGAAGAAGCTTTGGCCGATCAGGGCGTGATTTTCCTGGATGCACCTGTCAGCGGTCAGACGATCGGTGCTGAAAATGGCACATTAACTGTTATGATTGGAGGCAGTGCAGTTGGTTTTGAACGTGCGCTTCCTGCAATCCAGGCATTCGGCAAGCTGATCAAGCATGTCGGTGAATCTGGCGCGGGATTTGCAGTAAAAGCCGTAAACAATATGTTAATGGCGGTAAACCTGTGTGCCGTGGCAGAAGGCTTTACGACACTGAAAGCGCATGGGGTTAGCCTGAATGAGGCACTGGAATGTATCAATGCTTCAAGCGGTAAAAGTAACTTAACCGAGACAGTGATGCCACAGCGTATTTTAAACCGCAGCTTCCCATTAACATTTGCTTTACCTTTACTTGCCAAGGATACCGGTATTGCTGTGGATCTGGTTCGAGATGCCAAATTAGCAGCACCGTTGCTAGCATTGACGCAGAATCTGATTCAGGCAGCCAGCCTACAGGCTGAGGAAAATAGCGACTTTTCTGCTGCAGTAAAAATGTATGAATCGTGGAGTAAAATTACCATTGAGTAATAATTCGCCATTGAACCGAGAGAAGAAAACCCAATATGGTGTCAATAGACACATGGTGAACATCCAGAGGAAACCCTCATGAAAAAATTGACTGTTGCGACAGTAATGAGTTTTGCAGCTTTGCTAGGAGCTTCAACTTCTGTTTTAGCTTCTGAACAAGAATGCAAGAAACTGAAAAATGATCATGATGTCATTTATGCATCTAAAGGCTTCTGCTTCAAAGATCCTGAAGCGAAAGCGAAGTTTGGTAATGACAATTGCTATACAACCAAGCCAAAATTTTCAGAAAAAGAGCAGCAACGTCTTGACGCGATCAAAGAACGTCAGAAAGAATTAAACTGTAAATAATTTAATTCAATAACGTTCAAGGAATGCTCTTATGACTTACGATGATCAAAATATTTTTGCACGAATTCTGCGTGGTGAAATACCTGCAATCAAGGTGTATGAAGACGACCAGGTTCTTGCATTTATGGACATCATGCCTCAGGCAGACGGTCATACCTTAGTCATTCCTAAAACGCCTGCAATTACTCTGCTCGACCTTGATCCTGAAGCTGCGGCTTATACCATCAAGATCGTTCAGAAAATTGCCAAAGCGATTGAAAAAGGCCTAGGTGTTGAAGGCATCGTGCTGATGCAGCTGTCTGGTGCAGCTGCAGGTCAAACGGTTCCGCACGTGCATTTCCACCTGGTACCAACATCTCTGCACAACCTGGGCAAGCATGCTTCGCAAATGGGTGATCAGGAGAAGATCAAGCAACTGGCTGAAAAAATCAAAGCTGCGCTTTAAGGTTCAGACCAGTTATCAAAATGGAGCTTCGGCTCCATTTTTTTGTTTTTTGCATTTTAGTCGATCCAATGTCTCAAGCTTTTTAGTTGCAAAGTAACGTCAAATAAAGCGACTCTCTTTTTTGAACTAAATGAAAGCAATTACGCCCCATTTTAGTGCCTATCTTTAATCTAACTTAAAGAACAGATGCAAGTATGCTCTGTTTCATTTTTGAATGATTAAACCAATCCAGCTTAAATATTAATCACACCTAACAAATAGAAAATATTACTCTTAAGATAGATATTTATTAGACTTCTTGCGTTAGTCAAAATTTAAACAGCCTAAAGCTACATTTAATAAGGTTTTAGCCAGTTCAAAAATAAAGTAAAAGATACTTTCGCAAGAGGTCTATTAATTCCAAGTATTTTACTCAATATTTAGTTTCACTAAAAATATAATAAACCAACCAAAATAATCAGGTATTAATTTGCCGCCATTTTATATTAATCCAAGCATTTTAATTGGGTTTTAAAAATTAAATATAAGCAAAAAAGTCGGATTTAAAAATCACTTCAGCTACACAAAATAATCATAAAAATTTTAAATATATTTTCCAAAAATAAAATTTAAAACTATTATTTTCAATTATTTATAAATATATATTTATTTAAACTGTAAAGTCTATTTATTTTTTGTTTTATTAAGTCAATAATAAAATCATCAAGCAATAAAACAGGCTTATATATATGAGCTTAGTTCCAGAAAATTTAAATCAAAAAGTGGTCCGTGAGATTACTCTGATTTTAATTATCAAAGTAATTTTATTACTCACCATCAAACATATCTGGTTTGATGCGCCTACGATTCCAAAAAATTTTGACTCTCAAGTTGCCGAGCATATTGCCGGCAGTCCTTCCCAAATCAAGGAGACACGTTGATGATTGCTGAAAGCGTGGTCGATCTTTCGCGGTTCCAGTTCGCTATGACCGCGATGTATCATTTTATTTTTGTTCCGCTGACCTTAGGTCTGGCCTTTATCCTTGCCATTATGGAAACCACCTATGTGATTTCCGGCAAGGAAATCTATAAAGACATGACCAAGTTCTGGGGAAAACTTTTCGGGATTAACTTTGCCCTAGGGGTTACTACAGGCTTAACCATGGAGTTCCAATTCGGGACTAACTGGGCCTACTACTCACACTATGTAGGTGACATCTTCGGTGCACCACTGGCTATTGAAGGTTTGATGGCATTCTTCCTAGAATCTACTTTCATTGGTATGTTCTTCTTTGGATGGGATCGCCTCTCTAAAGTTCAGCACCTTTGCGTAACCTGGTTAGTGGCACTTGGCTCTAACCTGTCTGCACTGTGGATTCTGGTGGCAAATGGCTGGATGCAAAACCCGGTTGGCTCTGCTTTCAACTACGAAACCATGCGTATGGAGCTGGTAGACTTCGCTGCCCTGATCTTCAACCCGGTTGCTCAGGTAAAATTCGTTCACACTGTATCTGCGGGTTATGTCACAGGCGCAATCTTTGTCCTGGCAATCTCAAGTTTCTACCTGCTGAAAAAACGTGACCTGCCTTTTGCACGCCGTTCTTTTGCGATCGCTGCAATTTTCGGCCTGGCATCTACCCTATCTGTCATCCTGTTGGGTGATGAATCTGGTTATGAAATCGGTGACGTACAAAAAACTAAATTGGCTGCGATTGAAGCTGAATGGGAAACAGAACCTGCACCAGCGGCATTCACTTTATTTGGCTTCCCAAATCAAGAAACTATGCGTACTGACTATGCAGTGAAAATTCCTTATGTGATGGGGATCATTGCAACACGTTCTGTCGATACACCAGTGATGGGTATTAAAGACCTAATGGCTGAACACGAAGGTCGTATCCGCAACGGTATGCTGGCGTATGAACAACTGGAAAAACTGCGTGCAGGCGATCAGTCTCCTGAACTGAAAGCAGCATTTGAACAAACTCAAAAAGACTTGGGTTATGGTTTGCTGCTGAAAAAATACACTCCAAATGTAGTCGATGCTTCTGACGAACAAATCAAAGCTGCTGCAAAAGACACTATTCCACACGTACCAAGTCTGTTCTGGGCATTCCGTGCCATGGTGGCTTCTGGATTCCTGATGCTGTTGCTGTTCGTGCTGGCTGCCTTTGCTGTTGCGAAACGTAACGCAGAAAACAAACCTTGGTTACTGAAATTTGCATTGTTTGCTCTGCCACTACCTTGGATCGCAGCACAAACTGGTTGGTATGTCGCTGAAGTAGGCCGTCAACCATGGACTATTGGTGAAGTACTGCCTACACACCTGTCTGCATCTAGTTTAAGCACTGGTGATGTGATGGGTTCAATCCTTGCACTGGCTGCGTTCTACACCATCCTGTTGATCATTGAAATGTACCTGATGATTAAGTTTGCCCGCCTTGGCCCAAGCTCACTGCATACAGGTAAGTACCATTTCGAAAAACCAAATTCTCAAGCAACTGCCGATGAAGACGCAGCTCTTCCAGAAGGCGCAACTGGCGAGGTTCAATCATGATTGAATATGAACTGCTCAAAATTATCTGGTGGGTATTGGTTGGCGTCCTGCTGATTGGCTTTGCCCTGACCGATGGCTTCGATATGGGTGCAATGGCAATCATGCCATTTGTAGGTAAAAAAGATGAAGAACGTCGTGCGGCAATCAATACGGTTGCCCCACACTGGGATGGGAACCAAGTCTGGTTTATCACTGCAGGTGGTGCAATGTTCGCGGCATGGCCAATGGTTTATGCAACTGCCTTTTCTGGCATGTACTGGGCACTATTACTGGTACTGTTTGCCCTGTTCCTGCGTCCTGTTGGCTTTGACTACCGCTCTAAACTGGAAAATACCAAATGGCGTAATGCCTGGGACTGGGGTCTGGCTGTAGGTGGTGCAGTGCCTGCACTGGTGTTTGGTGTAGCATTCGGCAACATGTTCCTGGGTGTACCATTCACCCTAGATGAAACTGTACGTTCAACTTACACTGGCAGCTTCTTTGCCCTGCTCAATCCATTTGCGGTTGTGTGTGGCCTGGTGAGCGTGTCAATGCTATGTGCACACGGCGGTGCATGGTTGATGTTACGTACTGATGGTGCTTTACGTGAACGTTCTGCGAAAACTGCCAAGATCATGGGTATTGTTTACCTAGTGACTTTCATTCTGATCGGTGCATGGCTGTACTTCGGTGGTATCCAAGGTTATACCCTAGTTACTCCATACGATACGAATGGTGTAGCAAACCCATTGGCGAAAGAAGTTCTGACCAATGCTAACCCTGGCTGGATGAACAACTATAGCAATTACCCAATTACTATGATTGCACCAATCGCAGGTATTCTAGGTGGTTTGATTATCGTGGCAGCAGCATCTAAAGCAAAAGCAGGTCTGACTTTCTTAGGAACTTCTCTAGCAATCGTAGGTACCATTTTGACTGCTGGTTTTGCCCTGTTCCCATTCCTGATGCCATCAAGCATTAACCCTACAGCTAGCTTGACTATGTGGGATGCGGTATCGAGTAAAAATACCTTAACGGTAATGACTGTGGTTGCTTGTATCTTTGTTCCGATCATCTTAGCTTACACCACTTGGTGTTATTACAAGATGTGGGGCGTCATCACCAACAAACACATTCAAGAGAATTCACACAGCCTGTACTAAGGCTGTGTCCTAAGGAGACGAAATTATGTGGTATTTTGCATGGATTCTCGGCATATTAATGGCATGTTTTGCCGGTGTACTGAGTGCACTGTATATTGAAAATCATCAAGATCTGGATGAGAACTAAGTTATGAGCAATGACGTGATGGAAAATACAGTTCCCGAGTCTAAACCCAACAAGTTTGCGATGCTGATCTCCTGCTTGCTGGCATTTCCACTTGCTGCTGTACTGTTAGTGCATCCTGCAGCGATGCTGGATGATTCAGGTACCTACAGCCATCGCGCATTAATGTTTATTATGATCGGGATTTCAGGAGGCTTTATTCATGGTGTTGGCTTTGTGCCACGCCATAAAGTCTGGAAATGGCTATTTAGCCCGATCCTGTCCTGGCCCTTGATGCTCTGGGGCTATTACACCTGGTTCCTGACCTAATCATTCAGATAAAAATAAGCTCTCAATTTGAGAGCTTATTTTTTATAAGGACTGAATTTTTAACGGTCTTATGCGGTCACAATAAAAACTTTCCTGCTGTTTATTTCTTTAGGCAACCGGTTTCATAGGTTGTACCCAGGTCTAGCAAAGACTGATTGAAATTTGTATCCAGTGAGCTCACAAATTTCAGTTCATCTCTAGCCTCAGCCAGATGCAGATTCTGTTCAGAGAACTGTTTTAACTGTTTTAAACCTTTTGAATAATCACACGCCTTGGCGATCATGATTGATGGATGATCACGACGATCGACTGAAACATTCAGTGCTGTCTGTTTTAACTCCAAAGCATCGTAATGTTGTTTCACCTGTGCCTTAAACTCAGCTTGCGTCAGTGGTTTTGCCCAACTAGCAACTGAAATCCCCATTATTCCTACTGCTAAAAATAAATTTTTCATCCATTTCCCCTTGAGATGCAAATACAACAATTCATTTCTTAATTTTTGATTATTTATAACACAAATAGTTCAGCAATAAAAAAGCCGGAGCTCGTCCGACTTTTTCTAAACTTACTCTGTTTTAAATCAACGATGAGTATGAATGGACATCACAATGCCCATACCGGCTAGCATGGCAATTACCGCAGTACCCCCATAGCTCATCAACGGTAATGGATCACCAGTGACTGGCAAAATCCCGCTGACCATACCTGAGTTCAGGAACACAAAGAAGAAGAAAGTTAAACCGGTAGCACCAGCATATAGACGGCCAAAGTTATGGAAGCTGTTTAGGCCAATCATCAAACAGCGAATAATAATTGCCATAAACAGGCTGAATAACAGGAACACCCCTATAAAACCAAACTCTTCTGCATAGGTCGACATGATAAAGTCAGTATGGTGTTCCGGCAGATAACCCAGATGTGACTGGGTTCCCTGTGAATAGCCCTTTCCGGTCATCCCGCCAGAACCTATTGCAATTTTGGACTGAATAATGTTCCATCCTGCACCTAAAGCATCCGATTCAGGGTCAAACAGGGTCAGGATACGTTTCTTCTGGTATTCCTGTAACAAGAACATCCACAGCAAGGGTGCAACAACCGCCAGCGCTCCCATCGCTCCCAAGATCAGACGCCATGACATTCCACTAAGGAATAGTACAAAAATCCCTGGAATAATCAGGCCAATATTCAAGTCCGGCTGTAAAGCCACCAGCACAAATGGCACACCCAAAATCACTAAAGATCCGACAATGTCCAGGAATTTTGGCGGAAATGGCTTACGTGCAAAATACCATGCCATCATCAGTGGCATGGCAAATTTCATCACCTCGCTCGGCTGCATGCTCCCCACACCGGGCAAAGTAATCCAGCGAGTTGCCCCTAGTCGCCGCTCACCAATCACAAAAACCAGCAACAACATGAAGATCCCGAAAGCATAAAAATATGGGCTTGCCGCCTGATAGACTTTTGGTGGTACTTGTGCGCAAATAAACATTAGCACAAAACCAACCCCAAAACTGATCGCCTGACGAATCACCATACTAGAATCTTCAGAAGTGGCACTATAGACCACCATCAACCCTAGGGCAGCATTCAGTAACAGGAAGCTAAGCAACCAAGGGTCCAGATGGAGTTTGGCCCATCTTGAGGAATCGTGTTTTATACTCAATCCGTCACGTGCGGACTGCCGTAAAAAACGATACTGCTGTGAAGGTATCATGGGGACTAAAGTTTCAAAATAATCAATGGCGAAATTATAAGTGAAAGCAATGGCAAATTGAGTACCACTGCCCGATTAATTAAGTATTTGTTCAATTAAATTCAAGACTGCACTGCAAGAATCAGCCGTGCCAGCTCCAGATCATCAGGATAGGTAATTTTCAGGTTATCCGACCGACCTGGTACGACCTGCACCGCTTCACCGACATGCTCGAGTGCACTGGCTTCATCGGTAATGTTAGCACCATCGAATAATGCCTGTTCAATAGCGCGTTTCAATTGGCCGAGTTTAACCATTTGCGGGGTTTGCGCCTGCCACAAGGTCGAACGGTCGACTGTCGCTTCAATATCATGTCCTTGTACTACACGTTTCAATGTGTCACGTACCGGAATGGCTAAAATTGCTGCCTGATCTGTTGCAATTGCAGTATTCACCAGATCAATCAGGGAATTTTGGCTAACACATGGGCGTGCTGCGTCATGTACCAAAACCCAGTCATTTTCAGAGGCTATCCCGGTTAGATAATTCAACGCGTTTAAGACAGAATTTACCCGCTCTGCACCACCTGCACAGAAGTGTGCTTTGTCTTTATTCGAAAATGGTAAAGTTTGAGCTACATCATCCTGACTGCCAATCGCCAATACATAACCCGTTAGCGGCAATTGATTCAGACGTGCGACCGTATGTTCAAGAACGGATCGTTCCTGAATCATCTGGTATTGTTTAAGCTCTGTTTTGGAAAATCGGCTACCTGAACCTGCAGCTGGAATAATGGCCCATAATTTATGGTGTGGTTGGAGTTTCAGCTGACTCATTGGTACGCAGGTCTACTTTGGAATTTGGATCGAGATAAATCGGTTTATATTGAGTACTGATGGTACTCATCTGAACAAAGGTTTCATGTGGCTTGATCAAGCCCAGGTCCAGACGTGCATGTTCTTCAATGGCTTCTACCCCATTTTTCAGGTCATACACTTCAGCTGCCAGAACGCGATTGCGCTCTTTCAGTTCTTCATTCAGTTCTATTTGTTGTTGTATTTTCTGTGTCAGTGCCTGATGGTCACGATAACCACCTTCACCAAACCAGTATAAATATTGAAACCCTGCGATCACAAGGATCGCAAGGCCCAACAGTACTTTACTCATCAAAGAGTCGAATACATTTAACATTGACGATAGTCGCTTAGTTCAAACCTTTGAATTCAGCTTTACCGCGATATGCAGCGTGAGTCAATTCTTCGATACGAAGTAATTGGTTATATTTCGCTACACGGTCAGAACGGCACAGTGAACCAGTTTTGATTTGACCAGCGCCAGTACCTACAGCAAGATCAGCAATAGTTGAATCTTCAGTTTCACCAGAACGGTGAGAGATTACAGTTGTATAGCCATTTGCTTTAGCCAGGTAGATCGCATCCAGAGTTTCAGTCAATGTACCGATCTGGTTGTATTTAATCAGGATAGAGTTCGCAACTTTCTCGTTGATACCGCGTTGCAGGATCTTCGGATTGGTTACGAACAGGTCGTCACCAACTAACTGGATCTTGTCGCCAAGGATTGAAGTCAGATAAGACCAGCCTTCCCAGTCAGATTCGTCCAAACCATCTTCAATTGAGATGATTGGGTATTGGTTCACCAGACCGGCAAGGTAGTCAGCGAACTGGTTGCTTGTGAATGCTTTATTGCCTTCACCAGCCAGGATGTATTGACCATCTTTGTAGAATTCTGAAGATGCACAGTCCAGCGCAAGCATGATGTCAGAACCCGCTTTGTAACCAGTTTGCTCGATTGCAGACAGAATTACAGTGATTGCTTCTTCGTTAGAACGAAGGTTAGGTGCGAAACCACCTTCATCACCCACTGCAGTGTTCAGACCTTGTTTTTTCAGCACTGATTTCAGAGAGTGGAATACTTCTGCACCCGCACGCAGTGCTTCAGCAAATGAAGTGAAACCAACAGGCTCAATCATGAATTCCTGGATGTCAACAGTGTTGTCTGCGTGAGCACCACCGTTCAGGATATTCATCATTGGCACAGGCATAGTCAGAATGCTGTTGTTACGCAGGTCTGCGATGTATTGGAAAAGAGGAACTTTCTTCTCTTCAGCAGCAGCGCGTGCAGCAGCAAGAGAAACTGCCAGAGTCGCGTTTGCACCAAGTTTTTCTTTATTTTCAGTACCGTCTAAAGCGATCATCGTATTGTCGATGTCTTTTTGTTCGAATACTGATTTACCAACCAAAGCTTCACGGATGACAGTGTTTACGTTGTTAACCGCAGTTTTAACACCTTTACCCAAGTAGCGTGACTTGTCGCCGTCACGAAGTTCTAAAGCTTCACGAGAACCAGTTGAAGCACCAGATGGTGCACATGCACGGCCAACTACGCCAGATGCTAAGATTACGTCTGCTTCGATGGTTGGGTTACCACGAGAGTCCAAAATTTCACGTGCACGGATGTCAACGATTTGGCTCATGAACAATTCCTCAGTTAATTAAAAGAGCTGCGTTTTCACGGCAGCTCAAGGGGGTACATTCTTAGTGTGTATCTAACTTTTCGAAACCTTTGACCAAGGTATCTAATTGTTTAAGCTGTGCCAGGAAAGGCTCAAGCTGTGACAGGCGCAAAGCGCAAGGACCATCACATTTGGCTTTTTCTGGATCAGGATGTGCTTCCAGGAACAAACCTGCCAGTCCTGTTGCCATACCTGCACGTGCCAAGGTCGTGATTTGCGCACGACGACCGCCAGCAGAGTCAGCACGACCGCCTGGGGTTTGCAGTGCATGTGTGACATCAAAGAACACAGGCACATTCATTTCCTTCATGATGTCGAAGCCGAGCATGTCTACAACCAGGTTGTTATAGCCAAATGCTGAACCACGTTCACAAAGAATCAGTTTGTCATTCCCTGCTTCCAGACATTTATGCAGAATGTGGCGCATTTCATGTGGAGCCAGGAACTGGGCTTTCTTGATGTTGATAATGGCATTGGTTTTTGCCATCGCATCAACCAGGTCAGTCTGACGGCTCAAGAAAGCTGGCAGCTGGATAATATCCGCTACCTCTGCAACAGGAGCTGCTTGATACGGCTCATGCACATCAGTAATGATTGGCACATTAAAGTGTTTTTTAATGTCCGCTAACCACTCCAGACCTTTTTCGAGGCCAGGCCCGCGAAAAGAGTTCAGGCTTGAACGGTTGGCTTTATCAAAGCTGGCTTTAAAGACGTATGGAATTTCCAGACGTTTACAGATATCCACATAGGTTTCTGCGATTTCAAAAGCCAGATCTTTGGACTCAAGTACGTTCATTCCGCCGAATAATACAAATGGCAAGTGGTTTGCCATTTGTATATCGCCTAAACGTACAATCTCTTGTGGTTTTAATTGCGACATTTAAACTTCCTAGTTGTGTCCTAACACCAATTATTTGCTTTTCTGATGCTGTTTTTTCGCAGCGTCAATGAAACCAGCGAATAATGGATGACCATCACGTGGTGAACTTGTAAATTCCGGGTGGAATTGTACCGCAATAAACCAAGGATGTTCAGGAATTTCAACAGTTTCTACTAAACGTTGCACTGGTGAGTAACCTGAAATCTTCATGCCTTTTTCTTCTAGCACTGGAATATAGCGGTTATTCATTTCGTAACGGTGACGGTGACGCTCAACAATTTCGTTAGCACCATAAACTTCAGCTGTTTTCGTACCTGGTACCAGTTCAGATTTTTGCGCACCCAGACGCATAGTACCACCCAGGTCAGAGTCGACAGAACGCTGTTGCACTTCACCACGCTCATCTAACCATTCAGTAATCAAACCAATCAATGGTGATTTAGTTGAACGGTTAAATTCTGTAGAAGTTGCATCTTTAATACCTGCAACATTACGTGCGTATTCGATCACAGCCAGCTGCATACCTAAACAGATGCCCAGGAATGGCACACCGTTTTCACGTGCATACTTGATGGCTTTCATTTTGCCTTCAGTACCGCGCTCACCGAAACCGCCTGGTACCAGAATCGCATCAGCATCTTTCAGTACTTCTGCTTCGTTCTGGCCTTCCAGTTCTTCAGCGTTTACGTAGTCGATCTGAACTTTTACACGGTTTTTGATGCCAGCATGCAGTAATGCTTCATTCACAGATTTATAGGCATCTGGAAGTTCAACATATTTACCAACCATCGCTACACGTACAGTGTATTCAGGATTCAGTAAAGCTTCTACCACATTGTCCCAGTCAGACAGGTCTGCTTCTGGAAGATGATCATAACCGAAACGTTCACAGATTAAATCATCAACGTTCTGCTCATAGAAAGTACGTGGAATCTGGTAAATGGTACGTGCATCTTTACACACCACAACTGCACGTGCTTCAACGTTGGTGAACAGTGCAATTTTGCGTTTAGTGTCTGCATCAACATCGTGTTCAGTACGGCAGATCAAAATGTCGGGTTGGATACCAATCGACAGAAGTTCTTTTACAGAGTGTTGAGTTGGTTTAGTTTTCAGCTCTGCTGCTGACTTAATATATGGGAGTAACGTCAAGTGCATAAGCATCGTACGCTTATGACCAAGTTCAACCATTAACTGACGTACAGATTCCATGAATGGGAGAGATTCAATGTCACCTACTGTACCGCCGATCTCAACGATGGCAACGTCATAACCTTCGCCAGCACGAAGTACACGTTCTTTAATATTGTCAGTAATGTGTGGAATAACCTGCACTGTACCGCCCAGGTAGTCACCACGGCGTTCTTTATTCAGAACATCCTGGTAAACACGACCTGATGTGAAGTTATTCAGTTTGGTCATTTTCGCACGACGTAAGAAACGTTCGTAGTAACCCAAGTCTAAGTCTGTTTCAGCACCGTCTTCTGTAACAAAAACTTCACCATGCTGGAATGGGCTCATTGTCCCTGGATCGACATTAATGTATGGATCCATTTTGACCATGGTGACTTTTAAACCACGGGCTTCTAAAAGTGCAGCAACAGAAGCAGCTGAAATACCTTTACCTAGTGATGAAACAACACCACCAGTAACGAAAATAAAATGGGTCATTGGGTTTCTCGTACAATCGAGCCTAAATCGGCCTGCAATGTTGCGCAATTTTACTTTACCTTGCACCAGGAAAGCAAAGTCAATCCGCATCAATTCAAAGAACAATAAACAATTGACTATTCTAACAGCATTTCCGATAAAAAATTAGAGGAAGTTCGGATCATTTCTATCATGCAAATTACTGCTATAATAGAATAATCCCATCTACATTTACGTATGAAGTAATGATGAATAAGAAACTTTTAATCTGTGGCGCGCTTGCAACCGGACTTTTACTCACGGCATGTGTCAAGAAAGAAGCTCCAAAGGAAGAGGAACAGACTGAAGTTGCAGCATCGGAAGCAACACCAGTACAACAACCTGCATTAGAAACACAAAGCGCAGATCAGGATCAGCCTTTAATTGAAGAAGTGCCTGAAACAGTTGAAGTCATTCGTGAGGAAACTCCAAATACAACGACTGAAATTCGTCGCGAAACCCGCCCTGCAGAATCAAATTTAGCTCCAGTGCAAGCGCCTTCTGCTCCAGCGCAATCAGCACCAGCAGCGTCTCAGCCAGCGCAAGCACCTAAAGCGAAAGATACTGAGACTGAATACAAGCCTAAAACCAATTCAAGTTCAGCACAGTCTGAAGATGATGCCGTGGCAGACGCTATTGCTGCTGCAACACCAGCGTTGGATAACTAATTTATTAAAAACCAGTAAATTAGATATGCAAAAAAACCCAGCTTATGCTGGGTTTTTTAATGCGAGATAGACAGGTTCTTCTTCAGAATTAGCAGCTGGCTCAAGCACAGCTTCTTTTTCTATCTTTATTGCTTTCGATGACAGTTGTAATAGATATTGCGCCATCAGACGGGTCGCCCAGGATTCAGTTTTCATCAGACCTTCATAAAAACCGCAATGCCCGCCTTTCTTGGTGGTAATCACCATGATATTTGGCATCGCGCGAATCTTGTCCTTATAAGGCTCTAAATTATTGATATGACAAACTGGATCATCCTCTGCATTGAGAATCATCAATGGGATTTTGACATTTTCAAACACATAAATCGGATTGGTAGCCTTGGTATAGCTCTCATAGTCATCATAACCCGCCAACTGAAAATAAAGCTTTTCGAAGTCTGCCAGATCCTTGACAGAAAGCAGCTGTTCCCAAGTCGGAATGCTTTTCCAGACTTCCTGGTAGGGATGAATAAATTTTTCTAACAGTTTCTTGGCCATGTACTTGCTATAGAATGGATGCACATAGGCAAAACCAGTTTCGGTGTTATAGCCCGGGCAAAGCGCAAAAGCAGCTTTGAGTGGTGTCTTCTCTCCTTCTTCTCCAAGATAGCGGACGAGCAAACCAGTACCCGCTGAGGAACCGACACCATATAAGTCAGACTGCGGGAATTTATTCTGAATATAACTTAATTGTTCACGCAAATCCTGGGTAGAACCAAACAGATTGATTTTCGGCACGGGCATTGGCAAATCAGCATGGCCACGGCGCAAACACAGCGCGACACGCCAACCGGTGTATAAGTGTAAATCCCGAACCAGCTCACCCATGGATTCTGGCGTGCCAGTAATCGTATGTAACAGCACAATCGTTGGTGTATCTGCTGGCAGGTTCAGCCCATACCAGGCAATCCCGGTAATACCGCCATCCGACATATTGAGCTGTTCAAGTGCATCATATTTTAATTTGATGCGTTTCTTTCTAATTAGATCGAAATACAGAATATGGGCATGCGCATTGGACAGCCACGGCGTCGGTCGGTACTTCTGTTTCAACTGTGGAAGACGATCAATCAGATCCTGAAATACCCCATTTGGATTGTAATAAAGCGTGGGCGTATCTGCGCCGATCAAACGATCAAAATACTCACCTGAAAGCTGAACTGCTTTTTTTATCAACATTTTCATTTGTCTTTCCATCCAGTTATCCTTCAGTGACTAACAAATTTCATGCCGGTTTGTATGATTGCTCCTGA
The DNA here is from genome assembly GCF_039862785.1 of Acinetobacter sp. ANC 7912. Taxonomy (NCBI): domain Bacteria; kingdom Pseudomonadati; phylum Pseudomonadota; class Gammaproteobacteria; order Moraxellales; family Moraxellaceae; genus Acinetobacter; species Acinetobacter thermotolerans. The sequence continues at coordinate 1,793,603 of NZ_CP156795.1, forward strand.
CTACGCCTACCTTTATTCTCAAGTTGTTTCTGTTCAGACTTTTTGCTGAAAGGCCATCATGCGTTGACCCATTTGCGCTGCCAGAGCTTCAAGTCCTGACTTCGGTCGAATCATCACTTCAAAATCGATAATTTTGCCGTCGTCATTAAATTGAATCATATCAACACCCTTTAGTTTCTTATCCCCCACATTTGCCGAAAATTCAAGCACAATATGGTTACCATCTTCCGAATAGGACGTCCGGTGATAGGTAAAATTCTCAAATACCTGGATCACATTAGTCAGAATGAAAAAGACGACAGGCTTACCCAAATATGGATTAAAAGCTACAGGCGAACGAAATACCACTTCATCTGCTAGCAGTTCATTCAGGATATTCATGTCACGGCTCTCTAGCATTTCGTGCCAGCGTGCAAGTGAGGTTTGGGTAGTTTCTAGGGTCATTTTTGGGGTCCTTTTTTATTTTAGTATTTTTAATTAAGTAGAGTGCCCCTTTGTAAAAGGGGGATTTAGGGGGATTCATATATTTAATAGTTAAATCCTCTCCCTAACCCTCTCCTTTGATAAAGGAGAGGGAACGTTGTGGAGCAACTTTCTTACATTACAATAAGTATGGAAACAAACATCATCATATAAAAGTACTTATTAATTAGATTCTCGCCGCCAACTCAGCACCCTGACGGATCGCACGTTTGGCATCCAGTTCACCGGCTTCTTTGGCACCGCCAATCAGATGCACATTTTTACCTGCCTGTTTCAAGTCATCATACATTGCAGTATAGGATTCCTGACCGGCACAGATAATCACGTTATCTACTTCCAGGACAGTTGGCTGACCGTTGACGGTGATATGCAGACCTTGGTCATCAATTTTTTCATAGCTGACACCCGGCAGCATTTTTACATTACGATGTTTCAAGCCAGTACGGTGAATCCAGCCCGTAGTTTTACCCAAACCGGAACCGACAGAAGCCGCTTTACGCTGCATCAGGTAAATTTCACGGCTTGACTGTTCCACTTTCGGCTGTTTTAAACCACCGACATGTTCATAACTGGTATCAATCCCCCATTCATCATAGAATTTTTGTGGATTGACGCTGCCACTCTCACCTTCATGACTCAGTAGCTCCGCAGTATCAAAGCCGATACCTCCGGCACCAATAATTGCCACACGTTGTCCCACAGGCTTACGCTCTTTGAGCACGTCCAGATAAGACAGCACTTTTGGATGATCAGCACCCGGAATATCCAGCCGACGTGGAGTCACACCTGTTGCAACGACTATGTCATCAAAGTTGGTTGAACTAAGCTCTTCGAAAGTCGCCGTATGGTTCAGTTTCAACTGAATACGTTGCTGCAGTTCGATCTGACGTTTAAAATAACGGATGGTTTCGTGAAATTCTTCTTTGCCCGGAATAGTCTTGGCAATATTAAACTGACCACCAATCTGATTCGATGCTTCAAAAATCGTGACATTATGACCACGACCCGCAGCATAAATCGCGAAACTTAAACCGGCTGGACCTGCGCCAATCACCGCGATATTTTTTGGTGTAGACACTTCCTTAAAGACCAGTTCAGTCTCATAACAAGCACGTGGATTCACCAGACAGGAAGCAATCTTCATCGAGAAAATATGATCCAGACAGGCCTGGTTACAGCCAATACAGGTGTTGATTTCATCACTACGACCTTGCTCGGCTTTCACCACAAATTCAGCATCCGCCAGCATTGGACGTGCCATAGAGATCATATCGGCATGACCCGCAGCCAAGACATATTCTGCCATTTCCGGGGTATTAATACGGTTGGAAGTAATTAAAGGCACCTTGACTGAACCTTTTAACTTTTCAGTCACCCAAGTAAAGGCAGCACGTGGCACTTTAGTGGCAATCGTTGGAATCCGCGCTTCATGCCAGCCAATGCCAGTATTAATAATCGTTGCACCCGCTTTTTCAATTTCTTGTGCCAGTTGAATGACTTCTTCTAGCGTTGAACCACCTTCCACCAGATCCAGCATTGACAGACGGTAAATAATAATAAAGTTCTCACCCACGCTTTCACGGGTACGGCGTACGATTTCAATCGGGAAACGGATCCGGTTTTCATAGCTCCCGCCCCATTCATCATCACGGTGGTTGGTACGTGCGGCAATAAATTCATTGATTAGGTAGCCTTCCGACCCCATGATTTCCACACCGTCATAACCGGCATATTGTGCCAAACGGGCGCAATTGGCGAAATCATCAATGGTTTGTTGTACTTCAGCTGATGTGAGTGCATGTGGTTTGACCGGATTAATGGGTGCCTGAATCGCAGATGGGGCAACGTTCTGTGCCTGATAAGAATAACGCCCAGTATGCAGAATCTGCATGGCGATCTTGCCACCCGCTTCATGCACAGCTTGGGTAATCACTTTATGCTTTTCAGCTTCTTCAATACTGTCCAACTTGGAACCACCCTGAAAGGTCACGCCATGATCATTCGGTGAAATACCACCTGTTACGATCAATGCCACACCGCCTTTGGCACGCTCAGCATAGAATGCCGCCATACGATCGTAACCACCCGGCGCTTCCTCTAACCCGACGTGCATGGAACCCATCAGGACCCGGTTTTTTAAAGTAGTAAAGCCCAAATCCAGGGGGGCAAGTAAATGCGGATACTTAGACATTTTGACTCCTTAGCGTGCCTGTTTAGCTGGCTATTTTTATCCTTGCCGATATGGAAATACCCTCATTCATCGGCTTTTATGCAACTTGTTGCAATAACTTATAGTTCAGAATTGCATTTTATGCAACATGTTGCATAATAATCCTGAGTCATTTTTTCTGAGACGTTTATGTCTTTATCGCATGTTCTATTGACCAGTTTGCTGGAAAAACCAAGTACCGGTATTGAGTTAGGACGCCGTTTTGACCGTTCGATGGGCTTTTTCTGGAATGCGACCCATCAGCAGATCTATCGTGAACTGAATGCCATGTTACAAAAAGGCTGGATCTCGACCATTGAAGATGAGGACAGTGGCTCACGCAAAAAGACCTATCAGGTCGAACGTCCCGGGCGTGAAGAACTAGCCAACTGGATGCTGCAACAAAGTCCACCAGCCCAGCTACGCGAAGAACTGATGGTGCGCTTACGCGCTGAAGCCCAACTTGGCAGTAATACCATTCTGCCGGAACTAGAACGTCATCTGGAGCTGCACCGGGAAAAACTGAATATTTACCAGCAAATTTTCACTAAAGATTTTGCAACAGCTGACGAACAGAACCGCACCTTGTATATTCATAAAATGATTCTGCAACTCGGCATCGACCTGGAAGAAGGTTGGATTGCCTGGTTAGAAACCATTATTCCAAAATTAAAACAATTCAATGATGCAGCTACTAGCTAGCATAGAACAAAAAGGACTCAGTCTATGTCATATTACAAAATGCCTGACGGCGAAATGCTTTTTGTACGCGAATATGGACAGGGTCAGCCCGTACTGGTGTTGTCTGGTCTTGGGATGTTGAGCTGGCAATGGGCCGCTTTCCTGTATCCACACCGGCACCAGTTCCGCTTTATTATTCCAGAATGGCGCGGTTTTGGCGCTTCCAGTGATTGCAAGATTCCCGATATGGATGCGATTTCTAGTCACTGGCTGGATGTACAATCCGTAATGCAGCAGTTAAATCTGGATAAGGTGATTGTGATCGCCTATTCGATGGGCGCGACAACCGCCATGCATGGCATGCAGTATGCAGATTTTGCCGAACATGTGACTGCCTATCTGCATATTGACCAGACGCCAAAAATCCCAGTCGATGACAGCTGGGCTTATGGCCTGTTTGGAGAACATCATCCGGTCTTTATTTCTCTTTTGACCCAGATTTCCGAATTACTGGCACAGCATCAGGATGTGAAATACATTAAAGATCTGGACAGCAACACCCGTCATCAGATCGCCAGACTCTGGCTACAGTTTATTGGCCTGCAAAATAACAATAAATATAGCCTGAAAGCCTTTGAATGGATTCTCAATCAGCCACGTCTACAAAGTCTGTTACTGCCATCGAATCGGGTCGATTATATGGCTTGGTATATCAATAATTATCTTTATCACAGGGAAGATTACCGTGCTGCAATTCAGAAACTGCAATGTCCAGTGACATTCCTGAGTGGTGCACAATCCAAACTCTATCCAGTTGAAGGCCAAACCCTAGTTGCGCAAAGTATCCCACACGCCAAACAGGTTCGTTTTGAAAAATCCGGGCATACCCCGCTGCTGACTGAACCAGTCAAATTCGGTAAGGAAATCGCAGCCTTCTTAAAAGGCAATGCGAACCAAAACAATCAGGCAGCTTGAAAGCGTAAGGAAACAAAATGAAAAAACTGGTGTTCTTCTCAGGTGCTGGCATGAGTGCCGAAAGCGGTATTAATACCTTCCGTGATAGTGATGGTTTATGGGAACAGCATCGCGTAGAAGATGTCGCAACACCGGATGCTTGGCGATGTAATCCTGCATTGGTACAGCGTTTCTATAATGAACGGCGCAAAAAGATCCTTGCTGCACAACCGAATGCCGCACATCAACTCATTGCTGAATTGGAAGATACCTATGACGTGCATGTAATTACCCAGAATATTGATGATCTGCATGAACGTGCTGGTAGTTCGAATGTTATTCACCTGCATGGCAATATCCGTCTTGCGAAAACTTCCGGACCGAAAGCCCAATACACCACCGAGTTTTATCCAATTGAAGGGGCTGAGCTGGATCTCAATAAACACTTCTGCAAGGATGGCTATCCGCTACGACCGCATGTGGTCTGGTTTGGTGAAGCGGTGCCAGCTTATGAAGAAGCTCAGGATTGTGTACAGGATGCCGATATTTTTATCGTGATAGGTACCAGCTTACAGGTCTATCCGGTCGCTGGTTTGGTGCAGGAAATTCCACCGAATTGCACGGCTTACTATATTGATCCCAAAGCCAATCAGCAGCACTTACCTCCTCAGTTCGAAAAGATTGCCATGACAGCGACTCAGGGCATGCAATATCTCAAAGATAAGCTACTGAATGAAGTTGCATAAGTGATAAAAAACAAAGTCTGCATTGACACCACGCAACAATGTATTTTTAATCCCTTCATTGTTGCGTAAATGGAATGAACTAATGCTGACGGACCTAGATGATTTTTATTGTTTTGCTCAAGTAGTCGAACATGGCGGTTTTAGTGCTGCAGAACGTGCCACAGACATTCCGAAATCTAAACTCAGTCGCCGGGTCTATAATCTGGAAGAACGTCTGGGTGTCCGTCTGATTCAGCGCAGTTCTCGCCATTTTGCCGTGACTGATATTGGCATGAATATTTACCGTCATGCCCAAGTCATGCTGAATGCCGCCCAAGCAGCCCATGATCTGGTCGATCATCTAAGTACAGAACCACGCGGCACGATTAAACTCAGCCTGCCCGTTTCCATCGCACAAAACGAAATGGCACGGATCCTTCCAGCCTTTTTAAAACAATATCCTGAAATCAAGATTCAGATGATGGTCACCAACCGTCGGGTCGATATTATTAATGAAGGTTTTGATATTGCCCTACGTGTTCGTTCCAGTCTGGATGATGATCCAAATCTGGTGATCCGTCAGTTCGACCAGATCGAGCAGCATCTGTTTGCCAGTCAAGGTTATCTGAATGAATTTGGTCACTTGAAAAATCCGGAAGAGCTCTCTGAGCATAAAATCCTGAGTATGGCGGAAGAACATACTGAACAATACTTGGTGCTCCATAACAGCACGCAGGAACAGAAAAAGATTCGGATTACGCCAACAGTCCTCGGCTCTGACCTAAACATGCTGGCCCAACTGGCGGCATCTGGTTGTGGCATTACCCTGTTACCGGATAACGTGGTGCAGCAATATGTGGAACGTGGTGAATTGGTACGAGTATTGCCGGAATGGAAAGCAGCGCATGGGATTTTCCATATGGTCTATCCATCCCGTCGTGGACTATTACCAGCTGTGCGGGTATTTATTGATTATCTGGTAGCACATTTACATCACGCTTAAAGGTTAGATCAGCTACATATCGTAAATACAAAAAAGGCCCATCCACAAGGGATGAGCCGTTCAGAGTCACTACAGCATTAAAACAATTCAATTTCTCTGGAGGAGACAAGGTGAATGTCTGCTCTAACCTTTCACTTTTCTAGTCATTCACCATGATTGAATAACCGAATCAGTGAGAGGTGTTGCAACTTCATGAACTCAAATATAGAGAATGAATCTCATTTACACCACTACAGCCTGTAAGCTTTTGTGTGTTCTTGCAAGTGTTTGTATAGGTTCGTTTACATTAAAAAAAGCACTGACTTGGGCTAAATCAATGCTTTTTTTTAAAACTGGACTTATAACGTTTTTTTAAATCTCAGGATAAGAACCTGTACCTTCTGGCCATGGAGATAACAGTTCAAAACCGGTATCTGTCACATAGACCATGTGTTCCCATTGTGCAGATAATGATTTGTCGGCAGTCACCACAGTCCAGCCATCTTTCAGCTCTTTCACGCGAGCTTTACCCAGGTTCACCATCGGCTCAATGGTAAATACCATACCTTTTTTCAACACAATGCCCTGACCCGGCTGACCATAGTGCAATACGTTTGGCTGTTCGTGATAGACCTTACCAATACCATGACCGCAATATTCACGTACAATGCTATAACCTTCACGATGTGCAACCGACTGGATCGCATGACCAACATCGCCTAAAGTTGCTCCAGGTTTTACTGCATGAATCCCAGCCACCATGGCTTCATAAGTGGTTTCCACCAGTTTTTTCGCTTCTGCTGATGGCTTACCGACATAGTACATCCGGCTGGTATCACCAAAGTAACCATCTTTAATGATCGCAACATCGATATTAATGATATCGCCATCTTTTAACACCACGTTTGGCGATGGAATACCATGACAAACCACTTCATTCGGTGAAATACAGGTGGTTTTGGTATAACCGTAATAACCCACATTCGCAGGAATCACTTTCAGGGTATTTACAATAAAGTCATTACAGAGATCATCCAGATATTCTGTCGTGACACCCGGCTTCACATGCTCCCCGATCATCGCTAAAACTTCTGCAGCCAGACGGCCAGATATACGAAGTTTTTCGATATCTTGTTCAGTTTTAAGAGTAATCGTAGAAACTCTCATGTGCTTATCCTCAATTTGAATCCATGAATTATAGTCCTTTTTTGTGAACAATGTCGCACATGAATTAGCACTATCGTGTAGCACGATTCGGCTGAAAGATAAAATCGATGACGATTTGTACAATTAAATTCTCTCTGCTTTTAAGCTTTTTGAAGCTTGAAACTTACTAAAAGTTTAATTATTAATAAATTTCAATTATATATTTCTACCAAATTTTAAATGATCATTTTTTCGATCATGGAGATCAGTAAAATCAAGGCTTTCAGCTAGAAAATAGACTCCAAAAAATACTCCTTTTCTACTAAAATCGTTTTCTTTTTTATCCATCTCCCTCTATGACAAGTCTCCGTACTCGAGATATTGTTGCTTTAGGTTTTATGACCTTTGCCTTATTTATTGGTGCAGGCAACATTATCTTTCCACCGATTGTGGCTCAACAAGCCGGTGAGCACGTATGGTTTGCTGCCTTAGGTTTTCTGATTACGGCAGTTGGCCTACCTGTCATCACCATTGTGGCATTATCCCGTGTTGAAGGTTCTATCCAGATCTTAAGTTCACCTCTCGGTAAGGCAGCCAGTCTGCTACTAACCGTGGTCTGCTATCTAGCTGTGGGCCCATTATTCGCAACTCCGCGTACTGCAACCGTTTCCTATGAAATCGGTTTCTCATCGCATTTCGGTACGGCACCCAGCAGCCTGCTGATCTATAGCGTGATCTATTTTTCGATCGTGACACTGGTTTCCCTATATCCAAATAAAATTCTGGATACTGTCGGCTACTTCCTGTCTCCATTGAAAATCATTGCCCTGATCATTCTGGGTGTGACCGCTTTTGTATTACCGACAAGCAATCCGCCGGCAGCCATCGGCAACTATGTATCTAGTCCTGTAACTGAAGGTGTTGTGAATGGTTATCTGACCATGGATACACTGGGTGCCCTGGTATTCGGGATCGTGATTGTGCGTGCGATTACATCTCGTGGCGTGACTGACGGTAAGCTGATCACCAAATATGCAGTCAATGCAGCCGTGATTTCAGGTATTGGCCTGACACTGGTTTATCTGAGTCTGTTTAAACTGGGCTTGGGCAGTCATGATATTGCTCCAAATGCCGAGAATGGCGCGATTATTCTACATGCCTATGTACAACATGCTTTTGGTGATATGGGCGCTTATTTCCTTGCAACCATGATCTTTATTGCCTGCATGGTGACTGCGATTGGCCTGACCTGTGCCTGCGCGGAATATTTCTCGTCGATTACCCGCATCCCTTATAAAGCCTTTGTGTTTATTCTGGTTGGATTTTCACTGGTGATTTCGAACTTAGGCTTGACCAAACTAATTGCCGTATCTGTGCCTGTGCTGAGTGCAATTTATCCGCCTGCAATTGCAGTGATCCTGCTGAGCTTTTGCGGACATTTCTTTAAAAAGCCTGCACATGTAGTCGCACCGACAACTTTGGTTGCCTTTATTTTCGGTATTTTTGATGGTTTGAAAGTCGCTGGATTTGAATTACCTGCAGCACTCCAGAATTTACCGCTTTCTGAACAAAATATGGCCTGGCTCATCCCTGCCCTGATTGTTCTTGTGATTACAGCTGTCATTGACCGCATCAGAAACTAATCTTTCCGTGCAGTGTCGATAAATCGGATTTTTACCCAAGATACGATTTAAGCGTGATCAATAATTGTCATGTTTTACCCAAACTGGCACTTATTGGTTCAAATCACTGTTTCAAGTTCAGTCTAAAAATTTAATTTGCTCATACACCCATCTTAATAAACTGCCTTTAAAGGTTGAGCTGAATAACAAAAATAAAAATATTTCCTGATTAAGTTATTTATTTTTAAAAATTTATCGTAATAAGCCTACACAAGTGAAGCTTCTGCTATCGAGCTCATACCTATTTTTACATTCCCTTCGCATTCAATGCCCATTCTTGGCGTAGTATTTGCTTCTTTCTGAGTGTACTTATCAGTTTTTAATGCTTTTAGAGACTGAAATAGTATAAGTGAACTGTAGAGTCGAAATAATTCATCTAAATCTACGACTAAAGAGAGGCAATAACGCCGTTCCAGTTATAGGGAGCTATTGAAAAGTTTCGATATTCGAAGTACAACTGTATATTCAATTCTGATTAAAAAGCTCAGTTTTGAATACCAATAACACTAAAAAATAGGAGGGATGGAGATGTTATCAGTACATTTCAATAAGCAAGTCTTCATTGACGCTCTTAAAGCCAATTCTAACCTTGTGGTGTTTTTAAGCACTACCTTTGCGCTTATGTTGACTTTAATTGTGCACTGCGTAATTCAAGGAAATTTAAAGCCAGAGTACTTAGCATATGCGCTGATCGTCTCGGCTGCATTTTATCTGTGGGTGGTCATTGACCAGAAATATCGCTAATCAATAAGAATATTGAGCCATATGGATGACCTGGCCACTCATCCATATGGTAGAAAAAATTTAAGGCCAATTTCCAGCAAAACACCTCCTATAAATATCTCCAATTCCTCCTAAAAAAGTCCCTGAATTACACCCAAAAGTAAAATACTGGTTCCTCCAAACTCCGCAACAATCAGCCCAATCATGAAGAGTGTCAAAACAAAGCCCGGCAAATGAAACTTACCTAATTGATGGGGTTGCTTGAACTGGTTGGTAGTGTCCTTTAAAAAGCCATGTAGTGCATAGGCACTAATCGCAAAGGTAAAAAAGGCTACATTTGCAACCACGCAAATCAGATTCACCTGTTCTGAAAAGGCTGAATAATGCGCCAGTACCGCCAAAATCAGGGTTGCCGGTGCATAAAGCAGACTACTGCGATGAGCAATATCAACATAATAGTGCGCACGTGACTGCGATGATCTACGGATTTGCAGGTATTTCCAGATGCCCGTCAGCATCCCCACCCATAAAAATATCCCGCTAAAAATAATTGCGATTCTGACTGCAAGGCTAAGTTCAATTGGCTGCATAGCTGATTCCATTCATTTCTTTTTTGACTTTTGGGTCATAGTTATCACACGTTTCTTTTGGGAACTTCTGTACATTATTCATGGTTATAAGTCCAAGAATAAGTGTAACGCATGTCAGAATTCGAAACATTGACTATCACGTGCAAGGATGGCTACCCATTGGCTGCACGCTTCTATGCAGCCAATTCAGCAGCCGAAGCAAAGTCCTACCCGGTGCTGGTCTGTCCAGCCACCGGAATTACCACACAGTTTTATCACAGCTTTAATTTATGGCTACAGGCGCAAGGCTACGCTGTTTTGTGTTTTGATTTCCGTGGTATTGGCAAGTCTTTATATGGCCCGCTGAAGCATTCGACTGCCAGTATTGTACAATGGGGTCAGTATGATATTCCTGCTGCGATTGATGCTTTAGTGGATAAAACGCAAGCTGAAAAAGTGATTCTGGTGGGTCATAGTGCTGGTGGTCAGTTGCTGGGGATCGTGCCGAATTATGACAAAGTTGCCAAAGTCGTGGCGGTATCTGGTTCAACTGGGCATATTAAAGGATTAAAAGGCCGTACCAAACTGCTCGCCCCGGTTATGTTTGATGTGATCTTTCCCCTATCACGTTTGACTTTGGGTTATGGCCCTACCAGTAAGATTGGCATGGGTGAGAATCTGCCGAAAGACGTAGCCAAACAATGGGCTCAGTTCTGTAGCAAGCCAGGTTATGTGATCAATGCGATTGGTAAAGCGGTGCCAAAAACAGAAGATCATCATAAACAGATCACCTGCCCAATTACAGTCCTATGGAGTTCGGATGATGAGATTGCTACTGAAGTCAATGTGAAAGATCTGATCCGTTTATATCCAAATGCCAAAACCAGCCATAAGGAACTGAATCCTGCTGCTTTGGGTCATCAGGCGATTGGTCATATGCTGATGTTTAAACGCAGCCACCAGAATTTATGGCCGATGATCGAACAGGAAATTGCTTCGATTCAATAATTATTCAAATTTGTGCTTTATATCATCAGGTTCGTAATTCGGCCTGATGGTCTTTTTATTTAGTATTACTTAGAACAGAAGTTTCATTATCTTTTACTGGGGTTTTATGTTCTAATGCACTTAGTATGAGATGAGCCTTATATGAGTATCACGCGAGTGGTACGACTAGCCCCGTTAATTTTCGAGATTACGGGGCTTTTTTATGGTCTTTGTTTTTCGATATATGACTGTTTCTCCGTATTTTTGAAACACCCAATCTTTTGCTTGTTGGTCGGTGACGTTTTCACACACATAGTAGTCATGATCCCAAGCTTCTTGATGGAAAATGACCTGTTTACGGTAGATAATTCGCTTGCCATTTTCAACGTATACAAAGCTGTCGCCTTGGTCTTTAATTTGGGTTCCGTTGAGGAAGCCGCCAATACAGAGGAAGCGGGATTGTAAGAGCATTATTATTACATCAACTTTCTAGTTCATTTTTCAATGTACGGATTAAAAGATTTATTTATTAAGCTATAAAGCACAACATAATAATGAAGGCTTATTTTTTAAAGTGTGAAAATTTTGGTTTTAAAATTAGATCTTCAATATTTTCCTAATATATTGTGGGTAGTCACCAGTAAAATATTCAATAATTAAAGGATTTTCATGTAAAAAATGTGTAATTAAATTTGACCATTGATCCACTGATATAGAACGTAAGCGTCCGCTGAACACACCTTATGAATTCATCCTATAAGCCTTAATTTAGTCCCCACTTAAAAACAAGTGGGGACTAAAATTTATGACTACAAATCACCAGACATCCATCGCATCTCTTGCGAAAAAACGAAGAACATACAGTGCTGAATTTAAACAGCAGATCGTTCAGGCTTGTAAAGCACCGGACGTTTCAATTGCTTCGGTCGCTTTGCAACATGGATTGAATACAAATCTTGTATCCAAATGGATTCGCTTAATTGATGGTAAGCCAGGGAATGATCGCTCACCACTACCGAATAAACCTGCATTTATTGCCTTATCTTGCTCTGCACCATTAGATCCTACTCCTACTGACATGTTAACGGTTCAAATTACTTTACCCCACTCAAAAGCAGAAATTGGCTTGAAATGGCAAGTATCAGAAATATCTGCTTTAGCAGAATTACTCAAGGTACTTGCAACATGATCCGCATTGATGAAATCTGGCTCTCCACCCAACCTCTGGATATGCGAGCAGGGATGGATACTATCATGGCTCAGGTGGTGAGAGCCTTTGGCTACATTAAACCGCATTGTGCTTACCTGTTCTGTAATAAACGTGGCCATCGCATGAAAGTGCTGGTACATGATGGACTGGGCATCTGGCTGTGTGCCCGGCGGCTGGAACAGGGAAAATTCCACTGGGCGCAGGTTCACCAGGGTGAAAGCATGGCGATCAGTCCGGAACAGTTACAGGCACTGATCCAGGGTTTACCTTGGCAGCGCATTGGACGACAGCAGGTGGTGACGATGCTTTAAACCAGGCTGTTCCATTCTGCTATTCTCCAAACGTTCTATTTCATTCTTCTCATGACCTCAGGCATACTGCGGTCATGAATACGCTGCCTGACTTAAGCCAACTGACCCATGAACAACTGCTGGAATTCACCAGGCAGTTGGCGCTGCAGCATCAGTCTCTGGCACAATCAAACCAGCAATTAGATGCCAGAGTTCAACATCTTGAAGTCACCAATCAGCAATTAGATGCTCAAGTTCAACATCTTTCTATTCTCAATCAAAAATACGAGCATGAACTGGCGCTGTTTAAACGGCATAAGTTCGCCCAGAAGAATGAACACTTAACGACCAAACAAATCCACCTGTGGGACGAAGCGGTCGAAGAAGATATTGCAGCCGTTGATCTAGAATTAGAACGATTAAATGCAGATAAAACCGATGCAGCGACAGAGAAAGCCACAGTCAACAAACCTAAACGTCGACTGCTGCCCGATCATCTACACACCATTCGTATTGAGCATGAACCAGCATCAACCCAATGCAGTTGTGGCTGCCAGTTACGTCGTATCGGCGAAGATATCAGTGAAAAACTGCATTTCAGACCGGCACAGTTCTATAAGGAACAGCATGTCCGTGGCAAATGGGTCTGTGATCAGTGTGACACCCTGACTCAGCAAGCGATGCCTGCCTATGTGATTGATAAAGGCATTGCTTCACCTGAACTGCTCAGCCATGTGTTGGTATCGAAATATGCCGATCATTTGCCGCTGTACCGTCAACGTCTGATCTATCAGCGGGCGGGAATCGAACTTTCTAGATCAACTTTATCTGACTGGATAGGTCGCTGCGGTGTAGAACTGGAACCTCTGGCCAATGCCTTAAAAGAGGTGGTACTACAACAGCAGGTGCTGCATGCAGATGAAACACCGGTCACCATCATGCGGATGGGTGAGAATGATAAAAAACCGAAGAAAGGTTATGTCTGGGCCTATGCCACTACACAGTACAATCCAGTTCAGGCAGTGATCTATGACTTTCAGGATAGTCGTTCAGGCCAGCATGCTGCAGAGTTCTTGAAAGGCTGGCAGGGCTATCTAGTCTGTGATGATTACAGTGGTTATAAAGCACGCTTTAAATCAGGCCAGGTCATAGAGGTGGGCTGCATGGCCCATGCACGTCGTAAATTCCATGAACTGCATGTGACCGGGAAAAGTCAGGTCGCTGAACAGGCATTAGTGCTGATTCAGAAACTGTATGCGATAGAAGCAGAGCTCAGGAAAAAGACCGATGGTACAGCGGAAGACCGCCGCGAATACCGACAACAGCATAGTCAACCAGTGATGCAACAACTATATGAATGGCTCAACCAACATCATCTGACGGTGCCATCGAGTTCTCCCACCGCCAAGGCGATCAATTACACTCTGAAGCGTTGGCCAGCCTTAAGCCGCTATTTGGATGATGGCAATCTACCGATTTGCAATAATTGGGTAGAGAATCAAATGCGACCTTGGGCCTTAGGGCGCAAGAACTGGCTGTTTGCTGGCTCGCTGCGCAGTGGACAGCGAGCGGCAAATATCATGACTTTAATCCAGTCAGCAAAGCTGAATGGCTTGGATCCGTATGCCTATTTAAGTGATGTGCTGAAAAGGCTGCCGACGCATAAAGCGACCCAAATAGAAGAATTACTACCACATCGCTGGAAATCCAACTCAAATTAAAAAAATAGGCATGGGGTTCAGCGGACGCTTACTATAGAACCATCTAGTCTAAATAATTTCTTCGATTTTGCTTTAGAATTTGCTCCATATTTTGATTCATAATCCAAATCCCTATCTCTTTTTTTCAAATAATGATTTCTATCATAAAAATGTATAGCACCATCAAAATGCTGAAAGGAATTATTTTCTAGATTATATTCTGCATGAATATATCTTACTGGATGCTTAATTTTCCCTTCTAGTTTAATGATAACTGACTCATCCTTAAACTCAGATAATTGAAATGTTTTTATATTACCTTTTGTGCTCCATTTCATATCAAGAGAGTAATTATTATTGTATAAGCGTCTAACAAAGTTAGGTTTCTCATGTATTGGTGGTCTATATTTAATTATTCCATCCTTAATCATAGAAATTTCTTTTCTAAACGCAGCACCAAACCAAGCATCGGCCTCAAAATAAGGTCTTGGTTCATCAATACGAATTATGTCATTATCCAAAGATAAAGAAGCATTAATATATTTTTTGTCTAGCTTATAAAACTCCTCAATGAATGAAGGCGTAAAATTATTTAATTGATCATATCCTCTTCTGAAAAAAATGACTAACCATCAAATAATAATTTTCATAAACAAAATAACCCACTCCAAAAATATTAGGGATTCGTTCTTTTAAATCATTCCAATTATACAAACCATCTTTATCTTGTTTTAGAGAAATTATCTTATCTATTTTTCGATGAGTTTTTAGTATAAGACCAGTTGCATGAGAGTAATCTAAACTTTTTACCATTATTCCTTTAGCTAAAAAGTTTTTTCTATAATTTCTAGCTTGGTACGATTATCTTCAATCAATTTATTTTTCAAATTATTTAATTGTTCTTCATAGAACGCAAATGAATTTTCTGTCATAAAAAATAAGGGCTGATAAATCAGCCCTTATTTTCAACTACTTAATCAATTAAGACAATTGAGCAGCAGCAATTTTCTTAGTATCAACAGTTTCAGCTGCGTCTGTGTAAGTACCCATCTTGTCGAAGTTCAGGTACTTGTAGATGTCAGCAGACATGCTGTCGATTTGAGAAGCGTACTGTTGGTATTCTTCTGGAGAAGGTAATTTACCCAGAACCGCAGCAACAGATGCAAGCTCAGCAGAAGCCAAGTAAACGTTTGCACCTTGACCTAGACGGTTAGGGAAGTTACGAGTAGAAGTAGATACTACAGTAGTGTTAGGTGCTACACGTGCCTGGTTACCCATACACAGTGAACAGCCTGGCATTTCTGTACGCGCACCAGCTTTACCGTAAGTGTTGTAGAAACCTTCTTCCATCAGTTGGCGTTCGTCCATACGAGTTGGAGGAGCTAACCACAGACGAGTAGATAAAGAACCACCAGGTACTTTGTCTAGAAGTTTACCAGCTGCACGGAAGTGACCGATGTTAGTCATACAAGAACCGATGAACACTTCATCAATTTTCGCGCCTTGAACTTCTGAAAGAAGTTTAGCGTCATCTGGGTCGTTCGGGCAGCAAAGAACTGGTTCAGTGATTTCTGAAAGGTCGATTTCATACACTTTAGTGTATTCAGCGTCAGCATCAGCTTTAAGAAGTGATGGGTTAGCCAACCATTTTTCCATGTTCTCAACACGGCGAGCCATTGTACGAGCATCGCCATAACCTTCAGAAATCATCCATTTCAACATAGTGATGTTTGAACGAAGGTATTCAGCAACTTTCTCTTCAGAAAGAGTGATCGCACAACCAGCAGCAGAACGTTCAGCAGAAGCGTCAGAAAGTTCGAATGCTTGTTCTACAGTCAGGTCAGTTTCCATTTCTGTCAGGTCGATCTCTAGGATACGGCCAGAGAAGATGTTTTTCTTACCTTTCTTCTCTACAGTCAGGTCGCCTTCTTTGATTGCGTAGTAAGGGATCGCGTGTACCAGGTCACGTAGAGTGATACCAGGTTGCATTTTACCCTTGAACTTCACAAGTACAGACTCAGGCATGTCAAGTGGCATTACACCAGTTGCAGCAGCGAACGCTACCAGACCAGAACCTGCAGGGAAAGAGATACCAATTGGGAAACGAGTGTGAGAGTCACCACCAGTACCCACTGTATCTGGAAGAAGCATACGGTTTAACCAAGAGTGGATAATACCGTCGCCTGGACGTAGAGAAACACCACCACGGTTCATGATGAAGTCAGGCAGTGTGTGTTGCATTTCAACGTCAACTGGTTTTGGATACGCAGCTGTGTGACAGAAAGATTGCATTACAAGGTCAGCAGAGAAGCCAAGACATGCAAGGTCTTTCAGTTCGTCACGAGTCATAGGACCAGTTGTATCCTGAGAACCAACTGTAGTCATCTTAGGTTCGCAGTAAGTACCTGGACGGATACCTTGACCTTCTGGAAGACCACAAGCGCGACCTACCATTTTTTGAGCAAGAGTGAAGCCTTTGCCGTTGTCAGCAGGTTGAACTGGAGTACGGAACAGAGTTGAAGGTGCAAGACCTAGCTCTTCACGTGCTTTAGCAGTCAGACCACGACCGATGATCAGGTTGATACGGCCACCAGCGCGAACTTCGTCTAGAAGTACTGGAGTTTTCAGTTCAGCTTCAGCGATTTGAGCGCCAGCTTTGAACGCAGTTACTTTAGCTGCTTCGCGATCGATTTTCAGAGTGATTTCGTCACCCATGTTCATGTTTGAAACATCGATCTCAACTGGTAACGCACCAGCATCTTCCATAGTGTTGAAGAAGATCGGAGCAATTTTACCGCCTAAGCAGTAGCCGCCTTCTTTCTTGTTAGGAATGTGCGGGATTTCTTCACCGAAGAACCAAAGTACAGAGTTAGTTGCAGATTTACGAGAAGAACCTGTACCAACAACGTCACCTACGTAAGCAACCTGGTTGCCTTTCGCGATCAGTTCTTTGATTTGGCTTAATGGACCAACTTCACCTGGTTTTTCAGGTTTGATACCGTCACGTTCGTTTTTCAGCATTGCATTAGCGTGCAATGGAATGTCTGGACGGCTCCAAGCGTCTTGCGCAGGAGAAAGGTCATCAGTGTTAGTTTCGCCAGTTACTTTGAAAACTGTCAGTTTGATTTCTTCAGGAACGTCTTTACGGCTAGTGAACCATTCAGCATCAGCCCAAGATTGAAGAACTGCTTTTGCATTTGCATTGCCAGCTTTTGCTTTGTCAGCTACGTCGTGGAATGCATCAAATACAAGCAGAGTCTTTTTCAGCGCTTCAGCAGCAAGTTCACCTAGAGCAGCGTCATCTAAAAGTTCTACTAAAGGAGCAACGTTATAACCACCAAGCATAGTGCCCAGTAAGTAAACCGCACGTTCTTTAGAAACTAGTGGAGAAGTCGCTTCGCCTTTTGCCACAGCAGCTAAGAACGCAGCTTTTACGTATGCAGCTTGGTCAACACCTGCAGGAACACGGTTTTCAAGCAAGTCAACAAGGAATGCTTCTTCACCCGCTGGTGGATTTTTTAATAATTCAACTAATGCAGCAGTTTGAGCATCGTCAAGTGGCTTCGGTGGGACTCCGAGTGCGGCACGTTCTTCAACGTGTTGGCGGTAAGCTTCTAGCACGGTGTTATTCCTCTTTTTTAAAAAATTATCTGTGAATTCCAGCTTTCTAAAAGCTTCACAGATAATATGGACTCCAAAATTTTACTAAAATTCCTGTTAAAAGTTAATGCAAGCAAAGTGTTTCTTTGTGATGCTCATTATTTTGTAAATAAATGATGTGCATAATGATTATTTGATAATCAGAATTCCATTTTCTTGCATAGATTCACCCCATACAGAGGCACTTTTAGCCGAATTTCTCTTATAAAAAAGGCAACACGAATGTTGCCTGAATTGTTTTGAAAAAGATACTCCACCTTAGTGGACAGTGCAGCTGTGCAAATATTGGTGTAATGCGTCGCGACAGCCCTCAAATTTGACGATACATTCGTCTTCATAAGAGCCTTCATGGTTATTACTGGCAAAGGAAATATCCACCAGATACAGTTTTTTATTTTCATCCAGCACACGTTTCAGGCTAACTTTATCGCCTTTACTGAGTACATAGTGTCCCCCACCAATAATGGCCATGCCTTGCTCATCTTCGAGCAGCAGATCAGCATGGTGTAAATATCCAACGACATTCATCATCCTGCTCCTTTTCTTGTTTTATCTTGAATCCATTATTCAATATAAAGATAAGCATTTCTATATTTATGATTTAGATTTTGTTGGATTTTTGTACTGATTAATTGCTTAGGCTATTTGTATTTTTAAAATCCGAATTCGAATATATTTCGATTAGGCATTTGCAGTATTTTATTTTAAATCGGCATAAAAAAACCGTTCCTTAGAACTAATGCCAGTCAGTTAAGAGATTGACTGGCATTTTTTTGGGTATTTCTGTGGTTTCCCTTTCACAACTCGTGGGTAGTTTCTACTTCTTTTTTTCGGTAAAACATACCTTTTAGATTTTTCCATTAAACTTTCTAGATGTTTAGGCAAATTGCCTGCGGAAGCCAAAGAATCAAACTTCAATAGGTTAAGGATAGCAATAGAGGTAATATGAAAGCTCATTCTCAAAGGACTGACTTTTGCACGTTGAGCCATATATTTCATTTGTCTTCTTAGAACATTATAAGCAATCAAGACACCCCATAATTCTTGATAAATTAAGTCTGGCTGTTTGCTCCTTAAGTGCTTACCTTCCTGTAAATTGCTTTTAATTTCTCGGTAACACATTTCAATTTCCCAACGCTGAGCATATAACTTTGCCAAGGCTATAAGTGGGTATGTCTTTGAATCTAATAATGAAGTAATGTAACGTCTGATTTTTCCTGCCTGCTCAACTTCAATTAAACGTGCTTCCCAATAATCTCCTAAGGCTGGATTAAGTTTTTTAGCTCTTGTTGATATCGGCATTCTAATATGAAAGTCATGTTGCGAATTACGCTCCACAATCTCATACCGTAAATTATCTTTTGCACGCATAAGCCAATGACTTTCTTCTGCACGTTTTTGCCACCCGATGAGAAAATCTGCAGAGAAATAGGCTCGATCAAATAGGGTAATACTGTGTGAACAAGGAGATAATTGGCTTGCCAGTGTGAGTTCACCTTGATCCATACTGCCTATTTGAGCATCTATAATTTCATGGGTCGCGGTATTTACTAAGCAGGTTGCTCTCACTTGTGGATAAGGAGCATCAGCAGTTTTTCCTTTAGATGAACCAAAGTGTGCAAAATTCTCATCTGTATAAGGCATAGACCAAACAACACCATCAACAGCGCACACACTCAGACCGTGAAAGTTTGAGTATTGCTGCTGAGATTCTTCAAACCAGGCTTGGCTAAGTAAAGAAAATAGCGCATTTAAAGGTTCTGATCCTAAACGTTGTCGTGCTTGTACTACTGCGCTAGGAACACAATATTCTGTTGTACCAAATACAAGTTTTAGTTGTTCTACGACATATCCGATAGGTTGATTTCGAAATAAAGCGAGTCCAATGACAAGCCATACCACATGTTCAGCGGGTAACTTCCTTCTTCTAATTGATGCCTTACCTGTTTGATTCAGACTTTCCTCAATCCAGTTGAAATCAATAAATTCACTAAAATGGCTAAGTGAAGGTAAAGAATGTTGAAGGGTGCAATCTAAATTTTCAGATAAAGTCATAAAAAAAAATGAGCGTATTTACATACACTCATTTTTACTACATTTTACTAATATTTGCTTAACTGACTGGCATTAGTTCCTTAGAACGGTTTGTAATCTGGCATTTCATCGTGTGGTGTCGCAGTACATTTTTCGGTGTATTTGACTCGAACTTCTTCACGGGAAGCATCGACATCTTTGGTGATTTCAGCCAGTGGCATTTTATAGACATCATCAATGATGGTCATGATAAAGCCCTTGGTGGTTTCATCCTCAATCTTGTCGGCATGTTCAACAGCTTTGTCTTTCTCAATACCATTCTGACGATCCAGCATAATACTACGTGCAGCATTCCCCACACTACGGCAATAGCCTTGCCACTGCTCTTCAGGGGTGAGTGGTTTTTTCTCGGCACAACCAACCAGCGCGACCAAGACAGATAAAGCGAGTAACTTTTTCATGAACTTCTCCTTACGCCGGTCAATATAAAAGATCACGACACTTTTGTCATTTAATTTGCATATCCCCCTAGCTATAAAAAAAGCCCCATACAGGGCTTTCTTATTTCAGGGGTTTTAACCGCAAGTGGCCTGTACAATTTTTCCAGTTTTCGGATCAGTCGTTACTGTGACACGATCTTCACGGAAGTCCATGGTTACAGGCTGGCCTGGTTGCACCATACGCACAACTTTGGCTTTGGTTTTGTCCTTAATCTTTGCTTCGCTTAAGCCAGACTGACCGATCAGGCTATGTGCCGCTTCAGACAGGCAGATGTCCTGATGACTGCGATAAAAAGCCCATTCCTCGATGACTTTACCATCTGGTAGATGACAATAACCGACCTGACCATCGACTTCATTATGGATTTCCAGCTTGCCACCCTGCTCGATACAAAAGGCACTGGCTGGATTCGGCATATCCACTTTCGGTGCTTTTTCTTCCTGCGGCTGTGCTGCACACCCTGTCAATGCTGTAACCAGTACGCCTAGACACATTAATTTTTTCATGGCTGATCTTCTTCTGTAGGATCATTTCGGCCAATTTAGCATATTCATACTAAAAAAACTTTATACAAATGTATGAAAATTAAAGCTAAAGGGTATTTTAAATCAATCTATTAAACCGGTAATTTACTTAAGGCAAATTTATTACAGGATGACGCATTAAACAGATTTGAGTACTACCCTGCTTTGCGCTACCATTTGTTTGAATATTAAACTTTTCTGCCGCCATGCAAGATCCCCAGTTCTCCCTGAAAGAATACCTCGCGACCGTACAAGAGGTAGTCAAACTCACCTTTGATACCCCGGTCTGGGTCAAGGCAGAAATCCGTAACCTGAACATCAAGGGCGGACACTATTATCTAGAACTGGCAGAAAAAGACCCGGACAATGATCAGGTGATTGCCAGCTGTCGCGCTACGATCTGGAAATATGCAGCGCAGAAGATCGTTAGCCAGTTTGAACGTGAAAGTGGCATCGAATTTAGTCGTGACCTGAATGTCCTGATCAAGGTCAAAGCCAATTTTGATCCGCAATATGGCTTTTCTCTAAATATTGTTGAAATCGATTCGAGTTATACCTTAGGTGACATTGCCCGGCGTTATCAGGAAATCGTACAGCGACTGACCGCTGAAGGCTTGCTAGAACGTAATAAACAGCTCCCGGCACCATTTGATTTGAATAGAATCCTAGTTATTGCACCGGAAAATGCGGCTGGTCTGGGTGACTTTAAAAAGGATGCCGATGCACTGGCAGCCGCACAGGTTTGTGAATTTATTTATCACTCTGCAACTTTTCAGGGAAATACCGCGCCACAAAGTATCCGGCAAAGTCTGGCACAAGGCTTAAAGCAATGGGCGGAAGACTATGCTACGGCGCCCGACCTGATTGTGATTATTCGTGGTGGTGGTGCAGTTAATGATCTGGCATACCTAAACGACTATGAACTGGCTGCCCTGCTGTGTAAACGCAGCGTCCCGATCTGGGTCGGTATCGGTCATGAAAAAGACCGGACTATTTTGGATGAAATTGCCCATCGATCCTTTGATACCCCAAGCAAGGTGATTGCCGGGATCCGTAATCATATCGTCGAGCGTGTGCAGGAAGTCATGTCCTATCTACAAACCATTCAACGTGCTTCCCGGCAGCAAATTCAAGCTTATCAACGCCAGAATGATCAATTGATGGCATTGATTCAAAGTATCGCCAATGCAAAAGTGACGGAAGCTTCAAAAGAAATTTCTCAACTTAAAACCAGTATTAGCAATCTGGCTCGTCAACAAACCCGCATGGCACAACAGCAGATTGAAGCCCTGCTACGTGAAACCCTGATTCAGAATCCAAAAACAGTACTGTCCAAAGGTTATGCCATTGTCCGTCAGCAAGGCCATGCCATCCGTTCTGTGCAGGAATTGGAACACGAGGTTCAGGTCGAAATGCAGGATGGTACCTTTACAGCCCACATTACCCAGGTAAATCCCCATGAGCAATGACAACACTTTAAGCTTTAAAGAAGGCTATGAAATCCTAAAACGAAATGCAGAACTGCTTGATGCCCAGCAGGAACCGGATATTGATAATCTGATGAAAATTGTTGAGGAATCTATGACTGCTTATAAAGCCTGTAAAACACGTGTGGATGCCGTACAACAGGCACTAGATGAAACTTTTAAGGAATAAAATAATTTCTCTTTTATGTTTTTAATAGTGCAATAATGAAAGCCAATACTGCTTAGGCTATTTTCTATCATTAAAAAGCCTCCATTATTGAAGGCTTTTATCTTTTGAATGCCTATTTTTGTTCTCTTAATGGATGCTCAGGCTCTGCATTGGGTTTCTTTTCTGGCTTGACGTTTTTGTAAGAAGATTGGTTACCTTTGTCGTCATTCGATTCTTTATGTGGCGTCACATCTTTGTCGGATTGCTCGGATAACTTGGTCATAGACACCTCATTGCTGTCCCACAATTTTTCACAAGAGGAAGCTCATTTGAGCTTCCTCTTGTTTTATGGGTATTTTATCGGGTGAAAATAAAGCTTTTAAAGTTCTTCTTTCAAACAAATTCACTTGAATTATTCTGAGTAAACGTTGAACTGTCCAACCTGTTTTCCCTAAATGTTGAGCGAAACTCACCAATAAATAGGCGATCATCGCAATCCAGATTTGTGTCTGAATTGCGTTCCTGCTGCGGCCTAGAAACGCTTTTAATTTGAGATTCTGCTTAATCGCCTTAAAGAACAGCTCAACTTTCCAACGATCTTTATAAATCGCCGCAATGGTGGAGGCGGCTAAATGAAAGTTATTGCTGAGAAAGCTAAAGTGCTTGCCACTTTGCTGATCTCTATATTCAATTCTT
This sequence comes from Acinetobacter sp. ANC 7912, assembly GCF_039862785.1. Taxonomy (NCBI): domain Bacteria; kingdom Pseudomonadati; phylum Pseudomonadota; class Gammaproteobacteria; order Moraxellales; family Moraxellaceae; genus Acinetobacter; species Acinetobacter thermotolerans. The sequence goes on from NZ_CP156795.1 coordinate 1,816,994, forward strand.
CTTAACACTGGGGCTTTTCTTTTTAGAGCATGTGCGCTATTCAGCTGAATGGTTTCATCTTTTAGAATACCTTTGGATTCAAGCACTGGATGTTGCTGGATTACCTGATACACAGATTTAGGCCTAAAACGTGTGACAAATCCAATGTTTTGAGCAGTCAGATTTGCATACCATTGGTAATCGACATAGCCTTTATCAAAAACTACAATGCTGCCAGCAGGAAACTGGAATTTGCGGCCTTGTACCATGTCATTTTCTTTGCCATTTTCAACTGCAACAAACTCAGGAATATCATTGCTGTGATTCAATCCTATGCTGAGTTTCATGCTGGCTTTTGAGTCGTGAACTTTGGCCCATTCACATAAGGAAAGCGACAGGTTAATATGACTGGCATCCAAGGAATACAAGGGATTCTTAAAGCGAAATTTATGAGCTACTTTTGAGTGTTCATAGTATTTAAGCAACTTGTAAAATAGCTGTTGATACAAGGCAGCAGGCTGCTGCTCATTGATTCGTGCCAGCGTGCTTCGGGGAATAGACTTTGCTCCGAGATGACTTAGCTTTTCCTGTTGGCACTCCAAATTGGACTGAATATCTCTCAGACTTTGCCTACAAGAGAATTGAGACATCAATATGGCAATAAACTGATCCCACCGGGAAGCCGCTCTAAATTTCTGTCCAACATGGTGTACTTTAGCAAGTTGTTCAAAATCCTGTCGCACAACAGGTTTAATTAGCTCATGAAATACGGTATTCTGATGTGACAAAACCTGAATCCTGGTCGTTAAAGTGTTTGTTTGCACTCATATTTTAACTGTTAAGACTCAGGTTTTTTTATTTAAAGCAAACTATGGGACAGCAGTGATAGACACCTTCCCTTTTTTAGTTCTATTTAGATCATAGATATGACAGATTGGGAAATAAGCTCAAGATAAGAAATGTTGTGTATGTTTATCCAATCCAAAGGTTTCTAAAATTTGTGCATAAAAAAGCCCTCAACTGAGTAATGCCAGTCAGTTAAGAGATTGACTGGCTTTTTCTTGGGTATTTTTGAGGTTTTCCTTTTACAACCCTTGGATAACTCCTCACTCTTCTCTCAGGTATAACATACCGATTAGATTTCTCCATTAAACTTTCCAGATGTTTGGGTAGATTACCTGCAGAAGCCAAAGAGTCGAATCTGAGTAAATTAAGAAGGGCAATAGATGCAATATGAAAACTGATCCTCAACGGGCTTACTTTGGCACGTTGAGCCATATATTTCATTTGTCTTCTTAGAACATTATAAGCAATCAAGACACCCCATAATTCTTGATAAATTAAGTCTGGCTGTTTGCTCCTTAAGTGCTTACCTTCCTGTAAATTGCTTTTAATTTCTCGGTAACACATTTCAATTTCCCAACGCTGAGCATATAACTTTGCCAAGGCTATAAGTGGGTATGTCTTTGAATCTAATAATGAAGTAATGTAACGTCTGATTTTTCCTGCCTGCTCAACTTCAATTAAACGTGCTTCCCAGTAATCTCCTAATGCTGGATTAAGTTTTTTGGCTCTTGCTGATATTGGCATCCTGATATGAAAATCATGTGGGGAATTCCGTTTAATTATGTCATAACGTAAATTATCTTTTGCTCGCATCAGCCAATGACTTGATTCTCCACGTGTTTGCCAGCCTATTAAAAAATCAGCAGAGAAATAAGCTCGATCAAACAAAGTAATACTTTGTGCTGGAGGAGATAATTGATTTGCTAATGTGAGTTCACCTTGATCCATACTGCCTATTTGGGCATCTATGATTTCATGAGTATTGGTATTCACTAGACACGTGGCTCTAACTTGTGGGTAAGGTGCTACAGCAGTTTTACCTTTAGATGAGCCAAAATGATTAAAATTCTCCTTGGTCAGTGGCATAGACCAAACCACCCCGTCAACAGCACATACACTAAGACCTTGAAAGGTTGAATATTGTTGTTGTGATTCATCAAACCATGCTTGGCTGATTAAGGAGAATAAGGCGGCTAAGGGTTCTCGACCTAAACGTTGTCGAGCTTGGACAGCTGCACTAGGAACACAATAATCTGTTGTACCAAACACGAGTTTTAATTGTTCTACCACATAGCTGATGGGTTGATTGCGAAACAAGGCAAGCCCAAGAACAAGCCAAACCACGTGCTCAGCAGGTAATTTTCTCCTTCTGATCGATGCCTTACCTGTTTGATGCAGAGATGTTTCAATCCAATTTAAGTCAATAAGTTCACAAAAATGGCTAAGTGATGGGAGAGCATGTTCAAGAGTGGATTCTAAATGTTCAGATAAAGACATAAAAAAATGAGCGTATTTACATACACTCATTTTTACTACATTTTGCTAATATTTGCTTAACTGACTGGCATTACTCAACTGAGGGCTTTTTGTTTTAGAAACGCCAGTTATAGAACAAGTCGATCGCCCGTTCGAGTGACTGACTGGCTTCCATATATAAACGCTGATTGATCTGATAACGCAAGGTCAGTTTGTTTACCGGAGTAAATACACCAACACCATAACGGATAAACAAGTCTGGCGTAATATAACCCGTTACGGATACCTGTGTATCATCACCAGTACCCTGCGCATCCAGGGCCAGACCACTTAAACCAAAAGTACGCCCGATCTGGTTGGTCAAGGCACGTGTTCCGCCCAAGCCCAGACTAATGCCGGCTGCAGCAATAGTATTGTTCACATCCGATCTAAAGCTTTCAGTCTGACTCAGTGCGGAACTACCTTCATTGATACGACCTGTAATCAGCGCATTTAATGCTTCCTGCTCGGACAAGCCAGCATCGTTATAGACTTGAATCGCCGGGCTGGCAGCTGAACCGGTAACACGTACACCGACGACGTTACCTTGAACGGATTTATTGGCATCAATATCCAGAGTTGGATTGGAGAGTGGGCCATTGAAACGGGCAATGGCACGGTTCAAATCCAGACTCTGACCATAAGCTTCAATCTTTACACGTTGAGAGACACCAATTGCACCATTGGCACGCATTGCAGTTTCCAGACCACGTTGAGACAGATTCACACGACCCAACAATGGAATACGGCTATCAAAGCCCTGGAAAATCACCTGATTGCCCAGTGAAACGGAAATATCAGCACGAATATCCCAAGGACGCGCTGCGCGAAGAATGGCTAGCTGATCTTGACCTTCGCGTACCACTCGCACATCGGAAGATACCCCCACCACCGGTTTCGAAGCTTCCGGCATCGAAATCAGCGCACGTGGTACTTGCACCGAACCATTTAGGCTCAGTTTTTTATTAAATGGATACATATCCAGAGTTAAGTCTGGAGTCACGACTGCTGTGATCAGAGGTGCTTGACGGACTAACAGGTTCTCGCCTCTCAGATGCAGCTGCACTCGCATTTCATTTTTCCAGTCCACTGAACCAGTCAAACGGCCTACACCACGGCCACTGTTAAATGCGCCATTGATTGTGGCATGATCCTGACTCACTGCAGAATACAGCTGTACATTGGTGAGATTGACTGGCAGCGAAATCATGCTAATTGCACCATCTTTGACTCGCACCTGACCATTGAGCAGTGGTTTGGTTAAAGTCCCACTAATCTTTCCGGCATAAGACAAAGTACCACTCAGGCTACGCACATCCTGAATAAATGGTTTAAAGACTTTCAGCTCAACCTGGTTAAAGGCAACCTCACCGCGCATTGGCAGGTTGTCACGATATGGATCAATGATGACATTGGCATAACCGGTACCGATTTCTGGTGCTTTCACATCCAAACGAATTTGTAGACCTTCAGCCACACTCTTCGCCACCAGGCCCACTTCATCATATTTCATGGTCTGGCCCAGATACTGTGGATCTTCAGCAGCGAGACCGACCACACCATTACGGGTCACTAGTTTGGCATCAATTTTTGGTCGCGCCCCTTTGGCCCAAGTGGCTTTGGCATAACCATTCACTTTACCTGTGATCGCAATACCCTCAGGCATAAAGGCACTGAAATCATCCAGATCGACATTTCGTGTCTGGAAGGACACGCTGGCACGATTTTTATTTACACGAATTGGCTGATCAAAACACAGCTGGCTTTGCTGGCTGGTCCAGCAATGTGCACCGACAAACAGATCTGATTGAGCCGTGTTATAAATCACTGAAGCACTTTGACGCTGTACCAACCGGGTACGTAGTGAGTCAAAATCCCCTTTCTGGATCTGACCCAGCCAGTTATTTTGCGCGTTAAAGCCGCCTGCCAGCTGCACATAAAAGCTAGTCAGCTTGTTCTCAGCCTGTAATTGCAGCACATGTGCAGCACGAGTACCCGCCAGTGAGATCTGCCCCTTGGTAATCTGACGGTTACCACTACGCAAGTTCTCCATAGTGGCAGTCAGCAAGGTCGGAGTATTTTGTGACGTTGGCAACTGGCCCTGTACCCGGATTTTCTGCACACTGAAAACATTATTAAATGCAAAGTCATCCACGGCCAAATTGGCTGAAGCACGCAGGCGTGGCTGAGCCTGCATATTCACATAACCATAAGCGCGACCACGTAACCCTGGATAAATCTCATATAATGCTGGTGCATTAACTTTCAACTGCAGATTCTGTGCATTACCAGTCGCCTGCAGCTGGTTGTTAGCATAAGACAGGAACAGGTTATTGGCTTCAAAATGACGTGGCACAAAACCGCTCTGCTTATTGTCAATGATCATCGACAGGTTACCCGTACCACGTACCGGTTTATTATTCAGCATTCCGGCCAGATTCAGCTTCTCGATCTGAATCCGTTTCAGTGCATCCGACCACAGGCCACGGGTTCTGACATTTCCAGACAATTCACCTTTAACACTCGAAGCAAAATATTGTGGCTTGAAACGTACCAGCGAAGCATTCAGATCCCAGCCAATGCCATTGGCCATATTCACCAGACCATGGGCATTGATTTTGCCAGCGATACCATCATGCTTGAATTCATCCACACGTAACAAGCTTGGAGTGCCAGAAACCTTGAACTGTAACAGGCCTTTACTTGCTGCAAACTGGCTGGCATTCAGGTTACCATCATAATGCACCGCATAGCCTTTAAAACCGCCACCCTGTTTCTCGTCATGGAAAAGTAAGGCTGCAGTACTGCTTCCGGTCAGATGTACCGTTTCATTCTGACCCGCCAATCGACCAGTCAGGTCAATCCCTTTAAGATTGATAATCTGCTGGTTCGGTTTGGCATAACCACTGGCAGTGACCCGACCATTGAGGCGATCGACTGGTAATGCTGGAGCTATAGTCTGGGTATTTAAATCCTTGGCATCCAGGACTGCATTCCATTTCAGTTGACGCTTTTGGTCGGGCAATTCCACAACGGCGTTACCGCTCAGGCTGCCACTTTGTGCACTGTAGTTAAAGTTTGGAACTTTTAAGATATTATTTTTTAGATTGAGTTTGGCCTGGTACATCCCCGGTGGAAGTAAAGCCCCTTCATGTGCAGAAACACCGGTGGCCACAAAAATATCCTGCTGACCATCAGTCAGGGCCAAATTGACATTCCCAGATTCACTCTTGAGCCAACCCACATAAGGTACAGCCCGATCAATATTTTTCCAGGCCACATTCATCAACATCGGCTGAGCTTTGTTATTTTTCGCCTCAGCCTGATCCAACTTGATGTTCCAGGTTTCATATTTATCAAAATCGATCAGACCGGTTAAATGCAAACCTTTTTCCAGTGTCCCTTTCGATGCAACTTTGGCATCAAGCATAGGTGGCAAGAAGTCCTGTACCACTTGCGGAATCACCTTGTCTTTAGGATTGAGTTTATTGACTTGTCCCGCAATATCCCAGGTAACTCTCTCATGCCAGCCGACTACACCAGCCAGACTCACCGAGCCTTTCATCAGCTGACCATTAAAATCGCTAATATTCAACTGATTCACCAGATCGGTATAGCCCAGCACACTATATTGACCTTCCGGAATATTTTGACCGCTCAAATCTGTATTCAAATTAATGTCTAGGCGCTTAATATCACCTTTGAAATCAGCAATACCATCTTTAGTAAACAGTTTTTGATCTTGCAGAATCGGCCAGTGATACTGTTTAAACTTGAGCTGACCAAACATGGGAACATCTGGACGCATAGGATGAACCACCGCCCAGCCTGTCAGCAAATCTGGGGTATTGGTCGCTACTCCCGCCTGAATGGTATCTAGGGAACCGCGCGCATCCACGTGAATGTCACGAATGTTCAGGCTGTCATTTAAGGATGGTAGATTCACAATCCCGGTGGCATTCAGTGGATATTTACCATGAAAATCCATGCGCCCATTGGCTTCTCGCACTGACAGATAGCCCATGTTCATGCTGGTATCTTCAAAAGTCAGTTCAGTGCCTGACCATAAGCCTTCATTGATCACCACATCATAGAAATCTACGTTACTGCTATGGGTTTTAATCAGCAAATGATCTAAATCCAGATGATCAACACGCAGTACAAATGGTAACCGGATATCATTAAAAGCAAATGGTTTGTCATTTGGCGGATTCTTGGTAATGATCTGCAGATTTCGTACATCGGCTCGATTGAGGTGGATTTCTCTTTTGATAATGGCGCGCCACCCCAAGGTAACATCGGCCCGGTCAATTTTGACATCAACAGGTTTCAGACTGACCAGAACATTACGCAGGATAATCCCGCGCCACAGGTTCCCGCCCTCATATTCATAATGAATAATCTGCTGACGTTCGAGCACCTGATCCAGCAGGAATTTACTGCCGCGATCGGTTGAGAACATTACCGCCAGTGCACCCAGCAGAAAAATGATCGAAAATAGGACCGACAATAAGATGCTTCTTAAAATGCGACGTTTTTTCGGCAACGGCGTATTTTCCGGTTCTGCGTCTTGTGGTTGCTGGTTCTCTTCGACCATGTTCGTCCCAAATATCTAAAAATTCTAAAATCAGTGAATGTTATAACTGTGAGCCAATAAAGAAATGCAGCCGGATCGGATGATTATCCTCGGAAATACCGGAAGCCACATCAATACGAATTGGACCAATCGGCGATGCCCAGCGCACACCCAAACCTACCCCATATTCAGTCGGATTGCTAAAGTCCTTGTCATAGGCATTCCCCGCATCAGCAAATACTGCTGCACGCCAACCTTCCTTAAACTGGTAGTTATATTCCAATGAGCCAATCGCTTGCGCTTGGCCACCCACCTTATAACCATTAATTTCTGGTGACAGACTCTTATAGTCAAAGCCACGAATACTCTGATCACCACCCGTAAAGTATCTCAGGTTATACGGCACTTTAGTAAAATCTTCAGTAAAAATATAGCCTGCATCAGCACGTCCCACAAACTGATGATCGGCATTTTCACCTAATGAATAGATAAAACGCCAGCCAGCATTAGCAATCGCCATATCCGCATCAGACAGTAAAGCTTCACTACCGACTTCTAGTTTATAGGTTTGTTTAAAGCCCTTGGTCGGGTTAACCCGTTTATCACTGACTGTTCGGGAAAGCTCATAACCGAATAATAAAGATTCCTGAGTTTCCGCTGCACTCACTAGGAAAGCATCTGGAATATTATTGGCATTGACTTCGCCTTGCTGGGTTAACTGATCCAGACGATAACGTACCCCATAGGTATGCTGCCAGCTACCACGTGGATTTTTAATAAAACGGTCTGCACCTACAACTGCAGACTCAATTAACAGACCATTGCCTCGTGCGACATCATCCCGTTCTTCACGCTCATAACCGCCAACAATACTGAAATAATCATTCAATGGATGCTTATAAGGAATATTATAGCGACCATCAATGGATTGACGGATTTCTGATAATTCCACGTTAGCATCAAAAGAATGTCCACGTTTGTTGACGATGGCACGGCGATACTGTCCACGGACACGCATACCGGTATCCGTACCATAACCGAGACCCAGTTCAGCACTATTCAAGGTATCGGCATTCAAAGTAACCAACACCGGAATGACTTTTTCTTCACGGGCCTGAGCTTTCAAGCGCTCCTGTTCAGCTTCTTTGGCTTCCTGGGCTGTGCGTAATGCGCGTAAGTTTGCCTGATCCTGTTCCTGGCTGCCCGCAAATTGGCTTTCATCGACCACGTTTTGGGTGACTTCTTCGTTAGAAGCCACCTGCTTTTTGTCCTGTACAGCTAAGGAAGATTCAGAAATCAGCTGTTCATCCACAAGCTGCTGAATGTCTGGTGGTAATTCCAAAGGTTGTTCGATCGGATCCGGTTTAACTGCATCGACCAGGGTATAGTTAAAATATCGGGTATTGGTCAGGTTGTTGGCTAAGGAGTTTACCCGCCAGAAACGATAATCTGCACCTTCTTGCCACGGCACCAGACTTTGTAATACATCTGGATCCAATGGGAATTCTTTAGTCGGATCACTCATCCGGAAAGTTACTGCACCCAATTTATAGGCATTACCGGTTTCATAACGCAGGTTAATGTCAGCGGTGTTTTGGGGTTGTGCCACCTTGGCATCATGCAAGCGCCAGTAAGCATCGAAATAACCGTTATTGCTCGCGGCCTCGACAATACGCTCTTTAGTACGTTCATATTTACCGTGATGAAACACATCGCCTTCTTCCAGTTCAGGCAATACCCCAATTACCTGGAACTGTGGAGTATTGGCACCGGCGCCACTAAATTCAATATTCTGGCTCTGCACCAGTACCGGTTCATTTGGGGTGACATAGACCCGGACACGTGAATCAGACAGTTTTTCAAAGCGGAATGAGGCGTTATAGAAACCGACTGCTTGCGCTGCCTGATTCGACAAGGTACGTAGTTGTGGCAAGGCAGACTGAAAATCACTAAAGGATTCTTGGGTAAAACTGGACAGCTTGTTTTCAATATTGGCTTCTAAATTTTTATAAGCTTCATCGCGCGCTTCTGCTGAAAGCTGCTGACTGGTACCATTGCCATTGGTTTTGACAATGACTACATCTGCATCAATCCGTGGCACCTTCGCTGTCATGATTCGACGTGGTGGACGGACTTTATAAAACAAGCGCTTAAAAATATTTGGCTGTGTCGCATTTTCCGGGCGTAACTGCTGGGGTGATAACTCGGGTAAGGTCGCGCCAGTTTCATTGGCTTGTACCAGAATCTGGCTATCCGACTCAATATTCTGCATCAGCTGGTCGACATTTACCGGCGCCTGATTAATTTCCAGCAGTTCCTGCTGACTGACATCATTCACTACAATTTCAGTATTTTGAGTCTGACGGTAGGCTTGTGCTTCTCGCTTGGCTTCTTCAGCAACACGGTAAATTTCATCTGCCATGGCCTGATCGACCGCCTGAATAGGCAATTCTTCTAGATCTTCAAATTCAATCGGCTTAAATGCTTCGAATTGCTGACCAGCCTGCTCCTGCTCCCGCAGCATCTGCAGGCTGTCGACATTCACTTCTGGCTGAATCGCCTGTTCGATTTTCTCAGTCGCTTCATTTTCAGTACTTGCCAACCCCTGCTGAACGGCTTGCTGAGACAGCCCTTCGATCATTTCAGCTTGGGTAAGCGCCACCGGCGTTTCAGTCTGGGGAGTTTGTGCCATGCTGTGCTGGGTGAACATCATGAAAAACATACTCATACATAGACGGCTTCCCGTATGCGCCGGTATGAGCATACTCATACTCTGGCTGAGCAGTGTTTCTTTAAATTTTTTCTTTGCAGGCATAGAAAACTCTAAACAAATACATTCTTTAATTGATTATTTGACCGAAAAATATAAGCTAAGAAACTCGAATCTATAGGTTTTTGCCATTTCCATGGTCAAAAGTATCTTACATGAATTTTCAGGATGTTTACGCATCATTGACATTTCTTAATAAATTTTAATGTAGCCCATCCCACATGAACAATAATGAACCCCTACTCGGTACGCGTCGCTTTTTACCGATGTTTATGACGCAGTTCTTTGGTGCGTTAAACGATAATGTCTTTAAGCAGGCCTTATTGCTTGTCATTACCTATGGCTGGATTCAGCAAACCGCCAGTATCAGCACCCTGAACAATCTGGCCGCGTTACTGTTTATCTTACCCTACTTTACGCCAATCTCAACTTTTTAAGTCATTGAAATAAAAAGGACATAACCTCATTTTAAATCCGTCTATGAAAATAAAATTACAGTTATGTCCACTGAAGAATTTATCATCATTGTCTATTTAATCATAGAGGAAATTTACCCAACTATAGTCTCTGAACCATTAAGAAAACGTGGTTTTCCACCTGCTTTAACCGATATTGAAATTATCACAATGCAAATTGTTGGTGAGTGTCTCAAAATGGATACGGATAAAAGCATATGGATGTTTTTTAAAAACAATTACTTAAGTTGGTTCCCTCATTTAGGTTCATATCCTAACTTTTGTAAGCATTGTGCAAACTTATGGCAAGTTCATCAAAAAATCACAGCCCAATTAACTGCACATTATGGTCAGGATCATATTCATTTTATTGATGGATTTCCTATACCTGTTTGTCGTTATAGTCGAGCAAAAAGACACAAGAATTTCAAAGAACATGCAGGTTTTAGTTATTGTGCTGCACAACAAGAGAAATACTATGGTTTTAAAGGGCATCTTGTAATTAATTTGGAGGGTATGATTACTGGCTATACTTTCGCTCCAGCAAATGTAGATGAGCGTGATGTTGCACCAGAAATCACAGAAAATATTCATGGGTTACTAGGTGCAGATAAAGGTTACTTAAGACCCAGCTTGAAAGAATACTATAAATTTCAGTATGTTGATCTACAAACTCCTTTAAGAAAGAATATGCCGGACTCTAGATCTCAAGAATCAATGAGGTTGCTTATGAGAGCACGAAGGAAAATTGAAACGGTCATTGGTCAATTAACTGATCGCTTTAATATTCAAAAAGTAAGGGCAAGAGATTTATGGCACTTATCGCATCGTTTTATCAGAAAGATTTTGTCACATACGGTCTGCGTCGTTATGAATAAAAAATGTGGTTATTCACCGATTCAATTTGAAAAGCTTATTTAAAGTTGAGATTGGCGTCTACTTTATCTTTTCCGCGACTGCCGGGCAGATTGCCGACAAATACGAACGTTCACAACTCATTCGTTATTTGAAAATTCTAGAAATTGTAGTGATGGCATTAGGAACAACCGGCTTCCTGACAGGGAATTTATGGATTCTGATGTTTGCACTATTTCTAATGGGAACGCAGTCTACATTCTTTGGCCCAATTAAATACGCGATCTTACCAGAAATCTTAAAGCCGAATGAACTGATGTCGGGGAATGCGCTATTCCAGTCGGGGACTTCACTAGCCATTCTGTTCGGTATGATTCTAGGTGGTGCCGTGATTGCTGCATCAGCTGGAAATTTATTATGGATCAGCCTGACCGTCCTGAGTATCGCGATCATCGGCTATTTCTCTAGTCGTTTTATTCTAAAACAAGACTCACCAGCACCCGAGCTTCAGGTGGACTGGAATTTCTTCCGTACCAGTTTTCAGACGATTAAATATGCCAAAAGCCTGCCACTGGTATTTATGATCCTGTTAGGAAATTCATGGTACTGGTTCTACGGCGCAACCTATCTAACCCAAATTCCACAGCTCACCATGCAAAACTTGCATGCATCTGAAAATGTTGCCAGCCTGCTATTGACCTTTTTCTCGATCGGGATTGGTTTGGGTTCATATCTATGCCGTAAACTCGGTGGTAGTGAAGTGAATATTCGTATGGTGCCGATCGGTGCAGTAGGTTTAACTGTATTTGCATTTTACCTGGCAGCCAGTATGGCAATGGTTCCAACCCGCACGGGTGAACTGCTCGGGCTTGCGGATGTGTTTCAGCAAGGCTGGAGCTATTATCACGTGATGTTTGCCGTGACTTTGCTGGGGATCAGTGGTGGTTTTTATATCGTACCGCTGTATGCCATGATGCAGGCGCATTCTCCCCGCTCACATCGTGCGCGAGTAGTGGCAGCAAATAACATTCTGAATGCTGTTTTCATGGTATCTTCTGCTATATTCTCAATTATTATTTTAAGCGTCTTAAATTTTGATCTTAAAATACTTTTCTGTATTACGGCGGTCTTGAGCGGCATATTCACCCTGTGGCTACTGCTTCGAATTAAACCTATGCTCAACGCTACACCAGCATCATTGGAGGATTAATGCATGCGTCAATATTCAGGTGTCGATAAGCTCATTCATTCTTTTGACCAGGCATTGCGTAGTCTTGTTCCAGGAACCACCTCGGCACATCGAGAAAATCCTGCTGAAAAAACTGATGCCCAACTGGCGGTTTCCGAAGCCCGTCATGTGGCTGGTCTGATGCGTGTTAATCATAGCGGGGAAGTCTGTGCCCAGGCGCTGTACCATGGCCAGGCTATGACCGCAAAACTGCCAAATGTACGCCGTGAAATGGAACAGGCTGCCATTGAAGAGCAGGATCATCTGGCATGGTGTGAAGATCGCCTGAAAGAACTGGATAGCCATACTAGTCTGCTCAACCCAGTCTGGTATACCCTGTCTTTTGGTATGGGTGCCATTGCCGGTATTGCCGGTGATAAATATAGCTTGGGTTTTGTGGCAGAAACTGAACGCCAGGTCAGCTTGCATCTGCAACATCATATCAATCAGTTACCGCCGCAAGATGAACGTTCACGTCGTATTCTGGAACAGATGAATGAAGATGAACTGCATCACCGTGACACGGCTCTGGCTGCAGGTGGTGTTGACTTACCTCTGCCGGTGAAAATCACCATGACTGCCATTTCTAAGTTGATGACCAAAACCAGTTATTACATTTAATTGGATAACAATGTGATAAAAGCCCACAAGACAGTGGGCTTTTTATTTTGATAACTTTTGAAGATCAACTCTGACACATCGGATTTTTATCAATCTTATTCCTTACTTTAAACCACGCTCACGTTTAAATCGTGCCAGTTTGTGTTCCGCATCAAAATAGTCAAATTCAATCCGTTCCTGTTTGATTTTCAGTTCACGAATCCGGCGAGTATAAGTTTCCCGATTTTCCTTGCTCAGTTTTGGATCGAGCAAATAACCTTGATAACGTTCCAATTCATCAAATAGCTGATCTTTGACTTTTTTCGCCTGGTAATATTGTGCAGCAACATCATGATAAGGTTTCAGTTCAGCATGCTGCGCCACCGGACAGATTTGATAAGAACCCGAACCTTCTAAACTGGACTGAAAGATGACCTCAGGCTGGCAATATTCAAAACGACCTTTGGTATAACCAGTGTCATAGAGTGCCTGATTTGGCTGAATATTGGCTTTGGCACAGGCTTTTTCATATTCAGCAAAGCGTTTTTGGCGTCCAGCGAATGCATCTCTCTGCCCTACATCCAGCCAGTCTGCTACCTGACATTCACTGACCGACATCACAGCACAGCCACTTAATCCAACACATGCAGCAGACAATAAAACTGGCAGCAAACGCATCCACTATCCCCAAATTCTGATTGATAATTCAATATTTAATTCAGTCAAGACTATATTGGATTTACACCAGTTCATCCATAGGAAATCGGCGGATTCATCCCTAGACTTTTAGCTAGGTTTGGACTTGAGGATATTGATACTGAGGATCATATTCAAAGGCAGGATGTCGCCAAATCTCATGCATCGGGATTTTCACATCCAAAGCCAGTGGCAATTTTTTCGGATTAAATTCCATCTCGTTTAAATTACTGCCCCAAGCTATCAGATCAACATCCAGACTGATCTGATGTGAAGGACGAATACGTCCTGAATCTGATTCCATCTGTTTCAGCTGTACAATCACTTCATCTTCGGTCATGTTGGTTTTAAGCAGACAGGCAGAGTTCCAGTAATCTGCTCCAATCCCGTCACGACACGGAATGATATAGATGGGAGAAAACTGAACTTCGCCCCAAGTAGCAATACGTTGTTGTGCAGCTTGAAAATGTTGCTGAGGATGACAATTACTCGCCAGTGCTAATGCGAATATCGTTTCGGTGGCGTTCAAGACGAATCCCTACAGAATTGGCTTGCGCGATAATGGCAGGCTTACGAATTGTAATCTTAATCGATTCAATTGCTGCAAAGGTAGTAAAAAGTGCATTCAGTACCAATTTTGCCGCATGTTCAATCAATTCTGGTTGCGCCTGCTGAATGGTTTTCGCTGATATTTCACAAATTTCGGCATAATTCAGCGTATCTTCCAAGGCATCTGAATTTGAAGCTTGTTCGAGATCGGTCTGAATTTCCAGATCGAGCATTAAAGGTTGAATAATTTGACGTTCCCAGTCAAAACAGCCAATCACTGTCTCAACTTTCAAACCTTCAATGATAATTGCGTCCATTTTTCACTCAGGAGTATAGCAAGTATAAATAATCTCCCTAACTCTCTCTTTAATAAAGAGGGACTTATTCCCTTAGATGTTAATGATCAATAAGGAACTCCTCCCTTTTATAAAGGGAGGTTGGGAGGGATTTAAAAATTAATTCTTCAACAATAGATTTGGATCTATGGTCTGAATCATCTGCAAACGCTGATCCGCATAGATATCCGTGTATGGCGCTAACACACGCATGAAACGGTCGAAATACAGCATTTGCTTAAACAGCAAGGCAAAGTCACGCGGGAAACGGATACCATGACGCTCACCCACCGCCACCATATCCATCATGATGTCATTCAAATCGCCCGGATTTGAGCTGAGCAGTTCCTGAGGATCCGCCATGATTACGCCACTAAACAGACGCTCAAGATCCGCTGCCAGTACTTTAGTATCGATCTCAACTGCAGTCATGCCCATTTTCAGCATGTTTTCTGCCATCGATGTGTAATTGGTATTTTGCAATGCATCCATAAAGGCAATACATGCTGTCCAGACTTCTGGCTTCAGTTGACCGACAATACCAAAATCGATAAAGCCAACACGCCCATCTTTCAATAACATCAGGTTACCGGCATGCAAATCGGCATGGAAACTTTCACACATCATCAGGCTACCAAACCAGGTATTCATGGCAGTGATGAGTACCTGAGATGGGTCTTTTGCCACTTTTTTAACTACCTCAAAGTCAGTCAGTGACACGCCATATAGACGTTGCATGGTCAGCACACGACGGGTTGAATACTGGTGATAAACCTTCGGCGCAGTCGCTGCTCGGTTCTGGGTAATATTCAGGTAATTGACAAAGTCATCCAGATTCTTGGCTTCCTCGATAAAATCAACTTCACGCACCATACGTGTTTTGATTTCCTCTACAATATCCGCCAAAGATGCGAATTTGACTTTAGGCACTGCTTTTTCAAGCAGCTTGGTCGCCCAGTGCAGTACATTCAGGTCGGTATAGAGAATGGTTTCTACACCCGGCTTTTGCACCTTGATTACTACATCCTCACCAGACACCAGTTTGGCGGCATGTACTTGTGCAATGGAAGCAGAAGCTAATGGTTTTTCTTCAATGGAAGCAAAGATTTCATCCAGGTTACGTCCTTCAAACTCGGATGCCAGTACCTGCTGCACATAGCTAAATGGCAGGCTTGACGTCTGATCCAGACACCCCTGAAACTCCTCAACAAATTCACGAGGAAATAAAGATGGTGTAGAGGCAATAAATTGACCGAGCTTGATATACGTCGAGCCCAAAGATTCAAAGGTTTCGCGCATCAACTTGGCATTACTTGGTTTTTCTGTGGCATATTTAATGCCTGCACGCGCCGCGATTACAGCCGTTTCACCGACCCGCTTCACAGAACGCAAACCGTCAAGGAAGATATTATTTTTCATAATGTCTAGGTAATTTCAAATTTTCTCGAGTGTAGCAAATATTCGGGCTTAACAGGATTATCTTGCCCGACAAATTGGACAATTCGCATCTTTTTCAAATTTGAGAATGCGTTGCTGCATGGTGCTGCCATCCCATAATAACAGCTTCTGGCGCAGCGGCATCTGACCTAAACCTAAATATAACAAAGCGTGGTGCGCTTGCAGACTAGCCATCACATTTGGCGTGGTTGCCAATACTCCGGAATCAGCACAGCGCATGGCTGTATCGGTTTGGTCTTCCTTCGGGAACAGGCAGTTATAACAGGCTGAATCGCCTTCAGACATAAATAGCTGCCCTTGCAAACCGATCGCAGAAGCACTGATTAACGGCACATCAAACTGACGGCAGGTTTGATTAACCAAATAACGGGTCTCAAACTGATCACAACCATCCAGTACCAAATCCTGATGTTGAATCAATACTTGAGCATTAGCTTGGGAAATCGCCTGGTTATGATATTCCACCTGGATATGTGGATTGATCTGTTGTAAACGCTTGGCCAAGGTTTCTGCTTTATAAAAGCCGATATCTTGCGGGGTAAACGCCAGCTGACGCTGCAGATTACTGATCTCGATAGTATCCGGGTCAATCAGGGTAATTTTTCCTACTCCGGCTCGGGCTAATAATTCTGCTAGAGCACAACCAATCCCTCCACAGCCCACAACCAGGACATTGGAATATTTCAGCTTTTCCTGAGCGTCAATATCCCAACCATCTAAAAGGATTTGCCGTGCATATACATGCATTTCTGCATCGTTCAGTTCATATTCAGCGTTTGAAGCGTCTACCACAATACCGTCCGTGTTTATTTATAGATGGATAACGACAATTATTATCCAGTCCATAAATTAAAATAAGTAATTTTTTAATCAGCTAAGTATTTGTTGAGTACTTAGAATCAAGTTGCAAGATTTAAGCATGAAATAATGCATCAACTGAACGATCAATCAATGCATAAATCTCTTTCGGATCGATAGTTTTTTTCATAAATAAAGAATCGATAAATGATTTATTGATACTCGCACCAAATAGCATATCGGCTAGGCCTTCACTTGATAGCTGAATACGGCGCTGATTTTCCGGAATACGCTGAATACAATCAATTAAATTATTCCGAGCAATAGAAATAGCCGCTTCATAAAATGTATTGGAAAGATCTTCCATTCCAAGTTGACCAACAATCACCAGACGGCATAACTTGATATGTCGATCTGAGAGCACATGATTAGCAATCCCATACAGGCATTCTTTCAACTGCTGGACTGGATCATCACTCATATTCACCGAAACATTATCTGACCAGACATAAGAAGACGTTACCAAAGACTTAAACAATTCCTGCTTGTCGGCAAAATGCACATACAGAGTTTTCTTGGACATGCCCGCAGCTTCAGCGATTTCCGACATGGTGACCTGCTCAAAGCCTTTTTCACAAAAGAGCTTTTCTGCCGCATTTAATATTTCCTTGCGACGTACCTCTGCTGTCATTACTACTGGTCGGCCTACTTTTGTCATAGTCACTACTCTTAGCTAAAGAATATTTTTAGTTTGATTAGGTGCCATTTTCTTAAATAGCCTTGACTGAATTATGACAGTAACCACTAATCATGCAATGCATTTGGTTATTGAATCCCTGAAGATGATCAGCCTCTTTAAATCCACATGTATATCCATTAGCAAATAACACCCAGTTTTTATTCAATCCACTATGTATAAAGACGGTTGACTTTATTACGAATGCAATCCCAATAACCAAGTTGAGAAACTTTATAAAAATGTAATTGCATTGTCATTTCATTAACAACACTTAAATGTAAATCATTTATCTATTCGTTCTTTTATCCTTGTTAATCATCATTCAGCTTTATTCTAAAATTTTTAACTTCGAAGCCTTACTCTCAATTTCATTCATATATTTATTTTATTCCAACAACTATTTTCAATCCCCAAATGATTTTACCAGCATGTAATCACAACGCTATTGTTCACGTTTTCTGTAGTAACTCCCTGCTCTTGCGTATGGATCTGTATAGGTTCAGTGAGACTGTCAGCATGCCTTTCCAATTATGTTTAAGCTGCTATCACGATCCAGGTTTAACTTTAAATAAAATTGGAGATTACTCATGGCAGAACAACATATAGAACATAATCAACGTGAAAAATTATGGGAACTCATCAAAGACGTACGCTTTACCATGATTAGCCATCAGACTGAGGAGCAGGAAATTCATTCCCAACCAATGACCATGCTCAACTCAGAACAGCTCAATGAACGTCAAAATCTGTATTTCATCATGAAAGATACCAATGACATTGTAAAAGCAATCAATGCTGGTCATACGCATTTAGGCCTGTCTTTCGCCAAACCATCGGATGATACTTATATATCAATTAGTGCACATGGTGAAATCAGTACTGATCGCGCTTTGATTGATAAGTTATGGAACCCGTGGGCAGAAAATTGGTTTCAGGGTAAAGATGATCCGAGTGTACGTGTACTCATCGCGCGTGCTGTCAGTGCCGAATACTGGGATGTGAAAGATAATAAGGTCACTCACCTATTCAAAGTCCTGAAGGGCAATGTGACTGGCAAACCTCAAGAGCCAGATACAGAACATGAAAAACTAAACTTATAAAAGAATCTGTATGGGGAATATATTAAGCCTCTTCAATAAGAGGCTTAATTTTTGGAAAATTCAAATAAGTAGATCTGTTGCATGATACCCAAAAGTTCTTTATTAACTCTAAAATTAAATAATTAAGATCAATCTCTTATATAAGTGTCACTGAACAGATAGGAAAGAAACTCCCTGAAAGCTTAGGCTATTTTGCAGCCATACGTATTGCTCCATCCAGACGGATCACTTCTCCATTCAGATACGTATTTTCAAGAATATGCCCGACCAGTTTGGCATATTCTGCCGGCTTGGCTAAACGTGGTGGAAATGGCACCATTTGTCCTAATGAATCTTGCACATTTTGTGGCAAGCCTTTCAGCATTGGTGTTTCCATGATCCCAGGCGCAATGGTCATGACACGAATCGCATTTTTAGACAGCTCACGTGCCAATGGCAAAGTCATGGCAACCACCGCACCTTTGGAAGCAGAATACGCGGTCTGCCCGATCTGCCCTTCAAAAGCGGCTACCGATGCTGTATTGATAATCACACCGCGCTCTTCCTCACCTTCCTTTAATTCATATTTCGCCATCAGCTCGGCAGCAAAACGAAGCATATTAAAGGTACCAGTGACATTAATATTTAACACACGCTGGAACATCGCCAGATCATGTAATCCGTCACGACCTAGAATTTTCGCCGACGGCGCAATCCCGGCACAGTTAATCAGACCATTGAGCTGACCATGAGTTTGTTCCAGATTCTTAAAAAAGGCTGCACCAGCGCTTTCATTAGTCACATCCAGTTGCTGAAATTGAGCATTTTCGCCAAGTTCCTGAGCCAGGCTTTGCCCCAATTCCCGGTTCATATCCACCATGACCACACGGGCAGCATGTTCAACTAGATAACGTGCAGTTGCTGCACCTAACCCAGAAGCCCCACCCGTGACTACAAATACTTTTTGTTTAATTTCCATTTTCACCCCTAGTCTTTTTCGTTTTCCTAAGACTAATCTTTGCCCAAAACCGAAGCAAATTGAACTATGAACACAACAGTTTATTTATTGTCTATTCATTCATTTTAAGATTCAAAAACGATTAATATATTTAAATATTTCTTAAAGGATTAATTTTCCAATACATCTTGTTTTCAAGCTTTATCACTAAAAAAAATGAAACTCTAGGGTCATTCTATACTCTTTGTATTTAGAGTTAATTTAGATTACTTTTCACTCAATACGGCTTAGGTCGTAAGTGCTTTCTCTCCCGCTTAAGGTGTTCTTATGTTAAAGATGACTGATGTTCTTGGCCAAAATCTGGTTCAAAACTTCTCTAATGCTTTATCTCATTCAGCTGACCTGCTTTCTGAACAGTTAAGCCAAGAGATTCTGAATGCTTCTGATGCTGCGCTCAAAGATGCTGTGGTGGCATTTTTAAACCGTATTGACATCAATGAAGCTGCGGCTGCACTGGAAATCGCACCGGAACGTATTGAAAGCCTAAAACAAGGGATTGCACTGAAAGGCGAGCAACTGATCGCAGACACATTGAAAATTGTGACTTTGGGTCTGGCGATGGAAACCAATGCACTGGATCAGATCGAAGTATCTGACTGCCTGCAAGACTATCCAATGTAATAAGTTAACCAATAAAAAAGCGACCTCAGGTGGTCGCTTTTTTATTCAGCCAATCACGAACATTAATGTGGCCATTGCCCCAAAGTTACCCGATCATTACCCCCATAATCTCGCACCGTCCGTACTTGCTTATAGCCTGCCTGGGTAAATAAATGGCGTACAGCTTCACCCTGATCATAGCCATGTTCGAGTACAACCCAACCATTAACGGTCAGATGCTTTTTGGCTTGCAGAATAATCTGTTCTAAATCTGCTAAACCATTTTTTTCCGCCACCAACGCACGTACCGGCTCAGTTGCCAGATCTCGCATGTGCTCATCATCCGCATCGATATACGGAGGATTGGAAATGATCACATCAAAAAACTGGCGACCAAAGGGTTTGAGCCATGAACCCAGTACAAACTGCACCTGATCCAGGCCATGCTGTTCAGCATTAAATTTAGCCACTTCCAGCGTTGGCTCGTAAATATCTGAAGCAGTAACTGACCAATGGGGACGTTCCGATGCCAGCGATAAAGCAATCGCACCAGTACCGGTACCCAAATCGACGATTCGAGCATCTTCTGGTAAATCCAGTTTCAGTACAGTTTCAACCAATACTTCCGTATCTGGACGTGGTACTAAAGTGTCTTTGGTGACTTTGAGATCTAAAGTCCAGAATGGTTGGGAACCAGTCACATAGGCCAATGGTTCACCCGCCTGAATTCGAGCTAGTCCTTCAACATAGGCCTGTTCCTGTTCTGGCGTCAGCTCCCGGTCTTTTTTCATTATCAAATCAAAAGCATCGATCTTGGTAATGTGTTCCAGCAACCAGGCATTTTCCTGACGCTCGTAGCTTTCAGGTTCGCCCCGCAATGCGAGGGCTTGTCCAATATTCATTAGCCACCATTCTGCTGTGCAAGTAAAGCCAGCTGATCGGCCTGATATTCACGGTGCAGACTATCCAGCAGCTCAGTCAGATCACCTTCCATAATCGCATCCAGCTTATATAAAGTCAGGTTAATACGGTGATCCGTCATACGGCCTTGTGGATAGTTATAGGTACGGATACGTTCAGAACGGTCACCCGAACCGACCAAGTCACGGCGCATTTCCGAAGTCGCTGCATCTGCTGCTGCGCGTTTGGCATTTTCCAGACGGGAAACAAGCAGTGCCATGGCTTTGGCCTTGTTCTTATGCTGGGAACGTTCGTCCTGACATTCCACCACAGTACCGGTTGGAATGTGGGTAATACGCACCGCAGAATCTGTTTTGTTAATGTGCTGACCACCGGCTCCTGATGCGCGGTAAGTATCGATACGCAAATCTGCCGGATTAATATCCACGGAAGTATCCACATCCACTTCTGGCAGAATTGCCACTGTACAAGCAGACGTATGCACACGACCTTGCGATTCTGTTGCAGGTACACGTTGTACACGGTGTGCGCCACTTTCGAATTTCAAGCGACCATAAACACCTTCACCATTGACCAGACAGATGACTTCTTTATAGCCACCATGTTCGCCTTCATTTTCAGACAGGATTTCAATACGCCAGCCCTGAGATTCCGCATACTTGCTATACATACGGAACAAATCACCAGAGAAGATCGCTGCTTCATCACCGCCAGTACCTGCACGGATTTCCAGATAAGCTGAATTGGCATCATTCGGATCTTTCGGAATCATCAGGATGTTTAGGTCAGCTTCGAGCTGTTCCAGCAGTGCTTTATTTTCCTTGATCTCTTCCTGTGCCATTTCCTTAAAGTCAGGATCAGACAGCATTGCTTGTGCAGTCTCGATATCTTCTTCTGCTTGCTTATACTTGGTCCAGACTTCGGTAATTTCAGTCAGGTCATTGTGTTCGCGAGATAACTGGCGAAAACGTTTGTTATCAGAAATGACTTCTGCATCTGCCAGCAAGGCATTCAGTTCTTCGTGTCGGTCGGAGAGTTGGTCTAATCGTAAACGTAACGATTCTTTCATTTTTCAAAGTTTCTCAAAATAAGGCTGTGTCTAAATAAAGGGCTTAGCACAGCGAATTCAAAAATTGCGCCTAGTTTAACGATTCTCAGCCCTAAAGAACATCTTTATTGCTATCGAGCTCTATCTCTCACATGAATGCCGAAAAAACAGGCAACCCCCTATTTTCCCTGCATAATTGCTGATTTTTCCAGCGTTTCAATCCTTATTCTTTACTTATTTTACAAAGTCGCAAATAAAGCGGGCAAATATGGAGATTTTTCTTCACATTGTAATGACAATATTTTGTTACCTTTTCCAGCATCAAAACACAACACAATCCGACCACGGATACGGAGTTCTAACATGAAACTGAAAGCAGTTTTATTAAGTACCGCTTTGGCTGCTGGCTCAATGATGACTATTAACGCACACGCAGACAGTACAGCGCGTGTGGCAGCAGCAAGTGCTTTAGGTAGTGTTGCAGGTACTGCATTGGGTAAAAATATGGGTGGTAATACCGGTGCAACCATTGGTGCAGCCTTAGGTGGCGCTGGTGGGGCTGCTGTAGCAAGTAACAAGAAAAACCGTACTGCTTCTGCTATTGGTGGTGCATTAGGTGGTGGTACAGGCTACACTGTAGGTAAAAGCATGGGTGGCACCAGCGGTGGTTACATCGGTTCAGCATTAGGTGCAGCAGGTGGTGCAGCACTAGGTAATAAAATCTCTAAAGACAAAGCTGCTGAAAAACGCTCAAAACACTGGAGACGTCACCGTTAATAGTCAACGGTTCTCTGCGAAATCGCAATATTACATTTGACTTAAAAAGCACCTCCGGGTGCTTTTTTTAATTCTTTCTAAATAGTTCCAATAGGCTGTAATATATGAAATTTATAGCTTCATGATTATGAATAAATTAAGGAGAAAAAAATCACAATTCATCTACAGACTCTTCATGCTGTTTGACTGTTGCTCCCGTAAATTGAACTCATCGACAAATACAGCTAGAAATGAAAAGGTGTACTCATGAACTATAAATCTCTAATGATCGCAGTTGTTGCCACTTCAGCCATGGGTATGACTGCTGCAAATGCGGGTAATACAACCAACACAGCTTTGGCTTCTGCCCTCGGTGGTGTCGTAGGTGGTGTGGTTGGTAATAAAATTGGTGGTACCACTGGCGCAACCATCGGTTCAGCAATCGGCGGTGGTGCAGGTGCTGCAGTATCTGCAAACAAACGTGACCGTAATGGCGCCATTATCGGTGGTGCTCTAGGTGGTGGTGCAGGTTATGCCGTAGGTAAAAACATGGCAGGTACCAATGGCGGTCTGATTGGTGCAGCACTGGGTTCTGCTGGTGGTTCAGCTTTAGGTAAAAAAGTCAGCGAAGACCGCCGTTATGATGACCGCTATGACCGTCGTTACAACTCATCTCGTAACTACCGCACTAAAGGTTACAGCTACAACAACCGTGGCTATCGTCGTTAATAGTTAAAATAATGTAGTCTCTTTTACAACTCTTCCCTCTTTTTAAGCATCTTCGGATGCTTATTTTTTTGCCCGCGTTTTTATCTTTGCTTTTGTTTACACTTATATCGTTTTTTTTCGATATACAAATCTGACTGATTGTCGTATCCTCAATTCAATGACTTGTTACCTGGATTACGCATGACGACTCTTGCTGACACTAAATTTGCTATTCTGGATCTGGTTCCAGTACGTGAAAATAAAAGCATTCAATCTTCATTGCACCATGCATTAGATTTGGCACGCCATGCCGAAAAATTAGGTTATGACCGTCTATGGCTAGCTGAACATCACAATATGTCTGGGATCGCCAGTTCAGCCACGGCAGTTCTGCTCGGTTACTTGCTCGCCAATACTACAACTTTACGTGTGGGTTCCGGCGGTATCATGCTACCTAACCATGCTCCACTGGTTGTTGCTGAACAGTTTGGTACTCTGACAACACTCTACCCAAACCGTGTCGAGTTAGGTTTAGGTCGTGCACCGGGCACCGATCAGATGACCATGCGTGCACTGCGTCGTGGTCGTCAGGAAACTGAAGACCAGTTCCCTCAGGATGTCTTAGAAATCCTGCAATACTTTAAAGATCCGGAACCCGGCCAACGCATTATCGCGACGCCAGGTCACAGTACTCATGTACCAGTCTGGCTATTGGGTTCTAGCCTGTTTAGTGCGCAGCTTGCAGCTAAACTCGGTCTGCCATATTCCTTTGCTTCACACTTTGCACCGCGCATGCTGGGTCAAGCAATTCAGCTGTATCGTGAAAACTTCGAGCCTTCGGAATATCTGGATAAACCTTATGTGTCTATGGGGGTTCCTACCGTCGTTGCTGAAACCGATGAAGAAGCGCACTATTTAGCAACCTCCCCTTATCAGCGCATTATTGCAATGTTCCGTAACCAGCGAGGCAAATTAAGACCACCGATCGATAATATTGAAGAAATCTGGTCGCCTGCGGAGAGAATGTCGGTTCAACAGTTCTATGCCATGGCGCAGATCGGTTCCAAAGCCACAGTCAAAGCTGGCCTAGAACAACTGCTAGAAAAATATGAGGTGGACGAGTTTATCTTTACCTGTGATATTTATGATATCGAAAAGCGTCTGCAGAACTTTGATCTGTTGATGCAAATTAAACAAGGTCTTTAACTACTTGCTATATAGAAGTATAGAAATCAAAAACCGCTGCCTGTCAGCGGTTTTTTTATAACAATGGCGACAAAGAAAACTGAAATATCTTATTGAGATCAAAATTTGCAGATCAGCTATTCCAAATAGCTATAACACAATTTTAGAGATGACTTGTTATTCTATTAAAGGTGCTTTACGCCCCTGCCGAGATTGTTTATATCTGTGTCATCAGAATAAAAATTAAGCAATTACAGGAAAACATCATGGGCGTTAAGCAGGATGCAAATGTTGGCATTTTTGAAAATCAACCGGAACATTTTACCCATTTCACCGGGCAACGCATCGATTCTGCTAAACTAAAGGATGCTGATTTTCATGATTTACGCGTTGCCGTGGTCGGACTGAATCAGGCTGCAGTGGGCCATCTGGAGCAGGTTTGCCAGCAGGCTGCATCTGTTAAAGTGTTCCAGATCGAACCAAAATTCGTCATCCCAAGTACTAGTCGTAGCCTGCAACGCTTGCTCAATCATCCCCTGATCAGTAAAAACCGCAATCTCGTCAGTAGCCGAATAAAAGGTTTACTTTCATTGCGCTTCCTGGAACATCAGGTCAAAAACCCTTGGTTACGTCGCCAACTCATGCCCAATCTGGCAGCATCAAACCGCACCTATTTAAAGTCAGATAATTTTTATACTGCCCTGCAACGGGAAAACTGCGAACTGATTACCTGGCCAATTTTGAAAATCTCTGAACATTCGATCCATTGTGTAAATGGCGATGAGCATGAAATTGATGTGATTATTCAGACTTACTAAGCGAATTCTTTTTATTTTTTTTAGATATATATTTCAAAAAAAATGCTAAAAAGGAATATAAGACAATTTTGCTACGTTTATTTTTTAGTCAATTTTAGTATTCAATCACGTTTATATTTTTTCTATATGGTATTTCGTAGCGAAATAATGCAATTAGCTTTTAATAATAGAATGATAGAAATTTTCTATCATTTATTTAAAAAATGGATGTCTGCAGTTTAAAAATGGAGCCAAAAAATGGCTTTGACCCCATCTTCAGGTCTTAGCCAATCCGACGTTTTAAACCGGTCATTTGCAGGATACGTGTCGAGATTTCTTCAATCGACATTTCCGTCACATTGAGGTATTTGATCCCCTCCGAAATATAAATTCCTTCAATTGCACGCAGCTCCATCTGGCACTGGTTAAAGCTGGCATAACGACTATTTGCCTTACGTTCGGTGCGAATTGCAACCAGTCGATCTGCTTCAATCATCAGGCCGAAAAGCTTGTGTTTATGCGGTCTCAGCACGGCTGGCAGGCGGTTATCATCCAGATCTTCTTCGGTTAGCGGATAGTTCGCAACACGGATTCCAAACTGCAATGACAGGTAGATCGAAGTTGGAGTTTTACCCGAACGTGATACCCCGATCAGGATCAGATCAGCCTTGTCATAATGGCGGGTGCGTGCGCCATCATCGTTGTCCAATGCAAAATGCACCGCATCAATACGTGCTTTATAGGATTCTGAGTTAGTGACTGCGTGAGTCTGGCCTACCAATGTCGTTGGCGCAGTCCCTAACTCTTCTGATAATTTACTGATAAGACCTTCAAATACATCAAGATTTACAGCATTCGCCGTATTAATAATGTCACGTACATAGGGGTCAACCAGGGTATCAAATACCAGCGGCTTCTGCCCATCCAGTTCAGCACGCTCATTGATCTCGGCTACGACGTTGGTCGCAGCTTCTTCGGTGCTTATATACGGAATGATATGTATATCAAAATCGACATGAGGAAACTGTGCCAAAAGTGAGTGCCCCAAGGTCTCTGCGGTAATCGCTGTACCGTCAGAAATGAAGAAAACACTGCGCTTTATCTGTTTACCTTCCGACATTAAAATTCTCCTCAAATATTTGTCATCACACGGTATAATCTTTATAGTAAACCGATCTTACATGACTGTCGCTTAGTAAAATCATTAACCTATGATTTGCTATACTCTCATGCCTAGATAGTGATTAATACTGCAAAAGTGGAGTAACAACTTTGGAAGCGCGCGTAATTGGTCTAGAAAAATTAGGGAAGCACGACGTCGAGCTTGTTGGTGGGAAAAACTCATCGCTCGGTGAAATGATCAGCCATTTATCAAATGCTGGTGTGTCAGTACCTGGTGGCTTTGCAACAACAGCTGGTGCATATCGTGAATTCCTCGAGCAAAGCGGCCTAAACGCTAAAATCAATGCAGAGCTTGCTAAACTAGATGTTGATGATGTCAACGCTCTTGCTGAAACTGGTGCAAAAATCCGTCAATGGATTGTAGACACTCCACTTACTCCTGCACTAGAACAAGAAATCCGTGCAGCATTTGCGGAACTATCTAACGGCAACCCAGACATCGCTGTTGCTGTTCGTTCATCTGCAACTGCAGAAGACTTACCAGATGCTTCTTTCGCTGGTCAGCAAGAAACATTCCTGAACATCCGTGGTATCGACAACGTTCTGATCGCGATCAAAGAAGTGTTCGCATCTTTATATAACGACCGCGCGATTTCTTACCGTGTACACCAAAACTTCGCACACGACATCGTTGCCCTTTCTGCTGGCGTACAACGTATGGTTCGTTCAGAAACTGGTGCTGCTGGTGTAATGTTCACGCTGGATACAGAATCTGGTTTCCGTGATGCAGTTTTCATCACTGCTTCTTACGGTCTGGGTGAAATGGTTGTACAAGGTGCAGTAAACCCTGACGAATTCTATATCTCTAAACCACTTCTAAACGCAGGTAAACATGCGATTCTTCGTCGTAACCTGGGTTCTAAACACCAAAAAATGATTTATGGTGAAGAAGCTGCTGCTGGTAAATCAGTTGTTGTTGTTGACGTTGAAAAAGCAGATCGTCAACAGTTCGCTCTGACTGATGCTGAACTGCACGAACTGGCTAAACAAGCACTGATCATCGAAAAACACTACGGTGCGCCAATGGACATCGAGTGGGCTAAAGACGGTGACGACGGCAAACTGTACATCGTTCAGGCACGTCCTGAGACTGTGAAAAGCCGTGAAAACGTGGGCACAATGGAACGTTACCTGTTGAAACAAAAAGGTAATGTGATCTGTGAAGGTCGTTCAATCGGTCAACGTATCGGTTCTGGTAAAGTCCGTATCGTAACTTCGATCAAAGAAATGGACAAAGTACAAGACGGTGACGTACTTGTATCTGACATGACTGACCCAGACTGGGAGCCAGTGATGAAACGTGCTGCTGCGATCGTTACTAACCGTGGTGGTCGTACTTGTCACGCTGCGATCATTGCACGTGAACTTGGTGTTCCAGCAATCGTAGGTTGTGGTAACGCAACTGAAGTTCTGACAGATGGTCAAGACGTAACTGTTTCTTGTGCTGAAGGTGATACTGGTTTCATCTACGAAGGTGCTTTAGATTTCGAAGTTCAAACTAACTCTATCGAATCTATGCCTGAACTTCCGTTCAAAGTAATGATGAACGTAGGTAACCCAGACCGCGCATTCTCATTCGCGCAAATCCCTAACGCAGGTATTGGTCTGGCTCGTCTTGAGTTCATTATTAACCGTATGATCGGTGTTCACCCTAAAGCGTTGCTGAACATTGACAGCCTGCCACGTGAAACTCGTGCTGCTGTACTTGCACGTACTGCGGGTTATGCAACGCCTATCGACTTTTACGTAGAAAAACTGGTTGAAGGTATCTCTACTCTTGCAGCTGCGTTCGCTGACAAACCAGTGATCGTGCGTATGTCTGACTTCAAGTCAAACGAATATGCGAACCTGATCGGCGGTAAACTGTACGAACCAGAAGAAGAAAACCCAATGCTGGGCTTCCGTGGTGCGAGCCGTTACGTATCTGACAACTTCCGTGACTGCTTCGAACTTGAATGCCGTGCACTGAAAAAAGTTCGTGACGAAATGGGTCTGACTAACATCCAGATCATGATTCCATTCGTACGTACAGTTTCTGAAGCAAAACGCGTAATCGAATTGCTTGCTGCAAACGGTCTGAAACGTGGCGAAAACGGCCTTAAAGTGATCATGATGTGCGAATTGCCAACTAACGCGCTGTTAGCTGACCAATTCCTTGAACACTTCGACGGCTTCTCTATCGGTTCTAACGACTTGACTCAGTTGACTCTTGGTCTTGACCGTGACTCTGGTATCGTTTCTCACCTGTTCGACGAACGTGATGCTGCTGTGAAAGTACTTCTTTCTATGGCAATCCAAGCTTGTCGTAAAGCAGGTAAATACGTAGGTATCTGTGGCCAAGGTCCTTCTGACCACCCAGATCTTGCAAAATGGTTAATGGAACAAGGTATCGAATCTGTGTCTCTGAACCCAGACTCAGTACTAGATACTTGGTTCTTCCTTGCTGATCAAGAAGCAAAATAAGCTGAATCTTCAGTAATCAAAAAGACCCTCATTTTGAGGGTCTTTTTTGTTTGAGCAATTAGATAAGCTCCAGCTTTACGATGACTAAAATGTCTGTCCAAACAGCACTATAACTACAAAAATCCAATATGCAATTACATTAAAATTACAGTATTTCAGCCATATATTTCATAGTTCAAATTACAATGAAAACGCAAGACTTTTATCTCTTAAAAGATCAACTGAATAGCGTTTAATTTGCGTGAATCTTATTGTAGTTCACCCAGTAATATTCAGTTTACCTCTGTGTTTAGCTTAAGATTTTGTTTGTGTTATCGCGATAATTCAATAAAATCATAGCTAAACTTATTTTTAACCTATTACATTTTGAGATTCGGTCGAATATGCAGATTTACCTGGCACGAAACAATCAACAAGCAGGTCCATACACCCTTGAACAGCTGAATCAGATGCTGGCGAACCAGCAGGTTTTATTGACTGATTTGGCATGGCATCAGGGCATGACGGAATGGAAAGCTTTGGGTGAGCTCACGCAAGGTAAATTCGTGTATGAGCCTGCAGGCTATGTTCCACCTACACCAGTACCTGAACAGAATATCTCTCAACAGCCAACAGCACAGTCGCAAGCCTATGCTCAACCTGCTGCAAAAGCAGATACTTCTGAACTGGCAAGTATCCCTGCTCGTTTCCTGGCAAAAATTATTGATGTACTGCTGTGGATTCCATCGACTTTCATTCTGACCGCTTTCTTCAACCCTAAAGAACAGGAACGTTTTGCTGCCCTGAATGAGCAGATCATGACTGAAGCCATGAGTGGCAACCCGAACCAGAATCTGGTCATGGAAATACAGTCGCAAATGTTTGCCATGTTTTCTGCAACCGCTTGGACAGCCGCAGGTTTATACCTGCTGATCATGCTGGTGATTCAAGGTTTCTTGATTGCCAAATCTGGTCAAAGTATTGGCAAAAAACTGACTAAAATTAAGATCGTAGATGCAGAAACTGGCGAAAAAGCAAGCTTAATACGTGCCTTCACCTTACGTAGCATCGTGTTCATTTTACCCACAGTTTATTTCTTTCCGTTATTCACTGTTATCGATGGAATCTTTGGATTGGGCAAAAAACGTCAAACTTTGCACGATAAACTGGCAAAAACCAAAGTCATCAAGCAATAAAATATTAAATATAAAAAAAGGGATGTACCTCATCCCTTTTACCGCATAACTTTGAAATTAAAATAAAATTCTTATAATTTTTCTCTAATCCCGACTGGCAAAATCGGTTTTTATTACAGTCATTTAAAGCACCTTTATATATAGCTTAGTTTGTCTTATTCAGGCATAATGCCCTACAACGTAGCGGTGTCTCATGATTAAGAAGATTTTTTAGAAAATTATCTTTTTAATCATGCGACACTTTAATCGCTATCCCATATTTAATATAGGGAATGGGACTCTTCACCGAGGTTGTAAAATGAGACAAACAATTTTAGCTGTATTGTCTTTATCTGCGATGTCCGCACTCCTAACCGGGTGTGGTGGTGATTTAGTACTTCTGAACTCTAAAGGTCCAGTTGCTGAAGGCCAAAGTAACCTGATGGTAACTGCGATTTACTTAATGCTATTGGTGGTGATTCCATCAGCGCTGATGGCATTATGGTTCGGTTGGAAATATCGTGCATCGAATAAAGACGCAGACTATAAACCTACATGGGCACACTCTACTGCGATTGAAATCGTGGTTTGGGGTATTCCTGTCATTATTATTGGTATTCTTGCGTACTTAACATGGTGGGGTTCCCACAAGTATGATCCTTACCGTCCGCTTGAATCTGATAAAGCACCTTTGACAGTTCAGGTTATTGCTGAACAGTTCAAATGGATCTTTATCTATCCTGAGCAGAATATTGCTACGGTCAACGAAATCCGCTTCCCAGAGAAAACTCCGGTTAGCCTTCGTCTCACCTCTAACTTTACGATGAACTCTTTCTTCATCCCAGCGTTAAGTGGTCAGATCTATGCAATGGCAGGTATGCAAACTCACCTGAACCTGATGGCAGATGAAACAAGCCCGGCTGAAGGTTACCGTGGTTTCTCTTCTAACTATTCTGGTTATGGCTTCTCACAAATGCGCTTCCGCGCTCACTCTGTGACTGATGCTCAGTTTGCTGAATGGATTTCTGCTGTTCAAGCAGGTAATGGTACTTCTATTAATCCTGAAGCAATCCAGAAAACTGTTTTAGACCAGGCTGAATTCAAATCACTTCGTGATGGCAACCGTGGTAAACATCAGATCGAAGCACTGATCGCGAAAGCAAAAACTCCTGAAGAGAAGGCTGCTGCTGAAGCTACGAAGCCTTACCCAACTAAGCCACACCCAGTGACTTATTACTCTTCTGTAGAGAAAGGCTTGTTTGAATCTGTGATCAATCACTACATGAGCAACTACCACGGTGCTGACCACTCAGCTGCTGCTGAGCACGGTGTTGCACACGAGGAAGCTGCTGCTTCTGAAGCACATGTAGCTGGTTCACATGCGACTGCTTCTCAAGGGGAATAAGACATGAACTTATTAGGTAAGTTAGGTCCAGATGCAATCCCATACGATCCGATCGTATTGGTGACAGTTGCTATGATGATCTTGGGTGGTCTTGCACTTGTTGCGGGTATCACCTATTTCAAAAAATGGGGCTACTTGTGGAACGAATGGTTCACATCTGTAGACCATAAAAAAATCGGTATCATGTATATCATCGTGTCGATTGTCATGCTGGTGCGTGGTTTCGCCGATGCGATCATGATGCGTCTTCAACAGTTCCTTGCAAAAGGTGGTGGTGAAGGTTACCTACACCCTGAACACTATGACCAGATCTTTACTGCGCACGGCGTGATCATGATCTTCTTCGTGGCGATGGGTCTTGTTGTAGGTCTGATGAACATCTCTGTACCGCTACAAATCGGTGCACGTGACGTTGCATTCCCATTATTGAACTCTCTGAGCTTCTGGCTGTTCGCTGGTGCTGCGGGTCTGATGATGGTTTCCCTGGCGCTTGGTGAGTTCGCTGCAACAGGTTGGATGGCATACCCTCCTCTGTCTGGTATCGAATATTCTCCTGGTGTTGGTGTTGACTACTATATCTGGGCACTTCAGGTTTCTGGTCTGGGTACGCTTCTTACTGGTGTTAACTTCTTCGTTACCATCATCAAAATGCGTGCGCCTGGCATGAAACTGATGGATATGCCGATTTTCACTTGGACTTCTTTAGTTACTGTAGTGTTAATCGTAGCAACATTCCCAGTGTTGACTGCAACTATTGCAATGCTGTCACTTGACCGTTACTTCGGTTTCCACTTCTTCACAAATGACTTGGGTGGTAGCCCAATGTTGTACGTGAACTTGATTTGGACATGGGGTCACCCAGAAGTTTACATCCTGGTACTACCTGCATTTGGTATTTACTCAGAAGTGACTGCCGTATTTGCTCGTAAAGCGCTGTTCGGCTACAAATCTATGGTGTACGCAACTGTAGCAATTGGTGTTCTATCACTGGTTGTTTGGGTTCACCACTTCTTTACAATGGGTGCTGGTGCCAACGTTAACGCGTTCTTCGGTATCATGACCATGATTATTGCGATCCCTACTGGTGTGAAAATCTTCTCTTGGTTGTTCACCATGTACAAGGGCCGCATCACTTACACTACCCCAATGCTGTGGACACTTGGTTTCCTTGTGACTTTCGGTATCGGTGGTTTAACTGGTGTATTAATGGCAGTTCCACCAGCGGACTTCCTGGTACACAACTCTTTATTCCTGATCGCTCACTTCCATAACGTAATTATTGGTGGTGTAGTATTCGCGATGTTCGCAGGTATCATTTACTACTGGCCAAAAATGTTTGGCTGGAAGCTGAATGAAACTTGGGGTAAAGCAGCGTTCTGGTTCTGGTTCTTCGGTTTCTACTTTGCATTCATGCCACTGTATATCCTTGGTTTCATGGGTATGACTCGTCGTCTGAATACATTTGATAACCCAGATTGGGACCCGTATGTAAACATCGCAATGTTTGGTGCAGTGCTTGTTGCACTGGGTATTGCCTGCTTCATCATGCAAATCGTGGTTGGTTTCTTACAACGCGAGAAAAACATGGACCTTACAGGCGATATCTGGGATGGCCGTACGCTTGAATGGTCTACCTCTTCTCCAGCTCCGTTCTATAACTTTGCATACCTTCCAAAAGTAAACGGTATCGATACTTTCTGGACTGACAAAGAGAACGGTATTGCATACGCGAAACCGACTAAGTACGAAGACATTCACATGCCTACTAACCGTGCTGCTGGTTTCGTTATCGCTATGTTTATCACAGTGATGGGCTTCGCGTTAATCTGGCACATCTGGTGGTTAGTAGCGGTTACTTTCGTTGGTGCAATCATCAGCTTCATCAAATCTTCATTTACGAAGAAAGTGGACTAC
Organism: Acinetobacter sp. ANC 7912; assembly: GCF_039862785.1. Lineage (NCBI taxonomy): Bacteria > Pseudomonadati > Pseudomonadota > Gammaproteobacteria > Moraxellales > Moraxellaceae > Acinetobacter > Acinetobacter thermotolerans. The sequence goes on from NZ_CP156795.1 coordinate 1,850,623, forward strand.
TATGTTCCAGCTGCTGAAGTTGAACGCATTGAAAACGAACGCTATGCGATCCTTGAAAAACACTTGAAGAAGGACTAAGACCATGGCTGAAGTACTTCATCACGACAACCACGGACACGATGAGCATCATCATCACGATGATACTGACATCACTGTCTTTGGTTTCTGGACTTACTTGATGAGTGACCTTATCCTTTTCGGTACACTCTTCATTGCATTCGCTGTTTTAAGCAGCCACGTTCCAGTGGGCACTCCAAGCGCGAAAGAGCTGTTTGGTGAATCATTAGGCTTCGTTTTAACTGAAACGTTTGCCCTGCTGATCTCTTCTGTAACATTTGGTTTTGCTGTACTTGCTGCACACAAGAAGAACGTTGGCCAGGTTATTACCTGGTTGGCGATCACTTGGGTATTCGGTGCTGCCTTCATCGGCATGGAACTTTATGAGTTCAATCATTTAGTTCACGCTGGTCACGGTCCTAGCACTTCTGCGTTCCTTTCAGCGTTCTTTACACTGGTTGGTACGCACGGTATCCACGTGACTTCAGGTTTGGTATGGATGATCGTGTTGATGATTCAAATCAAGAAATATGGTTTGACTCTTCCAAACACTCGTCGTCTTGCGTGCCTAAGCTTGTTCTGGCACTTCCTTGACATCGTATGGATCTGCGTATTCAGCGTTGTTTACTTGATGGGAGTTATCTAATGAGTCACGATCATAACGCTTCTGGTGCAGCTCACGGCAACACTAAGCAATATACTATCGGTTTTATCCTGTCTATCATCCTGACCATTATTCCTTTTGGTATGGTGATGGCTGGTGGTTTTAGCCGTGGTCTATTGGTTGCTGTGATCGCGATTACTGCAGTTGCTCAGGTTCTTGTGCAGTTAGTTTACTTCCTGCACATGAACTCTTCTTCAGAGCAACGCTGGAACGTCATCGCATTCGTGTATACCGTACTAACCATCGCTATTCTGTTAGTGGGTTCTGTATGGATCATGAATTACCTGCACTACAACATGATGATCTAAACTGGTTGTCATGCTGAAAAAGTATTTATTCCTGACTAAGCCAGGAATTCTCTTTGGTAACTTCGTTACCACTTTGGGTGGCTACTTTGTAGCTGCCCAAGGTTCTGTAGATTTCCTTCTTCTGCTCATTACCCTTTTTGGTACTACCTTCGTTGTAGCCTCTGGATGTGTGGTCAACAATGTGATTGATCAGGACATCGACCAAAAAATGCAGCGCACGCAAAACCGTGCACTGGTCAAAAAAACCATCTCTGAACCTGTCGCGCTTGTCTTTGCTTTGGTATTAGGCCTGATCGGTTTTAGTGTTCTCTGGTTTTGGGTAAATGCGTACGCTTTCCTATTCGCAGTTATTGGTTTTGTCGTATACGTTGGTTTCTACAGCTTATGGACAAAACGAACAACTATTCACCAGACATTGGTAGGCAGTATTTCTGGCGCAGCACCGCCTGTGATTGGTTATACCGCAGTTGCAAACCAGTTTGACCTCGGCGCCCTGATCATTTTTATCGGGTACGCTTTCTGGCAAATGCCTCACTCTTGGGGAATTGCAATCTACCGTTTTGAAGATTACAAAAATGCAGGCATTCCAATTCTGCCTGTAGCACGTTCAATTCACCGCACCAAGATTGAATCACTGATCTATGTGATCCTGTTTGGCCTTGTCATGAATGGCCTGTTTATATTTGGCTATGCCAACTGGCTGTATCTGGTGGTATTGAATGCACTGACCCTATACTGGATTTATTTAAGTATTCAGGGCTTTAAAGCTGAAGATGATCAACTCTGGGCAAAACAGTACTTTATGTACTCCGTCAAATTGATCACCGTGATCAGCATATTGTTCTGCTTTACTTCGACAGCGCCGCATACGCCTGTCAGCATTTTCTAAAAGATAGAGTTTTACTCTATCTTTTTTTTGTTTGCCTCTTCTCCCCCCGCCTTCTTATCATCTTTTTAAATTGTGCTTTAAATCGACCCCAACTCTAATTTCTTCACTTACATTTTGACATACAACTTTCTTTTAGTAAGTTTATATAGTTCTAACTAATAAAAATCTCGTTTTCCTGTTCATATTCTTAAATTCTCATACAGAGCTAAAACGCACATTTAATAGGCGATTCCCGTCATTTCTGTTGTAATTCTTAAGGAAAACCACTAAACTTCACGCTTCGCATCTTATGCGACACAACCTCGGTTGTGACTCCTTGCTTCTGGCAGTTTTTGTCAGGGGCTGTTTAAACCGTAAGGAGCTGACAATGCGTCACTACGAAATCGTACTATTGGTACATCCAGACCAAAGCGATCAAGTTGTGGGTATGGTAGAACGTTACCTGACTCACATCAAAGAAGCTAATGGTCAAATCCACCGTCTTGAAGACTGGGGTCGTCGTCAATTGGCTTACCCAATCAACAAGATCCACAAAGCTCACTACATCCTGATGAATGTTGAGTGTGGTCAAACTACTCTTGATGAGCTAGAAGAATTATTCCGTTATAACGACGCAATCATTCGTAGTCTTATCATCCGTCGTGAAAACGCTATCACTGAAGAGTCACTACTGGCTAAGAGTGCTGAAGAAAAACGTGCGCGTAAAGCTCAACGTGAAGAAGCACAACAAGCTCAAGACTCTGCTGAAGCATAAGGAGAACCTAACATGGCACGTTTTTACCGTCGTCGCAAGTTCTGCCGCTTTACAGCTGAGAACGTTACGTACATCGACTACAAAGATATCGACACTTTAAAACAGTACATCACTGAAAACGGCAAGATCGTTCCTAGCCGTATTACAGGTACTAAAGCTCGTTACCAACGTCAATTGGCTCTTGCTATCAAACAAGCTCGCTACTTGGCATTGATCCCTTACACTGACAATCACAAGTGAGGTTGAGCTGTGGATATTATCTTACTACAACGCATTAAAAACCTAGGTAAACTGGGTGATAAAGTATCTGTAAAAGCTGGTTACGGCCGTAACTACCTGATCCCTCAAGGTAAGGCAGTTGCTGCAACTGAAGCTAATACTGCTGCTTTCGAAGCTCGTCGTGCTGAACTTGAGAAACAAGAAGCTGAAGTATTGGCTGCTGCTCAAGCACGTGCTGACCAATTGAACGAAGTGAACATCGTAATCACTGCGAAAGCTGGTGATGAAGGTAAACTGTTCGGTTCTATCGGTACTCGTGACATCGCTGACGCGTTGACAAATGCTGGTCTGACTGTAGACCGTTCAGAAGTTCGCCTGCCTAACGGCGCACTTCGCAACACTGGTGAATTCAACATCGCAATCCAATTGCACCATGATGTTGTTGCAGAAGTTCTGGTTACTATCGTAGCTGAGTAATTTCTAACCACAAAAAAGAGCATGCATTTCGCATGCTCTTTTTTTATCTGTAAATTTCCTCAAATGGTCACTGTTCAGTCTATTATTTTTAAGCAGGAAAGAAAAAATACTATTCGCATTTTTCTGAAGAGCGCGTATCATTTCATTTCGTAGTTGATAGTTGCTATCCATCTCCGAGATTATTTAAACCATTGTATTAAAAATCAGGGCTTTATATGTCACAGGCGAATGCCAGCACAAAGCAATCCAACGCTAAACCAGAACTTGTTGCTGAACCTACCCAGCTCAAGGAATTCCGTACCCCTCCTCACAATTTAGCGATTGAACAAGCCGTACTTGCTGCCTTAATGACGGTTGCCGAATCCTTTGAACAGGTAGGTGACGTACTGACTGAAAGTGATTTTTATGCAACCCGTCATAAATATATCTTCCGTGCGATTGAACAGCTGTCTAAAGAAAATTCACCCTATGATGCAGTACTGGTACATGACTGGCTGATCAAACAGAACCTGCTGGATGCAGCAGGTGGTGAAGAATACCTGATGCAGCTGATGGCAGACTCGCCTTCAAGTTTCTATAACATTGAAACCTATGCCAACAAGATCAAGGAATTCTCTACCCTGCGCAACATGATCAAGGTCAGCACTGAGATCCTGCAACAGGCCTATGACACCAAAGGCCGTCCGGTCTCAGAAATTCTGGACCTGGCTGAAACCAATATTTTCCAGCTGGCCGAACAGCACAATAACAACAAGAAAAATGCCGGCCCGAAAGCGATTAATACCGTTGTGGCAGACGTGTTTGATAAGTTGAATGAACTGTCACAACTGGAAGGTTCAATTACCGGTTTAACAACAGGGTTCGTAGAACTGGATAATAAGACTTCCGGCATGCAACCTGGCGATCTGATCATTGTTGCAGCACGCCCCTCTATGGGTAAAACCACTTTCGCCATGAACCTGGTCGAAAGTGTGCTATTTAATAACAATCTGCCTGCACTGGTTTACTCGATGGAAATGCCAGCAGATTCGATCGCGATGCGTCTGATCTCTTCTTTCGGTCGCGTGCATCAGGGGCATTTACGTTCCGGTAAAATGGACAGCGATGAATGGTCTAAAGTGACCAGTACTATCGTGCATTTGCAGGAAAAGAACCTGTATATCGATGACTCCTCTGCACTACCACCTACCGAGGTACGTGCCCGTGCACGCCGTATTGCCAAAATGCACGGCGGCAAGCTCGGCTGTATCATGGTCGATTACCTGCAATTAATGAAAGTGCCAGGTATGGGCGATAACCGTGTGGGTGAGATTTCGGAAATTTCCCGAAGCTTAAAAGCCTTAGCCAAAGAAATGAACTGCCCTGTGATTGCCCTGTCACAGTTGAACCGATCTCTGGAAAACCGTCCAAACAAACGCCCAGTGATGTCCGACCTTCGTGAATCCGGCGCGATCGAGCAGGATGCCGATTTAATCATGTTTATTTACCGTGACGAGGTTTATAACAAGGAATCCAAGGAAGCTGGTACCGCGGAAATCATTATTGGTAAACAGCGTAACGGCCCAATTGGTACGGTACGTCTGGCCTTTGAAGGTCAATATACGCGCTTTAGCAACCTGTCACCTGAGTTCTATGCGCAGTATGATGATGAAGAATAAGTTTCCAGTTTATATCCAATTCTAAAAGAGACGTTGATCGTCTCTTTTTTATTGAAGTAGTCTGCTATTCAGGAAAAGCCATGAATTAGCATGTGCATTTTTGCTGGATAGGTCTACAATATTGGCAGTTTTGAAATGAACGCTTTTGTTTTATCAATTCCGTTATTTCTCTCCCGCTTTCCGTGTATCTCACACGCTATTGTTTATGTCATCCCGAAGGAGTATCTAGGGTGCGCCAAGCTACAGTTTATATTGACAGTGAAGCACTGCAATATAATTTAAACCGTGTCAAACAACTTGCCCCAACCGCTAAAATCGTCAGCATGGTCAAGGCCAATGCCTACGGACATGGAGTTAAAGACTGCTTAGCAGCCTTAAAAGACAGTGATGCCTTTGGGGTCGCCTGTCTGGAAGAAGCCCTGGAAATTCGTGAACAGGGTTACCAGCAACCGATTACTTTGATTGAAGGCGTATTCTCTGCTGATGAAATGCAGGTGGTGATTGACCAGAATGTTGAAGTGATCGTACATCACCAGCCACAATTAGACTGGTTACTGGCCAATAAAGAAGCTTATATCGCTAAAGGCTTAAAAGTCTGGGTGAAACTCAACAGTGGTATGAACCGTCTTGGTTTTAAAATTGATGTGATTAAAGATGTGATCAATCAACTGAAAGCTGAAGGCTTTACCTGCGTATTAGCCATGCACTTTGCCAATGCCGATGCAGAACATCCATTAAATGCACAACAAATCCAGCAGTTCCTGGAAGTGAAGAATGACTGTGCACCATTGATGGGGTCTTGCTGTAACTCGGCAGCAATCTATAAATACCCTGAACTGCATTTTGACTATGTCCGTCCGGGAATCATGCTGTACGGTGCAACCCCATTTGCTGATAAAACTGTGCATGACTTAGACATCAAACCAGTGATGACCTTTACCGCCGAAGTAATTGCGCTGAATAACATTAAAGCCGGTGAACATGTCGGTTATGGCTCAACTTTCACGGCAGACCAGGATATGTCCCTAGCAATTGTTTCGATTGGCTATGGTGACGGCTATCCACGTGCTTTCCCGAAACAGAACTATGTCGCAGTCAATGGTCAGCAGACCCGTGTGATTGGTCGTGTCGCGATGGATATGATCGCGATTGATGCAACTGGTTTAAATCTGGAACTTGGTACTGTAGTCGAACTATGGGGTAAAAATCGTTTGGTCGATGACGTGGCTGAAGCTAATGGCACCATCGGCTATGAATTACTCTGCCGTATGTCTGGCCGTCCAGTGCGTAAACTGGTTTAAGTCACCCATTTCAAAATCAAAAAAGCCCATCTAGAAATGGGCTTTTTTATGGAATCTTAATTTGCTTTAAGCCGCCTCTTCATCCTGCGAACGTAACTGCTCTAACAACGCATCAACATGCTGCTGTTCAAAAGCATGAGGGGTAAAGCTGTTAAAGCCCATACTGATACAAAAGTCCCGAATGACATCACGACGGGAAATATATTTCATCGACCAGCCAGCAAAATAAATCTCGTCTACCGGTCGTAAGGCAAAACGTTTGATATTGTCATGACGTGGATCTTTACATAGCTTTTCATAGAGTAATTCCAGATGCTCTAAAGTGCCTTCCAGACACTGAAAAAAATATCCATCTGCGAAATATAAAACCCCAGTTAGCCCATGACGGTAGTTAAAGTCACGTGCTTCAGCCAGAATATTGGCTAAATCTTCCAGTAAAACAGCCTTCTCAGAGGTACTCTGACTGGCATAACAAAATTGGTGCATGCTTACCTCAAACTGTTGAATATTTTAGTTTTGCATGCACACTGTAACGCACTCAGGCCTGAATAGACAGGATTACTGGAAATAATCTGACGTCGGTTTCGGCAGGGCCTGTAAACCCTTCTTCAAGGTATCTGACCATTGCTTGGAAATCGTGGTGAAATACTCATCCTCTTCCTGAATGCGCTTACCTTCTGGAATTTTCAGGCTATCTTTTGGATAAACGAGTACATCCAGCGGCATCCCCACTGAAACATTAGAACGCAGTGTCGATGCAAAAGAAATCAGTGAACAGCGCAAGGCTTCATCTAGCGGCATGTCATAACTGAGCGCTCGATCCAGAATTGGCTTGCCATATTTGCTTTCCCCGATCTGGAAATATGGTGTATCACTGGTAGCACAGATAAAATTACCTTGCGGGTAAATGTGATAGAGCTGCATATCTTGACCTGCAATCTGCCCACCCACCAGTAAAGTGCAATAATAATTGCTCTGCTCTTCCGGATCAGTGGTGACACTGGCAATCACCTCTTTCAGGGTACGGCCAACAAGTTCCGCCACTTCAAACATCGTGCGCACACTCAGAATATTTGGTGCTTCGCCCAACTCCAGCTGATTTTTAATATTGCCAACCACGGCTTGCGTCGTTGCTAGATTCCCCGAAGTCTGAATCACAATGACCCGTTCGCCATCAATCCCAAAGGTATACAGCTTCCGGAACACTGATATATGGTCTACACCTGCATTGGTCCGTGTATCACTGATGAAGACCATCCCCTCTTCTAAACGAAGCGCACAACAATAAGTCATCCTATGTCCTTATTAACAACTTAAAACCTGGACGATGGAATGCATGGATTCCACTCCGCCCTTTTCTCTTACTCCACGTACTGGGGCAACATCCCAGTAGTCACGTCCTATAGCGACATAAATATGCGCACTCGGTACAAATAACTGATTACTCACATCAAAGCAATACCAAGCCTGGTCAATAAAGACTTCGGCCCAGGCATGACTAGCCAGATGCGAAGTATTTTGTGCAAATAAATAGCCGGAGACATAACGCGCTGGCAAACCTAAGTATTTGCACATCGCAATAAAGATATGAGTATGATCCTGGCATACCCCTTGGCGTGCCTCAAACGCATCTATCGCTGAACCATGTACCGAGGTGCTATTGCTGATATACGGCACATGTTCCAGCACAGCCTGCGCCAAGGCCATCAGGTTTTGACGGCTAATAATCGGTATATGCGACTTGGCAAAATCCTTCATGGCTTCGTTGCACAGCGTACATTCTGTAGGCTGCAGAAACAGGTTGGGATTAATGGAATCACTCATACTCTGTTCTGAACGTAATGGATTCAGCTCTACCATACCTTGTGCCATGATGGTCATCGACTGATATGGTGTGCGCTGTGTACTGACCATCCAGACATTATGAAAAGCATCTTTGCTCATTTCACGTTGTCCTGGAACACTGATATCCCAGTAATGCACTTGCTGATGTGCATTCGTAGCTGGCATCATCTTGATATACTGGATACTGCTGGCAACTGGTGCGGTATAGCTATAATGGGTCTGGTGATTCACCATCAACTTCATACATTGTTCTCAAACATGTGATGGATATAGTCGCTGAACTGGTAGAAATTGTTCAGATCGGTATTTTTACGCAACTGGTCCCAGTACTCTTCCAGATCATTCCAGCCCATCTGCACCAGGGTTTCAATGACATAGTCGACCTTGGAAATGGTAACTGCGGTACTTTCACCAAGACGCATCTGCTGATCCAGCTGTTCCAGACACTGGCCCAGGCTAAAGAACAGGAAGATACCTGGAGATTCGCCTTCCAGAATATCCTGACAATCAGGCACCACATCACAGATATAACCGGCATTTTGGTCAGCCGTTTTAATCAGACGGTTCAGTTCTGCATAGGCTTTGGCAGACAAAATGCCACGCAATTCCTGAATATTGTCTTTAGCAATTTTAAATTGCTGGTGAAATGAATAGGGCTGCGCTGGGTCCAGTACCAGTTCATTTAGGGAACTGGCATCAAATGCTGGCAGACAGAAGGCATGTGCATAAGCTACGGCAGCCTCATCCTCCAAAAATGGGAAATGGGCACATAAAAACTGGGTACGTGCCAGATAGCGACCCAGCCAAAAAATATGTTCTGCATTGGAACTCAGTAAGATCATGACGAAATCCTTCTTTGGCATTGTTATGAGTGGAGGTTGTCGACAATCCAAGTGTCTTTGATTCCGCCCCCTTGCGAGGAGTTCACCACCAGAGAACCCGCCTGCATTGCGACACGGGTTAAGCCACCCGGTACAATTTCGGTACGGTATGGCGAGCTCAGCACGAATGGACGCAAGTCAATATGACGTTCTGCAATGCCATAGCTGGTCAAGGTTGGGCTGACGGAAAGGTCCAGGGTCGGCTGCGCAATATATAAATGCGGCGTTGCCTTGATTTTTGCTCTAAAGCTTTCAATCTGCTGTCTGGACGCTTGCGGCCCAATCAGCATGCCATAACCGCCAGAACCTTGGGCTTCTTTCACCACAAGTTCTTCCAGGTGATCTAACACGTAACTAAGATCTTCTGCCTCACGGCATTGATAGGTTGGTACGTTTTTCAGGATTGGTTGTTCACCTAGATAGAAATTAATCATCTTGTCCACATATGGATAGATCGATTTGTCATCTGCGACACCCGTACCCGGTGCATTGGCAATGACCACATTATGCTGCAGATAAGCAGACATCAAACCAGGCACACCCAGGGTACTATCCGGTTTGAAACAAAGTGGATCGAGATAGGCATCATCGACACGTCTATAAATAACATCGACCTGCTGACGGCCACGAATAGTTTTTACATATACTTTCGCGTTCTCTACAAAAAGGTCACGTGATGTCACCAATGGCACATCCATTTCCCTTGCCAAGAAAGCATGCTCATAGTAAGCACTATTAAAGCGACCTGGTGTCAGCACCACGATAAACGGATTATCTTTCTGTGAGTTTTCGCGCAGAATTTCTTTGAGTAATTGTGGATACTGCTCAACGCCGGCAATATTGGTCTGCTCGAACAGCTTCGGCATTAGCTTTTCGCTAATCTTGCGACTTTCCAACATATAAGACACACCAGACGGTGTTCTCAGGTTATCTTCCAGCACATAGAACTCTCCCTTGGAATCACGGATAATATCTACGCCACTAATCTGGCTGTATATTCCCCCTTTCAGGCTATGCTGGTACATATGTGGCTGGTACGCCTCATGAGTGAGTACCTGCTTTTCCGGCACAATACCGACTTTTAAAATATCCTGCTGATGATAGATGTCATGCAAGAACAGGTTCAGCGCCTTAACCCGTTGTTCACAACCTAAAGCCACCGTATTCCATTGCTTGCGTGCAATCACACGTGGAATGATGTCAAATGGAATGGTCCGTTCAGTGCCTTCCGCATCACCATAAACCGTAAAGGTAATCCCTTCGTAAAGGAAATGCTCTTTTGCCAGTTGGTTAAGCGCATTAAGTTCATCTAAAGTATGCTGTGAAAGCCACTCTTCAATTCTTAAGCCAGCCTGACCCGTGATGTTTGGGTCATCACGCATCTCATTATAGAATTTAGAAGCCATTTGCTGCAGGATCTGTAGAGGTTTGGATGTAGAAGTTCCCACCGTGTCCTTATCTGCAAAACTGGAACCTATTGTCGCCGTAGTATTAAAGCTCTCAAGAGTCGGAGTAACATTTGTATCCTGATTTTCTTTTAGCATACAAACCCTCTAATAATTGTAATCAAATTGTATGTTAAACAAAGCAATATCCATGCCATACGGTGTAATGCCCTACCATTAACCCCTTTATTCTTCTGCAACTCAATGGCATTTTCGCACCATTGTGTATCCATTCTGCTATGCTTGTTTACCTAAAAAACTTGCGAAAAAAATGGAGTTTTTTTATTGTGTTAATGTTCCTTTTCCATTTTATTGCCACTGAATTCAGCTTATGACCGGACAAGAAAAAGAAACTTCCAATAGCCTTTATCGCCAATGGCAGATATTGTCCCGTCTCAGTACTGGCAAATGGATGGGTACGCGCGAATTGCAAGAGATCTTGGAACGCGAAGGTGTCGAGATCAGTCTGCGCACCATTCAGCGTGATTTGAACCAGCTGGCACAGCGTTTTCCGATCGAAAGCAGCAAGACCATTCCCCAAGGCTGGCGCTGGCGTGCCGATGCGCCAATCCAGAGTCTGCCACATATGACCAGTTCTCAGGCGGTGACCTTTATGATGGTTGAGGAACACCTGAAGCACCTGCTACCGCCCAGTCTGGTCGAGGAAATGAATCCCTGGTTTGATCTGGCACGTCGCAGTCTGTCTACCCAGAATAATGTACGGCAATGGATTAACCGGGTACGTATCGTTCCAGCGACCCAACCTCTGATTCCGCCACTGGTTGATCGCCAGGCACAGCAGGCCATTTATGAAGGTCTATTGCAGGACAAACAACTGGAATGTGTTTATCAGGGCCGCTTCCAAAATAGCGAAGAAAAGACTTATATTCTGAATCCCCTGGCACTAGTACAAAAAGGCTCGATCATCTATCTGGTCTGTACCCGTCATGATAAATCTGACATTCAGACCTTTGCTCTACATCGCTTTAAATCGGCGAATGTCTTGAATACCCGTGCCCTGCATCCGGTGAATTTTGATATTGATGAATATATTGAATCTGGAGCTTTAGGCTTCCGGGTTGACTTCAATAAACCAACTGAAAATATCCTACTTAAGCTAAAAATGACCGAAGCTGATGCAATTTTCTTTGAAGAAAGCCAGCTGAGTCGCGACCAGCAGATCGAGAAAATGGAAGATGGCATGGTGCTGATTAGTGCGACTGTGCCTTTTACCTCACAGCTGACTTGGTGGCTGCGCAGCTTTGGCAATAAGATCAAACAGATTGAACCTGCAGAAGTGGCTCGTGCAGTGCATCAGGAAGATGAGGATTAATTACAGGCAATAAAAAAGTCCCATTCCCGGGACTCATAATTTCTTATAATCTTTTTGTCATTATTCTGGTTAATCGGCTGATGATGCTGCATATATCCATCTAAACACCCCAGATATATGCAGTTTGGAAGTCTCATAATTAAGGTCATCACATACATGAGCAAGCCAGCTCTGCAGTATTGAACCGAATGGTTTTTTTCGTCATACGCTCTTCTCCGCTGTGTTGGTGTAACCGTACTTTAACCTTGTCTGTACTGACTGTGAAATAATAAGAATCGAAGCCTTTTTCTGATTTTCTGCATAAAATTTATTCTTCTAAACATATCTATTTTGTCTAAAAAATAATCTAAACTTTTAAAGCACAATCTATCACTTCAACCGGAATAACAATTTTGTTCTTGTATAAATGCCTTCATCCTTGAAAATCAATTGCATGGATAAGAACAATAGGGAATCAATCATTTTATGGCCAATCCAGCACAACTCGTTCGGCATAAATTGCTAAATACGTTCTTTTCTCGTTATTCGGTCTGGCTCACCTGTATCCTGATTGCCTTGATTATTACCGGATTTCATATCGGTTATCATCCTCGTTATATTTATTATTTTCTGCCTGAAACCCTGGTCAATACCCTGTGGATTGTCACTGCGGTGCTGAGTCTGGTGGGGCTGTATGATGTACTGCAACACCGGCATTCCATCCTCCGAAATTACCCGATCATGGGACATTTCCGTTTCCTGTTTGAGGAATTCCGTCCGGAAATCCGTCAGTATTTTATTGAAGCGGATCGTGATGCCCTGCCATTTTCCCGTATGCAACGCAGTCTGGTCTATCAACGTGCCAAGAATGAAAATTCTGATAAGCCCTTTGGCTCGATCATTGATGTTTACCAGCATGACTATAGATTTGTCACGCATTCCATCATGCCATGCCCACCGGCTGATCCGGAAACTTTCCGGATTACCATTGGCAATGAACAGTGTAAACAGCCTTATAGTGCTTCGATCCTGAATATCTCGGCGATGAGTTTTGGCAGTATGAGTGCCAATGCCATTCGTGCCCTGAATCTCGGTGCCAAAAAAGGAAATTTCTACCATGACACCGGTGAAGGTAGTATCAGTCCCTACCATCTTGAATATGGCGGTGACATTGTCTGGGAAATTGGTAGTGGCTATTTCGGTTGCCGTACCTTAGATGGACAGTTTGATCCAGTCCAGTTTGCTGAAAAAGCCAAACTGCCACAGGTGAAAATGATTGAGATCAAACTCTCACAAGGGGCCAAGCCTGGACACGGCGGTATTCTCCCCAAAGCCAAAATTTCTGAAGAAATTGCTCAGATTCGTGGCATCAGCCGGGAACATGACTGTGTTTCCCCTTCCGCTCATCCAGCTTTTAGTACGCCAATTGAGATGATGGAATTTATCCAGCAATTACGTGATTTATCGGGTGACAAACCGGTCGGCTTTAAATTGTGCCTAGGTCAACCCTGGCAATTTATGAGTATCGTCAAAGCCATGCTGCATACCAAAATTATTCCAGACTTTATTGTGGTCGATGGTTCAGAAGGGGGCACAGGTGCAGCACCGATTGAACTGATTGATAATATTGGTACACCGCTGCGCGAAGGACTTTTGTTTGTTCATAATACATTAGTGGGCGCAGGCTTACGTAAACAGATTAAAATTGGTGCAAGTGGAAAAATCATTAGCGCGTTCGATATTGCCAGTACGATCGCAATTGGTGCAGATTGGGTCAATTCGGCGCGTGGTTTCATGTTTGCAGTGGGCTGTATTCAGGCACAAAGTTGCCATACTAATCAATGCCCTGTCGGTGTAACTACTCAAGATAAACATCGTCAGAAGGCTTTACACGTGCCAAGCAAAGCTGAACGTGTCTATAACTTCCACCGCAATACCTTAAAAGCGTTATCGGAAATGATTGCATCGGCAGGTGTTTGTCATCCTTCCGGGATTAAACCACATCAACTAGCACAGCGCATCAATAGTCATGAGATTAAAAACTATGCCCAGCTGCACTTCTGGATGAAAGAAAATGAACTGCTGCATTGTTCCGATCGCGATGAAGAAAACTTCTATTACCGTATGTGGAACCGGGCAACCGTTGAAAAATTCTAATGAAAAAGGCGATCTCATAGGATCGCCTTTTTAAGCCATACTTAACACATTCAATAACTTAATAATAAGTACGACTCGCCTTGGCGTGCAGAAAAGCTGGTATCAGACCCGTCAAAGCCGCCCGTATATCCGCACGTTCATTAATCAGCTGGTGTGAACCTTCTTCCAGCATCAACAAAGTCTGCAAGCGGAATTTCCGGCGAATAAACTCGATATTATAGCGCCAGTCCACGGTTTGATCCTGTGCCCCCTGCGCCAACCAGACCGGAATACGGCAAGCTGGACGTTCTTCCATCTCCTGCATCCAACGTGACATGGCCAGAATCCAGTCCATGCCCATCATGCGGGGCTGTAGCGGATCTTTCAGACGAACAAAACGTAGGAATTCCGGGTTATGGTTATTGCGACGGAAATGGCGTGGCACTTCGCGCTTGATCCGGCGAATAATGCCAAGTCCTAATGGATTATGCCACCAGGCAGTTTTGGCTGGGCGAATCAATGGTGAAAGTAGCAATACGCGATCGACAAACGGATTTTCACGACGTTCTGCAAATTCCAGCAGGTGATGCATCCAAATCGCACCACCAGTACTTTGTCCGATCCCTAACCATGGTTGTGGCAATTGTGCTGCTTGACGAACATAACGGTGTACCGAATGTAACACTTGCTGGTAATGGTCAAAATTCTTGATATTGGCTGATGAACCATTACTCAAACCATGCCCTGGCAAATCGAAAGTCAGGACACTGAAGCCTTCTTCCAGCAGTTCTTTCACGATCGGCTGGTAAATCCCGCTATGTTCCAGATAACCATGTAGCAGGAAGACTGTGCCTTGAATTTTGTCAAACTGAGTTTTGCTTAAGTCTGGCTCAAATACCTGTACATGCAGCTTGAACAGCGGCATCTCGACATAACCTTGCCAGTGTTTGCAATCCAGTGAATCAAAGCCATATAACTTGCGATAGGCCTGCAACTCAAGGGATGGCTGCATCTCCCGATTCAGATTCAACGGCTCAAGCAAAGTCGGCGTGATGTCACGGCTCGGCACCGGTAACTCAAGCTGCTTGAGTATCGTCGGATTTAAGAATGGGATATCAGACATTAAGGTACCTCTCGACAGTCACTGGATCCGAACCACACGTCACGCAAAGTGGCCAGCAGTTCATAATTCGCCCGTCGGCTATGGTCATAGTTTTGCACACTTGGCCGCCATCGGGTCAACTGCTGTGGCATTGGCGCTTCAACTGGAATGGTCTGAATGCCATTTAAGGCAAACAGACGGCGTGTCCGTGGCATATGATAGCGGTCCGTGATCAAAATCACCGTTGGTGCGCCACCTTTTTTCTGTAATAGCAGCGAACTAAAGCGCGAATTTTCACAGGTATTCATACTGCGGTCCTCCAGAAGTTTGGCATCCACAGCATAGTTCTGCAACCAGCGCTGCATATACGGCGCTTCCACCCCACTCAGAACGATTGGCAGGTCATACGCTTTTTCCACTTCCAGGGTTTTTTCCAGACGCAGACGGGTGTAGTCATTCACCACAATGTCTTTGCCATTTTTGTCCAGAGTCAGACCACCACCGAGTACCACAATCGCATAAGGTTTCGAAATCTCAGATTCAGAAACCGGCTGTTCTTTATGATTGATCGATTCCAGATCTTCAGCAAATTCAATATTATTGATTTGGGCCAGCTTTTCCTGATGTGCTTCGATGTCATAATTTTTCAGAAAATCGACATACTCTTCCATCTGAGCCGTATTGGCGCCATCCTTCAAATTGAGCAAATCTGTCAGATCATCTGCTTGCGCTTCTGATACAGCAGCTTCATTTGCCAGCAAAGGCACCTGAATTTTTTGCTGTTCAGACTTCTCTGCTTCAGCTTCGCGTTCATCTTCCAGCAACTGCTGCAAGGCTTTATAACGTGCCTGAATCAGGGACAGGTTCTGTGACTGATTCTTGGAAATATCTTCTTCCATCACCCGCAGATAAGCCTGACGGGCAATCCACTGTTCTGAACCCGGTTCCAGGTTTTCGTTGACACTTAAAGCCGCCTGTTTCTGGCTTTGTGCTGCGACCTGATTCACTTCTACCGGAACAAAATAATTCAGGCCTTTGACCACCAATGTGGAATAAAATGGAGAATAGAGGAAGATCAGATACAGTCCGAACAGTACAAACAGTACAGCGACTGCCTGAACCAATCGTAACATCCCATACCCTTTCTTCATCTATTTAACCTTTAATCCTGATGTGAACGAATCAAGCCATCTTCACCAAACAACACCGGTTCCGGCTCCAGTGCGACATTAAATTTGGCGTATACATCGGCTTGCACCGCTTGATAAGTGGCACGGACATCCTTCAATGAAGCATTGGCATAATTGACTAATACCAACGCCTGTTTGTGGAACATGCCAACCGGACCAAGCTGTTTGCCCTTCCAGCCACTCTGGTCAATCAACCAGCCTGCGGCCATTTTAACTTGATGATTCGGCTGTGAATAATGTGGCAAATTCGGGAATTTTTCTGCAATTTGGTCAAAGTCAGCCTGGTCCACAATCGGGTTTTTAAAGAAACTGCCGACATTTGGATATTCTTTTGGATCCGGCAATTTGCTCTGACGAATTCGAATCACCTGGCGTTCCAGATTTTCCGGCGTCTGCTCCTCCCCAACGGCAGCTTTAAGATCACCGTAGTTCAATTTTAAATCCGGTTGTTTTAATAGATGAAAGACCACATGGGTAATGATATAGCGTCCCGGCTGATCCTTGAAAATACTGTGACGATAAGCAAAATCACAGTCTTGAGCGTTGATCGAGTCAAAGCGTTGGGTTTCTCGGTCATAGACTTCAACCGATTCAATAAACTCACCCACTTCGACGCCATAGGCACCGATGTTCTGTACCGGAGATGCGCCCACCAACCCCGGAATCAAGGCCAGATTTTGTAGGCCATAAAAACCTTGCTGAGTCGTCCATAACACGAAATCATGCCAGACCTGACCACCGCCCACACGCAGGCGTTGCATCTGATCATCACTATCCAGTAGCTCAATACCCTGAATATCCATATGCAGCACTAATGCATGAATTTTTTCTGGCAAAAGCATATTGCTGCCACCCGACAAGATCAGGATATTCAGCTGTTGCTGCTTAGCAAAATCCAGTGCATGAATCAGGTCATCCGTCGATTGAACCTTGCAATAATGGGATGCGACTGCATCCAGGCTCAAAGTATTAAAAGGTTTAAGTTGAACCTGTGTTTGGATTTGCATGTCTTAAACCTTAAGCTCGTTTTTGTTGCATTTTAAAGACATTAATCCAGGCCAGACTGCTGGATTCACATTGATCCAGTACGCGTTCGAAACCATGCGCACCGCCATAGTATGGGTCAGGCACAGCCTGTTTTGGATATTCCGGATCATATTCACTCATTAAAGCCACTTCAGCACGTAACTGTCCCAGCTCGTATCTGGCACGTGCCTGAAGAGCGAGAATATCACTCAAATTGTCATGATCCATGGCTAGAATAAGATCAAATTCAATGAAATCTCGTAACTTTAATTGGCGAGCACGTAATCCAGACAGGTCATAACCACGCTTAAGCGCATGTTCCTGACTGCGTAAATCCGGCGCTTTACTCGGATGATAATTACTGGTTCCTGCTGAATCCACCACAATATTCAAGTTATGTACATCACAATAGTGTCTGAGGACCACTTCGGCCGTGGGAGAACGGCAAATATTTCCCAAACAAACACATAACACCTTATATGGCGTTCTGGATGACATAAACAACCTCAGCGATACTTTCTTTTCAGGATTCTTATGTTAAGTTATTTGTATAGTGAATCCTATATCACAACCGCACAATAATATGAATTTGGATAAAAATTAAGGAAGCAGCCATGCAAAGATTTCAATTTCAGACTGTTTCGAACATCATAGCTGGTCTCGGAACCATTCAAGAGCTGCACCAAATTCTACAGCGTGGCAAATACCTGCGTGCCTTACTGGTGACTGATCAAGGCATGATTCAGCAGAATCTGCATCAGGAAATCTTAAATATTATTGAGACTGCCGGACTGGATTATGCCATCTATGCCGATGTGCAGGCTGATCCCCCTGAACATATTGTCGCGGATGCAGTCGCTTTTGCCCGTCAGGAACAGATTGATGTGGTGATTGGTTTTGGTGGCGGCAGTTCATTGGATGTGGCCAAACTGATTGCTGTTTTAAGTCACCCTCATCAACATCAGTGTTTAAATGAAATCTATGGGATAGATCAAGTGCAAGGCCCACGCCTGCCCTTAATTTTGATTCCAACGACGGCGGGTACCGGTTCAGAAGTGACACCTATTTCCATTGTCACCACGGGTGAAACCACCAAAACCGGCATTGTCTCTCCTTATCTATTTGCAGATACCGCAATTCTGGATGCCACCTTTACCCAAAATTTGCCGCGACATATCACCGCAGCGACCGGCATTGATGCCATGGTACATGCCATCGAAGCCTATACTTCCAAGATCAAGAAGAATCCCTATTCGGATATGCTGGCGAAACAAGCCTTGCGTTTGCTCAATGCTAACCTGCAAAAAGTACTGGAGAATGGCGATGATTTGGAAGCCCGCCAGAATATGCTGGTCGGCTCCATGCTGGCTGGTCAGGCTTTTGCCAATGCGCCAGTGGGTGCCGTACACGCTCTTGCATATCCGTTGGGTGGACATTTCCACCTGTCACATGGGCATAGCAATGCCATCGTGTTGACCGAAGTACTGAAATTTAATGCTCCTGCCGCCAAACAGAAATATGCGGAACTGATGACCTGGCTCGATCCGCATAGCAAAGGCTGCCATGACGGACTCACCGATCTGTTTATTGACCACTTTAATAACCATCTGGAACGCAGTGGCCTTCCAATGAAACTGAACCAACTGAATATTCCAGAACACATGCTGTTATTGCTGGCGGAAGATGCCATGAAACAGACCCGCCTGCTACAAAACAATCCGCGGGAAATGAATGTAGAAGATGCTCTACAAATCTATCAGGCGATTTATGCCTAATTTATGTAGCTAAGAAACCAGAATTATTTTTTATAAGAAATTTTATGACAAAAACTGCCATTAAAACCCGTGACCAATATCCATTTTTCCTGAGCATTCAGACCCGCTGGGCGGACAATGACTTATATGGACATGTCAATAATGTCACTTATTACAGCTATTTTGATACCGCAGCGAATGCCCTACTGATTCAACATGCTGGCTTTAATCCGCATACGGCACAACAGATTGGTCTGGTCGTCAACTCAAACTGCCAGTTTAATCAGGAGCTTTCTTATCCTGAAGTGATTGAAGTTGGTGTCAGTATTGCCAGAATGGGGACTTCCTCCTTGACCTATGACTTAGCGATTTTTAGGCAAGGTCAGAATCAGGCTGCTGCTCAGGGCAGTTTTGTACATGTCTTTGTCGATCGCCAGACACGAAAAAGCACCCCGATTCCAGATGAAATGCGGGATGCTTTATGTCCGTTCCTTAGTATAGCTTGCCAAGCCTAAACTTATTTCAGCTGGATATTTTTTAGCTCACCATCAAAGTTTTTAAGCAAGTCCTGAACAGCAGGCTCAGCATGCAATAATTCTTCAGCACGTTTAAAAGCACGTGCTTTGCGTTCATGCTGCAAGGTATACGGCGTCAGTTCATTCACGTCTTCAAATTTGACTTTGAAATGGGTATTCGGCCATTGCTGCTGAATCGCCTGTTCAAGTACATGCTGCAACTGAGTCAGTAGTGGCTGATACTGTTCCGGAATATGGAAGACCGATTCGCCATCAATTTGGCCGGTCATGATGCCGTACTGAGCCAGTTCCTGTACTGCTGGTGATAGCTGGCTGTTACGGAACCAGAATTCCCATTTCTCTACTGTCCACTCACCCTGCATGTCCTGTACTGGAATCTGCAAAATATCCTGCGGCATCAGGTTACGATCTGTGGATTGATCAATATTTGCTGTTTGAGATTGCACAGTGGCAGCCTGAACCACAGCTCCTGGCTGGGTTTCAACTGTTGTATTTTCAACAGATTCTTGCTCAGTCGCTGATTCAGACAAGCTAAACTCGGGTTCAGGCTGTGCTACTGCAGGTACTGAATTCTGCTCTTCAGGCAGATATTCTTCTAACAGGAAATCATCACTGCTAGCTTCAGTAGTTGCCGCAGGCTCTACCGGCACATCATCAAAACCAAACAAGCCATCTTCTACACTTG
This sequence comes from Acinetobacter sp. ANC 7912, assembly GCF_039862785.1. NCBI lineage: Bacteria > Pseudomonadati > Pseudomonadota > Gammaproteobacteria > Moraxellales > Moraxellaceae > Acinetobacter > Acinetobacter thermotolerans. The sequence continues at coordinate 1,870,862 of NZ_CP156795.1, forward strand.
GATCAAACACGATCTGATCTGAGACAGGCTGTTCTACAGGTGCCGATTCAGACTGTGCTACTGGTGCTGCAGTTGAATCTGGTTGTTCTTCATCCAGAAAATCATCAGAAGAGGGTTCGGACGGTGCAGATGCCGGACTGTAATCCGATTCATCTTCATAGCCATCATCTAGCGGAAATTCTTCTACAACAGCTGATTGTGGTGTTGGCGTAGGTTTCTGCTGTGGCACAACATTGGATTGTGGCGCTGTATTTTGCTGCGGAATGACTTGCGGTGCTGCTTGCTGAACCTGCACCGTACTAACTGGGATCTCATTCGGCTGCAATGGACGGAATGCCAGCAGACGCAGCACAGTCATTTCAAAGCCCTGCTCCTGCGTAACTGCCATTTGCAGATCAGCACGCCCCTTACAGGCAATCTGGTAATACAGCTGCAGATCTTGTGGTGAAATTAATCCAGACAACTGCATGATTTTCTGGTTAATCTCAGCACTATATTTCAAGCTTAAATCTGGCAGGTACTGTAACAGTGCCAGCTCATGCAAAGTCGAGATCAGCTGATCCAGTACTAGTGAAACATCCAGTGCTTGCTGACGGAACTGCAGCAACAGTTCACTGACACGGGCTTTCTGGTTCTGGTGAATAGCCAGAATCAGGTCATAGATAATGGTCCGGTCAATCAGACCGAGCATATCCTTGACATCTTGATGCTGGATTGCACCCTGACCATAGGCAATCGCCTGATCAGTCAGAGACAAGGCATCACGCAAAGAACCTTGAGCAGATTCGGCAATTTGCCAGATAGCATCTTGATCAGCCTGAATACTTTCTTTTTGCAGGATATTGGTCAGATGTTCGGTAATTTCATCAACCGCCAGCGGACGCAAGGTAAATTGCAGACAGCGAGAAATCACGGTAATTGGCAGCTTTTGCGGATCGGTCGTGGCAAACAGGAACTTCACATGTTCAGGCGGTTCTTCCAGTGTCTTGAGCAAGGCATTGAAAGAGTGCGTAGAAAGCATATGCACTTCGTCAATCAGGTAAACCTTGAAGCGTCCTTGGGTGGGTGCATACGGAACATTATCTAAAAGTTCACGTGTATCTTCCACCTTGGTACGTGATGCCGCATCGATCTCAATCAGGTCAATAAAACGGCCTTCATTCACCGCAGTACAGGTTGCACAGACTTCACATGGGGTCGAAGTGACACCGGTTTCACAGTTCAGACATTTGGCAAGAATACGTGCAATGGTCGTTTTACCCACACCGCGCGTGCCCGTAAACAGATAGGCGTGGTGCAGACGGCCACGTTCCAATGCGCTGGTTAAGGCACGAGAAACATGGTTTTGACCCACCAATTCATTAAAATTACGAGGACGATATTTTCGCGCAAGTACCTGATACATGTATGCTCCTTTTTACAGGTCTAAGCATACTGTTTTTTTGATAAATAGTGAATGAAATAGTTAGTTTAGAAGATTTTATTCAATCTTATCAATTTGATTTAATTCAACTATCTTAAAGCTATTCGTTCCATTTTTATGCCTTTCAATGAGAATAGCATTTGTTTTTCCTAATTCTAAAAGTTGATAGTTCGCATTTTGTTTATTAGCTACTGAAAAACTCACTTTTGGTAATTTATCAATCTCCATATATTTTAGCTCCCCCACAATGAGAGCTCCTGTAAATAGAGCAACCAGTAGAACACCAATTTTATCCCTTTAGCCGTAAAACCTCGCCCTTCAGGGCGGGGATATAAGGCTGCAATCCGCTAGTCCCCCTTGTGGGGATTAGCTAGGATTGCTAATGCGGTGTTTGCTGTTGTTGGATATATTGTTTAATAATCCCAATGGGAGCACCTCCACACGATGCAGCGAAATAACTAGGCGACCACAAAGCATTCCCCCATAATTTGTTTTTAATTTCAGGGTGTTTAGTTCTTAAAATACGACTAGATGCACCTTTTAGGCTGTTAACCAAGCTAGAAATAGCTACTTTTGGTGGATAGTTCACAAGTAAATGAACATGATCATGCTCACCATCAAATTCTACCAACTTAGCTTCAAAGTCTAAGCAAATGCGCTTGAATACTTCATTCATAGTTTCGAGCATAGCTTTGGTAAAAACATCTCTACGATATTTAGCCACAAAGACTAAATGAACGTGCATATTAAAAACACAGTGACGACCTGTTCTAATCTCTTGACTATTATCCATAGACCAAATATATTTTAGTGATGAAGACACTTAAATTACGCATAAAAGACAAACATTGCAAGGTGCTAGACCAATTGGCATCTGAAGTTAATTTTGTCTGGAACTATGTCAATGATTTGTGTTTTAAACACTTGCAAAGAAAACAACAATTCTTTTCAGCTTACGATATTGCTAAATACACGAAAGGTACATCAAAAGAGTGCAATTTGCACAGCCAAACCATACAGGCAGTTGCGGAAGAATTAGTTACTCGAAGAAAGCAATTTAAAAAAGCCAAGCTAAAATGGCGTGTCAGTAACAAAAAAATGCTAGACGTTCTCTCGGTTGGATTCCATTTAAAAAAGTGGCGGTGAAATATGCCGATGGGTATGTCCAATACGGCAAGCATCAATTCAAGCTATGGGACAGTTACGGACTAAGTAAATACAATGTTAAAACAGGCTCGTTTGTCGAGGATAGCCGAGGGCGTTGGTATGTATGTCTTGTGGTTGATTCAATTAAAACAGAGAAAACCACCGCTAAAACTTCAATTGGCATTGATCTAGGACTCAAAGACCTTGCGACTTGCTCAGATGGTGTAAAGTTCAAAGCGCCTAAAATCTATCGTCAATATGAACAAAAACTTGGTATTGCTCAAAGAGCAAGAAATAAAAAACGTGTCAAAGCGATTCATGCCAAGATCAAAAATCTACGTCAAAATATGCTGCATCAATTCAGTCATAAACTGGTGAATGAACATGCAGCCATCTTCGTTGGTAATGTGAATGCCAAAGCATTGGCACAGACAAAATTAGCTAAGTCTGTACTCGATGCAGGTTGGACGACCTTAAGAACCATGCTCAAGTATAAATGCGAGAACGCAGGGGTATGGTATGAAGAAGTCAATGAAGCCTATACCACCCAAACTTGCTCGTGCTGCGGCTCACGCTCCAGTAGTCTGAAAGGTAGAGCAGGACTTGGAATAAGAGAATGGCAGTGTGTGGAGTGCGGTACATTCCACGATAGAGATATAAACTCAGCACTGAATATTCTTGCGCTCGGACATGGGCGTCTCGCAGGAGGAATCTCCGTCCTTTAGGTCGGAGAGGATGTCAAAATTCTTATCTAATGTTTTATCTGTTGTTAAAGATAAAATTGTCCCTACTATTGCCCCAAATATAAAAGCGGCTACAAGTGAAATTTTCAAATTCAACTTGAATAAAGTGCTTCCAAATGAACTGAAAATAATACAAATAAAAACCAATAAATATCTTTCATATTTTTTCCGATTATTTATAAGTAAGTTATGAATTTCCTCTGTATTTTTATATCTAATTTTATTCTTCAATCTTATTTTCTTAGTCACTGTTCGATAAATTAACTCAGCAAATTTTACTAAAGCAAAAATAACTAAAATAAAGATTACTACTTTTAAAATATGGCGGATTCAAGCGGCAAGTGCAACAGTATAAAAACCAGCCATAACTTCACTCGGTGTATACCAACCTAGCGTTTTTCTAGGACGATGGTTGAGTGCAAATTCTATCTGCTCTATTTGTTCGTTTGACACGTCATCAAACGATGATGATTTTGGCAGATATTGACGGATTAAACCATTCGTATTTTCATTTCTAGCTCGCTGAATAGACTTGTAAGGATCAGCAAAATACGTCTCTATCCCGGCATCAGTAATTCTTTTGTGTTCGGAAAATTCTTTACCATTATCAAATGTCACACTATAAGCATGGCTCATTCGTAAACGATCTAACGCACAAGTAATCGTTTGAGAGGATGCTCTCGTTGATCCTAAATGAACAATATGTACATACAGGCTCTTTCGATCAACAAGGGTTAATAAAGCACCTTTATGATGTTTACCAATCACCGTGTCACCTTCGAAATCTCCTAAACGTTGTCGTTGATCAATGACCTGGTCTCGACAGTGAATACTTGTTTTATCAATGATTTGCCCCTACGATCCGTGTTTTTGTAACCTCGTTTTCGATATTTCTTCTGATGCCTTAAGTGTAGATGGAGTTTACCGCCTTTTGATTTATCTTGATAAATGTACTGGTAAATCCACTCATGTGAAGGTACATCCAGCCAACCGCGTTGTGTTAAAGCACCTGAAATTTGTTCTGGTGACCAGTCCAAGCCAATTAAATAATCAATATAGGCGAAGGCAAATGCTGTCATTGATGAGGAAGGACGGTACCGTCTTTGACTTGCAAATTTAGCTGCCTGTTGAGCCCTATATCCACGTTGCCCAGTATTTCTTTTTAATTCACGGTAGATGGTTGATCGTGAACGCCCTAACTCCCGAGCAAGGTTAGCGATTGAGCTTTTACTTTTCAAAGTAGCATAAATTTCGTATCTTTCATCTTGAGAAAGTTGGGTGTATTTCTTCATTGTGTGCTTTCCAATTGCGAGTTGAAAAAGTCTAATGATTCTATGAATACACCTAACTTTTTCAACTAACTACAAATGTGTCGCACTTGGGATTTGAATCTGCGTATCAAAAAAATAAATTGAAGGAGGGATTAATGACATGATCCATATAGCATCTAAGCGAAAGTAAAAATAAGATTTAGTAATTACACAAATTATACCGCCAAAAATGTTATTAAAGTCATGAATTCTGTAAGCGTTAACTCTTTAAATTTCATACTTCTTTTGACATATATTATTACTATAAAGATAAGATCATCATAAACAAAATTAAATTATTAAATATTAACGGCTTTGTTGCACAAACCTATCTGTAAAGGCTTTTTCAGCGATATAATTTTCAAATGAAGAAGCCTACACACAAAATCTACCGCACAACCAATTGGCCCGCATATAACCGAGCACTCATGAGTCGCGGAAATATTGCCATTTGGTTTGATCCTGCTACGCAATGGTATGCGCCATCAAAAGGCAAACAAGGGCGAAATCAAACCTACTCCGACGCAGCCATCCAGTGCTGCTTAATGATTAAATCCTTATTCCGTCTGTCTTTACGTATGGTTACTGGCTTTGTGCAAAGTCTGATTAAACTTTGCGGATTAAATTGGATAGCTCCAGATTACACCACGCTTTGTAGAAGACAAAAGCATATTGATATTGTAATCAGCTACCAAAAAAGTAGCGATGGGCTGCATCTACTCATGGACTCTACAGGCATGAAGTTTCTAGGTGAGGGCGAATGGAAACGCAAGAAACATGGACCTGAATATCGTCGCCAATGGCGTAAACTTCATATTGGTATAGATGCTAAAACCCTACAAATACGAGCAGTTCAGCTTACAACCAATAATGTCAGTGATTCACAGGTGCTTGGTGATTTACTTAATCAGATTCCACAAGATGAGCAGATTAACTCTGTTTATACCGATGGAGCTTATGACACCAAGCAATGCCGTCAGGTCATTGCAGATCGGCAAGCGCATGCGGTGATTCCACCTAGAAAAAATGCGAAACCATGGAAAGATACAAAGAGTAGCTCGCTAGAGCGAAATGAATTACTTCGAACAATTAAACGTTTAGGCAGGACACTATGGAAAAAATGGTCAGGCTATCATCGGCGAAGTTTGGTTGAAACTAAGATGCATTGCATCAAATTATTAGGAGATAAACTCAGTGCAAGGAGTTTTGATAGCCAAGTGAATGAGATCCATGCACGTGTAGCAGTCCTTAACAGATTTACGGAATTAGGTCGACCACTTACCCGTTTCACTGCCATTCCCGGACAGTCATCACAACGTGACAGGCCCCCCATACAAGGCGTCGTGCCCTGATATTCACCTGCCCAGGCTGTTTGCATAGCCTTAACTTCTGCAGCAGTTTGCGTTTTAGCTTTGGAGTGATCCTGACAACCTACCAATACAGCCGTTGCCACCAGCGGAATCAAAATAACCTGTTTCATGACTCGAGATTCAGCAGTTTGATGTGCGGCAACATAACATAGCCCTGACGGCTTGATAAGATGCGCTGATCTGCTGTTACGATTTTAAAACCAACCTTTGCGGCCTTTTCGGATCTGATCAGCACAACGTAAAGCTTCCTGAGTCAGCCCCCACAATCGGTAATCGCCCGTAATCGAAGCAGTCGGGAAATTATGGGTATAGGCAAAACTTAGATTTCGTTCTGGATCACACCAGGCACCTGAACCATTAAAACCGATATGGCCAAAACCTTTGCTGGATTTCCCCAGAGTCAGAATACGATGATAGCCTAATCGCCAGTGCATCGGTAAAGGCATGATCCGGTCACGATGGGTATATTGCACTGTGCTTAAACGTTGAAAAATATCTTGTGAAATCAGTTGCTGTCCTTGCCATTGGCCTTGCTGTACCAGCATGGCATAGACTTTTGCCAGACTGTTCGCCGTAAATACACCCGTTGCAGCAGGTATAATGGCTTTCAGCCCTTCATCACTAAAGAAATTCAGATGCTTCATGCCTTTGGGAATCATGGCATCCTGAAAATCCTGTGGATTCTGCCCACTCCACTGTAAAGCTCGTTCCATCAGATTCGGTTTTCTTGCTCTCGGCTGAGTCTTTTCTGCTCGTGGTTGGGTATCTGTTTTCTTACGATGAATTGGTCGCGCTACACGTGAAAGCTTATGTTCAGGCACACCAAAATAAGCGCCATCCAGCTGTAATGGCTGTACCAGATATTCGTTCATCAATTCAGCTAGCGTATTGCCTGTGGCTTTTTCCAATGCACCGCCCACCTGCCAACCAAAGGTCAAGGGCTGATAAGCCGCAGCTGTACCCAGTTCAAAACGTGGTTTGGCTGCAGCAATCCGTTCCAGCATATGCGACCAGTCCAGCATTTCCCGGGCATTATCAATAATGTTACGAATATCATAAAGACCACTTTGATGGCTGAGCATATGGGCCAGCGTGATTTTATCTTTACCCTGCTGAGCAAACTCTGGCCAGTATTCGGCTACAGGCGTGTCATAGCTGATTAATCCACGACTCACCAGAATATGTACCAACGTCGCGAGTACACCTTTCCCGGTGGAATAACATACCGACAGCGTATCCGGCTGCCAGGCTTCCAATTCTGACTTCTTGCCGGTATAGATATCCAGCACCTTTTTACCCTGATGGTAGACCACTAATGCTGCACCACCCTGTCCGGCACGGGCATCCTGAAAACGGCTAAAGTGCACCGCCAGATCATGAAAACGCGGATGCACATAGCCTTGATAATTATTAGCTTTGGCTGTCAGAAATTCTTTAATCGGTTTCATATGTCCTTCCTTGGCCCATGTTGTAACTGAAATCGAATATTTAGCAGAAATCCAAATAAAAAAGCCTAAATCAAGTTTAGGCTTTTTTTAAATATTTAAAGTGCCTTGATGCTTCCCGAAACATGCGGTTTCTGGCTTTTCGAGTTACGGATTAGAAACTCAGTATCATTGCCTGATTCTTCGGTCAGGAATTGTACTTTAGATGGCAGATACATCGGTAACTTGAACCAGACATCTGCTTCATAAGCATCTGGTAAAGTCAGGCTTGCCAAAGCTCTTGCCTTACTCCACATGCCGTGTGCAATCGCCTGTTTGAAACCAAAGGCTTTTGCCGTAATCGCATGAATATGGATCAAGTTAAAGTCACCTGAAGACATGGCATAGCGACGGCCAGTATTTTCAGACACATCCCATTCTGCATTGACTTCATAATTTGGTGTTTTTGTCTCTGCAGCTTTAGGTGCAGCCTTGCCATCGGTTTTCTGACGTGACAGGTAAGTGGTCAATGCCTCAACCACAACCTCATCACCCACTTTAACCGTAGTAATAAAATCAAACTGAACACCTTTATCATGTGGCTGCAATTCACCAAACTTGCAAGACAAGATCAGCTGTTCATTTACCCCAACCTTACGGTATTGCTTGATCTGGTTACGGATATGCACCAGACCTAAAATCGGAAATGGAAAAGCTTCAGAGGTCATCATGTGCATCTGCAGGCTTTGTGATAGCACCGCCAGATAGATCGCCGGGATATAGCCATTATTCTTGAAGCCACAAACAGCGTTATAAGACTTTAAATGCTTTTGGTCGACCTTGAATGAATCCACCACATATTCAACTTGCGGCAGAACTTTTTCACCCTTTGGCTTTTTCGCAATCAAGCCTTGAATGATTTTTGGATAAGCAAGATACGGCTTTGGAAGTTGACTAAAATGGCGAGTATTCATACTGAACCTTTGAAAACATTATCTTTATAAAGTTTCCTCACCTGAGCATACTTCAATCATCCTAGCCATGTGAAGTGCCGATGAGGATTTGAGAATTTTGATTTTTCTCTTTTTTAATCCCCCTAAATCCCCCTTTATGAAAGGGGGACTTCTCCTCTCTGAGCAAGTTTTAAAGCACTGCTTTAAAACGAAGCGCAAGAAAGGAAAGTTGGGGAGAGATTCTATTAAGCCCCTAACAGACTCTGACCACAAACACGAACCACGTTGCCATTCAAGCCTGAAGAAGCAGTTGCTGCAAACATGGCTATCGTTTCAGCCACATCCACTGGCAAGCCACCTTGACTCATAGAGTTCATACGGCGACCTGCTTCACGAATGGTGAACGGAATTGCTGCGGTCATTTGGGTTTCGATGAAACCAGGAGCCACAGCATTGATGGTGATACCATTAGTCAGTGTAGGTGCTGTATATTTCACAATACCAATCACACCCGCTTTAGACGCTGCATAGTTGGTTTGACCCAGGTTACCGGCAATACCTGAGATTGAAGATACGCAGACAATACGGCCATTAGTATTCAGACCATCGTTATTCAGCAGATAATCATTGACGCGCTCAATTGCTGACAGGTTGATGTTGATCACCAGATCCCACAACTCAGGCTTCATGTTCGCCAAAGTCTTGTCACGAGTAATACCTGCGTTGTGTACGATAATATCCAGACCGCCCTGTTCAACCGCAGCCGCTTTGATTTTCTCGCCTGCATCAGCGGCAGTAATGTCGATTGCCAGTGTTGAACCACCAATCTCACCCGCTACACGATCCAGATCAGATTGCTGTTGTGGAACGTCCAGACAGATCACATGTGCACCATCACGTGCCAGTACATGAGCAATCGCTTCACCAATACCACGGCTTGCACCAGTCACTACCGCAGTTTTTCCAGCAAGCGGTTTTGTCCAGTCCACATTGAATAATTCTGCTTTAGAAACACGGATCACCTGACCAGACACATAAGCAGAACGTGGAGAAATTGCAAAACGTAGTGCAGATTCAAGATTTGCTTCAGCACCATTGTCCACATAGATCAGGTTGGCTGCGATACCTTTCTTAAATTCTTTACCAACAGATTTGATAAAGCCTTCCAGTGCGCGTTGTGCGATCGCCTGTTTCACGGAAGTTGCTGAATCCGGGTTAATGCCCACAATTACCACACGGCCAGATGCCTGAATTTGACGTGCGATTGGATGGAAGAAGTCATAAACGGCTTTCAGGTCATCTGAGTTTTGGATACCAGACGCATCGAAAAGCGCAACCTTGAACTTAGACTCTTTGTCGCCCTCATTGAATGCACCCAGATTCAGGCCGACTTTCGCTGCTGCCTGTTGCAGCTCAGCATTATTCCCCGCATAGCTGTTAGCATGGATGTTTGCCAAAACTTTTGCAATTGAACCGGTCAAGGTACTGCCAGGTGCAGCACCGAATAAAACTGCGCCTTTTACAACAGGAGTTGCAGACTCATAGCGCTCAAGAAAAGTTGGGGATGGAAGACCCAGGTTTTTAATGACAAATTTACCAATAGGAGACTTTGCAAATGCTTGGTACTGGTCAGTCATGATTATTATCTCTCAATACAAATTAGTTTTTGGATCAATTTAAGTTATCCTTTAACTTCAACATGATGTCAGATACTTATATTTCAATAGATCCATCAGATTTCGGGTCAATAATACTTGAGATAATAGGGAGATGACTTGACCTAAGCGCAGTCTGTAATGTCATTCTAGTCAATACAGCCTATAGCCTTCTATGCTAATGTAGCTGCCAAGAAGATGATCTATTTGCCTGGTAAAGCCTTATGAGCAAAACAACTCAAGAAAATCCAGCGGTCGAGAATCCTGCAGCAGACAGCGTGTCAAAAGCATCAACTACACGCAAGCGCACCAGCAAAACTGCAAGTGCAGCAACTTCTGCAGAAAAAACACCGGCGAAAAGCACGCGCACCCGTGCCGCGTCTACTCGTACGGACAAAACGACTTCAACAAATAAAACCTCAACTTTAAAAACACAAACTTCTGTTCAACAGGATCAAAACATGAGCCAAAATACAGTTCGCCGCGTTGCTATTATCGGTGGTAACCGCATTCCATTTGCACGTTCTAACGGTGTTTACTTTACGGCATCCAATACTGATATGTTCACCGCAGCCCTGAATGGCCTGATTGAACGCTTTAACCTGCAAGGTCAACGCTTGGGTGAAGTGGTTGCTGGCGCGGTACTAAAACACAGCCGTGACTTCAATATGACCCGTGAGTGCGTATTGAATACTGCTCTTGCACCTGAAACTCCTGCTTATGACATTCAGCAAGCATGTGGTACTGGTCTGCAAGCAGCTTTCCAGGTCGCGAATAAAATCGCTTTAGGTCAAATTGAAGTGGGGATCGCGGGCGGTGTAGATACGACTTCTGACGCACCAATCGCTTTCGGTGATGGCTTACGTAAAGCCCTGCTAGAACTGAACATCGCAAAAACAGCGAAAGACCGCCTGAAAGCACTGACCAAAATCAATGTCAAAGACCTGATGGATGCACCGAAAAATGGTGAGCCACGTACTGGCCTGTCTATGGGTGACCACCAGGCGATCACTGCTCTGGAATGGGGTATTTCCCGTGAAGCACAGGACGAACTGGCAGCATCTTCACACCAGAAAATGGCAGCGGCTTATGAAGAAGGCTTCTTTGATGACCTGATCACCCCATTCCTAGGCTTGGATCGTGACAACAATCTGCGTCCAGATTCTTCAGTTGAAAAACTGGCCAAACTGAAACCAGTGTTTGGTAAAGGCGATGCGCGTACCATGACTGCGGGTAACTCAACTCCTCTGACTGATGGTGCATCTTGTGTGCTGTTAGCTTCTGAAGAATGGGCAAAAGCCAATGGTCATGAAGTGTTGGCTTACCTGACATTCCAGGAAACCGCAGCAGTTGACTTCGTAGAGAAAAAAGAAGGTCTGTTGATGGCGCCAGCTTATGCAGTACCTCGTATGCTGGAACGTGCGGGTCTCAAACTTCAGGACTTCGACTTCTATGAAATTCATGAAGCATTTGCTTCTCAGGTACTGTCTACCCTGAAAGCTTGGGAAGATCCAAAATTCTGTAAAGAACGTTTAGGTCTGGATGCACCACTGGGTTCTATTGACCGCGCCAAACTGAACGTAAAAGGTTCTTCACTGGCTGCAGGTCACCCGTTTGCGGCAACCGGAGGTCGTATCATCGCGACAGCTGCAAAACTGATTAATCAGAAAGGTTCAGGTCGTGCGCTGATTTCAATCTGTGCTGCTGGTGGTCAAGGTGTAACTGCAATTATCGAAAAATAATTGTTGATAAAGCCTATAAAAAAGCACCTCTGATAGGTAATGCCAGTCAGTTAAGAGATTGACTGGCATTTTTTTGGGTATTTCTGTGGTTTCCCTTTCACAACTCGTGGGTAGTTTCTACTTCTTTTTTTCGGTAAAACATACCTTTTAGATTTTTCCATTAAACTTTCTAGATGTTTAGGCAAATTGCCTGCGGAAGCCAAAGAATCAAACTTCAATAGGTTAAGGATAGCAATAGAGGTAATATGAAAGCTCATTCTCAAAGGACTGACTTTTGCACGTTGAGCCATATATTTCATTTGTCTTCTTAGAATATTATAGGCAATAAAGACTCCCCATAACTCTTGATAAATCAAGGTAGGTTGTTTACTCCTTAAATGCTTCCCTTCCTGTAAGTTACTCTTGATTTCTCGGTAACACATTTCTATTTCCCAACGCTGGGCATAGAGTTTTGCTAAAGCTAATAATGGATATCTCTTTGAATCTATTAGTGAAGTGATATAACGTCTAATCTTACCTGCCTGCTCAACCTCAATGAGACGTGCTTCCCAATAATCTCCTAAGGCTGGATTAAGTTTTTTAGCTCTTGTTGATATCGGCATTCTAATATGAAAGTCATGTTGCGAATTACGCTCCACAATCTCATACCGTAAATTATCTTTTGCACGCATAAGCCAATGACTTTCTTCTGCACGTTTTTGCCACCCGATGAGAAAATCTGCAGAGAAATAGGCTCGATCAAATAGGGTAATACTGTGTGAACAAGGAGATAATTGGCTTGCCAGTGTGAGTTCACCTTGATCCATACTGCCTATTTGAGCATCTATAATTTCATGGGTCGCGGTATTTACTAAGCAGGTTGCTCTCACTTGTGGATAAGGAGCATCAGCAGTTTTTCCTTTAGATGAACCAAAGTGTGCAAAATTCTCATCTGTATAAGGCATAGACCAAACAACACCATCAACAGCGCACACACTCAGACCGTGAAAGTTTGAGTATTGCTGCTGAGATTCTTCAAACCAGGCTTGGCTAAGTAAAGAAAATAGCGCATTTAAAGGTTCTGATCCTAAACGTTGTCGTGCTTGTACTACTGCGCTAGGAACACAATATTCTGTTGTACCAAATACAAGTTTTAGTTGTTCTACGACATATCCGATAGGTTGATTTCGAAATAAAGCGAGTCCAATGACAAGCCATACCACATGTTCAGCGGGTAACTTCCTTCTTCTAATTGATGCCTTACCTGTTTGATTCAGACTTTCCTCAATCCAGTTGAAATCAATAAATTCACTAAAATGGCTAAGTGAAGGTAAAGAATGTTGAAGGGTGCAATCTAAATTTTCAGATAAAGTCATAA